>CAYONF010000210.1:0-1559 GCA_964405255.1 uncultured Limnohabitans sp. | reverse complement strand
CCGCCAAATTCCGCATTGGCACTCGATGCCCCGGCAACCTTGCTGACCCAGGTAAGTGGCGTGGAATATGAATTCAGATAATATTCCAAAGAGAGAAAAGTGCTAAATTCACCAGTAAAGCCGGCTTTCTAGCCGGCTTTTTCACTTTAGGCCTGGTCGTTTTCACAACTCCATACCATGAAAATTTACCATTCCTGCCAATTTCTGCCTAGTTTAGCCTGCCCAAATCTCTCCCTGAAGCCCAGAAAAAATGAAAATCAAACTCCCCGGAATTTCTTTCATTCTTGCCTCCCTTTTTGCTTTTTCCTGCAGCCCAAAGGCTACTTTCCGTATCATCGACAAACCCATCACCTGGAATGATGAGCGGGAGCAACTTTCCCTTCAATACCTCAAAGAAAGGCATGGACTGGAAAAAAA
This sequence comes from uncultured Limnohabitans sp., assembly GCA_964405255.1. GTDB lineage: Bacteria > Bacteroidota > Bacteroidia > Cytophagales > Cyclobacteriaceae > Algoriphagus. The sequence continues at coordinate 1,142 of CAYONF010000210.1, read as the reverse complement.
GGAGGCCACCATCGAACCTCAGATGGTTGTCGTTCATTGGACTGCGATCAGCAACATCGAGGTGACTTTTGATGTCTTCAATCCCCCGACTTTGGGTGGGCGGGCAGACCTGACCGGAGCAAGCAACCTGAATGTTTCCAGTCAGTTTCTGATCGATCGGGACGGGACAATTTTCAGGCTTTTGCCAGATACCACTTTCGCACGGCACGTTATTGGCTTAAACTATCTGGCTATCGGAATTGAAAACATCGGCAGCGATGAAATGCCGTTGACAAAAGCCCAGCTCGAAGCCAATGAAAAATTGATTCGCCATCTAAAAAGAAAATATCCCATCGACTATGTGATCGGCCATCATGAATACCAAAATTTTCAAACTACGGATCTTTGGAAAGAAACAGACCCAAATTACCGAACCGTAAAATCCGATCCGGGTGATAAGTTTATGAATCAACTCCGAAAAAAACTGTCTGACCTCAACTTAAAACCAGTCCCAAAGCTTTAAACCAAAAACCGTGGCCAGTACCTGCCTGACAATCAGGCCCCCACAGACCACCAATTGTCAAAATTCAATTAATACGAATTCCATTTTCATTCCCAAATTCCTCAATGCGCTTCTCCCAAAGACTCTTTTACCTTTTCCTGATCAGCATTCTTTTGTTTGCGGCTTGTAAATCCAAAAAGCCAGTCTCGACCACCACTCCTCGACCGGGTACATCCACTTCCTCCATCCCTCCAAAAACCAGCGAAAATCTTCCGACAAAGCCACTTCCCCAGCCGGCAATTGCCCTGAAGCCACTCTCCTATCGCATGCCTGACATTCCCCGTGAGTTCCGTGCTGTGTGGATCGCCACCGTCGCCAATATCGACTGGCCTGTTTCACCGGATTCTCCCTGGGAGGTACAAAAGCGGGAATACATCAAACTCTTGGACTACTACAAAAACCTAAATTTCAATGCGGTCATCGTGCAAATCCGCACTGCCGGGGATGCCTTTTATCCGAGCAACTATGCGCCCTGGTCCAAATACCTGACCGGAAAGCAGGGAAAAGCCCCGGAAACCCAGGAAAATCCGCTGACCTGGATGATCAAAGAGGCACACGACCGGGGATTGGAATTTCACGCCTGGCTTAATCCTTATCGGGC
>CAYONF010000209.1:0-1576 GCA_964405255.1 uncultured Limnohabitans sp. | reverse complement strand
ATCAAGAAAAATTTGCTGATCTGACCGATCTGGAGTATGATTTCATTTATGTGGTGACTTTGGAAAAAAACAAATCAAAGGTAGAGCGGAAAGTGTACAAGGATTTTTAAACCACTACTACTTCGATCCCTTTTTCCTCCAACTTTTCGCGATACAGTTCTGGAATTTCCGAGTCGGTGATGATCACATCCACATCCTCGAGCTCTCCGATTTTTCCGAATCCTTTTCTGCCAAACTTACTGCTATCGACCAGTACAATAGTCTTCCGAACCGAGCGGATCATCTGGGCATTCAGGTGAGCTTCCATCATATTGGAGGTGGTCAGTCCAAAGTCAAGACTGATTCCATCTGCACTGAGAAACAACTTGCTGCAGGCAAAGCTTTTCAGCATTTCTTCGGCAAAATGTCCTACTGCCGAGCTGCTGCTTTTTCGTACCACGCCGCCCAGCTGGACCAGTTCAATCTCCGTAGCATCAATCAATGCCATCGCCACATTCATCGCAGAGGTCAATACAGTCAGGGGATAATTTCTTGGGATCACCTGCGCAAAAGTGCCCACGGTGGTGCCCGAACCGATAATGATCGCATCATGTGGCTCCAAAAACTCCAGTGCCTTTTGTGCTATCCGGCTTTTTTCCTCCACCTGTTCCAATTTCTTGACCTGAACCGAACGGTCTGATACATAAGGGGAAGCCGATGTAGCACTTCCATGAGAACGATAAAGTAACCCTTTGTCTTCCAGGATTTTCAGATCCTTTCGGATCGTGACGACGGTCACTTGCAGGGATTTGGCCAAATCGGAGACACTGACAAATCCGCTTTTGTCCAAATCATCCAAAATATGCTTATGTCGTTCAGCTATGCTCATGTAGTTTAAGTCAGGATTGATGAACGAAAATTCGTTATTCAAAGAATATTATCTATTTCTTTTCGGCGGATTTGGCCTTTTCATAGGCCTCCAAATCAAACAAGAAAATTCCTCTTCCATCACCAGCGCCTTCTTGGTAGCCAAATTGGTGCGCAATGTGGGTGCCCGCTTTATTTACCACGGGATTATCAGACTTGATTTTATTGAAATACCTCGTGGAAAAATCCGCCAAGCGCTCTACCTCTCCACTACCGTCGAGTTTTAGTTTGTAGATGTCAAGCTTGTATTTGTTTCTTTCGTTGGCAGGTTGATGCCGATCGCTTTCGATCACCATAAAATCGCCATCCGGGAAAATGCCTTCCGCCTCATTGTAGCTCTTGGGGAGGTCTGTATACTTTTTGGTCTCTTTGGTGGTCAGGTTGAAGCCGAAAACCTGAGAATTGAAGTATTGATCTCGCTGATCCCCCCAATAATGCGTGTAAATCAATTCCTCGTTGAGTGGGGGCCTGAAGTCCTGAGTTTCCAATCTAACATAGGCAGAAGAATCCTGGTACGAAATCACTGTTTGGACATCCTTCAGTCTTGGTATTCCATTTTCATAATAAATCTCCCCAGCTTTAATTTCCCGCTGACCTTTCAGTGTCCAGGCGATTTTTAGGCTGTTTTTCGACACAGCCGGCCCCTCATCACAATACGCGTCAAGTGGGT
>CAYONF010000208.1:0-1614 GCA_964405255.1 uncultured Limnohabitans sp. | reverse complement strand
AAGTGATCCTCTACGATGAACCGACCACCGGACTGGACCCGATTACGGCCAGAGAAATCAGCGAACTGATGCTCAAAGTGCAGGAAAAATACAATGCTACGGCGATTATCATTTCGCACGACATGAATTGCATCCGGATGACTTCCGACCGGGTAATTATGCTGATTGAAGGCAGGAATTACATTTCGGATACTTATGAAAATCTTCAAACTGTCTCTGACCCCAAGGTCAGGGAGTTTTTTGACTGACTATGAAAAACGACAAAGCAGCATCCAATACCAAACTCGGGATAATGGTCATCGCCGGATCTCTGTTTTTGGTTTTTTCCCTCTACATGATCGGGAGAAACCAAAACATTTTTGGCACCTCCATCCCCATTTTGGCCCAGATAGACAATGTAAACGGCTTGGTCCCCGGAAACAATGTGCGCTTTCAGGGAATGGAAGTCGGTACAGTGAAGTCCCTGGAAATGCAGAATGATTCCACGATTGTCATGACCATGCTGATCCATAAATCCATGCAGGAATTCATCAAAAAGAATGCGTTGATCACCATCAACACCGATGGACTCATGGGAAATAAAATTGTCCAGATTCATCCTCAGGCTGGGGATGCTGAAGCTATTGAAGAGGGGGATGTGCTGTATGCACTGGATCAAATCGGAACTGAAGAGATGATCGAAAAACTGAGTTCTACCGGGGAATACCTCGAGTTGACCCTGATCAATCTCGCTGAAATCACCGAACGATTGAACAACAGTCAGGCAGTGTGGGAAATTTTGTCGGATCCCAATTTAGCGCTCGATCTGCGAGGTGCCGTGAAGCAACTTCATACAGCAGGGCAAAATGCATCTGCCATGGCCAAAGCCGGCAAAGACATGATGCAGACTTTTCAAGCAGGCGATGGCATCGTCAACAACCTCTTTACCGATTCGGTGATGAACCAAAATCTTGAACAATCGCTGGAGCAATTGAATCAGACCAGCGCAGAAGCGGCCGAAGTGATGGAAAGTATGAATTCACTCCTCCAGAATATCGACAAAGGCCAGGGGACTGCCGGCTTGATTTTGAGTGATTCTGCCTTCCGGGAACAGCTGGTCCGGACCATGGAAAATGTGGAGCAAAGCACCTACCATCTGAACCAGAATATGGAGGCGATGAAGTCCAATTTCCTCTTCAGAGGCTATTACAAAGACCAGGAAAAAGCCCGGAAGAAAGCTGAAAAAGAAGCGAAAAAGAACTGACAGAAACCAAACTTCCGAAAATTGGAATTTGGCCGGAGGGAAAAACAGCTTCTTCGATTCTTGAAAAACAGCTTCGTATTTTTTTATCCAGGCTCAAAATCCTGAAGTAGATGCGCATAAGCCCGGCATTTCTGTTAATTTTGTCACCCGATAAAAAAGGCCTTCAATTGGCCAAAAAACAAGAATAATTCATTTCTGCACCTCAGACCTTCCATGGAAGCAAAGAAAATCCGGAGTACCTTCATCGAGTTTTTCCAATCCAAACAGCATCAGTACGTTCCTTCCTCCCCGATTGTGGTCAAAAATGACCCAACCCTGATGTTTACCAATGCCGGGATGAATCAGTTCAAAGACGCATTCCTTGGCAATGA
>CAYONF010000207.1:0-1614 GCA_964405255.1 uncultured Limnohabitans sp. | reverse complement strand
GAAAAAGCCCGAGGATAAGCCGGTATTTGTGCTTAAAGGCTATGCAGGGACCGGAAAGACCTCTTTGATTTCCGCTCTGGTAAAGGTATTGCCCAGGATGGATATGCGATCCCTTCTTTTGGCTCCTACGGGACGGGCAGCAAAAGTGATGAGCAATTATTCGGGACGGGGGGCTTATACCGTTCATAAGATAATCTATAAACCCAAAGGCGATCCCGGAACGATGGGAGGTGGGTTTATTCTTCAAAAGAATTACTACAAAGATACCGTTTTCATTGTGGATGAATCTTCCATGCTGGCTGATGATGGAGGAATGTCAGGAAATCTGCTATGGGATTTGATTCAGTTTGTTTTTTCCGGCAAGGATAACCGCCTTCTTTTTATCGGAGATACTGCTCAGCTTCCGCCTGTAGGCAGTGAATACAGTCCAGCTTTGGAAGCAGGCTATTTGCTGAGGCACTATAGGCTAGAGGCAGATCAAATCGAACTCACCGAGGTGATGCGGCAAAAGTTAGAATCAGGGATTTTGTACAATGCAACTGTCCTGAGGGATCAATTGCTCCTGCAGGAGCCTAAGGTGAAAATCCAGACCAACCCATTCCGGGATATTTTCAAGATGACTTCAGAGAAACTGGAAGATGGTCTGAGGTATGCCTATGACAAATTCGGGACAGAAAACACCACCATCGTCACACGCTCCAACAAATCCGCCGTTCAGTATAATCTATACATCCGCCGGGTGATTCATTTCTTTGAGGATGAAATCAGCTCCGGCGACTTGTTGATGATTGTGAAAAACAACTACACCTACATGGCGGAGTCAGACAAAGTCAATTTTTTGGCAAACGGCGATATGGCAGAAGTCATGAAGATCCGAAACTTCGAAGAAATGTATGGTTTGCGGTTTGCTACCTTGGAATTGAGGCTCTTGGATTATCCCGAAGAGCCATTTTTCGAAGCAAAAGTTATTTTGGATACGCTGTATTCCGCTTCTCCTTCCTTGACCCGAGACCAATACCGAAGTCTCTATGATCAGGTGGCGGAAGATTATGCCGATGTAGCCAACAAAACCGAGCGCATGGAACACATCCGAACAGACCCGTATCTCAACGCCTTGCAGGTAAAATTTGCCTATGCGTTGACTTGTCACAAGGCTCAGGGGGGGCAGTGGAAAGCGGTATTTGTAGATCAGGGCTATTTGAATGAAGAGCAGGTAGACCGGGATTTTGTCCGATGGTTGTATACCGCAGTGACACGGGCCACCGAAGAACTCTTCTTAGTGAATTTTTCTCCGACCTTTTTTGTCAGACCGATAGACACCGCATGATGATAAAACAATCTGATCAATTCACAATTTTTAACCATGCTAATCTGTATTTTTGGCATGTGTTTTTCAGATTTGGAATGAAAAACCCAAGTATCTTGTTGTTTGGATACTTGATAAAAAATTGAAATAGTAGAAAACCAATACAATTAAACCATGAAAAAACTAGGAATTCTATTCAGTCTGTTCGCATTTGTCCTTGTATTCCAAGCCAATGCACAAGATCAAGCCTCCGGTGCAGTGATCACCTTCAAGGAAAATTCTAAGGATTTCGGAGACATCGTTCAGGG
>CAYONF010000206.1:0-1617 GCA_964405255.1 uncultured Limnohabitans sp. | reverse complement strand
GGATTTGGAGAATTTTCATCAATGTCCCGCTAACAGCTTTTGATACACCTCCTCATACTCTTTCGAAATCTTTTCGATATTAAAATGCTCTACCGCAAAGTCGTAAGCACGCTGAGTTCTTGCTTCCCAATCTTCCAAGCTTAGGGCTTTTTTTAGTTGGCGGGCTAAATCATCCGAATCCCCTACCCGGTGAAACAGGCACATGGATTCATCCACGCATTCCTTGTTTTCGGGGATATCCGAACAGATAATGGGAATCTTGGATAGCATGGCTTCGATCAAGGCACCGGGAAGGCCTTCGAAATAGGATGGAAAAACAAAAAAATCAGATTGGCTCAGCAATTCCCCAACATTCTTCACAGTACCCAACAAATCTACAGATCCTCCGATTTCCAGACTTTTAATTTCCTTTTCCACTTCGCGCTTGTATTCCCCGTCTCCAGCCAAAACCAATCGGTCTTCAGGCCTGGTTTTCAGCAAGCCTGCAAATGCCTTAAGCAAATCTTTATGGCCTTTTCGCTCGATCAGACGACCTACGCAGAGCCAGTTGGCAGTTTCCAGTTTCCGGTCCCGATAGCTATCTGGAACAGCTGAAGGAATCCTGCCTCCTGTAAACTGATTACTGCTCACTGGAATAGGACGGCCGCGATGAATTACAACTGTTTTTCTGGGATCAAGTCCGATGGTTTTCCGATGGGAATCAACCAAAACTTGAGAATTGGCAATCATCAAATCAACTTTTCCTAATGAAAACCGGTCAAGAAACTGCACCCCCATTAAAGCCAATTTTCCTTTCCAATTCAGCCCGTCATAGCGACGCTTGCGGTAACTGTTATTGACCAGGCTATTGACGATTTTGACCTTGCTTTTTAGGCGACGGGCTACCATGTCTGAGCGGAAAATACTAGAATGTACGATCACCGCCTGATGTTCGCGAACCAACTCATCCACTTTACCAGCGATCTCTCCAAAGCGATTGGATACCGGTAACCCCAAGCGAATTACGGGAATACCAGCTTTTTCATATTCTGGCAGTAAGTCATGCCTACCATCAAACAAGGTTACAAATACCGGGGTAAAGTGTTGAAAACGGGAGGTGATTTCCAAAAGGCTTTTCTCCGCTCCTCCTGTTTGAAGGGTGTCGAGGAGGTATAGGATGGTGGGTTTAGCCAATGCTTATTGTTTTTCCTTTTATCCCCCGGAAATAATGCCAAAAGGCCAAGGTAATCATCTGCATATTTTTCCAGCCATAGCCTAAACCATAGCGAAACCCATAAAAAGCCTTAGCAATCCATTTTGCTATCAATCTCTTCTTCATGGTATTCAGCGTCAAGGAATCCGAGATAAAAAGGAGATTTCTGAGACTGTAGTATTCCCGGGCAAGATTCTTTTTTTGCTGATAAGTTGGGCGCTCAAAATCCAATCGCCCTGTCTCTTTTCGAGCTTCAAGGAATAATTTGCAGTCAACGACCAAAGCAAAACCCTTTCTGGAAACCTTCAGGCAAAAGTCCAACTCTTCAAATCCAAAGAATAAGTCTTTGTCAGGCAGCACTCCTGATTTAACCACCTCAGGAGAAACTAACATACACATTCCTCCGGCTATGGAGTCCACTTCTA
>CAYONF010000205.1:0-1645 GCA_964405255.1 uncultured Limnohabitans sp. | reverse complement strand
CCTGGCAAGAACCAGTCGTGACAGCGGGGGATGAGGTGGAAAAGAAGCAACTGGTAGTCAAAGGGATCACAAGGATCAATTTTGAGGCGAATATGTGGGTATTTGCTGTCCTGACGCTGGTAGTGGGAATCGTATGGGGAATCGGAAAGGCCTCAGTCTATAAGTTTATTCCCGATTATTTCCCAAATGAAGTTGGAGTAGTTGGGGGAATGGTCGGCGTCATCGGAGGCTTAGGCGGTTTCTTTTGCCCGATCCTTTTTGGCTATCTGTTGGAAGGTACAGGGATTTGGACGAGCAGCTGGATGTTGATGTTGGTTATTTCAATTGTCTGCCTATGGTGGATGTCTGATGTTACCAAAAAAATGCTGAAAGCAAAAGCTCCTGATTTGGCAGATAAAATAGATCATCACTAAAGTCAAGATTATGAAATCAAAGTTGAGTCTCCTTGCGGTGTTTTGCCTGATTGGAATTTTCCCAATGGCAAAAGCCCAGTTTTCATTCAATGGGCAGTATATCGTTCGGGGAGAATATCGAAATGGCTTTCAAAGGCCAATAGAAAGCGATCAGAAACCTGCTTTTTTTCTGGCCCACCGGGCAAGAATCCAGGCTGAATACCAACATCAGGATTTCAGTTTTTTCATGAGTGTCCAAGATGTGAGGACTTGGGGAAGTACCAGTCAATTGAATGTAAGTGATGGGTTTCTTTCCGTTCATGAGGCTTGGGGATTGGTCAATTTCAATCCCAAGTGGTCTTTGAAAGTAGGAAGACAGGAGCTCAATTATGATAATTTCCGTTTTTTGGGAAATGTAGATTGGGCATTGCAGGCAAGGTCACACGATCTGGCACTTTTACGCTTCGAAAATGAGTCTTCAAAGCTCCATTTCGGTGCAGCATTTAATCAGCAAATTCCCCGGCTTTCGGAGACAACCTACGAGCAGCCTAATCAATATAAAACGGCTCAATTTGTCCGATACGAGAAAGGTTCTGGAGCTGTACCCTATTCCCTTCTTTTTTGGAATGAAGGAAGAGAGAATGCCGGAAAGGTGTTTTTCAGACAGACCTTCGGACTTTCTAATTTCCAGTTTGGGAGCCCAAAAAAGCTAAAAACAAGCGGTTTTGCTTATATGCAAACCGGTGAGAATTTTGACCAACTCCCGATTTCAGGTTGGAATGTGGGTGTGGATCTTAAAAAGGAGTTCACCTTGGACTCAGCAAAAAACAAAAAACTGGAGTTTGCCTTGGGTGGTGAAATTCTCAGTGGCTCGAAAAACGGAGAGGAAAAAGACCGGTCTTTCTTGCCACAATACGGCACCAATCACCTTTTCAATGGTTTCATGGATTATTTCTATGTCGGCGGTCCATATGAGGAATCCGTGGGTTTGCAGGATTTATATCTGAAAGGAAGATTTACCCCAAATCCTAAATCCTGGATTCAGGCGGATTATCACTTTTTTTGGACCCAACAATCCCTGGCATCCGGTGCCGACAACTACCTGGGATCGGAGTTAGACCTTTCCTTTGGGCTGATTATCAATGAGGCAGTTTCGCTCCAAGGTGGATACAGTGCCTTCTTCGTAACCGAAAGCTTTACAGAGCTTACCCAAGTTTCTAATCCTAAAAACAATCAGGATTGGGCATATATCA
>CAYONF010000204.1:0-1654 GCA_964405255.1 uncultured Limnohabitans sp. | reverse complement strand
GTCTGACTTTTGCCGGCCTTCTCACCCTCTTCCTTTCGGATTCGGACAATGGCTAAGTGGTGCAAAAGTTTTTTCCCGATAATTATCGGGACAGACTCACAGTTGCGGGGACAGCTCCGGTATTGCACCGAATTCCCTTTTAATCTCAAGCTCCAACCCAAAAACAAGAGTTGGTTTGAGAACCAAAATCGATTCAAAGTAAAACGATTTTTGTCCGACAGAAAAATGCCCGGATGTTAAAAATTTTGGAAAGCAACTAAAATCACGGCTACCTTGGTTGAAAATTTCACCCATCGACCAAGATGAAAAAGCCTTTTTCAAAATTCAGTTTCACCTATTTTTCAGACCCTTACCTCCTATTCTTCGGGATAGCATTCTTTATTTTTTCCTGTGGAAAAAAAACTGAAACCACGCTTGAAAAAACTCCCGTTCCACTGGAATTTGCCAAAGGATTCGAACTTTTTAAAGGAGAAAACTTCTGGGAAATCCACGTCACCCAAGGCTACAGCGGGGCTGAAAAAACTTACAGCTATTTGATTTTAGAGGAAGGTTCTCAAGTAGAGAAAACCGGCTTTGATGCGGTCGTCCAACTGCCGATTTCCAAGGTGGTATTAACCTCGACCACGCAGATTCCACATCTCGATATGCTAGGTGAAACAGACCAACTGATCGGATTCCCGCAGACCGATTTGATCTCTTCGACAGCTACCCGGGAGCGAATTGATGCAGGAAAAGTAATTGATCTGGGAAGCGGACCTTCGGCCAACCCGGAAATGGTCATAGACCTGCAACCTGACTGGATCATGATTTCGACCTTGGGGGAGGATTTGCGGTATTTGGATCTCTTTGCGCAAGCCGGAATTCCTGCCCTGATCAACGGAGAATATGTGGAGCAAAATCCCCTGGGAAGAGCCGAATGGATCAAGTTTACAGGGATTTTGCTCGGAAAATACGAGGAGGCTGTCGGAGAATTTGAACAGATCAAAACCGCCTATCAGGAAGCAGAAAAATTAGCTGCTCAAATCCCTTCTGACAATCGACCAAAAGTGCTGAGCGGAGTCATGTATCAGGACATTTGGTATGCACCGGGAGCGGAGAGTTGGGGAGCGCAAATCCTTCAAAATGCCGGCGGAGATTATGTCTTCGCCGATCAAAGCGGTTCTGGAAGCCTACAATTGAACTTTGAATTCGTCCTCGATCGGGCTGCCGAGGCAGCAGTTTGGATCGGTTCGGCCGACTTTCCTGATGTAAAAACCATGGGGAGCAATGAACCTCGCTACCAAAACTTTCAGGCTTGGAAAAACGGCGAGATCTACACCTACACCGCAAAAAAAGGCGCAACGGGAGGTTTGGAATACTTCGAACTCGGCTATGTCCGACCCGATTTGATCCTCAAAGACCTGATCAAAATCCTACACCCGGAACTCTTGCCGGAGTATGAGTTATATTTCTATCAGAAGTTGGAGTGAAAAATTAGGCTTTCTGAGATTTTTCAATTCTTTTTTTCTTGAAATAGTCCAAAATCTCCACATTGGAAAGATTGACCAATTCTTTAGAAAGTTTTTCACGCTCCTGACGCATAAATTTCACCGCATCAAATTGAAGGCTTCCCATTTTTTGGACAATTCTAAAATAAACAAAATCGGTTTTTGAT
>CAYONF010000203.1:0-1664 GCA_964405255.1 uncultured Limnohabitans sp. | reverse complement strand
GAAACGCTAAGGCCGGATTTTGCGGAATATTTTCTCAGCCTTCGGCAAAAAGACCTCGCGACCAAAAACAGCAATGCCGGAATCCACAAAGACGACTACGACTTCCTGATTGGCGAACACGCCATCCGCAAGATCGGCAGTCAGGGACAGCAGAAGTCCTTTATTATTGCGTTGAAGTTGGCGCAGTTTCAGATTTTTGAGGAGTACAAAGGTGAAAAACCCCTTTTGCTCTTGGATGACATCTTTGACAAGCTGGACGATGAGCGGATCTCAAAACTGATGGACTTGGTGTCCAAAGGGACATTTGGACAGATTTTTTTGACCGATGCAAGACCTGAGCGATCCAAAAAGATTTTAGCAGAATTGGATGCGGAAGTATTCTTTTTTGAGGTGGAAAAGGGTGAGGTGAAAAAGTAAGAAGAAACTAAAGCATTTCTTCAGGCATTTTTCCTTCCCTGAGACCTCAAAAACCGAATCACCAGATAAGTGATGTAGCCCAGAAAAACCGCGCCGAATAGCTGCCATATTATAAGACCTGAACCTTCAGTTATCAAATCCATCTCCATTGCTAACTTTATTTTTTAAAAAAGCTTTTTAATATTTCCCACCCATGCTTAAACACAATGATTCCCAAAAAGAACAAGAAGGCAAAGAAAACGCCAACGGCGAGGAGGTAAAGAAAAGAGGGTAAGTATTCCATTTGTTTGTAATCCAAATCTGTCAGTTAATTAAAGACCATACAATACCCTATGAAGGGTATATTTGGCATGTTTTCAAAAAAAAAGAGGCCGAAGCCTCTTTCATTTATTTCCATAAATCTGCGGGATATTCTCCTTTTTGATGCAGCTTCTGAAGCGCTTCGATCACCACAGGTCGATCTTCGGTGTAGGTCACTCCAAACCAAACCTTGCCCCCCGGCAAAATCTCAAAGGCAGCCTTGCCTGCCTTGATCAGGTTGTTGGCCACGGTGGGGATGTAGAATTCCGATTTCAGATTATGCTGATTAGCAGGTAAAAACTCGTTCCACATCTGCTCAATATCTCCGAACACATCCGGATGAAATCCCCAGAAATTCATGCTCACGGGGGTATTTTCGGCGATTTCCAGCGGTTCATTTTCTCCCTTGCTCAGGATTCTGCCGCCTTCTCGGGCGATGGAAGTACGCTCGGTCATGCCGATCAATTGGCCTTTTTCGTTGGTCTCGCAGACCCCACGGCTGACGGTGCCATGCTCCGAAAGGACATTCTGAATCGCATAGCCGACCATCGCGTGCAGGTCAGGACGAACCTCGGTGGAAAGGAATTTGCCCAATACTTCAAATGCCTCTTTGCCATAGAAATCATCCGCGTTGATGACAGCGAAAGGCTCGCGGATCGCATCTTTGGCGCAGAGTACGGCATGCGCAGTACCGAAGGGCTTTACCCGGTCTGCCTGCTTCAATTCGGCAGGTACAAAGCTATCAAGCGACTGAATCACCCAATCGACTTCGATTTTGCCTTCCACCTTGGGAAGGAATTTATCCTTGGCTACCTCAAGAATTTCCTGTCTGACGATAAATACTACTTTGCCAAAACCGGCTCGGATTGCATCAAAAATGGAGTATTCCAGGATGGTTTCGCCATTGGGCCCGAAACCGTCAATCTGCTTATTGCCTCCATAGCGGC
>CAYONF010000202.1:0-1673 GCA_964405255.1 uncultured Limnohabitans sp. | reverse complement strand
TGGCAGACCTTTTCTTTGTAAAATTCTGCGAACCAGCTTTCTGAAAACTTTACCCTTTACCAGTTGTTGATTGACCATGAAAGCGGCACCAATTTTATTCCTAAAAGCAATTTTAATCTTCTTGCTTCTGTTGTTCTCCCAGGAAATTCTGGCACAGGAAATCACGGGACTTAAGGAATTTAACCAGGTTCGGCTGGGCTACAACCAAAAAGGAATGCTGATTCTCGGAACGTGGGCAGTTGGAAATATGGTTTGGGGCGGGATAGGAGCGAGTCAAACGACAGGTGAAACCAAGGCTTTTCATCAGATGAATTTGTACTGGAATTCGGTGAATCTGTTGATTGCAGGCTTTGGGTATTGGCAAGCGACCAAGGAATCGCCCGGTACGGATTTCTGGATGACTTTGGAAGCCCAGCAAAGCATAGAAAAAATCCTTTTGGTCAACGCAGCTTTGGATGTGGCCTACATGGCTGGTGGACTTTACATGAAAGAGCGAGGCTTGAGAACAGATAACTCAAGACTGATTGGTTTCGGAAAATCAGTCATCCTTCAGGGTGCTTTTCTTTTGGCTTTTGACGGCGTGATGTACGGCTTTCATCAGGCTCATGGAAAAGAGTTGCCCGAATTGGTGCAACATATCAGTTTGGGCCCTACAGGGGTGCGTTTCAGAATGAATTTCTAAAATTCGCTTCGTTTTTGAACTAGTTGTTGGATTTTCCGTAATTCTAATTACTTCGTTAAAATTCTTTGGGCTATGAAAAAGATCCTTCCTCTGGTGGTTCTGATATTGGTTTTGGGTTCCTGCAGGGTTACCGAACTTGTCTCTGTGGATACCTTGTCAAATGCAGAAATGTTGAAGGAATACCAGACTTTTAAAATGATCGAAGAGGATTATTCCGACAAAAGAAATGAGCGGATCAAATTGATTTTTAGAGACAAACTCATTGATTTTGGATTTGAGGAAGCATCGGAAAATCCTGATTTTTTGATTCAGGGAGTGGTGGTCACCCGTGATTTTATCGAAAAGGAAGGTACTCGTTATTACTCCTCTATTCCTGGCCCATTCTACAGTTTGAATACTACTGGCAATGACTTTCCCAGTGGAAGTAAAGGAGGAACTGCCTTGCTAAATCGTGGAATGATAGGAAAGGTGATTTTCCTGATGCAGGATTCAAAGACCAATGAAATTGCTTGGATGGGTATCAGCTCGGGACTCGTTTATGGCGGTGGTCGGCAATTTGATCAAGAGGAGATGGATCTTGTACTCCATCAATTATTGACCTCCCTTTACGAGTAGCGAATTCCGGGATCCCGATCCACAGTAAGTGTTGTTATGAGAAATGAAGGCATGGCTTAGGTATAAATAATATTTATCTTTGTCCAATGGAAAACTTATCACCTTGCCCCAAATGCAATTCTGAATACACCTATGAAATGGACAACCAAATGGTATGTCCGGACTGTGGGTACGAATGGGATCCCAACGAAACACCAGAAGTTGAAGTCGGATTGGTTGTGAAAGACGCCAACGGAACTATCCTTTCGAACGGGGATTCAGTGGTAATCGCAAAAGACCTGCCGGTCAAAGGAGCCCCAAAATCCATCAAAGCCGGTACAAAAGTTAAAAACATCCGATTGGTCGAAGGAGATCACAACATTGACTGCAAAATCGA
>CAYONF010000201.1:0-1677 GCA_964405255.1 uncultured Limnohabitans sp. | reverse complement strand
CCCGTCATAAGCCGCCCAAAGAGAAGCAAGAGGGTGCGGGATCCCTGATTTTGGTGCCAATTGTGGGTTCCAATCCGGCGACAGGATTTATGCTGGGAGTGGGTGGGCAGTATGCGTTTAAAATGAAAGGCAGCGAGCAGTTTTCCATGCTCAACGGAAGTGTGCAAGCCACCACTCAAAATCAATTTTTGGTGCTCCTGAAAAACAATGTTTATTCCAAAAATGAGCGCTTTTTTTACTCGGGGGACTGGAGATTTCAGATCTTTTCTCAACCAACTTACGGATTGGGGACCAACGCTCCGGAAGGTGGGATACTGGATTATCAATTTTCGCTTGCGGGACAGGAAACTACCCTTGACTCCTTGGCCCAGCCTATGGAATTTAACTTTCTCCGTATCCATCAGACGGTCGCTTACAAGTTGAAAAAGGATATGTACTTCGGAGTGGGGTACAACTACGATGGCTACAGCAAGATCAATGACCAAAAACTGAGCTTGGAGCCGGGAGATACCCTGCTCACTTCGCATTACCTCTACAACACCAAGTATCGATTTGATACCGAGAAATACTATTCTTCCTCTATCGTAGGAACCTTTATTATTGACAAGCGGGATAATATGATCCGTCCGTATACCGGTTATTTTCTTTCGCTTGGGTATCGTGGAGCTTATCGGATTACGGGAAATAAGAACAATGCGGAAATGTTCCTGATGGAGTGGAGGAGCTACCATGGTGTTTCAAAGAAAGACCCCAGTCATTTGATTGCATTTTGGGCCATGGGGACCTTTACTCCGGAGGGTGGGTTTCCGTACATGGCCCTTCCAGCCACTGCTTATGACCAAAGAGGCCGAAGTGCCAGGGGATATACGCAGGGTAGATTCCGGGGAAAAGATTTTGTCTATACCGAAGCGGAATACCGGTTTCCGATTTCCCCTTGCAGCGGCATCTTGGGAGGCGTCCTTTTTGTAAACGCCACCACTACCAACAACAAAGCGCAAGACTTGGGATTGTTTGAATCCATCAAGCCGGGCTATGGACTGGGCCTGCGGGTGATGATTGACAAAGCTTCCCGTAGTAATTTGACTTTGGATTATGGTTTTGGAGACAAATCCAGTGGGTTTTACCTCTCTTTCGCAGAGACTTTTTAATACTATATTTTCTCTATTCTATGGTGAAGCGATTCCAAACTGCGGTAGCTAGGTTAAACGCAAAAGTTTACAACATAGCCCGGCCAGAGGAATTCAGCTAACTTCGTATCTCCAATTTCTCCCTTTCCTTATGAAAAAATCAGCTGTATTCTTCCTGTTTGCCTTTTTCTTGACAGTTTCCTCCCAAGCGCAGGTTTTGATTGCTGCGGTTTTTGGGGATAAGCTCAATTCAGGGAAGATTGAATTTGGACTGGATGGAGGGATGAATCGATCCTGGTTTTTGGACCGATCCGATGCCTCGGGATTGAATAACTTCAATCTGGGTTTCTTTTTCCACATCAAAATGACAGAAAACAACAAAGGCTTCATCAGTACCGGAGTTCATGTCAAATCCAACGTGGGGGCAAGCGGAATGCCGACCTATTCTATTGGAGATCCTGACTTTGATGAGCTCTATGCTGATGGGGAATTGACCACCAAGGTGAACGTATTCTATGTGCCTATCCTATGGCAGCAGCGGTTGGGAAAG
>CAYONF010000200.1:0-1700 GCA_964405255.1 uncultured Limnohabitans sp. | reverse complement strand
AGAAGCACTCGGAAAGCTTTGTGCAAAAAATCCGTAACTTTCGCGTTCTTTTCCAATGGGTACCGACGATATTTCTATACTAGCAATCGAATCCTCGTGTGACGAGACTTCTGCCTCCATTATAGTAAATGGCAAAGTACTCAATAATATTGTGGCCACACAATCAGTGCACGAAAAATATGGGGGAGTGGTTCCGGAATTGGCTTCCCGTGCCCACCAAGAAAACCTCATTCCTGTCATTCAGGAGGCGATTTTGACTTCCGGGATTACCAAAGAGCAGCTTTCGGCGGTGGCGTTTACCCGTGGACCGGGATTGATGGGATCCCTTTTGGTTGGGGTGAGTTTTGCCAAGGCATTTGCCCGCTCCCTGGAGATCCCGCTCATCGATGTCAATCACATGCAGGCGCATGTATTGGCTCATTTCATCGAAGAACCCAAACCTCAATTCCCTTTCCTTTGTCTAACCGTCAGCGGAGGACATACGCAGTTGGTTTTGGTGAAAAATTACCTGGACATGGAAGTCGTAGGCGAGACTCAGGACGATGCGGTGGGAGAGGCCTTTGACAAAACCGCCAAACTTCTCGGTTTGCCTTATCCGGGAGGTCCTTTGGTGGATAAATGGGCAAAAGAAGGAAATCCGAAAGCTTTTCAGTTTCCGATTACCCGAATGCCGGGATTGAATTATTCTTTTTCAGGCATCAAAACAGCCGTCCTGTATTTCCTCAGAGATCGACTTCAGGAAAATCCTGATTTCATCAACGAGAACCTTGCCGATCTTTGCGCCAGCATCCAATACAACCTGATCGAAATGCTGCTGATCAAGCTAAAAGAAGCGGTAAAGCAGTATGGGATTAAAGAAATCGCAATTGCTGGCGGAGTATCCGCAAACTCCGGATTGCGTACTACCTTAGGGGAGCTTGCTCGAAAGAAAGGTTGGAACCTTTACATTCCCAAATTCGAATATTGCACCGACAATGCAGCCATGATTGCCATAGCTGCCCATTACAAGTACCTCAAAGGGGAATTCGTCGGAATGGACGTCACCCCTTTAGCCAAAATGAAACTCTGATATGTCCAAGCCAAGCCGCTTCGAAAAGATCGTCAACATCAAGAATAAGAAAGCAAGCTTTGAGTTTGAATTCATCGATACCTATGTGGCCGGACTGATGCTGAAGGGCACCGAAATCAAGTCCATTCGGGAGGGAAAAGTCTCACTCACTGAGGCCTATTGCATGTTTTTGGACGGAGAGCTTTACATCCGTCAGATGCACATCGCCCCTTACAGCATGGCCGCCAGCTACAATCACGAGGCGGTCCGCGACCGTAAGCTTTTGCTTAACAAAAAAGAAATGGAAAAGCTGGAAACTAAGTCCTCGGAAAAAGGGCTTGCAATCATTCCGGTTCGTATATTTATCAATGACCGAGGCAAAGCCAAACTGGAAATTGCCCTGGCGAGAGGAAAAAAACTCCACGATAAACGACAGGACCTAAAGGAAAAAGATGCAAAAAGAGAGCTCCAGCGAATGGCCTTTGATTGATGCATACGGGATATGTCGGCAGACGATCCTACCCCTTTACCGCCAACCTACTTTTGATTCCGCGCTGGTTACCCAATTGCTTTTTGGGGAATGTTACCAGATCAACGGACTGACTTCCGACCGCCAGTGGTTTCGGATTTACCACGAAGACACCGGAATGGG
>CAYONF010000199.1:0-1757 GCA_964405255.1 uncultured Limnohabitans sp. | reverse complement strand
GGATGACATTCCAAAGGATGTAAACAGTAATGGCCAAGGAAAGCGCAGGGTCTAGGTAAGGATTGGGATAAAAATGCAGAATCACTGCTGCGATCAATACGGCTGCCCAACCCAACACGTCTTCCAGCAAATGCCAGGAAATTACCTTTTCGTTTAACGTTTTTCCTTTACTGAGCTTCCATGCCGCATAGCCATTGACCGAAACTCCCAAAAGGGCGAAATAGAACATTCCCTTGGCATCGGACATTTCCGGATACTGTATCCTTAGGATCGCTTCCCGAATCACAAAGACGGACCCGATGATCAAAACGACCGCATTGATTAGCGCTCCGAGCAGGGAAAATCTCCGGTAACCAAAGGAATACGAAGGGGTGGCCTTTTTCTTCGAAAGTCTGTCCAGATACCATGAGGTACCCAGCGAAAGGGAATCCCCTAAATCATGAACCGCATCCGAAACAATTGCGACACTGTTGACATACCATCCTCCGACAAGCTCCAGAACCGTGAATGCCAGATTGAGAAAAAAGGCAGTCCGGAGGTTTTTGTCTGAATCGTGATGGTGATGATTGTGGCCCACGGTTTAAGGATTTATTTGACCATAATGGGAGGCTTTCGATGCTGGGTTCCTTGCTCGTAAGCATAGGTCAATTTAATCAAAATAGGTTCTGACCACATTCTTCCCAAAAACTGAATTCCAGCCGGGAGATTTCCGGAAGTAAAACCCATCGGGACTGTAAATGCCGGTTGGCCGGTGTGGGGAGCAATGATCTGACTGTTATCGCCTTTGTATTCTTCCTCAAACCGATCAATCCTGGCCGGCTTGCTGTTCCAACTCGGGTAAACCAGCGCGTCCAATTTCAGTGAATCCATTACCATTTGGATCGCTTCCCTGAAGGCAATTCGCTTTAAGTCTGTAAATGGATCCCCGCATTCTTGGGCCATATTTTCGGGGAGCTGACTTTCCCGGAAGCTTTCCAGCCCATTTCGTGCATAGGCTGATTTCGTACCTACCCGAATGATGTCGTCAATGGTTTTCATGGTATCCCTTTTGACATAATCTGCCAAAAACTTTTCCACATCTTGCTTAAAAACCGGGCACCATTGATTTCTCCTTAAGGAATCGAAATTTTCCACCTCCACCGAGTCTACTATCACGGCTCCAAGTGAAGCCAAATCTTTCAGAGATTGGTTGAAAAGTGCGGAAATTTCAGGGTCAGCGTCCTTTTCACTTAGGGTTCTAAAGACTCCGATTCGAGCGCCTTTCAGGCCGTCTTTTTGAAGATATTGCTGATAGTTGTCTTCAGATTTCCCTTTCGAATATCCGGTGATCGGGTCTTTGGGATCATATCCTGCGACGGCCTCCAGCACCTTGGTCGCATCTTCCACCGTCCGGCACATGGGACCGACTACATCATTTCTCAGGTAAAGCGGAACGATTCCTTCCCGACTGACCAGGCCCAAGGTGGTCCGAAAACCCACCAAGGCATTGTGTGAAGAGGGTCCCCGGATGGAATTTCCGGTGTCTGTTCCCAGTCCGATGGTTCC
Organism: uncultured Limnohabitans sp.; assembly: GCA_964405255.1. GTDB lineage: Bacteria > Bacteroidota > Bacteroidia > Cytophagales > Cyclobacteriaceae > Algoriphagus. The sequence goes on along the minus strand of CAYONF010000199.1, from coordinate 212 downwards.
AAAGTTAGCGGCAATTGCAGCACCGGTTCCCCCACTCGATCCGGCAGGCACGTGATCCAAATTGTAGGGATTTCGGGTGGTTCCCAGGGTTGAGCTTTCCGAATGCATGGGGCTAAAAGCCCACTCGGCCATGTTGGATTTGGCAAGGATAATTGCCCCGGCTTCCACCAGCTTTTGGACCTTGGCGTTACCGTTGCTACGGTCGTCGATGG
>CAYONF010000198.1:0-1797 GCA_964405255.1 uncultured Limnohabitans sp. | reverse complement strand
GGAGAACCCGTAAAGATCCTGGATCTTGCGAAAAAAATGATTCAGCTTTCCGGCAAAAAAGTCGATACCGATATCAAAATCCAGTTTACCGGTTTAAGAGAAGGCGAGAAGTTGTTTGAGGAGCTATTGAACGATTTTGAAACAGTCAAAATCACCCACCATCCCAAGATCAAAATTGCCCAGGTTCAGCCATCCTCCTATCACAGGATCGACGGGCAAATTGAGTTTTTCCAGGAATTGATCGGTAAAAACAATGAAACTGACCTCGTGAGACATCTGAAGGCCTTGGTGCCAGAGTATATCTCCAATTCGTCCCGATTTGAAGTCTTGGACCGGATGAATTAAAGTATTAAGTACTAAGTAACAAGATCTTAAAAGTATTGAAGCCGCTTGAATGAGCGGCTTTTTTTATGCCTGATTAGAAAGCTGCCTTTCTCTTAAAATCCCTCTGGAAAATTGTACTTTTGTCCTGATTTAAGGATAGATACCTTACCATGAAGAAGACATTTTCCCTACAGTTAAGCCCTCAGGAGGCTTATGACCCTGAAGTATTCCGGCAATCGGTTTTAAAGAAAGCCGGACTATCCCCTGAAACCCCTCAAGCTTTTGCTAGACAAACCCGCAGGTCCATCGATGCCCGCGGTAGAAAAATTATTGTCAATGTAGAAGCAGAGCTTTTTCTAAACGAGAAACCCGGATCTCTTCTGGACCATTTACCAGAATACCGGGATGTGCGAAATTCTGAGCCGATTGTGATTGTGGGTGCAGGGCCTGCCGGACTTTTTGCTGCTTTGAGGGCGATAGAATTGGGAGTCAAGCCCATTGTCATAGAACGGGGAAAGGATGTGCGAGCAAGACGCAGGGACCTCGCAGCAATCAATAAGGACGGTATCGTCAACCCAGACTCCAATTATTGCTTTGGAGAAGGAGGGGCGGGAACCTACTCGGACGGGAAACTTTATACCCGATCCAAAAAGCGGGGAGATATCCGAAGAATTATGGAAATCCTCGTGGCGCATGGAGCTACCGAGGAAATACTGGTGGATGCACATCCGCATATCGGCACGAATAAATTGCCGGTTTTGGTTTCCAAATTGCGGGAAAGCATTTTGGATTCCGGTGGTGAAATTCTGTTTGAGACCCGGGTCGAAGATTTGATTTTGGAAGAAAATGAAATCAAAGGCGTGGTGACCCATGTCGGAGAACGAATCAAAGGAATGGGAGTGATTTTGGCTACGGGACATTCCGCTCGGGATATTTTTCAGTTGCTGGACCGTCGAAAGGTTTTAATTGAAGCCAAACCCTTTGCCTTGGGGGTTCGGATCGAGCACAGCCAAAATCTGATTGACCAGATTCAATACCATTGTGAAGTGGACCGGGGACCTTATTTGCCTGCATCGGCATACGCCTTAGTTCAGCAAACTGATTTTAAGGGAAAACAGCGTGGGGTATTCAGTTTTTGCATGTGCCCCGGTGGATTTATTGTTCCGGCAGCGACCTCTCCGGGAGAATTGGTAGTCAATGGCATGAGTCCAAGTCGCAGGGACAGCAAATTTGCCAATTCCGGGATGGTCGTGTCAGTGGAACTGGAAGATCTGCCTGAGTATCAAAAATTCGGTCCCTTGGCCGCCATGCATTTTCAGGCTGAGGTGGAGAAGAAAGCCTGGGAATTGGGTGGAAAAACTCAGGTGGCTCCGGCCCAACGCATGGTGGATTTTGTCAACCGAAAGGTAAGTTCTTCCCTCTTGGATACCTCCTATCAGCCGGGTTTGGAATCGGTGGAAATGCGGGAGGTAC
>CAYONF010000197.1:0-1852 GCA_964405255.1 uncultured Limnohabitans sp. | reverse complement strand
CCGAAATGATTTTCTATTAGGAATCATTTCAATATCCCCTCCAAAAATTTCCTTATATCCCGAGCCAATGCATCAAAGTCCTCCTGTCGGTTGTACATCATGTGTCCGGCTTTGTAATAGGTCATTTGGATTCGATCCTGAGGAAAATTATGTCGGGCAAAGGTAAATTCCGCGTCAAAAAAGGGCGTAATCAAGTCGTAATAGCCATTGGCCACCATCACCTGCATCCGTGTATTGCGATGCATGGCCTCGCTCAGCGCTCGTGCTGTACTGACATAAGTCGGCTCCCAATAGGCTCCTTCCGGCACAGGCTTCCAATTCCAGCTTCCGCCCATTCCTTCCGCTGAGGTGTAGTAGGGCCTGTCTAAGGTTACTTTCAAGTCCCGCATCAGGTAATCGTTAAACACCGCCGTATACGCCGACTCTGTCATGTAGCTGGCAGGATCTCCCAAAACGGGTCCTTCAGCCGCCTTGTCAGTTTCGGTAGCCAGGTATCTCCCATCCAAGGTTCCGATGGCTTTTCCTTCTTCCCGAAGCAATTCCTTCTTGAATCGGTGCATCAGGATCTGATTGTCGGACAGCAGGATGTAATTTTTATCCAAACCGGTGAAATAGGCCAACTTCTCTGCGATAGCTTCTTTTTGGGCTTGAGTCTGCTTTTCTCCCAGAAAGAGCGAATTCAGGTAATCCCCATAGGCAAATTCCCGTGCTTCCTGCACAAAAGCTTCCAGCGTTTTGCCCTGACCGGCTTTGCCGTGGTACCACGCAGTCACAGCCTGAGAAGGCAGGTAAGTGAAAAAGGAAGTCAGATTATCCGCCCAACTCGAAGAACCCGCGTAGTCCAAAGCCTGGGAAATGAGGATGATTCCGTTCAAAGCCATGGTTTGGCCACCTTCTTCGAGGACTTCGGCGACTTTGGCGGCCCGGGTGGTGCCAAAGCTTTCACCCGCCATGAATTTTGGGGCTTGCCATCTGCCATGTTGAGTCACCCAAAGGCGCATAAACTGGGCAACTGACTCCGCATCTTCATTCAAACCCCAAAAATCGGAGGTCTTGCCCACACCTTCTACCTGACTGAAACCTGTCCCAATCGGATCGATAAAGACCAGGTCTGTGATGTCTAAAAGTGCCTGATTGTTTTCTACAAATCGGTAAGGCGCGGCCCCGTCATCAGTCTTGGCTTCGGAGTCAGTCTTGACTACTTTAGGTCCAAAGAAACCCATGTGCAGCCAAATCGAGGCTGATCCCGGTCCTCCGTTGAAAATAAACAGCACCGGTCTTTTGGAAGAATCAACTCCCTCGCGGATATAGGAAGTGGACCAAAGTGCTCCCGTGACTTCCCCTTTGCTGTTCTTAAGAAACGTCTCTCCAACAATCGCCTTGTAGCTGATTTTCTGTCCGTTAAAGGTGCCACTGTGCACAGACTCAAACTTCTGAGGTTCGCGGGTGACGGGTTTTACTTCTGTTTTCTCTTCTTGGGAAAAAGAGATTCCCGTAGAAACCAGGAACACTAAAAATGGAAGAAGGAAGATTTTTTTCATGTCTATGAATTGATCGGAAAGAGCACTTTATTGATATTTTCTAAGATAGGACAAGATTCCTTGAAAAGCCTCATCCCATCCGTCTCTTCAATCTAAGATCTAGTAATTAAAACCCACTTTTAACCCTCCATACCAATTTCGAGTCGGTGCCGGCTGATAGAATCTTCCTCCGAAGGCATTCAGGTCATTGCCGAGCGAATAGCTTTCATCCAACAAATTGTCCACTCCGGCAAAAACATCCAAATCCCAATTACCTAAGGTCCGGACAAAGCCAAAGCGAAGATTGACCAGATTGTAAGCTTCCTGATAGA
>CAYONF010000196.1:0-1898 GCA_964405255.1 uncultured Limnohabitans sp. | reverse complement strand
TGGTTTTTTAGGTTTTTAAAAGAATTGCGAAGTATGATTTACGAGGAACTTCGTGGAATTAATTGCTGATTCCTTTTTTAGAAATTGAATATCGAATATTGGATATCGAATATCGAATAATCAAACATCGGTCATCCACCATCCAGCTTCATGCTACATTTTCAGCCCCATAAAGCCCCCGTCGATGTTGAAATTGGCACCGGTGATGAAGCTGCCGGCATCCGAACTGATAAAATATGCCAGTTCGGCAATTTCCTCGGGAGTTCCCATTCTTCCGATGGGTTGGGTAGCGGCAAGTTTGGCAAACATTTCCTTCTCCTGCCCCGGATAGTTTTTGGCCAAAAACCCATCTACAAAGGGGGTATGAACCCGTCCCGGAGAAAGGCAATTGCAGCGGATTCCGTCCTGAACGTAATCTCTCGCTACACTCAAGGTCATGGAGAGCGCAGCACCTTTGGTCATGCTATAGGCAAATCGGTCGGGGATTCCGATCGTGGCGGCAACTGAGCACATGTTGAGAATGGAGCCGCCTCCGTTCTCCTTCAGTTTGGGAAGTGCGGCTTTGATGCAGTTAAACATCCCCTTGACATTTACCTGAAAGAGCCGGTCAAAATCCTCCTCAGAAGTAGTCTCCACCTTGCCAATGTGTGAAATCCCTGCATTGTTGATCAGGACGTTGATTTTGCCGGGGATTTGATGGATGAGTTTTTCTACCTCAGCAAAATTGGCAATGCTTCCTTCGAGGAATTTTACAGGATAGCCTTTTTCACTTTCTTCCAGTTGGAGTTTTTGACCTTCTGTATGATTGGTGTCAATGAAAAAAACGTGATAGCCCTCGGCTGCAAACTTTTTTACCATGGCTAGGCCGATTCCACTGGCTCCACCCGTGATCAAAACGGTTTTGGTATTCATTTCAATAGGTCTGGGTTTAGGTTAATCTTGGAAAGAAGATTAAACTAGGGCAATTTGTGTAATAAAAAAAACACTTTTTATCCTATTGAACCTTTGTGGTTTTGCTCGATCAATTCGAGGATTTGATGGATGACTTCGAAGGTGATGGGTTTCTCAAAAAAGCCGATGACCGGCAGGTATTTTTTTGCAGTTACCGGATTGGAAGAATTCACCGAAGAGGTAATCAAGATCACCTTCGAAAATTGATCTTTTCTGGTTTGTAATTGATTCAGGAAGTCCCAGCCACTCATGTCCTTCAAATTGATATCCACCAGTAAGTAGGGATGAGCCTCAGAATTTTGGTAATTATTCAGGTGGTTTAATGCAGCATTCCCGGAACTGAACAGCTTAAGGTGAAGGTTTGGGTTTACTTTTTGGATCATTTTTTCGAGGATGACCAATAGCACTTCATCGTCATCCACCAAAATCAATTCAGAATTCATGATTTTCAATGGGGGCAATGTTTTCTGATTTTTTGCTGATTTCCCGGACGATTCCGTCCAGTTCCAGGGCAGAATCTTTGATGTGGTTGATCAGGGTGGAATTTTCGCCAGATGGATCTGGCATGTTGTTTTCGAGCAAATTGACCAGGCCCATCAGTCTGGCCAAGGGGGCCCTCACTACATGGGACTGAATCCATGCGATTTCGCGAAAGATTTTGTTTTGCTTTTCTATGGTCTCTACATAATGAAGACGTTCGGTGACATCATTGACCAATACCAGCACTGCATCCCGGTCATTGAACATCAATTTGTTAATCCTGGCTTCTACATTGATGATGTTCCCGTTTTTCTTTTTGTGCCGGAAAACACTGTCAGGCCGATAACTTCCATCTTTCTTCAATTCCAAATCAACCTGGTCTATCCGATCCAAATCCTCCACAAGCCAGATGTCGGAAATTTTCATTTGCAGAAATTCCTCCTCGCTATACCCATAGTGGTCCAGTG
>CAYONF010000195.1:0-1985 GCA_964405255.1 uncultured Limnohabitans sp. | reverse complement strand
CAACCAATGGCAGGCTGGGTTTCCAGCTATCTCCGGAATCTTCCGAAATAGCCATCATTGAAAAGTTAAACCCATCGGAATACAAGGGCAGGATGATCTTGTCTCCCAAAATCAAGGGCTTGATTCGGGTCATCCATCCAATGCTTCTTTTTTTGGAATCACCCGCAGCCTCCAGAATCAATTTCTCATAGCTGGGTGCATATTCTGACCAACCCAAGTTGGACTCAGGCAGTTGTTTAAACTTTTCATTGACCTCTTTGGCAAATTCCTCACCGGGTTGCAGGAATATATTGTCCTGCCAGTTCCAAACCGGGGCTCCGTCTAGATTGTAGTTTTTGCTTCTGAGGGTTCTCAAAATGGAATTTTCCCATCTGTTGCCCAGTACAGCGATCCAAACCAGCATCAGTTCCTGTTGTGAATTGAGAAAAATCACCGGATTGCAATCCGGAATTTCCGGGGTATCCGCCATCAAAAAGGGCGCAGACCAAGACGAGGAGGATTTTGTTTTCCGAGAACCCATGATCCGCACATCATTCGCTGTTCGTTCGCCTGATCCCTGAAACCAAACCGCCAACAAATCCCCGTTGGGCAGTGCCACCAAACTGCTGCCATGGACGTGTTCGGATTGGGGAGCGAAAATCTCCAAGCTGGACTCAGCGACCAAAGTCGGGGACTGGGCATAAGTCGGACTTGTCTGGAAAAAAAAGATCAAAAGGGGAATCCAGGTGGAATTGATTGGGGTGGATCTCATATCGATTGGCAATGATTACTCATTTTGGTCAAACTGGATTTGGCTTGGTAGGAATAACAGCGTTTGGATTACTTGCTTAGGTCTAACCCTTTTAGTTGGAACTTCCAAAAAGCTACTTTTTGTCTGTTCCAGGTATAGGTGAGCACAAGGTTTTCGCCATCCAGAATGATGGATGGATAGGAAAACTCCGTCTCTGGATCTTCCCCTTTTTCGATGATTTGATCGATCACCCAAGTCTTGCCGTTGTCAAGAGAGATGGCGAGGTTGATGGGGTTTCGGTCCCCCCAATTGCCGGACACCGGATTGTAAATCAGGGCGATTCTTTCACCCCCTAAGTGGGCGACCTCTATCGCACTGTTGTTATTGGGCAGATCGGTCAGGTAGACCGGACTCCAGGTTTTGCCATAGTCTTTTGAATCGCTGCGGGCAATTTTGCCACCTGAGCTTCTCATGAGTATATGAACATTTCCTGGAGAAGATTCCCAAGCCGTGGGCTGAATGATCCCTTCCTCAGAGATCAAGCTTCGATCCAGTTCTAGATATGGAGTGGCCTCCCATGTTTTTCCTCCGTCTGTACTTCGATCCAGAAAGGCGTTCCAGACTTTGTTCTTTTCGTTGGAAGCAGGGGCAAGCCAGGTACCGTCAGAAAGTACCGTGATGTGATTCCGGACAGGGCCTCTTCCACCTCTGTCACCCGGGACAAGTTCTTGGGGTTCGGACCAAGTTTTCCCCTTGTCCTCGGATGTTTGCACCCAAGTTTCCCAATCGTCGATTTCCTTTCCCACTTTGAAATACAGATATAATTTTCCGTCAGGTGCATGGAATAGAACCGGATTCCAGTGTGGGTCATTTCTGATTTTGGCCACTTTTTGCGGAACATCCCAAGTAGTTCCGTTTCCTCGTGACATCCAGATGCTGACATCGTCGTGTTTCTCATGGGTGCCTCCAAACCAGGCCACCAAGTATTCACCGGGACTGACCGCAATGATCGTAGAAGCATGACCCTGGGCAAATTCAGGATGACTGTCGAATATTTTTCCTGAACTGACTGGTGAAAGATGCAGTGAATCTGAAAGTTCGTTTATGGCGATTTCGGTAGGCTTTGAATTGCCGCAGCCCAAAAGCAGAATTGGAAAAATGGAGAAGCTCCAAACGTAAAGGAATAGCTGAATGAATGGCTTCATAGGTAGGATTGGGGTCAATGGAGTCAGAACGAGAAGATACAGAACTTCCG
>CAYONF010000194.1:0-1989 GCA_964405255.1 uncultured Limnohabitans sp. | reverse complement strand
CCAGAAGGGGTCAGTTTACTCCGGCTAGTGGGGGTCAATTTGACCGGTTTTTGCACCTGAAGGAAGAAGGCAAAGAATACCGGACCCTTCGTCTTTACGGACAGGAGATCAACCTGATCACTTCGGCCATCGCCCGGATGAATATGTTTATGCACGGGATCGAGGAGTTTAGCATCGTGAGGGGAGATACCTTGGCCCAACCGGCATTCTTGGAACATGATGAACTCAAGAAGTTCAATGTGATCTTGGCCAATCCACCTTATTCGATTAAGGCTTGGGACCGAAAAAGCTTTGAAAACGATTCCTATGGCCGAAATATCTGGGGTACACCCCCTCAGGGCTGTGCGGATTATGCTTTTCAGCAACATATCCAAAAGAGCTTAGATGATCGAAATGGTAGATCGATTTCCCTTTGGCCTCATGGGATTCTCTTTCGGGAATCAGAGGCGGATATGCGGAGAAAGATGATCGAAGCCGACTTGGTGGAATGTGTGATTGGCTTAGGACCTAATCTCTTTTACAATTCTCCCATGGAGGCCTGTCTCCTGATCACCAAAACCAATAAGTCAAAAGATCGAAAGAGAAAAGTATTGATCATCAATGCTGTAAAAGAGGTCAAGCAAGAGAAGAATATTGCCTACTTGGAAGAAAGGCATATCGAACGGATTTATTCAAGCTATCAAAACTTCCAAGATGAGGAAGGTTTTTCTAAGGTATTGGATATTGATACACTAATTGATAACAAAGGTAGCCTGAACATTGCCCAATATGTCAGTAATGTGAACACCGAAGGAACCACCATTTCTTTTGATGCGGCTTTAAAGAATTGGGAGGAAAAATCATTCGAACTCAAAGAGAGTATGAAGCAACTATTTGAAACATTGAGCTAAGGATGGAGGAGACTTTGGAAAAAATCAACCTAAATCAGCTGGATAAATCTACATGGGAATCCTTCCGATTTGAAGAGATCGCCCAGAAGATATCCGAGACAGTCGATCCCAATTCGACCACCTTAGAGACTTATGTGGGGTTGGAACATATTGATCCGGACGATATCCATATCCGCAGATTTGGATCGCCAGATGATGTCAGTGGCGGCAAGCTAAAATGTTATCCCGGTGATGTGATTTTCGGTAAGAGACGTGCATACCAGCGAAAGGCCGCCATCGTGGATTTTGAAGGGATTTGTTCAGCCCATGCCTTTGTATTTCGGGCCATTCCAGAAGTAATTGATCCCCAGCTATTCCCATTCTTTCTTCACTCCGATCAATTTATGCACCGGATGGTAGACATCTCGGTGGGTGGCCTTTCTCCTACAATAAACTGGGGAGACCTGAAGCATCAAGAATTCCTCCTTCCCCCCAAATCCGAACAAGCCCGCTTGGCGGAATTGCTCTGGGCGATGGATGAGGTGATTGAGAAGGAGAGAGAGGTTTTGGACAGGTTAAAAATTACCTCTCAAGTATTTTTTGAAAATGAAGTAAGGAAATCAAAGGGGAACTACACGCCATTAAAAAAGGTCCTTATTCCTAAGAAAGGAAAAAGCCAAATTCCACATGCCATTAAAAAATATATTGGCTTGGAGCATATTGAATCTGGGGCTTTTCGATGCACCCAGTTTGGAGATTCAAATGAGGTACTTGCTCAATGTAATGTAATCGAAGAGGGAGATCTCTGCTACAGTAAGTTGAGACCTTATTTGGATAAAGCATTCATTGCTGAATTTAAAGCGGTTTCTACCACTGAACTTCTAGTATATGATACTCGATCAGCTTCAAAAGAATTTGTTCTACACCATTTTCACAGCATCCCATTTATCCAATTTGTTTCTGGTAAGGGATTCGGCACGAAAATGCCCAGAGTTAGCGATAAAATTATAGGAGAATTTCAAATCAAGATATTAGAAGATGAAAATCTTGTACTTGGCAAAATGATGCAAAAACCGGTCAAATTGACCCCCACTAGCCGGAGTAAACTGACCCCTTCTGG
>CAYONF010000193.1:0-2203 GCA_964405255.1 uncultured Limnohabitans sp. | reverse complement strand
CCAATTGGTGTAAGTCTCAATCTTGGCGCAAGTCTTCAGACTTGTGCCTTTCTTAGTACAGTCCCCTCTTGGTGCAAATCTTCCGACTTGTCTTTTTCTTAATCCAGTCGATTGATTGCTAAATAAGACCATGGCATTTGTTTGGAACTTGATCTTTTCCCGCCATGTATCCAACTCCAATTAGCGCCCATTTGTACATCCCCGTGAGTGTTTCCAGCAACCAACTCTTCCTTTAAAAAGGGGGCAGGGGGATTTTTAGAATAAATTCCAATTCGCCTTATTGAGTGTCCTTAATCACGTTGAATCGCCCTCTGTGTCTTCACATTTGATATCCTGGAAATTGAGGATTGCTCATTTCTTTTTTTCTTACCAAAATCCCAAATCCTAACCCCAACTCCTTAATTGCCTTTATTCACCTCTCGGTAAATATTCTTAAGCTCCCGAACCATCCGATTTATACTGAATTTTACGATTACCCGGGTTCCTGCTTCCTCAACTAAGGATTTAACCAACGTCTAGGGATCCCCCAATCAAACCCTTCCCAAATACACGGAATCCGACAGGATGTATTTTTTAGTCCTGATTTGGAATTGACTAAACGCGAGATACACATGCCAAGTGAGGGCTGTTTGGTCTGGGCTTAAGTCAATGATTGCTTGACCGGAACTCCGCCTAAACTTCAATTCTGGCCAGATGTACTTTTCCTGTTCCGGGCAGTAGAAAAGGATAAACGTCTCATCGTTTGGCTGAGCCTTTCCTTCCAAAGAATTGTCTGTCCAGTTGATCAAAATCGAATGCCCGTCTTTAGCCAGAATGGGTCTGTCGGGACCCAGCAGATTTCCTTTGCTGATCCGCAAATATGCCGGATCGACTTTTTGCTCTCGGGTATGATTATATCCTTTGGTATTGAGCTCTGAATAGGCGAAATGCATTCCTTTTTTGCTCTGAGTCAGAAACTCCTGATAGCCGAAGTCTAAAACGAGTTTTATGGGCTTGAGAAAGGCATTGATTGTTTTGAGTTTTTCCCGTTGAATCAGCTGAAGAGGACTGGGGTGATACTTGTTTTTATGATTTTGAGAAGGACGGCTCCGTACCACTGTTTTGCCGTTGAGTTCGTAGAAAACCAAATTCCCGATTTTGCCTTTGGGCAGTATGATACTAGAGTTGGGTAAAGTAGCCATATCTTAAAAATTTAGAGGATTTGGAATCAGAATAATAAAGTAAAAATTTCGGACAGGAAATCAAAATAATTCCTAATATAAAGATAAGGTAAACAGTGAGTTATGATAGCTTTTATATAGGTTCAAACTATTCTAATCCTATCAATAACTTAATGATACCCTATAGAAACCCTAAATAAACCCTATCTCCTTATTTATTTTCTGAAGCTGGAGGAGAGGGGATATTTTCGGAAATCCAGTTCCACAGTAACTCGAAGAAGAAAAGTCGGGCAGAAGGATCTTCTCCCTCTCTATGCTCGCTGAGGTAGCAGATCCAGCCTTTATGCATTTCCCAGAGGTATTTTTGGATGGTTTCGGGATCATGAAATTCAAAAAGTTCTTTTCCGGGAATATTGGTTAACCGGTTCATGGCTATCAATATTTAAGATTTTCTGCGACTGTGACTTCAAGTTTTTTGGATTCTTCAATCAGTCGAATGACATGATCTAGGCATTGATCCTCCGATTCCCATTCCCTGCTGATCGCCGCAATGAGTTTTCTGTTCAGTTCTAATGCCTGAAGCAAAAGCTCGGAATAACTCCCGGAATCTGCCCCATAGGTGACACTCAAGCTGCCTGCAAATGAGATGACTGAATGATTGACATTGGAGATGTGTATGGAATTCATGGTTTTCCTTGGGTTTGTTGCTGGGAAATTGGATAAATCCCGATTTCTATCCCATTCTAGAATCGAATGAAACAGAAAGTGGAGGGAATAAAATATCCCTACCCAAGGGTCAAACTCCCTTTCTTGATTTAACTAAAACCCAAATCCCGTCAATCTATGTCCTAAAAATTGTCTGAATCTCAGGTGATCCTTGGCAGAGTCGAAGAATTGGAATAATTTAGTTTTAGGCTCAGATCAAGAAAACCGTATTTTTAACCAGACAAATCCAGAAGCAAGATGAACGAAAAAATCCACCACGGCCGTAATATCAAGCGATTCAGAGAGATGATGGGCATCAAGCAGGAGAGCCTGGCCTT
>CAYONF010000192.1:0-2246 GCA_964405255.1 uncultured Limnohabitans sp. | reverse complement strand
CCTCGACTGTCGAGGGAAAAGAAGTGGTGATTTTTTATAAAGGAAATACCCTGAAAGCCTATCAAGACCTTTTGCAAGAGTTGATCAAAGAAAATCTGAGCGCTTCTGAAAAAAGAGAGTTAAGCCGAAGATTCGGCAGACTGCTCGGCTATCCCACCGATCGGATCAATGACTTGCTGGCTGAAAACTCAGCTTTCCGAGACTTGGAGGATTTTGGAATTCAGAGCCTTGAGGTGAAGTGGTTTTATCGGGATTTGGCAAAAGCCAAAGACTTTTATCAAACGGTCCTCGGACTGGAACTGGTGGAGGAAACCGAAAACACCGCCAAATTTCAGATTGCCGGAGATTCCTTTTTGACGCTTCATTCACTGGCAAGTTCCGGTTACACAGGAACGGAATCCAAATCGGTCGCTTTGGCACTGCTTACCGATCAGTTGGAGGCTTGGTATGCACATCTGCAAGAGCAAAAAGTCACGATCAAATATCCGCTCAAGCAAAATCCGGGAGGTCCGCATGACGGGTTTGTGGCCGTGGATCCGGAAGGGTATCTGTTGGAGTTTGAGACCTTTTTCCAGCATCCTGAAAATGAAGTGCTGATTCCTGAGCTCTCTGATTTGAAACCCAAATCCACTCGTCATGGAGAAAAACTTCAATTCACAGGTTCGGTGGTTTGGCTGTATTACAAAGACATGCTGCCTGCGGAGTTGTTCGTAGAGGAAAGTTTAGGGCTAACCAAAAGCGCCGACCAAGGTTGGGCAAAAGTGTACAAACTTTCACAAAGTGGCTATCTTGGATTGGTCGATGGACTGCGGGGAATGAATACCTATTCTCCCGAAAAATTGGTGGAAATCAACATCGACCTTGAAAACCCCGGCCCATGGGAAAACTACCTCAAGGCGAATGCTCAGGACTCCACCCGCAAAGCCAATACCTTCAAAGACGCTGGAGGGTATTTGTTTAGGTTCTGAATTTCCATAAAGACTTCAAATTTTTTAAACCACATAGACACATAGAAATAGGCTGACTCTCCTAAAACTATGTGTCTCTATGTGACTATGTGGTAATTTTTAACTTTTGAAAACCCATCCTGCCACTTAGAATATTGTGGTTTTTTCAAAAGCCAGAATATCCTATGTTTAGGAATACTGTATGCCTTCTTTTGAAAATTATTGGGATGAAAAAAATAGCGCTTTCTCTTTTCCTCGTTTTAGCCTCCATTTGGGCTGAGGCTACCGAGCTGGTCTCTATGATCACTGCCTATCAGGCCGATCGTGGTGCCTTGTCTCGTCTATACACCAACCGGCTTTCGGCTGAATACTTCTCCCGGATGGAATCCTTCAATCAGGATTACCTCAAGACCCTCCAAGCACAGAAATATGATGCACTGTCCGAAGATGGAAAGATCGACTATGTGCTCTTTCGCAATTACCTCGAAAAGCAACTTGCCGAGCTAGATCTCGAAAAGCGTGACTTCATGCAGATTCAGTCCGTAGTCGCATTCGGAAAGCCTCTCGAAGACTTTGTGATCGCACGTCGCCGAGCCAAGCAACCGGATTCTCAAGCCTTGGCAGCCTCCTGGAATGCAGTCGCCAAAGCCGTAGAAACCCAGCACAAATCCCTCGCTTCTGCTACCAAATACACCTCTTGGCAACAAGCGGATTTGGCTGCCCAAGCTGTTGAAAGTCTGAACCGAGTGACTAAAGAAGCTTACGATTTTTACTTCGACTACGATCCTGCGTTCACTTGGTGGATGCCTGAGCCTTGGAAAAAACTCGATGCAAGTATGAAGGCCTATGCCAAAGCCCTTCGCGAGCACTACACTAACTCAGTCAAAGATGACGGCAGCGGAATCATCGGTAAGCCGATAGGAAGGGAAGCGTTGGAGAAGCAATTGGCCTTTGAGATGATTGCTTACTCTCCAGAGGAATTGATCGCCGAGGCGGAAAAACAGTTTGCTTGGTGTGAAAAGGAAATGCTGAAGGCCTCCAACGAACTGGGTTTTGGGAACGACTGGAAAGCCGCCTTGGAAATGGTGAAGGAAACCTATTTGCCAGCGGGAGCATGGCCGGAGGAAGTGGCCCGACTGGGTGAAGAGGCGATTGACCTCATGGTGAAAAACGACTGGCTGACTGTGCCGCCATTGGCAATTGAAACTTGGAGAACGACCATGATTTCCGCCGAGCGGCAACGGGTGAGTCCGTTCTTTTTGGGCGGTGAGGTAATCCAGATTTCTTATCCTACCTCCG
>CAYONF010000191.1:0-2253 GCA_964405255.1 uncultured Limnohabitans sp. | reverse complement strand
TAAGCATGCTGGCATTTGAGCCGGTGATGTAGAGCTTTTGGCCTTTTTCATGAAGTGATCTGGCAAAGATCTCCCATCCGGCCACACTTTGAACTTCATCCAGAAGGATGGAGGTTTTGCCCAGTTGATCTCTTAATTGTTCCAATTTGGGAAAATCAGTGGCCTCAAAATCTACCAATCGGGGATCTTCAAAATTCAGATAAAGTCCCGGCTCGGAAGAAGGAAGGCTTTTGCGGATCAGAATACTTTTTCCGCAGCGCCTAACGCCGCTTACTACCAGGATTTGATTGCTTTCCAATGGGATAGACTCTTCCCTTGGGATGAGCTGTTTTTGATGGAAATTCTGGTTTTGCTCATCTATCACCTGAGCTAGAAGGTCTATTTGTATCATTTAAATCACTGTAAATCAATACAAATATAAAAGCTTGTATTAGAAATACAAGATATTGTGTGTTTACGATACAAGCTTTTGAGTGTTCAGAAATGCAGCCTTTAGGCTAGATCCAATTAAGAAAAGAACTACTTCCTCCTCAACTCCAGCACGGTAATTTCCGGCCAAATCCCCACTCTTCCCGGAAAGGCCAAAAATCCAAAACCTCGGTTGACGTGGAGGTAGCGGCCTAATTCCTCATACATTCCAGCCCATTTTGGGTAACGAAGGGAAGCGGGACTCCACTTGATCCATCCCGGAATCTCGATTCCAAACTGCATCCCATGGGTATGTCCGCTGAGGGTGAGATGGATCAGTTGGGAGAAGTTTTTCACCACCTCGTCGAAATGGGAAGGATCATGACTCATCAGGATTTTAAAGCTTTTATCTTTTAGATCGGCGGTGGCTTTGTTCAGGTCCCCATATTGTGCAAAACCTTTACCCCAGTTTTCCACTCCGATCAAATCGATGCTCGCATTCCCTCTTTGGAGTGGAAGACTTTCATTACGAAGCAGTTTGAAACCGAGTTCTTCATGGACTTGGAAGAGGCGCTGTAGATTTTGAACTTTGGCTTCCCTGCTTGGCCAAGACACATAATCTCCATAATCGTGATTTCCCAGGATGGAAAACTTGCCCATCGGAGCTTTCAGCTTTTGGAAAGTCTCGATCCAAGGTTCCATTTCTCCCGAGTGGTTATTGACCAAATCACCGGTGAAGAGTATCACATCCGATTCTTGCTGATTGATCAGATCCACCCCATATTCCAGCTTCTTTTTGTCGTCGAAGCTGCCGGAGTGGATATCCGAAATTTGGGTAATGGTAAATCCGTCAAACTCCTCCGGGAGGTCATCGAATTCCAACGTATGCTTCATCACCCGGTAGCGGTATTTGCCAATCAGTACCCCATGCAGGGTTCCCAAAAAAGGGATGGCAGAAAGTAGCAGTGCAGTTTGGCTGATAAATTTTCTCCGATCAGGTAAAAAATCTCCATTGCCAGTGCCGCTGATCGACTGAAAAACACCCCTCACAAACCGTGTGACATCTTCACCAAAGAGAAAAACCAAAATAATCAGCTTGGGAAGGATAGAAAGCACCAAAAGCGAAATCAGCCTTCCGAAATTCAGCCCCACGTTGATTCGGTCGAAGGTCAGGAAAACGAAAATGGCAAATAGATAAATTCCGATAGAAAACACCCAGAACCCGACTTTGATCCAGGTTTGATTGGGAAAGAGGGTCTTGAAAGCCTGATAGGAATACCAGTCAATCAGGCCCAGAAATAGTAATAAGAACAGGATGCGGATAAGAATCACAGAATTAGGAGCTTTTTGAGAAAGGTCGGGTAAGGAAGCGACAAACTACCTGAACGGGCAGGAATAAATCAAGTTTGGAAATCACTTGAAGAAAGGCAAAAACCTGAAAATCGGATAAGTTTTCCTAAGTTTCATTATTTGGCTTTTTGGGGGATTTCTGAAATTTCAATCCGCTTTTCCCTTTCTTTGTGCAGGAATTTTTTCCAAACCAGCCTATTGAACCATGAGACAGCTACTCCTCAGACCCGGAGCGGAGGAACTATCCTACGAAATCCGCGGAATCGTCAAAAAAGCCCGACAAATCGAAGCCCTGGGTTATCCTATGACCTGGGAAAATATCGGTGATCCCATTCAAAAGCATAATCAAGTTCCCGATTGGATGAAGGCCATCATCGCAGATTTGCTCAAGGAAGACAAAACCTACGGCTACGCCGATTCCAAAGGGGTACTTGAGACTCGAAAGTTTCTGGCCAACCTGAACAATGAAAAGGGAGGGGCTCAAATTACCGCTGA
>CAYONF010000190.1:0-2629 GCA_964405255.1 uncultured Limnohabitans sp. | reverse complement strand
TGGAGGAGGGTGAGGCGACGAATTATTACCGGATCAACGGCAACAATTCGGTGACGCTATCGGTGTATAACCGGGATGGAGTAAACAAAGTGCTGTTGGCCAAAAACCTCAAAAACTCCATCGAAGCGGCCAAAGTCAACCTGCCTCCGGGGTTTGAGGTGAGACTTGAAAACGACGACACGGAGTTTCTCGAAAAGGAACTCAACAAAATCTACAAGCGCTCCGGCCTGTCCATTTTGATCCTGATTGCCTTTATTTTCCTGATCAACCGCAACTGGAAATACCTCAGCATTCTCTTTCTGGGCATCGTAATCAATGTCAGTCTGACCTCGATGATTCTCTATTTCCTGCAGGTGGATATTCATTTGTACACGATTGCCGGACTGACGATTAGCTTTGGATTGGTGGTGGACAATGCCATCGTGATGGTAGATCACCTGCATAAATACCGCAACCGAAAAGTGTTTATGGCTTTGTTGGCAGCCTCCTTGACTACTGTGGCTGCCTTGCTTTTGGTCCTGCTTTTACCGGAAGAAGACCGAAAAAATCTTACTGAATTTTCCATCGTGGTTTCGGTCATGTTGGGGGTAAGCCTGCTGATTGCCCTGATTTTTACTCCCGCATTTTACGGCTTGCTTTTCAAAGAATCTGTAAAACAGGGCCGAAAACTAAAACTTCCGCAACTGAAAAAGCGGGTTCGATGGCTGCAGCGGTACGAGACAGGCATAGCCTGGACGGCCCGATACCGAAAGACTTTTCTGCTGTTGGTTTTTTTGCTTTTTGGCACTCCGATTTTCTTTTTGCCAGCCAAATGGGGAGATCAGGATTGGTACAATAAGACGATCGGGAATACTTTTTATCAGGAAGAAATCCGCCCTTGGGTGGACAAGGCCTTTGGGGGGACCCTTCGGATGTTTGTGCGTGGAGTCTATGAGAAAAGCGTGTATCGCGAACCTGAAAAAACGCGGCTGTATGTCTCTGCCCGCCTTCCTTTTGGGAATACTCTGGAGCAGATGGATTTTATCATGCGGGAATTTGAGGAGTACCTCAAAGGTGTGGAGGGCATCGATCAGTATGTGACTTTCGTCCGTTCCGGTCAAAGTGCACAGATCATTATCACCTTCAAGGAAGCTTATGAAAAGGGAGCTTTGCCTTATCAACTGAAAGGAAAACTGTCCGTCAAATCCACCGACTGGAGCGGGGCGCAATGGAATATTTATGGGGTCGGGCAAGGGTTCTACACGGGAGGAGGAGGAGAGGGGATTCCTTCTTTCCGGGTGCAGATGGAGGGGTATAATTTCGATGAGTTGGAGCGTCAGTCGGATATCTTGGCGGAAAAGCTACTGCAGCACAAGCGAATTCAGACGGTCAATACCAATGAGCGACTGAATTATGATGAGCAAAAAACACAGGAATATGTGCTTCGTCTCGATCAAAATCAGATAGCGCTGGGAGGCAGCAGTCAATTCGAAATTTTCAACACCCTACAGGACCTGTCCAAGCCTCAGGGTCCAAGCGGGTACCTGAACATGGCGGATAAAAATTACGGATTGATTCTGAGAGAGGAGGCCTCGGGAGACTTCAGCAAGTTTGACTTGGAGAAAAAAGGACTGATCAGCGGGGAGGACAAGATCCTGAAAGTGGCGGATTTTGGTACCCTTAATTTGGAAAACACCACCAATGCCTTGCACAAGGAAGACCGGCAATACATCCGGGTGGTTTCTTTCGAATACATGGGATCGGCCAAGTTTGGCAATGAGTACCTTGATCAAGTTTTGGAGGAAATGAAGTCCCAGATGCCGATCGGCTACGAAGCCAAAAAGCAGGAATGGGGCTGGAATACGGAGCAAGCCAAAAGGCAATACGGTCTGTTGGGTCTGTTGATCGTGGCGATTTTCTTTATCTGCACCATTCTTTTTGAAAATTTCCGGCAGCCGTTTTTCATTATGTTTCTCATTCCGATCAGTTTTATCGGCTTGTTTTTGATCTTTTCCTTGGGGGGATTCAACTTTGACCGGGGGGGATTTGCCGCATTTGTGATGCTTGGTGGATTGGCCGTAAATGCAGGGATTTTTATCCTGAATGATTTCAATAACCGCCCCAAAGGGACTTTCAACCGTAACATTCTCAAATCCGTGGCGGGCAAAGCGATTCCGATATTGCTGACGGTTTTGTCCACTTGCTTTGGCTTGGTGCCTTTTATCCTGGATGGACAAACAGAGGTTTTTTGGTTTTCGCTTGCAGTGGGGACCATTGGCGGATTGGTGTTTAGTATGGTCGGGGTGTTTTGGATTTTGCCGATGATGATGTGGAGGAAGGCCAAGGTCGGCAACTCAGCCTAATTGATCCAAAATTCCAAGAATCCTCTCAAACCTATCACCCGGACATTTTGCCAAGGGGTAGCTTTCTTCTTTGGGCAGGATTGTTCCAATTACTTGGAACAGGCTGATTGATTCATTGAAATCTGATCTAGGATTATCCCTGCATTTCTAAAAATTATTTTTAGAAATAAAGGGATGAATAGTCGCTAAAAATCAGATAATCAGCAATAAAAAATCCCGAACAGCTGAATATTGTTCGGGATCAATTCCAAGTGCTTGGCTTGCCTAAGCTTCAAATTTCAATCTGT
>CAYONF010000189.1:0-2677 GCA_964405255.1 uncultured Limnohabitans sp. | reverse complement strand
GGAATCAACTGCCATTAAATAAAGAAAGGGACAAAAGATATCATAACAATCAATTAGATGGATATTCGATTTACACATACGAATTTGGTTTTTGGGTTTGAAGACGAGGGTTTTAATTCCAAACAGATATATGACTCTTTGATATCGTTGGCTATTGAAATAATAGCTACTAATAATTTAAATATTCCTGATGATTGGGTCTTGCTTTTTAAAGGATGCTATACAAATGGAAGAATACCACTAGTTTCAAGGAATAAAATTGGGGGTTATCCTTCTGATAAAATGAAGTACATAACCATAATAATTCCTATTCCATTAGAAAGTGAAATAAGTTGGGGAGTCAAGCCGGAGCAGCATTTGTACGGCAAAGTTCACTATGATAAGTTAATGAAAAACTTTTGGGAATTAGCTGTTGATTACAGGATTTACAATAATAGAAGTGAGTATTTAACTGCCTGTCTTAAAGCAGGTATAAAAAAAGCTTTTGAAGAGGGTTTTACGGTTGGTGGAGTTAAATTAAAAGCTAAAAAAATCATAGGAATATAAATTAAACTCTCCCCACCTCCACTGGGAGTAGAAGAAATAAGGTTAGGACTAGCTCCCCCTGAAAATGGATGGGATAAAATTCCTGAGTATCTGATAAAAGGGAGGAAAATTAAGTAATATAAATAATATCCATTCCCCTACTTAAATTCATTTAACACAATTCACTTTTTATAATCTTTGCGTTTTTTTCGGTTTAATTTTCCCGCAGATAAACGCAGAAAAAGTCGCTGATTTTCGCAGATTTATTTGAGGAAAAATAGTCAGGTAAGCGAAGCGTTAGCTCTTTTTGTTCTCAAAAAAAAGGTTGGTAGCGGCACCTAGGAATAAGGTTCCTTTTTGCCTTAAATTACTTTCAAAACTCTTTACTTTTTAAAAACTTTGCGTCCCTTTGCGCTCTTTGCGGTTAAAAAGAAAAAACCTTCAAGTACGCCGCGGCGCACTCAAAGGTTTCTAAGATCACTTACGAGCCAAAGCCCTTTTTGCAGCTTTCACGATATTCTCAGCATTCAAGCCATATTTCTCAAGCAATTGAGTAGGAGTTCCTGACTCGCCGAAGCTGTCATTCACACCAACATACTCGAGCGGAGCTGGATTATGACGAATCAAAGTCTGCGCAATGCTGTCGCCCAAGCCACCGTTGATCTGATGCTCTTCGGCAGATACCGCGCATCCTGTCTTTTTCACGGATTCCAAAATTGCTTCCTCGTCCAAGGGTTTGATCGTGTGGATGTTGATCACTTCAGCATGGATTCCTTCTTCTCTAAGCATAGCTTCTGCCACTACTGCTTCCCAAACCAAATGTCCGGTTGCAAAAATGGTCACGTCTTTGCCGTCGATCATTTTCCAGGCTTTGCCGATCTCAAACTTCTGATCGGCAGGAGTGAAGATCGGCCAGCTTGGGCGTCCAAATCTCAGGTAAACCGGACCTTCGTGCTCAGCAATCGCCAATGTCGCGGCTTTGGTCTGATTGTAGTCGCAAGGATTGATCACGGTCATGTGGGGAAGCATTTTCATCATGCCCAAGTCTTCCAAAATCTGGTGTGTGGCGCCGTCTTCTCCAAGTGTCAAACCTGCGTGAGAAGCGCAGATTTTTACGTTTTTATCGGAATAAGCAACGGATTGACGGATTTGGTCATAGACGCGGCCGGTGGCAAAGTTGGCGAAGGTACCTGCGAAAGGAATTTTTCCACCGATTGCCAAGCCTGCTGAAATGCCGATCATGTTGGCCTCCGCGATGCCGGTTTGGAAAAAACGCTCAGGAAATTCCTTTTGGAAATCTCCCATTTTGAGCGAACCGATCAAATCAGCACAGAGTCCGACCACGTTGGGATTTCTTCTTCCTGCCTCGAGGAATCCGTCACCAAAACCGGAACGGGTATCTTTCTTTTCTGTATAGGTAAATTTTAAGTCTAAGCTCATGATAAAGTCTGTTGAAGGAAGAATTAATAATCGCCGAGGGTTTCCTCAAGTTGGCCTAAGGCCTTGGCCAATTGCTCGTCGTTTGGAGGAGAACCGTGCCACTTGTGTGTGCCTACCATGAAATCTACTCCATAGCCCATTTCGGTATATAAAAGATTCAAGACCGGCTTTCCTTTTCCTGTCAAAGACTTGGCTTTTTCCAATCCGGCAATGACGGATTTCAGATCATTGCCTTCTTTGGTTTCGATTACTTCCCAGCCAAATGCTTCCCATTTTGCCTTTAGATTCATCAGATCCATGATTTTTTCCGTAGGACCATCGATCTGCTGACCGTTGTAATCTACCGTGGCAATCAAATTGTCAACTTTGTGGTGGGCTGCATACATCGCAGCTTCCCAAACCTGTCCTTCTTGCAATTCACCGTCGCCCATCATCACATAGACCAAATGATCGTCTTTGTCGATCTTTTTAGCCTGAGCCACTCCGACAGCCACAGAAAGTCCCTGACCCAAGGAACCGGAAGCTACCCGGATTCCCGGTAGATGCTCATGCGTAGCAGGGTGTCCCTGAAGCCTGGAATTGAGCTTTCGGAAGGATTTCAATTCTGATACAGGAAAGTATCCGCTGCGTGCAAGTACGGAGTACCATCCGGCAGAAAGGTGACCATTGGAAAGGAAGAAGACGTCTTCGCCTTTTCCGTCCATGTGGAAGT
>CAYONF010000188.1:0-2679 GCA_964405255.1 uncultured Limnohabitans sp. | reverse complement strand
TGACCATCGGGCCGAGCATATTGAAGAAGGTCTTCACTCCAAGATCTTTTCGGATTGGAGCCACATTTTTCATGGCTGGGTGAAAAAGCGGGGCATGCAAAAAGCAAAGTCCTGCTTCATCCAAAGAGCGGCGAATTTCGCCGATGTCGTTGGTAAACTGATAGCCAAAGTATTGCAGCAAATTGGACGAACCACAGATGGAAGAAACTCCCGTGTTTCCGTGTTTGGCGACATTTTGCCCTGCACCAGCTACGATAAATGAAGAAAGCGTGGAAATATTAAAGGTATCCTTACCATCTCCCCCGGTGCCGCAAAGGTCCATGGCATTGTATTCGTCGATTTCTATAGGAATACACAACTCCAGCATCGCCTCACGGAAGCCTCGAAGCTCCTCAACGGTAATGCTGCGCATCAAGTAAACCGTCAAAAAAGCAGCAATTTGGCTGGTATTGTAGCCTCCGGTAGCGATAGTTTTGAGCACCTCGCGCGCCTGCTCTTGCGACAGGGTTTGATGCGCAATCAATTGATTGAGAATTTCTTTCATGGGTGATAGTGGGTGGGTGAACTTCAAATTTAAGATTCTAACCAGTTTTGCATGATTTTGACACCATTTTCGGTCAAAATACTTTCCGGATGGAATTGAACTCCCCGGACATCAAACTGTTTGTGTCGGACGGCCATGATCTGTTTATCCGGAGTCCTTCCGATCACTTCCAAATCCGGAGAAAGGGTAGACTCATCAATTACCCAGGAGTGGTAACGCCCGATTTTGAATGTTTTCGGAACCCCTTGAAACAACAAATCATCCTCCACCGTCACTTCGGAAGCAACTCCGTGAAGCACTTCGGAAAGGTTGATCAGGCTACCTCCAAACGCTTCCCCGATCGCCTGATGTCCCAAGCAAACTCCCAAAATGGACTTTGACGAGGAATATTTTTTCAACAGCTCCGGCATGATTCCCGCCTCGGAAGGAACTCCCGGTCCGGGAGAAAGGAGAATCTTATCGTAGTTGGCAACATCTCCTAGGGTGATTTTATCATTCCTGTACACATCCAATGCCTTAGCAAATCCCAATTGTCTCACGATATACACCAAGTTATAGGTGAAGGAATCATAATTATCTAATACCAATATTCGCATGATTCAATAGGTTTAAATTTGTTCAGCTGCTCTTAGCGCAACTCTCAACGCCTCCAGCTTATTCGCTACTTCCTGCAATTCTGATGGAATTGAACTTTTGGCTACAACGCCGGCCCCAGCTTGGAATCGAAGGTGATTGTTTTCGGAGACGAAAGATCGGATAAGGATGGCGTGGTTGAAGTCACCATTGAAACCCAAGTAGCCGATTGCTCCACCATAAAATTGACGGCTGACATTCTCTAGTTCATCGATCAGTTCCATCGCCCGGTATTTCGGAGCTCCGGAAAGAGTCCCTGCCGGAAAGGTATCCGCTACTAGCTGAAGTGGATTGGCACCTGGTGCCAGCTGACCGGTGACTTTGGAAACCAAGTGGATCACATGGGAATAGTATTGGATTTCCTTGAAGACCTCCACTTCCACCACATCAGAGGATCGGGAAAGGTCATTTCTGGCCAAATCCACCAGCATCACGTGCTCAGAGTTTTCTTTGGGATCGTCGAAAAGCTTCTTGGCCAATTCTGCGTCCTCGATGTCATTGCCTGTTCGGCGGAAAGTCCCTGCAATCGGGAAAATGGTCGCTTTTCGGTTTTTGACCACAATCTGAGCTTCCGGTGAACTGCCAAAAACCTTGAAAGAACCATAGTCAAAGTAGAAGAGGTAGGGTGAAGGATTGACCGATCTCAATGCCCGATACACGTTGAATTCGTCACCTTTAAACTCGGTGGAAAAGCGTCTCGAAAGCACGATTTGAAATACATCTCCCCGGTAGCAATGCTCTCGTCCTTGATTCAGGATTTTCAAAAACTCCTCATCGGTGTAATTGGAAATCTCGTCTCCTACCCTTTTGAAAGTGTAAGCCGGGATGTTTTTATTATTGAGCAGTGTCTCGATCTCAGCGATGTATTCGGGATTATTCGCTCCGGCCACGCGGTGCTCGAAGATGTGAAGCTCGTTTTTGTAGTGATCTACCACGATGATGTTTTGATACATCGCATAGTGCATCATCGGGGTCTCATTGGGCGTGGTTTTGCTCAGTTTGATGTCTTCAAACCAGCCCACCGTATCGTACTGAATGTATCCAAAAAGCCCGTTGGTACTGAATTTAAACTTGTCCGGCGTCGGATCAAACTTATTTCCAAACGCTCTCAGACAGTCCATCAGGCGCTTTTGGGCCGTGACCTCGTAGCTCAGTTCTTTTCCATCAGGGAGCTTCTCCGTGACCTGCCCGGCATTGAAATCGAAAGTTGCCAAGGGATTGAAGCAGATGTAGGAATAGCTGTTTTCCTGCCCGTGGTAGTCAGAAGATTCCAGCAAAATCGGATTGGCAAATCGGTCACGAATCTGCAGGTAAATGCTTACCGGCGTGATGGTGTCAGCCAGTCGCTTGCGGTAGGTAGTGAGGATCGGATACTTGACGTGGTTCATCAGGGATTATTTTTTGGCATAAAAAAAGGCTTACCGGGAAATCCAGTAAGCCTTCTGTGATATGTGCTGCGCAAAGTTTAGGCAACGGCTTTCTGAGCTTTCCCTTGGAAAGTT
>CAYONF010000187.1:0-2749 GCA_964405255.1 uncultured Limnohabitans sp. | reverse complement strand
CAACCTCCCAGGCAAATCAGTTCTGCGTGGGTAAGAAGCTGGTCTGTAGATAGGGATTCAGCGGGTAAAGAAAAAATACATACTGACGAGGTGACCCTGAAGCCTCACGCAGACTGGGATACTCAGTTTTTTGCAAGTGGTGTATTTTTACTTTTACCCCTGCAGGGCAGCATTTTACTGAACTCTGGTCAACTAATCCCGGTCGGAGAGTTTCACATCGGGGAAATGGAAGCAAATTCTGTTTTGGGAATTTCCAATCTTGGTCCGGACACTGTACACTTGGTCCTGGTAAGAATTGATGGATTGCAGATTGAAGCAGCTGAGAGGTATTCACTTGAATTTGAACAAAAATGGGTGAGTTTCCGGTGGAATAGTTCTGATCCGGAAATTTCAGCCAAGCCTATGCTTTCATTCCATTTGGGCAGGCTTGCAGGAAGACAGGAAGCTGATCTTATACTCCACGCTCCTTCCCTAGGCATGGTCTTGGGAGGAGCATTTGAGTACTGCAACCGACTCATGGAGCAAGGAGATGTAATCTGGCTGCCACAACCAATGGAGGTAGAAATGGAGGCCTTAAGCACGGAAGGCTTGATTTTGATTCTTGAGGTAGCGAATAACTCGGGCCAATCCGGCGAATTTTCGTAAAATCGTCCATGAAGAATCAGTCAACGTTGTGGTGGGATTTGATCGGAGGTTTCTTTTTCTTGACTCTACCCGTTCTGATTGCCCCACAGCCCCCACAGTTTTCCAGATTTGCCCTGGATGGCCCTACACTCCGGGATTTGGTGGGCAATGCACTGATGCTCGGTTTTTTTTACCTCAATTACTTTTACTTGCTGCCCAAGTTCTTTTTGGAAAAAAAATATGCCGCTTATGCCTTGTGGGTAGGTTTGGGATTTTTGGTCTGCCTGGGATTGCCGGAGCAATTGATGGGCTATTCTCCTCCTCCTGAAAGTTTTCCCAACCAACCTTCACCTCCTCCAACTATTTCACAGCCAAAGCTTCTGAATTGGCTTGGGTCAGTGAATCATCAACTTTGGCTCTTTTTGGCTGTAGTGCTTTTTTCCCTGCTACTCAAACTCCGAGAGAAACTGTATTTGGCCGAAAAACAGAAACTGCAAGCTGAGTTGAGTTCGCTCAAAAATCAGATCAATCCCCATTTCCTTTTTAACACACTCAATTCCATCTATGGACTTTCGATTCGGGAAGACGCCAAGCTGACCGGAGTAAGTTTGCTCAAGCTGTCTGGACTAATGCGCTATGTCTTTACCGAAACTGAGGCAGAAAAAGTCCCCTTGTCCAAGGAGTTGGACTACCTAAATCACTACCTGGATTTGCAGCGCCTTCGCTTAGCAGAAGATGTTCGGTTGGAGTTCGCGTTTGCAGGCCAGGTTGATTCCCTTCAAAT
Organism: uncultured Limnohabitans sp.; assembly: GCA_964405255.1. Taxonomy (GTDB): domain Bacteria; phylum Bacteroidota; class Bacteroidia; order Cytophagales; family Cyclobacteriaceae; genus Algoriphagus. The sequence continues at coordinate 1,341 of CAYONF010000187.1, read as the reverse complement.
CGCCCCGCTTTTGCTTATTCCTTTTGTAGAAAATGCATTTAAGCACGGCATCAATCCAGATCAACCCAGCGAAATCCGTATTAAGTTGACAATTGTCGGGTCTACTTTGACGCTTTTGGTAGAGAATAAACTCGTCACCACACAGCTGGACCAATTTGAGCAAAGTGGGCAAGGTTTGCAAAAGACTAAAAGCCGTCTGAATCTGATCTATGGGGCCAATCATGAGTTGAATATCAGCCAGACGAATACGCACTTTTTGGTTCACCTTACACTCCAACTCCTATGATCCGAGCGATAGCCCTTGACGATGAACCACTTCCTTTGGAGATTTTGGAAATGTTTGCGAAACGTATTCCTGAAAAAATCCAGCTGAAAGCAACCTTTACCAAGGTCGAACTGGCCAAAAAATACCTAGACCAGGAGGAGGTGGATTTGATTTTTTTGGATATCCGAATGCCAATGCTATCTGGAACAGAATTTTATCGGTTTTTTGGAAAAGGAAAACTGGTCATTTTTTGTACGGCCCACGCTGAATTTGCCATGGAAAGCTATGAGTTGGAGGCAGTGGATTATTTGTTGAAACCCTTTGATTTTGAGCGATTTGAAAGAGCTGTGGATAAAGCCAACTTGCTGTCTGGATTGAAGCAGATTCCTTCGGCCGATTTTTGGACTTTTTTCAAAACAGGCTCCGAAGAGATCAAAGTACAGACCCAAGACATCTTGTTTGCGGAGGCTTTGGCGGATTACATCCGGATTCACCTCTCTGAGGGGAAACCTATCGTCATCCGGATGACCATGAAGGGACTGGAAGAAAAACTGGGCGAAAAATTCATCCGAATCCACAAGTCATACCTAGTTCAGGTAGCGAAAGTGGAGTCAATTGGACCCAAAAGCTGCCAAATCGGTAGAAAAAATCTTCCATTGGGAGATGCCTATCGCAATTACTTTTTAAGTCGATTCAATCAGCTTCCCGGAACTAGATAAGATGCCAAAGGGTCCTCTTGGCCTTTTCTTTTGCCATTCCTGTACTATTCCAAGACATTAAAATCCATTTGAATCCCAATCGGTTTATAGCTAAGTTTAGCGCAGGAACGATAAACCCGATGGAAGCTTACGGACAAATCTTACTGATTGCCATGCCGGCCTTTTTTGTGCTGGTATTGTTTGAAAAATTTTGGGGAATGTGGAAAGGCAACGACACCGTACCACTCAATGACATGATTGCCTCGCTAAGTTCAGGCATTACAAATGTAACCAAAGACGTGCTAGGGCTGAGTATTGCCGTAATTTCCTATGGTTGGCTTTTCGACAAGTTCTCCTTTTTCCAAATCGAAGCCACAT
>CAYONF010000186.1:0-2754 GCA_964405255.1 uncultured Limnohabitans sp. | reverse complement strand
GACCTATTTTAAACTTAATCAACCCTATTTACCTCTACTTTTTGATAAGGTCTTTAGTTGGTCAAGTGCAAATTGATTTGCAACAAACTGGAGCAAATAGAGAAGGACTCAATTTTGAGCAGTTGAAAAACTTCACTTTACCAATTCCAAGAAGTATTTCTGAGCAGGAAACTATTGTTAAAAGTGTTTGGAATTCCCTCCATAAAATTGACACTAATATTTCCAAAACCCAGAAACTAATCGATCTTTTAACCGAATACCGAACTGCCTTGATTAGCGAGGTGGTAACAGGTAAAGTAAAGGTAATAGACTGATATGAGCCTGACCACAGAACATACTTTTGAATCTGCTCTTGTCCAGTCTCTAATAGAGCATGGAGGCTATTCCTTTGGGAATTCTGAAGACTACAGCCAAGAACTTGGACTTTTTAAGTACGAGGTAATCCAGTTTCTCCAGGAGTCACAGCCCAAGCGTTGGGAGAAGATCGTTGCCATTCATGGTTCCGATGCAGACAATCGAGTTCTTCAGAGGCTATACAAAGAGCTGGATTTGCGAGGTAGCCTAGATGTCCTTCGAAATGGATTTGTGGATTATGGAGTTCGGTTTCAGATGGCCTTTTTCCAGCCTGCCTCTGGTCTGAATCCTGATGCACTTGAGCTATACCAAAAGAACAGCCTGAAAGTCTATCGCCAAATCTACTACAGCAGCAAAAACAAAAACTCTGTCGATGTTCTGCTGTCACTCAATGGAATCCCGGTAGCAACCTTAGAACTGAAAAACCAATTCACTGGACAAAATGTAGGCAATGCACTCAAGCAATACGCCACGACCCGAGACAATCGGGAAATTCTATTTGCCTTTAAGAAGCGATCCTTGGTTCATTTTGCTGTCGATCAGGATGAAGTCTTTATGGCGACCAAGTTGGATGGTAGCAAAACCTACTGGCTCCCTTTCAATAAGGGCTACAATAACGGCAAGGGAAATCCTCAAAACCCCAACGGATATCGCACCGCCTATCTTTGGGAAAACATCCTGCAAAAGGATAGTTGGATGGAGACTATCCAGCGTTTTATTCACCTTCAGACGGAGGAATTTGAGTCAGAAGGCAAGATTTATAAAAAGGAAAAGCTGATTTTTCCCCGGTATCATCAGCTTGATGCAGTTCGCAAAGTTAGCACGGATGTATTGGCTACCGGTACCGGTAAAAACTATCTGATCCAACACTCGGCAGGGTCAGGTAAAAGTAATTCCATTGCCTGGTTGGCTTATCGCCTTTCCAGCCTTCACGATAGTCAAGACCAACGTATGTTTGATTCCGTGATTGTGGTTACGGATCGTAAAGTCTTGGATCAGCAATTACAGAATACGATTTATCAGTTTGAGCATAAATCAGGCGTTGTTCAAAAAATTGACAAAGACAGTAACCAACTGGCCAATGCCTTAGGCTATGGTACCAATATCATCATTACGACTTTACAGAAATTCCCCTTTGTGGTTGAAAAAGTCGGAGAACTCCCAGAGCGAAAATACGCTGTCATTATTGATGAGGCACATAGTTCCCAGGGTGGTGAAGCCAGTAAGAAGCTGAAGGAAGTATTGGCTGTCAAATCACTGGAGGATGCCGCCGATGTGGAATTGGAAGATGACTACTCGGGTGATGATTTTATTCGTGAGCAGATCGTAAAATCGGCCAAAGCTCGTGGCAGCCAAGCAAATATTTCCTTTTTTGCTTTTACCGCAACTCCAAAGTATAAAACGTTGGAGGTCTTTGGTGAAAAAGACACCCATGGTAAGCCGAAGCCCTTCCATTTGTATGCTATGCGTCAAGCAATTGAGGAAGGGTTTATCCATGATGTCCTGCAAAATTATACGACCTATGAGCTTTACTTCAAGCTGACCAAAGCAATCCAGGACGATCCCAAATTCAATAAAAAGAAGGCTGCAAAGGCAATTGGTAAGTATGTTTCCCTTCACCCGCACAATCTCGCTCAGAAAACGGAAATCATCATTGAGCATTTTCGGGACATCGTATCCCAAAAGATTGGAGGAAAGGCCAAGGCCATGGTCGTATGCGGATCTAGATTACACTCTAAGCGGTATTTCGAGGAATTCAAGAAATATATCAAAGCCAAGAAGTACGACAAGGAAATAAAAGTACTGGTTGCTTTCTCAGGCAAAGTAGTGGATGATAATTTCCCCGATGGCGTGTCCGAACCAGAACTGACAGGATACAAGGAGAAGGAGCTACCGGAAATCTTTGAAAAAGATGATTACAAAATCCTGATCGTAGCAGACAAGTATCAAACAGGATTTGACCAGCCCCTGCTCCACACCATGTATGTGGACAAAAAGCTTTCCGGAGTCAAAGCAGTTCAGACCCTTTCCCGATTGAACAGAACTTGCCCTGGGAAAGAAGATACGTTTGTACTGGACTTTGCCAATGATCGGCAAACGATTCTAGATTCCTTCCAACCCTACTATGAAATCACTTCAGTCAAGGATGAAACTGAAATCAATCACCTGTATGATCTGAAGGGGAAATTGGATCAATTTCAGGTGTACTGGAATCAGGATATCGAGGCTTTTGCCAATGTGTATTTTGATTTATCAACCAAGCTCAACAATGCCAAACAGCAGAAATTCCTGTATAGTTTTACTGATCCGGCTGTTGATCGTTTCAAAGAAATTCCTGAAGAGGAGAAGCAGGACGAATTCAAAAAAGGCTTACGTACTTGGACCAATCTCTATGCATTT
>CAYONF010000185.1:0-2886 GCA_964405255.1 uncultured Limnohabitans sp. | reverse complement strand
CCAATTTGAAGCTTTCCGCAAATGATTTGAATAAATCGTGCGTCATGGGTCTATTTGGAATGATTTTCTCGATCTCAATGGCAATCGCCTGAGCTTCAAACATCCCAATGACTATCGGTAATCTTCTACTTCCATCCACCTCTCCCATCACCAGAGTAAAAGACCCTGATTGAGAATGATTGGACGAAAGCCCCAAAATTTCCAGTTCTACTAGTTTTTCCACAAAAATTAAAGTTCAGCTTTTAGCGCCTCAGTTAACTTAGGTACCACCTCAAAAGCATCTCCCACAATCCCGTAATCAGCGGCTTTGAAAAATGGCGCTTCCGGGTCTTTATTGATAACCACGATGCATTTCGAGGAATTGACTCCCGCAAGATGTTGAATAGCGCCTGAAATTCCTACAGCCACGTATAAAGTAGGTGCAACTTTTACTCCGGTTTGACCTACGTGCTCATGGTGCGGTCTCCAGCCGATATCGGATACCGGTTTGGAGCAGCCGGTAGCTGCACCCAATACCTTTGCCAGATCTTCGATCATTCCCCAGTTTTCAGGCCCCTTCATCCCACGTCCTCCGGAAACCACAATATCTGCTTCAGGGAGGAGGATTTCACCGGTAGCCCGTTCGGTTGATGTAATCTTGGAGGCAAAATCTGAATCAGACAAAGTAACTTCAAGGTTTTCGACTGCGGCTTCGGTTCCATCTGTTTTCAAATCCACTGCATTTTTCTTTACAGCCAGGATCTTGTTTTCTGTGGTGATGGTCGTTTCGGCAAAAGCTTTTCCGGTGTAAATACTTCGCTTGACCACATATCCTCCCGAAGTTTTTGGAAGCTCCACGACGTTCGATACCAATCCTGCGTTGAGTTTAACAGCTAGTCTGGCAGCAACGGCATCTCCCAGAGAAGATTTTGCCAATACCAGTGTTTTTGCGCCAACCGAGTTAAATGCCTGTCCTACCGCTGAGGCGTGAGCTTGAATTACGCCATCATTGAGTCTGGAGTCCGAAGCATGAAGCACTTTTGTCGCTCCGGCATTTCCAACTGCAGCCAATTCACCGGAATCTACTGTTCCCAGAGCAATTGCAATTACATCGCCTTCGCCGGTTTGAGCAGCTAAAGCATAGGCAAAAGACACTGCCTCAAGGCTGGTCTTTTTTACTTTTCCTTCTGCGTGTTCTATATATACTAGAATAGCCATAAAATCTTGAATTGTTGAGTTTTACCAATGTTTGATTAAAGAACCTTTGCTTCGTTTTTGAGCAGTTTTACCAGTTCGGAGACATTGTCCTTGTCGATCAATTTCACCGATCCTTTTGCCGGCGGAAGCTGATAACTGGTAGCTTCTGCTTGGGTCACTTGCGAAACAGGTTCCACCACTTTCAGGGGTTTGGTTCGGGCAGACATGATGCCACGCATATTAGGAATCTTCCATTCGGCAATGGGTTCCTGGCATCCGGCGATCAAAGGTAATTTAGCCTCCAAATACTCTTTTCCTCCTTCGATCTCTCGGGCCATTTTTACTGTAGAACCTTCCAGTTCCAGTTTCATTACCGGAGAAAACGAAGGAATTCCAAGCAATTCCCCAACCATACCATGAACCATCCCCCCATTGAAATCGATGGATTCTCGGCCCATCAAAATCAAATCATAACCGCCTTCTTTTGCATAATGAGCAATTTGGGTGGCTACGAAAAAGGAATCCTTCGGAAAAGAATTGACCCGGATGGCATCATCGGCACCTATGGCCAGGGACTTTCTTAAAGTAGGTTCGGTTTCAGCTTCCCCAACATTCAATGCTGTCAGTGTTCCTCCGGTCTGGTCTCTGAGTTCGACCGCACGGGCCAAGGCGTAATCGTCATAAGGTCCGATGATATACTGAACTCCTGTGGTATCCAACTTGGTATTATTGGCAGTAAACTGAATCTTGGAAGTCGTATCCGGCACGTGGGTGATACAAACAAGAATCTTCATTGGTTTAGAGTTAGATTTTTTTAGATTTATTTCGCGTGAAAATAACAGGCTACCTTTAATTAAAAAAACAATTGATGGGCAATTTGGACAGACTTCAAATACTGAGAGAGTTTATTAAAGAAGAACCTGAAAACCCGTTTAATTACTATGCTCTGGCTCTGGAACTACGGGAAACTGGACCCAAAGAAGCCATAGAACTTTTTGATTACCTACTGCTGAACCATCCCGATTACCTTCCTGTTTACTTTCCTTCGGCTCATTTTTTTGAAGCCCAAAACGAGATTGAAAAAGCAAAAGAGGTATTTGAAAAAGGAATCCGGCTTGCAATCACTCAAAAGGATGAAAAAGCCCTGAAAGAATTAAAAAACGCCTTTCAGAACTTTCTTTTTGAACATGACCTGGATTAAGTCTTGGCCATAAAACCAGCCGGAAAATGGCTGGACTTGATTTCCTGTTCCCCGGCTTTGAATCCCAAATCATACAGCTTTTGACAGTTTTCGGCGTTGTCCATAGCTGCCAGATTATCCACATCAGCCTGGGTATAGGGCTTGGAAGGTTTAAACCGCTCGTTCAGATCGACCGTGTCAATAAACAGATTATACCTTAAGTAAGTGATTAAACCTTTCTTTCGGTTGGGTTCATCCGTAAGTAGATCTTCTTTCATCACCTCTACCTCGTTGTCGATGTGAAAAGCAGTGGGCGATTTGGATATCCACTGTAAAATCTGCTGATTCTGCCAGCTGGCATCCTGCATAAACATGTCTGGAAGACTCGCTGCCCAGCTCAACAAATGGTTTTTTTTGATGTCCTTAGGCAGTTTTTTCCACCGGGTCATCCCAGTTCCGACCGAAACCAAGAAGATATTTTCTTCACCCATAGGCCAGTGATAGGGAAAACCTTTCAAAGTAGCCACCAT
>CAYONF010000184.1:0-2916 GCA_964405255.1 uncultured Limnohabitans sp. | reverse complement strand
TTTAAAATTTTTCGAGTCCGTAAACGTTTCTTCAAATCTCTTTTTTCATACTTCTCATTTCGTTCATCTGCTTTTAACAGATTAAAATTTCTTTTTACTGAAATGAGCCAAATTTTATTCTTTTTCTTATTTCCTGATTCCCCTCTTTTTCGGCGATTTCTCACCCTATTTTCAGTTCACAGGTATATAATTGCCATAAAAATACACTTTAATGTTTTTCATATCCAAATCTTTTTGGAAAAAAACTTCATACGAAATGCAATTTTTTTAATGTGAAAGAATTTTTACTGGATTTAAAGACATTTTTTATAGGTACAAACTCAAGAAAATGAGGTAAAAATTGAGTCGTTTTTTTTGACTCAAGTCAATTTTGACTTTCCAAAAAATCCAGCAATCCGGAATTCCTTATCTTGGATTTGAATTGACTGACTCGCAATCTCACCAGAAACACGCCCTGAATCCCTGATGGAAAACCAACCCTTAGCTCCTGTTTTGAACATTGCCCTCCAGCAAACCTTCAATCAAATGCTGTCCACCGCACTCTCTTGGAGAAAATCCACTGCGGAGGAACGAATCGCCCGATTAAAAAAAATGAGAGCCTGGATAAAAGACCATCAATCGGACATCCGTAAAGCACTTTGGCTGGATTTCAAAAAACCGGAGATTGAAGTTGATTTAAGTGAAATTTTTCCTGTGACCTCAGAAATCAACCATTGCATCAAGAATCTGGCAGCATGGATGAAGGCAAAATCGGTTTCTACCCCGATCCCGATGATTGGAACTTCGGGCAAAATACACTATGAACCCAAGGGAAGAACGCTTATCCTCGCCCCATGGAATTTTCCGTTTAACCTGACTGTCGGCCCTTTGGTATCAGCGATTGCCGCCGGTTGCCCAGCTATAATCAAACCCTCTGAACTGTCATTCCACACTTCGGAGTTGATTTCCAGAATGGTTTCGGAGTTGTTTCCTCCGACTGAAGTTGCGGTTTTTACAGGAGAGGTTGAGGTGGCTACCCGTCTTTTAGAATTGCCTTTTGATCATATATTTTTCACCGGGAGCCCTGCAGTAGGAAAAATTGTCATGAAAGCCGCTGCGAGCCATCTGACTTCAGTAACCCTAGAACTGGGAGGAAAATCCCCTGTCATCATTGACTCAAGTGCTGACTTGGAGGATGCTGCGGCAAAAATCATCTGGTCGAAGTTTGTAAACTGTGGTCAAACGTGTATAGCACCGGATTATGTTCTTGTTCCTTCAGACCTTCTGGAAGAATTTCTAAATAGGGCAATTGTTCACCTACAAAAATTTTATGACCCGTCGTTCAAAGGAATCGACAAAAGCCCTGACTATGCCCGAATCATCAACCAAAAACATTTCCTTCGGCTAAAGGCCTATCTTGAGGATTGTGTGGTAAAAGGAGGAAAGATTGCTTTTGGAGGGAAATTGGAAGAATCTACCTGTTTTATTGAACCCACTTTGCTTACGGGTATCTCCAACACCATGACTGTGTATGAGGAAGAACTATTCGGACCACTTCTACCGATCCTAACTTACGGCACTTTAAACGAAGCAATTGATTTGGTTAATTCCAAACCTAAACCGTTGGCCCTTTACTTCTTTGGAAATAACTCAAATCATTCTAAAAAAGTCCTAACTGAAACAAGTTCCGGAAACATGGTCATCAATGATTGTGTCCTTCACTTCCTGCATAATGACCTCCCATTTGGAGGAGTCAATAACAGTGGAATTGGAAAAGCTCATGGATACTATGGATTTCTTGCTTTTTGCAATGAAAAAGGCGTCTTGAAACAACGAGTCGGATATAATAACGTTACGTTACTCAGGCCTCCTTACGGCTTGAAAACCAAGCAAATCATTGCATCTTTAATCAAATGGTTCTGAAAAATGAAGCAGTCTGTTTTTAAACTTCACATTTTTATAGCGCTTTGCTTTCTTCTCGTTAATTCCTCCTGCTCTTCCGATCCGGATACCGAACCGGATTTTTTGGTTGCCCGAGATTTGTTAAATGAATCCTATGGGAGTGATGCTAGGCAAACCATGGATGTCTACCTTCCTGCAGGGAGATCTCTGTCAGAGACTCCCCTCCTGATTTACATTCATGGTGGAGCTTGGATTGATGGAGACAAAAGCGAATTTCTGCAGTTCAAGCCCTTGCTGGAAAAAGAATTCCCGGGTTATGCTTTCATTTCTTTGAACTACCGCCTCTTTGATTTCGCGACAGGAAAAAACGGAATCCTAGATCAGGAACAGGATATCATAGCTGCATTCAACTTCATTGAAAATCAACTGGATGAATGGAATATTTCTGATGACATGGTCATTTCGGGAGCAAGTGCGGGAGCACATCTGGCTTTGCTTCATACCTTAAAAAACAACACCTCAGATATAAAGGCCGCAATCGCTTTTTTCCCTCCTACAGATTTGTCAGAACTCTACAAGTTTAACAATCTAACAGCTTTGGGCCTGACTGCAGTCCTGGGAGGTACCCCGGCCACTGCTGCTTCCGCCTACCAATCTACCAGCCCGGTTAATTTTGTTGATCCAGAGGATGTTCCCACAATCTTCTTTCACGGGGATAGAGATACCGTAGTCCCAATCAGTCAAAGTGATATTTTGAAACAAGCCTTTCAATCTGCCGGTGTAAGACATCAATTTACCATAGTCCCGGGGCAAGGACATGGATTTACTCCCGAAACCTTTGCTTCATTGATCAGCGAGGCCAAAGAATTTATCGGGGAATTTTAAAAAAAAACCCCGACTATTGCCGGGGTTACCTTTTCATTCAGACTTTTTCGAGTCCCTTAGAATGGGCCATCTGCTTAATGGCTTTCACTATTTTATCCGAAGGTTGCAGGCGAACCTGATCCAATTGCTCTATCGTGCTCAGCATCTCCA
>CAYONF010000183.1:0-2930 GCA_964405255.1 uncultured Limnohabitans sp. | reverse complement strand
TGGTATTCAACAAAACGGTTGGTTTGAAGGACACTTGGGCCAAGCAAAATACCCAAGCTCCTGCTCAAAATCAGCCAAAACCACAGGCTCAGCCTCAACCCCAATCTCAGAAAAAGGCAATCAACGAAATCCAACAAATCGGAAAGAAGTTGACTAACCTGTCTGGAGAAAAGTTGGAAACTGCAATGAATTCCATCCGAGAATTTGCCACGGAGGTAAGCTATGAGGAATTGGAGCCGCTGTTTGACACTGCGGTGAAGAAAACCGGAACCCGCATTGCAGTTGCTTTGGCTTTGGGCGTGTTGTTGAAAAAAGGACAAGCCAAAAATCAGGCGATTGAGGAATTCATTGCTTCTGCCAAAGCCGATGAAAATGAGATTCTGAGAGCTGAAGCGGAAAAACTAGATTGAGAGAATTATCAAAATTCTCAACAATAGATTTCCAAATCAAGCAACCTAACTTAATTAAAGAGCCTCTAATTGATTTTTGAGGCTCTTTTCATTTTTCCAGCGGATAAATGGGCTTTGCCATGAACCTAGAAGGGAAGACATTTCTTGAAAAATCCAACTTTAGAAAAAATATTACCACATAGTCACATAGAAAACATAGAAGCAAGATTCTGATCCTCAAAACTATGTTCCACTATGTGTCTATGTGGTTAATAAATAAAAAATGCTGCCTCCGAAGAAGCAGCATTTCGAGTAATACTCTAAAATTTCAAACCTAGAATTCTTACGCTCTACGGATTTCCAACTTGATATCTGAAAATTCCTTTTGCTCGATAAACGGCTGACTTCTCAGTCTTCTGCCAGTTGCCGAGAAAATCGCATTGGCAACAGCACCTCCCGTTGGTGGCAAAGCAGGCTCTCCCAATCCGGTTGGGTCAAATCCTGAATCCACAAAATGGGTGTCGATTTCAGGTACTTCCTTCAATCGGATCAATCGATACGAATCAAAGTTTTTCTGCTTTGGCACCCCGTTTTCAAAGGTCAGGTTGCCATACATGGCATGCCCCATTCCGTCTACGATTCCACCACGAACCTGATGATTGGCACCAGTTGGATTCACCACCATTCCACAGTCAGTCACCGCGGTAATTTTTTTCAGCGTCGGAGTGCCGCCTTCCATGGCGATATCTGCAACTTGCGCCACATAAGATCTGTGAGAGAAATACACACTGAAGCCCTGCTTCACATTTGGATCTTTACCCCAGTTTGATTTTTCTGCAGCGGTTTTCACCACTCCGATCATCCGATCTACATCATAGCCCAATTCACCCACCGGGCTGGATTTTGCTTTGTTGAGCAAATCCAATCGGAACTGAACCGGATCTTTGCCTGCGGCCAAAGCTACTTCATCCAAGAAGCTTTGCTCAGCATAAGCCAAGAAATTGGTGATCGGCGCTCTCCAAGCGTTGGTGGTAATGCTTGACTTATGTTCGATGCTTTCTATCAACACGTTTTCCACCGCGCCAGATGGGAAATTATTTTCTCGGGTGCAGTTTCCGGCATTCATTCCCACGCCGCGTAGTTTGTATCCGATCATATTTCCGCCGGCATCCAAGGCTGCTTCAAACCGATATCTGACAGCTGGACGGTAAGCACCTCCAGTCAATTCATCTTCCCGGCTCCAGGTTACCTTGACGGGAGCCTTCATCGCTCGCGATACCTCGACGGCTTCTACGACATAGTCTGCTCTTAACCTTCTGCCAAAACCACCGCCCAAACGGGTGATTTCTACGGTGATATTTTCCGCCGGAATACCCAACAAAGTGGCTGTTTCCTGTCTTGCTCGGTCGGGAGTTTGAGTTGGGCCGATAAGTTCTACTTTATCTCCTAGTACATGGGCAAAGAAGTTCTCCGGTTCCATTGGAGAGTGTGCCAGGAAAGGACACTGGTATTCTGCAGTCACTACCTGTGCAGCATTCTTAAATGCCGCATCCACGTTTCCGTCTTTTCGCTTGACCTCAGGTTTTCCGGAAGCCAGTAATTCTGCAAAAATCCGATCGTGATCTGCTGTGTTTTCTACAGTTCCATCTGCTTCGTATTCAATTTTCAGAAGCTTTTTCGCTTTCATCAAGGGCCAAGTGGAATTACCCACCACTGCCACGCTGCTTCCAAATGTCACCACATCTTTTACCCCAGCTACTGCTCTAGCTGCAGAATCATCGACAGCTTTGATTTTCATCCCGAAAGGAGCACGCTGGATCATGGCATGCAGCATTCCCTCCCGATAAAAATCCAAGCCATACAAGGGCTTACCGGTATACATTTCCTTGGCATCCACGTTTTTCACGGGAGTTCCGATGATTTTGAAATCTTTTTTGTCTTTCAGCGTTACCTCTTCCGGTGCAGTCATGGTAGAGGCTTCAGCAACGAATTCCCCAAAGTGTCCGCTTTTTCCTGAGCCTTTGTGTGAGATTATTCCTTTTTCTACAGTGATCTCGCCTGCTGGTACATTCCAAGCCTTGGCCGCTGCTGCCACCAAAACAAATTTTGCGGTAGCCCCTGCTTTTCTCAGCCTTTCCCAGCTGTGAGGCATCGCACCTGATCCACCAGTCAACTGCCGATCGTATTTCTCAGTGTCCAAATTGGCCTGAACTACCCGTACTTTTTCCCAATCCGCCTCGAGCTCCTCGGCCACGACCATCGGGAAGGAAGTCTTGATGTTTTGACCCAGTTCCGGGTTTGGAGAGTAAATCACCACATCCCCGGTTGGAGAAATGGACAGGTAGCTGTTGAATGATTTGGCTTGAGAAAGAATCTGATCTGTGCTCAGCACCTCTACCTTGGGAGAGTCACAGCTGAACCAGTTGAATCCAATGACCAAACCTCCTACTGAAGTTCCTGCGATTTTGAGGAAATCTCTTCTGCTTGCTTTCAATTGAGTTGCCATGATTAGTTGGTTTTAGCAGCTAAAGCGACCGCTTC
>CAYONF010000182.1:0-2970 GCA_964405255.1 uncultured Limnohabitans sp. | reverse complement strand
CCGCTTGGGAGCTGAAAAAAACCAGTTCCTCAAAATTGCTTGGTTAAATTATGGTAGTGTATCCTTTCCATAAAGGGAAAGTAGGGCAACATCTCGATGAGTCCTTTTGTCTGGGCTTCATCCACCTGTTGAAATATGAGCACGGCTTCTTTTTTGGAAACTGAAATGTAGAAGCTTTCCAGCAGGTTTTCCTTTTTCCATTGATTGACATATTCCATCTCTTTTTTTGGCAGTTCGGGAGTGCTTTTGATAGTTTCAATGCCACTGTCTGAGAGCGTGATCAACACGAGTATTCGGTTCATGTCCGTTGATTTTAGGGTTGAATTGAAGTTTAATTTGAATTCCTGAGGCTTGTTTTTCGGGTGGGAGAAAGTCAGAGCTGGCTTAAGTGCTTCACCGGACTTAACATCGCTTTCCAGGCGGATCGGTTCTCTGAAAAAGCCCCAAGTCGACTCCTAAGGAATGGCAATATTTTCCTTCAAAAAAGACGGATTCGTCTAATTTGAAATGGACCAAAATGGGATGTACCCTTATTCAGGTAACGGATTGGGTGAAAGGAACAGCAAATTCCAAAAAGTAAAAAAGCGTGGATGTTCCCGGACAGCTGTCGGGACTCCGACCTAGGTGATTTGAAAAAAGGATCCGGTAATCATAAAAAAAGCGATCCGGCCTGGATCGCTTTTTATGATCTTTTTTGGGCTTAAATGGCCAAGAAACCGTAAAATGCGAACAATAGGGCAATCGCATAAAAGGCCAAACCGATGATCGTCAGAACCCCCATAAACTTGAAGAGGGATTTTTGATTGGCCAAAGCCTCAGTGAGTAGGTTCTGATCTCGGGAAATTACTGAGGATTTCATTTTTGAAGCAAAGCGGTACAAATACAGACAGGGAAAGAAATAAAGCAAAGCGATCAGAAGGTAAATGACAGTGATCAAGCCGGTAGGCTCAAAAGGTAAATCCGTGGGTTGTTCTCCCGCAATATTGTTCAGAATAAATCCAAGACTTACTGCCAGAATAGCGATCAGCCCAACAAATACAAAGCCTACTACGGCTAAGAAATTTCCCCACCGGGAGGTTTCCATGACTAGGTGAAGGGATGATCTCGGAATAATGAGGTCTGGTTTTGAATTGGGATCATGGGATCCGGAGAGGATTGATTCTTGCATTAGTTGTGGGATTGGGTTGTGTTGTAAAATATTTCTCCGACTAAATAATGGCTTTCTGTTACTCCGGGAAATACCCTGTTTAGGGTATTTTTTGAGGGTTTAGTAAAAAATAGCGAAGAGGTTAGATTAATTGGCCTTTTGTAGGGAAAAGATGAAAAGCTTGAGCAAGGGATTTTTCGGATCAATAGACAAGGTCTCTTTTGATTTCCCTATGGCGGCAGGCCAGTTCAGCTGGATTTTAGTCAAATACGCGATGATCCCCAATCATTTCTTTGATGTTTTCACCGTGTTTTTGTCTTACGGAAATCAATTCTCCATTTTTCACTGCGCTTTTCAATGTGCGGATGACTCCTTCTTTATCAGGGTATTCGAGGGTTGGGTTTTCCTTTAGAATTGTATCGATGACATGCTCTAGCCGATATGCTTTGATCAGATAGGTGTTTTTGGGGATGTAACTGATATCCCTAAATACACAATCCCCAAAAAATACCACAACCGAGAAAATAGGAAGACTTTGAAACTGCAAGGATTGATTCCTCAGCGCTGCGATGTGTCCTTTATTTTGGAGGATGGGATTATAAAACTGGTATTTCTGCTGTCCATAAGCCAATACTTGAGTCCATTTTTGTTGAGAACCTGTTCCAAACAGCCAGCCACTATACCTTTTGACTTCAAAAACAATCAACCCCACTTGAGTTGCCAGAACTGCATCAATCTGAGTGTAATGTCCATTTCCTTTGCTGAGATACAAATCATGGTAGGCTGCCTCTTTTGGGAATCCGATTTTCAAAAGCTTCAAGACCATATCCCGCTCGGATTTGTTCCCTCGGTTGGATTGGGTGACACTGTGAAGCAACTTCCGATCACTCCAATAGAAGTAAACCTTGAATGTCAGCCATCCGAGCAAAATTCCGAATGTTACAATGATCAAATCCATGGAGCTTTGTACAAAAATGTAGCTCGAAATTAGAAAGGAATTGCAAATTCCTGAAAATAAAAAAGCGTAGATGCAATCTACGCTTAGGCCATGATTCTACTCCCAGAGGGGGGAACTGAACTTTCTGTTACCTCAAAACTGTCAAGCGGAGACGAAACCCCGCCTATTGCCAATGTGCTGTTATGTGCTGTAATTATTTTCAGTGTCCTTGTGATTTGCATTGAAATTCATATGAGGTTTCTTGTCCAACTATTGTCAGTTTAAATTTTCCATAGTCATTGGAGGAAAAATATGGATACATCTCGCCCCAAACAATAGTTTTATTGTCTGTAATTTCAAACCCTGACAATTTTAACTGGATTTCACCAATCAAGTCAGCTGCTATGTCAAAAAAAAGTGTCTTACCATTTTGTTTGATTCCGAATACGAAGAAACTTGCGGATTCCCTCTCCATTCCTGTCTCTGAATTCTTAAAAGCATATGCAAAGGAAAATAGGTCGTAGCCTAATGAGCTGCGATAGTGTTTTCGGTTTTTTAGATAAATTTCGTCACAGTATAAAGTATCCTGCTCACATTGTTTTTTTATGAAGTCGTTGGCTATTTTGGCAATTTCATTTTGAAATTCTGGTGTGATTTTTATCTCCTGCTCTTGAATATTCATTTTAAAATCTAGAAACTTCAAGCTGTCACACTCCGGATCTGTATCTATTTTTTCTTGCTTGCCAATGTGTTCTGTAATCTTTGTGCTGTCAACAGTCACACTGACTTGTTCTGACTGTCCGACATTTGTCTGGCAAGCAGTGAAGATTATTAAGAATGATATTAGTGAAAGTGTCGTCTTCATATTATAGCACATAACGTTTTG
>CAYONF010000181.1:0-3126 GCA_964405255.1 uncultured Limnohabitans sp. | reverse complement strand
CTGCCGAAGCTGCCATGCTTTCCGCCTATTGGTTGCTGGCTGCTCAGTCTGATTTGGCTAAAAATCTCCGCGAAAACATGGTCGTCCACATCGATCCGACTTTGAATCCCGACGGACGCGACCGACATAGCCTTTGGGCCAATTCCAACAAGGGTTTTCCAGCTGTGGCAGATCCTCTGGACCGGGAGCATAACGAAGCCTGGCCGGGTGGAAGAACCAATCATTATTGGTTTGACCTCAACCGGGACTGGCTGCCACTGGCGCATCCAGAGTCAAAGGTAAAAGTGGAATGGTATCATCAGTGGTATCCCAACGTGACGACAGATTTCCATGAAATGGGAACCAACAGCACCTTTTTCTTCGAGCCAACCAAGCCGTATGGATCTGAAAACCCGGTGGTACCGAGAAAGAATTACGATGACATCAATCCCCGATTTGCCAAGTATTTCGCCAAATACATGGACGAAATCGGAAGCTTGTACTGGACCAAGGAAGTCTTTGACAACAGCTATCCGGGCTACGGCTCGACCTACCCCGACATTCATGGTGGTTTGGGGTTGGTATTCGAAACTGCCAGCAGCCGAGGACATATTCAAAGCAGCCAACGCGGTGATATCACTTTTGCCTTCACAATCCGAAACCATGTGGTCAATTCTCTGGCTACGATGGAAGCTGCCTTGGACAATCGGGTGTATATGCACGATTACCTGAGAGAGTTCTTCGAAAGCGCAGTTGCTGAAGGAGCCAAAGACCCGGCAAAAAACTATGTTTTCGGAGATGAATTTGACGAAAGTAGAAACCGGCTTTTTATGAAGTTCCTGCTGGATCATAAGATCAAAGTCTATGAAAACTCAGCCGATCTGACTATCGCCGGTCAAGCCTTCAAAAAAGGAAAATCCTGGGTCGTTCCCACCAATCAGCCGCAATACCGCATGGTCAGAACGATGTTTGAGTACGAAAAGGAATTTGCGGATTCTGTATTCTATGACGCCTCGGCATGGACCATGGCTGCTGCTTACGGGATGCCTTTTGCGGCAGCACCTACGGCGAAATCTGGAGCTCAACTCACCTCAGTCGCAACTCCCAATTTTACTTTCCCTGAAGGAAAAGCCTATGCTTACCTGATCGATTGGTCGGATTACTACGCTCCGAAGATGCTTTTTGAAATGCAGAAAGCAGGCATTCATGTCGAGTCTGTGCACCGGCCTTTTTCCTCCCAAACTCAGGACGGAAAAGTTGATTTTCCGGCAGGAACGATGATGATACCGATGGGATTCCAAAAGCTGAAGCCTGAGGAAGTCTCCGCCAAACTGAAAGAACTGGCAGCCAAAAACGCACAAAAAGTCTATGCTGTGCAAACCGGTTTGAACCTGTCAGGAATCGACCTCGGCTCCAATCTGGTATCTGCTGTTCAAGTGCCAAAAGTCCTGATGATGGTTGGCACAGGAATCAATGCCAATGAGGCCGGAGAAATCTGGAACTTGATGGATCAGCAACTCGGCATGCCCATCACCAAAGTCAACACGGAGCAATTTGCCCGTATCAACCTATTCGATTATAACACGCTGATCCTACCAAGCGGAAGTTACAACTCCCTTTCCGAGGGACTGGTCAACCATCTGAAGGATTGGATCAACCGAGGCGGAACGGTCATCTCCATGAAAAACGCTTCCCTTTGGCTCAATCAAAAGGGAATCACCAAAGAGGCTGCTGTCGAACTGGAAAAAGAGCCCCAAGATCCGGATGCGCTTCCGTTCAGCACGCGTAATGATTTCGAAGGCGCGAAGGAAGTAGGCGGAAGTATTTATTTGGCTGAATTGGATCTGACTCATCCGATCGCGTATGGCTATCACCGAAAAAACCTACCTGTTTACCGCAATACGGACATTTTCATCAAGCCTTCTGAAGACAAATACCTGACTCCGGTGAAATACACAGCCAATCCCCATTTGGGTGGCTACATCTCCAAAACCAATCTGGAAAAGCTGAAGCTTAGTGCCGGCGTGGTCATTTCCTCAGTGGGTCAAGGCCGAGTTGTCCATTTCTTCGACAGCCCGAATTTCCGAGGCACTTGGTTTGGAACAAACAAGCTGTTCCTGAATGCCATCTTCCATGGGGATAATATGGATTGATGTTTCGACTTTTGTCACACTGAGCGGAGTCGAAGTGTCAGAACAAGAATTTTGAATTTGATAATAAAAAACCCGCCAAGCGACTCGCTTGGCGGGTTTTTGGTTTATAGTTGGTCTGGTTTTGTTACATTTTAAACTGGACCGGAAGGGTCATTTGTGCAGCTACAGCCTTCCCTTCTTTTTTGCCCGGAGTCCAAGTTCCGGAGTTTTTCACCACCCGGACGGCTTCCTCATCGCAGCCGCCCCCAATTCCTCTAAGGACCTCCACCGCATCCACCGAACCGTCAGCTTTTACCACAAATCTCACCATCACCATTCCTTCGATTTTGGCCTCTTTGGCAGTGGCCGGATACTTCAGATTTTCGATCATGTATTTGGTAAAGCCTTCCATGCCTCCGGGCGGTACAGGCATTTCATCCACTTGGGTTTGAGCAGTTTCTTGGGCAATTGATGGAAGAGAAATCATGCTTACTCCACAGAAAAGGAGTAGTACAAACAGGTTTCTAAAATTGATTTTCATTTTTATTCTATTTTTTAGTTACAACAGATACTTCCGATATTTTATTGGGATTATTGTCGGGGATTTCGACAACATTCAAATCATAGTCTCCAATGGAGAATTTAACAGGAAGTCTTAGACGGCTGGCGACAGGTCTCCCCCTTTGATAGGCAGGGGTCCAGGCGGGAGATTCCATCACCACTCGAATGGCCTCTTCATCAGCACCGGCACCTATCCCTCTGATGATTTCTGCATCTCGAATTGACCCATCCGCATTGATCACAAAAACCACAATTACCGTACCCTCTACTCCCAATTTTCGGGCTTCTTCCGGATATCTGAGATTGGTAACCAGGTATTTGGTCCATCCTTCCATTCCTCCGGGAGGAATGGGCTGAACTTCTGTCACATCAAAAACCTCATCGGCACCTT
Source organism: uncultured Limnohabitans sp. (assembly GCA_964405255.1). Lineage (GTDB taxonomy): Bacteria > Bacteroidota > Bacteroidia > Cytophagales > Cyclobacteriaceae > Algoriphagus. The sequence goes on along the minus strand of CAYONF010000181.1, from coordinate 63 downwards.
CATTTACTCGGAGCAAGAGATCACTTGGACCAAAAGGTTTGGACTTGGCAACTTGAGTTGGAC
>CAYONF010000180.1:0-3137 GCA_964405255.1 uncultured Limnohabitans sp. | reverse complement strand
CGCCACATTATTCATTGCCCTGAGCTAACCCCTCAGGGCTTTTTGCGTTTTAGGGCTTTGTTCTGCTTTTTTATTCAGGCTGAATTATCCTATTCATTTTTCTTTTTCTAGATTATTGTTGCAGTTTTGCACCAAAACTGAAATTGATGACTGTACTACTGAAAAACCTCCGATTGATTCAAGACGGTTCTATTTTAGAACCAAAGAACTATTCGGTGGATCACGGTTCGCTCCATGAACTCTTAAAGTTCAATGAAAGCGATTTTGCAGATATCATCGACTGTACTCATTTTTATGGCTCAAATGGCTGGATTGACTTGAGATGCGGATTAGGGGAACCTGGCCAAGAATACCGAGAAACAGTTGAAAGCCTTTGTCATTCCTTAGTAGTTAGTGGTTTTGCCAATGCTTTGGTCATGCCTAATACTGATCCTGTTATTCAGTCTAAAAATGAGGTAGATTTCGTCCTAAACAAGGGCAGAAACTTTTTGCCAAAATTGATTGTAATGGGGGCCGTCACAAAAAATGCGGCAGGAGAAGACCTCACAGAGATTTTGGATATGCATTTTCAATCAGGTTTAAAGTTCTTTGGCGATGGTACCAAACCCCTGTCCAATTCAGATCGATACATGAAGATTTTGCAGTATTTGCAGAAATTTGACGGGACATTGTTTGACCATGCGTATGATCCTTTGTTGGGTATTTTTGGTCAAATGCATGAAGGGGAAGTCTCTACTACTCTCGGAATGAAGGGGATACCAAATCTTGCAGAGGATGTAGCCATTCAAAGGAATCTGGAAATTATCCGATACACCGGAGGAAGGGTTCATTTTCAAACACTGAGCACGGCAAAAGGGGTTGATTTAATCCGAAAAGCAAAAAAGGAGGGACTTCGTGTCACTGCGGACGTTTCCATTTACCAATTGATTTTCTCGGATTCGGACCTGATTTCATTCGATTCAAACTATAAAGTCAAGCCTCCATTCAGGGAGAAGAAAGACCGGACAGCCTTAATCGAAGGCCTGAAAGACGGTACACTTGATGCAATTGTGTCAAACCATCAACCCCATGATTTTGATTCCAAGTTTGCTGAATTTGATTTGACATCCTTTGGAATGGCAGGCTTGCAGACATTTTTGCCTGCTATGGTTCAGCTTTCTGAGGAATTGGGATGGGGGCTTCTAATTGATAAAATCACTAGAGGACCGGAAAAAATCCTTGGGGTTACAGATCAATCATTGACCATTTTTGATCCAGAGGAAAGGTGGGTTTTCAACGAGAAGACCAATAAATCTCTTTCCTCGAACAATCCGTGGTTTGGGAAAGAACTTCGGGGGAAGGTCAAGTATGTTTTGCAAAAAAGCCAATTGATAAAGGTTGATGAATAAATACCTGTCCACTGCTTATCAATTCGGGACGTTAGGTGGGATTCTGAGTGTTGGTTCATTCTATTTTCTATCATTTTTCAATTCGGATCCAACCAACCTTAATCTGATATTCGGGTATTTTTTGGTACCAATTTCCCTCTTTTTGTCAATCAAGTTTTTTAAGCAATACTCAAATTCCGGATTTATTTCGTTTGCTGAGGGAATGACGGTTGGCTTTGTTACCTATACTCTAATCGGTATTTTATCTTCACTTGGAATCTGGATTATCCTTTCATTTTCCCCTGAATTTTTTGAAGTGATCAAACAAGTCAAGTGGGAAGTTCTGGAGCAAAATCGGGAAACTATCATGTCTCAGGTAGGTGAAGATTCCTTCCGGGCGACGGAAGAAAGTCTCAGATCAATGACCCCCTGGGATGTAGCATTGAATGATGGCTTATGGAAAATCCTCCCCGGTATGTTTTTTAGCATCATTATTTCTATTATTTTCAGGAAAAACCCTAACTGATTCTTTTATGGAACAACATGAATCTCCTTTTCAAGCTTCTGTAAAACCTGGCCTGACCATTGGACTAGTTTCTTTAGCTCTTACTTACATTGCCTACTTCATCGACTCCAGTTTGCTGGCTTCAGGATGGTTTGGATTGGTAGCCTTGGTTGTGTTTTTTGTATTGATTATCTATTTCGGGAGGCAGTATCGCACCGATTTGGGTGGTTTTATGAGTTTTGGGGTAGCGTTTAATTTCAGTTTTATTACCATGATCATATCTGGTTTGGTGACATTGGTGGGCCAAATCTTGCTGTTTCATGTGATTGACCCATCTCTACCTCAGGTTCTTGGAGATCTTTCTTTTGAAACTAGTCTAAGTGTTATGGAGAGTTTTGGTCAAAATCCAGATTCTCTTGATCCGGCTCTTCTAGATCAGATGAAATCGGATGCTGCGGCTAACTTTACACTCACCGGACAACTGAAAAACTTTGCCTTTGGCCTGATTGCATATGCAATTATTGCCCTAATTTTGGCAGCGATTCTCAAAAAGAGAGACAAGTCGCTCGAATTCTAACTTATGACTCAGATTTCCGTAATCGTTCCTGTTTTCAATGAAGAGGAATCTTTGCCAGAATTGACCCAGTGGATAAGCCGTGTGATGAATGAGCACGGCTTTTCTTATGAAGTGATCCTAATCAATGACGGCAGTACGGACAGTTCCTGGGAAGTCATTCAAAAAGTTTCCTCCCTAAATCCACACCTTAAAGGTCTCAATTTCACCCGAAATTACGGGAAGTCTGCTGCGTTGGATGCAGGTTTTCGACGTGCGGTAGGGGAAGTGGTGATTACGATGGATGCAGACTTGCAGGATAGTCCGGATGAAATACCAGGGCTATATGAAATGGTAACCCAGGAAGGACTTGATGTGGTGTCTGGGTGGAAAAAAGAGCGTCACGATCCCCTTTCCAAAACGATCCCTTCAAAATTTTTTAACGGGGTGACCCGTTGGATATCCGGAATCCAACTTCATGATTTCAACTGTGGATTGAAAGCCTATCGCAACAAAGTGGTGAAAAATATCCATGTCTATGGAGAAATGCACCGTTATATTCCTTTGCTGGCCAAGTGGAATGGCTTTCGGAAAATCGGGGAGAAAGTGGTTCAGCATCGAGCCAGAAAATACGGCTATTCTAAGTTTGGATTGGAGCGATTCCTGAATGGGTTCCTTGATTTGATCACAGTTTCTTTTGTGCATCGGTACA
>CAYONF010000179.1:0-3248 GCA_964405255.1 uncultured Limnohabitans sp. | reverse complement strand
CCGCCAATCGGAGTGATGGCTCCCAGCCAGGCAATTCCCGTCAGGGACAAGACATACAAGGATCCTGAGAAAATCAAAATTCCCAGCAGAAATCCCCAAAATGCCAGATTCAGCCCCTTAAACTCTGGTTTGAATTGAGCCAAAATCCCAAGACCCAAAAGTGCCAAGGTATGGTTAAAGTGGTAGCTGACAGCGGTTTGGAAAGTTTCGATCCTCCCGTTTTCGGCCAGAATTGCGGCTAAACTATGTGCACCAAAAGCTCCTAATCCTACTGCCAAAGCACCGGAAAGCCCGGCAGTCATCACGATCTGTTTTCCGTTCATGCTTGTGTATAATTTCTGGCGCCAAAGATGGCTGAGCCAATTCTGACCATCGTACTTCCTTCCTCCTGCGCGATCTGATAATCTCCGCTCATGCCCATGGATAGTTCTTCCATTGCCACAAATTCCGGCAAGGATTTGCTCTTCAATTCCTCAAACAACTGCCTGAGTCCTCTAAATTCCTTTCTGATCTGATCCTGATTTTCGGTGAACGTTGCCATCCCCATCAAGCCTTTGATGGTTACATGGGTCAGTTCTGCAAACTCTTTTGATCCAAGCATTCCCTCCAATTCGGCCCGATCAAAGCCAAATTTGCTTTCTTCTTCCGCAATGTGAATTTGTAGCAAAACAGGAATTTCCCGGTTGATTTTCTTGCCCTGCTTATTGATTTCCTGAAGCAGTTTGAAGGAATCCACTCCATGGATTAAATGGATAAACGAAGCGATGTACTTGACCTTGTTGCTTTGCAGATGCCCGATCATGTGCCACCGGGTGTCGGCTGGCATTTCGGGTTGCTTGGCCTGGATTTCCTGTACTTTATTTTCCCCAAAATCCCGGATTCCAGCTGCGTACGCATCCTGAATGTCTTGGATAGGTTTGGTTTTGCTGACCGCAATCAGTTTGCAGTCGGGATTTGGAAACGATTTCTTAACAGATTCTAAATTTGACTTTATACTCATTTTCGGAGCTTTCCTTCAATTTTTACCAACAAGGCACCAACAAAGATATGGCAATACTCAGCAATTTGCTCAAAAAAGGCATCCGGCTCAGGGAAAGTTTGGAGCAGGAATATTCCAATCCCAACGATCTGCAAAAGGAACAGCTCAAAAAACTTCTCCTCAAGGCTGAACGGACTGCAATCGGAAAGAAATACCGATTTCAGGATATTCTGAAGGGATTCCGAGGGACTTCGGACGAGTATTATTCATTATTCAAATCCAAAGTGCCCCTTTATGATTACAATGCGATCTATGAGGAGTTTTGGAAGGATCTTTTGGCGGGAAAAAAGAATGTAACCTGGCCCGGTGCAGTCAAATACTTTGCCCTGAGTTCAGGCACCTCAGGGGCCTCCTCCAAGTACATTCCTGTCACCAAATCGATGGTAAAAGCCATCCGTCGGACCGGTGTGCGTCAGATATTGACCCTTTCCAAATACAATCTTCCTGCCTCCTTGTTCACCAAAGGAATCCTTATGCTGGGAGGTAGTACGGATCTGGAATTTAACGGCACCTATTTTTCCGGAGATCTCAGTGGCATTACAGCGGGCAAGCTGCCGATCTGGTTTCAGCGGTTTTATAAGCCCGGTAAAAAAATTTCCAGAAATAAAAACTGGGGAGAAAAGCTGGATCAAATCGTAGACCAGGCAAAAAGTTGGGATATCGGGATCATTGTAGGGGTTCCGGCTTGGCTTCAGATCTTACTTGAAAAAATCATTGAACGCTACCAGGTCAAGCACATTCATGAGGTCTGGCCAAACTTGCAGATTTTTGTGCATGGAGGGGTTTCCTTTGAGCCCTATCGGAAGGGATTCGAGAAATTGCTCGGCAACCCCCTGATTTACATCGAAACCTATCTCGCATCCGAGGGGTTTTTGGCTTTTCAGGCCCTTCCTCACCGAAAGTCCATGAGGATGGTACTGAACAATGGGATATTCTATGAATTCATTCCTTTCACGGAAGCAAATTTTGATAGCGAGGGGAATGTGAGGTCTGAGGCACAGACGCTCAAAATCGACGAAATCAAAGAAGAACAAGACTACGCTCTCCTGATCAGCACCTGTGCAGGGGCATGGAGGTATTTGATCGGAGATGTGGTCCGACTGGTGTCGAAGGAAGAATCAGATATCATCATCACCGGCCGAACCAAGCATTTTTTGAGCTTGTGTGGAGAGCACCTTTCGGTGGACAATATGAACAAAGCGATCGAATTGGTCTCAGAGGAGATGAATATCCGGATAAGGGAGTTTACCGTTTTGGGAGTTCCCTACAAAAATCTGTTTGCCCACCACTGGTACATCGGATCAGATGATCCGATCGATTCCAAAAAACTTGGGAAGAAGTTGGATCACTATCTCAAAATCCTAAATGATGATTATGCGGTCGAACGGAAACATGCCTTGAAAAAAATCAAAGTGGAGATCTTACCTTCGTCTTTATTTTATGAATGGATGAAAATTCAAGGCAAAGAAGGAGGGCAAAATAAGTTTCCCAGGGTGCTCAGGCACGAAAAGGCCAATGACTGGATTGATTTTTTAAAAGTGAAAAAGATTGATGAATAGTCCGGCTTTTGAGGGAGTGGGAATGGGGCTTTTACTGTCGCTGATGGTAGGCCCTGTGTTTTTTATGTTGATCTCGACCAGCATGGAGCAGGGCTTCAAAAATGCCGCGGTTTTGGCCCTAGGAATTCTGATCAGTGACTTGTTTTATGTATTGATTACTTACTTCGGTATTAGCTTTTTAACCCAATCACCTTTCCTGGAAAAGGCCCTAGGCTATGCAGGAGGGGGGATTTTGTTTGGTTTTGGGATTAGTTTTTGGAGGAAAAAAACGATACACCGCCCCAATTCAGGAGGGTTGATTACGGTCCGGTACAGGAAACGAACTGCCTTTGCTAAAGGATTTGGAGTGAACGGGATTAACCCCTTTGTGCTGCTGTTTTGGATTTCAATTGCGAGTTTGGTTTCAACCAAAAGTGATTGGGGTATCCAGGACCGATATGCTTACTATTTGGGCTTATTGCTGACCGTGTTTGGGATTGATTTGTTCAAAGCCTATTTAGCAGGAAAACTTGCCCATTTGATGACGCCCAGACTCAGAGAAATTCTGAATAAAGGGGTTGGAATTTTGATTTGCTACTTTGGCCTGAAAATGATTTGGCAGACCTTTTCTTTGTAAAATTCTGCGAACCAGCTTTCTGAAAACTTTACCC
>CAYONF010000178.1:0-3303 GCA_964405255.1 uncultured Limnohabitans sp. | reverse complement strand
TAAATTGAGGCTTACCATCAAGTGTTGCAAGGAGGAGGATTTCATCAAACTGATTTAGGAAAGGAAACATGACAAGGTCGCTGCGCCCATATCCTTTGCTTCCGATCAATACCGGATCACAGGAGATTCCCTGGGATTTGAGGACGCCCATATAGGCTAGGATGAGTTCGCCAGGGGTTCCTTTTTTAGTTTTGAGAAGCTGATTCAACGTCTGATCCGGATAGATCCAATCCTCTCCTTCGTTGATCATATTGTCCCGCAGGTAATAATAGGCTTTGGTAGCTTTTTCTCGCTCGGTACCCTGAGAAAGATCCAGGTCGGGCAACTCCCCTTCCAGTCGGTTGCTTCTGTAAAACCCCTTCATGTCGTAAAACTCAATCAGATCGTCTCCGAGTTTTGCCCAAGTATTTAATACGTCGACAAATTCCCCCCGGCCTTCTCCGGCCGATTGATAACCAGAACCGCCGGCTGACTGATACCGGGAAAGCTGAAATTCAACCCGCTCCTGATAATCCCGATAATTTTTCATGAAGGGCTCTTCTTTTAGGGAATGAAGATTCCTTAATGTCCATGAAAAGATTCCGTTGTCTTCCAGTTTTTCAGCTTTCTGGGCAAGATTATACCCTTGACCGATCATTTTGTATTCCAACTGGGGTATCATCCCAATCTGGTATTTGGAATACAAAGTCGGAATACCGCGCTGAAAGCTCCATCCATCTAAAAAGGTGAGGTTTCGGTCACCTTTTTTGTAGGTGTATTCCAAAATGGATCCGACTTGAACATTTGGAAAAGAAATCCTAACCTCCCACCTGCCGTCCCCAAGTTCCACATCATGGATATGTTCTTTGCCAATTTTGGTTTCAGTTACCTGTCCATTGACCACATGGATCAGTTGAGCTTTAATTCCTGAAATATTCTCAACCGTATTTTCACCTCGATAGTAAGGAATCTTGACATCGGCGTATTCTTTTCCGGCTTCTGTTAGGATCTTGATTCGATAAAAGAAAGTTGTCTCGAGAATTTCTCCAAAAAAACGGGATTCTCCACTGGAGGCCAGGATGACAGCTGAGGAGCCCGGCTCATAAGATACCTCGGTCAAAGCCAGTTCATTTTCATTGAGATCGCCCATTTTGGTGGACTGGGCAAAAAGGAAGCTAGGGCCAAGCAAAAGGGCAAAGGCCAAAATCAGCTTATTCATAGGTATTAGTGCTTAAGGTGGGTTTTATAAAGGTCAAAGTGTGATCAAACTTGGAATTGATTTCATTAAGTAGTGTGGTTTTTACCTCCTCTTCCAAGTCATCGGAGAGACTGAGGGACAGGGTTCGGCTGACTTGAACGGTTTTGCCAGTCTGTGAAAAGGTCAATTTGCCTTCATACCCCTCACCTTTTATCAAGACTTCCCTTGTACTTCCGCCTTCGAGCTGAAGTTCTTCTGGGAGCAGGATTTCGTAGTGATCCTCTCTGAGCAGAGAGTTAAAGTAGACTTGATTGTCTGTGATTCGATTGAGAAAAGGCCTAAGGATGACCCGCTTGGAAGTCGTCTGGGTAAAGCGCTGAATGACTCCGGTATATTTGATCTCCGATACGGGAATAGAGTCTTTCCGGTCATTGACGATCGAATACTCCTGGACAATTAGTCCAGCAACGGCCGATTTGCTGTTGAGGTAATCGCGCTTTTCCCGATCATCCAGTAATGTCTGCATCTGTCTGGCAATCATGGCTTCATTTCCCTGACTTTGCGAGACTGCTTCAATTTTTGCTGAGCCCTGCTGGTCCACTATCATCTTGGACTGGGTCTTGATGCTGTTCCATTCCGGAGCTGTGTAGTCTGGTGTTTTGGTGAGGTATCCCCCCTCTGGTGTGGTAACCAGCACATGCCTATCACTGGTGAAACTCCCCAAAAATCCCGGAGGATTCATCGTAGAGGTGCATTCTAACCAGATGGGAGCACCTTGGGTAGGGACTTGAAGAATGACATGGTTAAACTGATTGGAAGGAAAATCTACCTCGATGTCCTTTTTGCCTTCGCCTGCTGAGACCAGCGTGTAGTAGGAGGGAATTCCTACTGCCTTCAGCATGGATTTCATCAGGTTGGTCAGGGCTTTACAGTCACCAAACTTATTCTGAAGCACCTCCTCAGCCGTCATGGTCTGCCAGCCTCCGATACCCAGCTGAATACTGACGTAGCGGTAATTGCGCTGCAGGTAATCGTAAAGTATGGAGACTTTTTCGTAAGGATCGCTGACCCCTTCGACCATCCTGAGCAGTTGATTTTCAAATTCCGCTGGAAGCTCATCCCTTCCCTGGTTAAGTTTATTTTGCCAAGTCGCCAGACCGGACCAGTCGCCCATCTCTCCCCTAAACTCATTGATGGCAAACTTGACGGGAGACAAGAGAATTTTGGGGTCTTTGTCCAAATCGAAGTTTGGAGTCTGTACTTCGAGGTCTTTTTCGGTCCAAGTCAATGTGGTCATTCCGCCCGTTTCCTGCAGGTTTTTGGTGCCTGAGAGGTTCATCTCTTTGTACTTCAGCCCCAGCTCCGTAGGAAAAGAGAATTGAAGCACGGATTCTTTGACTTTTTGGAAATTGTACTGAACCGGGATCCACGAGGGATAGTAGAAATTGGTTTTGCGCAATACCTCCGTGGTGATTTTGACCAAGATGGGATAGCTCGGTGTCGTGACTTCATAAAATTTGTACCGGTTGTCCAAAAGAAAATCACTAGTTGTGGGAGCAACATCTGTCATGTCCTTGAGCTTTGCTTTTTTGATAGACTTCCCGGTGACCGGATTGATTACTTCAAGCTCAAAATTTTGGATCTCTTGCAGCTTGTCGTACATAAGGACGACGGTAGCGTGCTTCAATCCTTGCGCATCCAAAACTACAAGAGTCTTCTCTTGCTTTTCGGTGAGCGTAAATTCAGGCCTGAGGGTAAGGGTGGTTTTTTGCTCCAAAACAGAAAAAAACCGAGGCTCCTGATTGACTAGTACCGTATCCTGGAATTCAAAAAAGTTTACACTCAGAAGAATCCCAAAAAGTATTGCAAACATTATTAACTATTAATTCGAACTACAAGAATAGCTTAGTTTTTTAGAATACAATAGCTAACCAAAAAAAAAAATTTCGAAAGCAGAAGTAGGGTAACTTTTTCACAAAAAAGGATCTGCCCGGAGGTGGTGAGGCTGGTTTGGGAATAAAAAATAAACGATGCTAATTTGCCCACTGAATTCAACTCTTTTTCTATGAACCCCCTCCTCATCGGCAGCTTCGAAGATTTTGAAAAACACAACGGGCAGGAGCTTG
>CAYONF010000177.1:0-3391 GCA_964405255.1 uncultured Limnohabitans sp. | reverse complement strand
GATGATTCTGATTGGACTGGGGATGCTGGACAAAAATGCACCCTTTCCCTTTTTCAATTGGGAGCAAATTAGGTTAGGAAGTGTGCTTGGAAGGATTGGAATTGCAGGTTTTGTGACCGCTTTTCTCTTTCTGAACTTCAACACGATGAAGCGATTAATCATCGCCGGAGGAATTCTGTTGCTTTATTATGCGGCGGTATTTTTGGTTCCAGTGCCGGGATTTGGAGCAGGAGATCTGAGTTTTGAGGGAAATCTGGTGGGTTGGTTTGATCGGACTTTTCTTCCGGGAAGATTGCTTCAGGGGCAATTCGATGAACTGGGTATTTTGACCACTTTTCCGGCTATTTGTCTCACCATATTCGGTGTGCATGCAGGAGAGATTCTGAGAAAAGCCGGCGCTTCTGAGTATCAAAAGCTAAAAGAATTGCTTTTGACTGGTTTGATTCTCATCGGGATAGCAATTCTTTGGAATCTTCATTTTCCAATCTTCAAACGCATGTGGACGAGTTCCTTTATCATGCTGACCTCGGGATTGGCTTTTATATCTCTCGGATTATTCTATTTCGTTATTGACATCCTGAAATTCCAAAAATGGGCTTTCTTTTTTGTGGTGGTGGGCATGAACAGTTTGACGATCTACATGATCTATCGCTTTGTCAATTTCCGATACACTTCCCGATTATTGTTTGAAGGACTTTACAAACCTTTGGGAGAAAATTGGATGCCGGTAATGGAAAGTCTTGGGGCCTTAGCCTTGGTTTGGTTGTTCCTGTATTTCCTATATCAAAAGAAGATTTTCTTTAAGGTGTGATCATTCCACAGTCGATAGACGATAGTCCATAGCACTTCCAATAAATTTCAATTAGTTTAAAAATCAATTGAAGTAATTTTAACCAATAAATTCTATTTCAACTACTTATGAAACCATCTAGAAGGTCATTTATAAAAAAAACCACCGCTTTGGGAGCAGCGGCTGGTCTGAGTTCGTTGCCTTTTTCACTCCTCGCAAATACTCTGGCTGACCCGATTAAAATCGGAATTATCGGTTTGGATACTTCGCATGCGCCGGCTTTTACCAAGCTTTTAAATGGGGAAAATCCCAAGCCTGAGTTGTCAGGTTTTAGGGTGGTGGCCGCCTATCCTTACGGAAGCCGCGACATCAAATCCAGCATGGACCGGATTCCCGGATACATTGAACAGGTGAAAGAATTGGGAGTGGAAATTGTAGATTCCATCGAAGTTTTGCTTCAAAAAGTCGATGTAGTCCTTCTGGAAACCAATGACGGCAAACCTCATTTGGAGCAGGCTAGGGCAGTTTTCAAGGCCAAAAAACCGGTATTTATTGATAAACCCGTAGCTGGCTCGCTCAAAGATGCGATTGCGATTTATCAGGAAGCCAAAGCTGCAGGAGTACCTATGTTTTCCTCTTCCTCATTGCGCTACCAAAAGAATGTTCACGCGGTTCGTCATGAAAACATAGTTGGGAAAGTCTTGGCTTGTGATGCCTTTAGTCCTGCAACGTTGGAGCCCAGCCATCCGGATTTGTTTTGGTACGGGATTCATGGGGTGGAGATTCTCTTTACAGCCATGGGTTCAGGTTGTGAGTCGGTCACCCGGTTTTCAACGCCGGATGAAGAAGTAGTTGTGGGAACTTGGAAAGACGGTCGAATCGGTACTTTCCGCGGAATGCGAAACGGAAAACACGATTATGGTGGAACTGCTTTTGGAACAGAAGGAAACCTGTTTTTCGGGCCTTTTGAAGGATATGAGCCACTGGCGATCCAAATCGCGGAGTTTTTCAGAAGCAAAAAAGCGCCGATAGATGCTGTGGAAACCTTGGAAATCTATGCCTTTATGGAAGCTGCGGATGAAAGTAAAAGAAGGGGAGGTGTTCCCATTAAGATTTCGGAGACTTTGAAAATGGCAGGTTACCAAGGCTAAATGCTTGGTTCCGAATTTGGACTGATTCCTATCTGTTTAAATCAAAAGAGGTTTTCCTTTCCGGGAAAACCTCTTTTAACTCAAAAATCAACGATAGCTAAGTTCTACTCAGTCGAAATCTTCTGCGGCAATTTTTCATTCAAATTCTTCAAATCCACCTGAATGATTTGATCCAGCTTAGCTAAATGTCCTGCCAATTCCTTGGACAACTCCTCGAAGACCACATAGGATGCATCGGTGGGTTTGGCTTGGCCAGTTTCCACACTTCGTTGCAAGGATGCCAGACGGTTGTTCAGTTTAATTGGGAAATTGAGCGGATCCTGCGGGCTTTGATTTTTCACCTGGTACAAATCCTCTTCAATCACTTTCATCTTTTGAAGGATGGAATTAAGCTGCGAGTTTATAACCGCATCGCTTGAGTTTCCAATTTGCTGGGCTTGTTCCCGAACTTTTCGGATAAGAATCACAGCTTCGTTGGCTTCACTGACTTTATCCCGGATTTGGATGGCCAGGTCAAATTGCTTTTGCAAATCCTCCTTGCTGATTCCCTCCAGATTTGGATCCATTTCCAGATCGAAGGATGTCGTCCTTTCCAAACCGGAAGTTTTTAGACTGACTTGATACGATCCAATCGGTGCCAAAGGCCCTCTTTGCGGCCGTGCACTCCAGATGATCATCCCGTCGAAAACGGTAGCTCCAGGATAGCCCATGTCCCAGGTAAAGGTATTCAAGCCTTGGTTTGTGGTAGGAGAATTTCGCTGATTCTTCCCCTTTTTGCCTGTGTAGGAAGTGATTAGGTTTCCCTGAGCATCTTTGATTTCCAGGGTAACGCTATCCGCTTCATTCGGTAGGTAGTACTGAATTACAGCGTTGTACACGCCACGAATCGGATTTGCCGGTTTGAACAAAGTGACCTCTTTTTTGGCATTCACCTCTATCGCTTCGCGCAGCGGCCGGATATCATCCAAAATCCAGAAACCTCTGCCGTGAGATCCCAACACCACGTCGTCATTCTTTAAGACCAGATCCCGGATCGGGGTGTCCGGAAGATTCAATTGCAGGGATTGCCATAACTCCCCGTCGTTGAATGAGACATAAACTCCATGCTCTGTTGCCAAATAGAGCAAGCCCGGCTTGACCAAATCCTCGCGAACGGCTCTCGCAAAATGCCCGTCAGCGATGCCATTGGTTATTTTGGTCCAGGTTTTTCCATAATCCGTAGTCTTGTAGACATATGGCTGGCGATCGTCTACTTGGTATCGATTGGCGGCCAAATAGACCGTGCCCGGCTTGAATTTTCCTTCATCCAAAATTTCAATTCGGGAGTATTTGGGAAGATCTTTCGGGGTAATGTCAGTCCAACTCTTTCCTCCGTTTCGGGTGATTGATACTTTTCCGTCATCAGAACCTGCCCAAATCGTATTGATATCGTGGTTGGATGGTGCCAGGG
>CAYONF010000176.1:0-3436 GCA_964405255.1 uncultured Limnohabitans sp. | reverse complement strand
TGGAAGTTGGAGAGATCCCGATGAGCGATCAGGAGCTTCGGTATTTTTCGATTGAGGCATTCAAGGAAAAAAATAAGAAAAGCATTGTCCAAAAAACTGATTTTGGGGTAACGGGCGAAGTCAACAACATCTACACAGTTGATGATTACATTTTCCTGGACATCTCCTTTAAGAACAAGACCAATCTCAAATTTGATCTGGAGCAGCTGAGATTCAAGATCGAGGATAAGAAAATCACCAAGGCCACGAATGTCCAATCCATCGAGATTGAACCGGAATACCAGCTTTTTACTCCGGGCTCTTTTGAAAAGAAATACCGGAATATCTATGCCTTCAAAAAATTCACCTTCCCCAATTCGAAGGTGTTTACCATCGAATTGGCCGAAAGCCAAATCAGCGGGAGGACGCTGACCCTTCAAGTGAAATACTCGGATCTCTTAGAAGCTGATACGCTATGAATGAAAAGAGAGAATTAAAGAGCCTTCACAGCACCTTTCAGTTCATTGTTTACCTGATGGTGTTTCTGGACATTCTGATGTTTGTCTATGCCCCACAGTTTTTGGCATTGGATCGAACAGGAGCTCTTTTTTCTCCGATTTTCACCAAACTGCTCAACCTTAAGATTTACAGCAATCTCTTATTGGGAAAGCTTGCCATTTTGGTAGCCATCTGTCTTTCTGCCATTGGCACAGCTTCCAGAAAAAATCTGGACCTCAATCCGACAAATCAGATCGTCATTCCCTTAGCCATAGGATTGACACTTTTCTTTGGATCGATCTACATCCACACCCTAGAAGATTCCTTTATGGTGATGGACTTTACTTCCATAGAAAAGCTTGGATATAGCCTAAGCTTGTTCCTAGGAGCAGTTCTGATTCATACATCTCTAGACAATGTGTCCAAAATGATCAAATCCGGATTGGGAAAGGATGAATGGAATATTGAAGGGGAGTCCTTCATGCAGGACACGAAGAAGATAGAAAATCCCTACTCGGTCAATATTCCCATGAAGTTTTACTTCCGAGGAAAAGTCCGAAAAGGATGGATCAATCTGGTGAATCCATTCAGAGGAACTTTTGTGATCGGGACACCCGGTTCGGGCAAGTCATTTGGGGTGATCAATCCCTTTATCCGTCAGATGATTGCCAAGGGATTTACGATGTGCCTGTATGACTTTAAGTTTCCCGACCTGGCACAGATTGCCTATTTTCATTATCTCAAAACTCAGGACAAAAAGAAAAACCCAAACTTCAAATTCCATGTGATCAATCTGGATGATGTGGAATACTCCCGGAGAATCAATCCCATCAACCGAAGGTATTTGAAGACCGTGGCCAATGCTTCAGAAACAGCTGAGGCAATTTTTCAATCCCTTCAGAAATCCGATTCCACGGGAGGAGCAGACAAGTTTTTCGAGCAGTCAGCGATCAACTTCCTTTCTGCCTGCATCTTTTTTGTATCCAGGTATGAGGAAGGCAAATATTCCACTTTCGCCCATGTGCTGGATTTTCTCAACCGAGACTACGAGGATATTTTTAACTGCCTGACCAAATACCCTGAACTCCGGTCGATGGTGTCACCCTTTCGAAGCGCCTTTGAGAAAAAGGTTTACAAGCAGTTGGAAGGTCAGGTGGGTACACTGAAAATTTTCCTCTCCCGACTCAATACCAAAGAAACCGCATGGGTATTCAGCGGGGATGATTTTGACCTCAAGATTTCTGATCCTAATTCACCATCCATTCTGGTACTCGCAAACAGTACCGAAACCCAAAGTATCACCGGCACCTGCTATTCTGTGATCATCAATAGGCTGACAAGATTGATCAATACTAAGGGTAATCTTCCTACTGCCTTGATTGCCGATGAAGCACCGACTTTTTACATCCACAAGATTGAAAACCTGATTTCTACTGCCAGAAGCAATAAGGTAGCTGTCCTTCTTGGCCTTCAGGAACTCCCTCAGCTTAACCAATTGCAGGGCAAGGAAACCGCTTCAACCATGACCTCGGTGATTGGAAATGTGCTTTGCGGTTCTGTTCGCCACAAGGACACCTTATCCTGGCTGGAAATGATGTTTGGAAAGCGGAAGCAGCTCGGGCAAAGTGTGTCCATTGATCGGGATAAAACCTCGATTTCTTACAATGAGCGATATGATCCGCTTATTCCTGCAGGAAAGATTGCATCCATGCATACGGGAGAAATTGCCGGGATAATCGCAACCGAGGGAACAGAGTTCGATGGGAAGTACAAAACATCCAATGTCCACTGCCGGGTCAATCTCGATATGAAAGAGATCAGGCAGGAGGAAAACTCTTACCGAACCACTCCAAAATTTTATGATTTCAAGGGCAAAAAGGAGGAGGTCCTCACCAAGCATTTTGAGAAAATCCATCGACAGGTAACCGAAATCATCGAGCAACACCGAGAAATGGCCACGATAGACTAAGCGGAAAACTCATGAACAGGAATCTAGGCACCATACTTCTTCTTTTTGTCGCAGGGCAGGCATTTGCTCAATTCCATACCCTGGAATTTCAAAAGGAACGTCCTTCTATTCAAGTAGTGAAACAGATTGAATCTGATTCCAAGCCAATGGAACTGGATTTGAAGCCTGATTTGCATCAGGAAATACCCTCTGGAAATGGGTCTGAATTATTACTCGCTTCCCTTCCCTTGGATGAGATTTTTTTGACATCGGCTTATGGTTACCGATCAGATCCGATATCGGGAGAAAGGAATTTTCATCGAGGTATCGATTTAAAAACCGATCGATCCAAGGTTTATTCGATGCTGCACGGGCAGATTCTAAAGGTTGGTAGCGATGCTCTTTTGGGAAATTTTGTCAAAGTCCGCCATGGTAGCTATGAGTCTATTTACGGGCATCTATCTCAAATCTTGGTTTCTGAATCGGAAGATGTCTTGCCCGGAACGGTGCTGGGGATTTCCGGTAGTTCGGGAAAAGCAACCGGAGATCATCTCCATTTGACTGTCAAAAAGGGAAAGGAATATGTCAATCCAGTCCTCTTTATTCAATTGATTTCCAAGCTACGGACCAAAGAAAATGTCATTACTTATTTGTCAAACCAATAATTGAAGCATTATGAAGAATCAAAACGGATTACCGATGAAGGACTTGGAGATTTTTGGCGTAGTTAAAGACGGAAAGTTCACCATTCCGGACAAGGAAGTAAACGCCTTGAAAAACGGAGGAATGACCGATATCGTGGAGCTGAAGGATTTGAAAGGAAAGGATTTTCAGATCGATAGGTTGCCCGCAAGGCTCTCCATTGTAAGAGGTGAAGACGGGAACCCGGCACTGAGAATAGATCCTGTTTACAGGGAACCAAACAAACATCCTAATTTGAATGAGGAAGAGCGGATCCAACTTGTCAAAAAGGAATTGGCCAATATCAAGAAAAGCTATGTGGATAAGGAT
>CAYONF010000175.1:2200-3518 GCA_964405255.1 uncultured Limnohabitans sp. | reverse complement strand
TAAGGAAATTTTTGGAGGGGATATTGAAATGATTCCTAATAGAAAATCATTTCGGTAATTAAATCGTAAATTCCCCTATGGACTACTCAAAATACATCACCATTGATCCAAACATTCGATTCGGCAAACCCCATTTAATCGGGACAAGAATTAGTGTGGCTGATGTTTTGGGATGGTTGGCCTCCGGTATGACTATGGAAGATATTTTGGCTGATTTTCCTGAGCTGAAAGTTGAACAAATCAGAGCTTGCCTAGCTTTTGCAGCCGATAGGGAGCAGAAATTGAAATATGCCTGAGCAAGTTCATGCCACTGCTTTTTGATCAAAATATTTCCTTTCGGGTGATCCGTGAAATATCTTCCATTTTCCCAGGTTCACAACAAGTGAGGGAAGTTGGTTTGGAAGGTAAAAAGGATCTCGAAATTTGGAATTGGGCAAAGAAACACGGTTTTTCGATTGTTTCCTTTGATGCCGATTTTGTGGATTTTTCACTTCTTTTCAATTTTCCTCCAAAGGTTATTTGGCTTCGTTTCGGGAATTCGTCCACAAAAAACATAGCCCATCACCTTATCAAAAGATCAGAAGAAATTCATGCTTTTTTAGCTGACAAGCATGAGGGGATTTTAAAGCTCGAATCCGGGTTTTGAAATTCGACCGAACTTCTAATTGCCAAAACGAATTACTACAAGAAAATATACTTAGTACGACTATGCAAAAACCCGATTTCAACGCCGAAGAAGTAACCAAAATCATCCGTGGACGCCGGTCCATGTTTCCCGCTCAATTCAAGGAAAATGACCCCGTAGACGATTCCATCATCGAGGAAATGCTCGAAAATGCCAATTGGGCTCCTACGCATAAGCTGACTCAGCCCTGGAGATTCATCGTCTACACAGGTGCCGGCTTGAAGAAATTCGCCGATTACCAAGCCGAGATGTACAAGATGAGAGCTGAGAAAAACGGTACGCCTTTCATCGAAGCGACTTATCAAAAATTCAAAGAACAGCCCTTAAAAGCCTCTCACGTGATCGCGATTCTGATGAAGCGAACCGAAGGTTCGGGCATTCCGGTGATGGAAGAAATCGCAGCCACAGCGATGGCTGTGCAGAACATGTACCTGACTGCCTGTGCGCATGGACTGGCTTGCTATTGGGGAACCGGCGGACCTACATTCTGGGTGGAAGCGAGAGAGGATTTCGGTCTGGAAGGCGAGGATATGCTGATGGGCTTCTTTTATGTGGCTAAGCCAGCCACGGACACCCTGCCTGTAGGAAAGCGCGAGCCGATTGCGGATAAAGTGGGGTGGATTAGGGAGTAAA
>CAYONF010000175.1:0-2100 GCA_964405255.1 uncultured Limnohabitans sp. | reverse complement strand
CTTTCGGCAAACCACTTTTTGAATTTCCCGCCTTTAACCGGATAGTATTTCCAGCCCGCATCCAGAATCGTCAGGTCAAAGGACCCGAGCTTTTCCTCCAAATCCATGCAAGTCAGATGCGAAAATCCAACCAAATGTGCGGCCCGATGGGTGGTAGCTTGAAGGTAGTGAAGTCCTTCATTCATCGTGTTTTCTGGGGAAGCGGTCAGAAACTTGACTGGATATTGTTCCTCCAGCAAGTGGCGATTTTCCTGTTGAAACTCCGCTGTCGCCAAAATCACATCGATTTTGATCCCCCAACTCAGCACTTGGTCCAGACATTCCTGCCAGACCAATACCGTCGGCACCCACTCCAACAGCGGCGAAACCGTGTCGAAGCTCAATTCAGCCGTATCCAAAATAAATACCGCAGGTTCCTGTTGCTCTTTGACAAAATGATGGCTGGACATCAGTTCCAGAGTTTTTGGTAAAAGTTGAAGATATTTTCCGAAGCCAGTTTTCTGAGTTGGGAATCACTCAGGTTTTGACTTAGAGATTCCAAGATCGAGGGATACTTTCCGGCATTTTCTGCCAAAGGAAAATAAAACGGATGCCGGCTTTTGTCCGGAAAATTCTTGGTGTAGAAGAAATCCGCTCCAAAACTAATGGCGTCTTCGCTCAGCTTTGCCCCGTAAAGCAAATGCTCAAAAAGCCGCTCGGGAACCTCCCGATCGAGAAATTCCCTGAGGAAATTCACTCCGATAATTCCTCCCCGATGGATGATCTCCTGGGCAAATTCATCACTCAGATTGCGCTTGTGATCCCAGATCGCCCGGAAGTTGGAATGGCTCGCAATCACCGCAATCGGCAAATGATGGCGGTCGATGTGATTCAGAATTCCTGCGGCAAGTGCATCCGAAGTGTGGGAAAGGTCAATGGGAATCCGCTTTCCGGCCATGTAGTCCAACAAGTGTTTTCCGTCTTCCTTTAACCCGATTCCTTCGGTGTAATTTCCCCCGCCAAATCGGTTTTCGGTATGGTGGGTCAGGCTTATGTAGGCAAGCTTCCCGACTTTTTCCAAAATCGCATCAAACTGTCGGTAGATTTCAGGCCAGGCGGCTTTTTCATGACCAAAGCCAGCCGCATTTTCCACTGAGGCGATAATTCCAATCCGCTTGTCTTGCTCCGGATTTTTTAGAAAATCGGAATTAAAAAAAGTAACTGTTTCTTGAGTTTTGCGGAGCAAATCTGAAAAAATATCGGCCTGCTTTGTGGCCAATTTCATGCTTCCTGGCTCCACCGTGGTGTAAATGGCCATGACCTGCATCCAGACGCCGCCATCCTGCAGCCATGGAATTGCACAGGGAATCTGCGCTTTGTCAAATGCATCTGCCTTTGGCACCGTTCCTAAAAAGGAAAGTAAGTCACAATGCAAATCGGCTATGGGGTAGGTCATGGGATATCAGGTTTGAGATCAAAAGTAAGGTAAAAATAGATGTACGATTTTTGAATTGCGATTTGCGGCAAAATGGAGTGCATTACGAATCAAACCTGATTCAATCTCTTATTGGGTTTGATTCTCCCTTTTTCTGGACAAAACATTCCACTCTTAGTTTTTCTTATCAATACCTATCTTTGGAAGTCACCCACACACAAAAGAACACCTCTTATGGCCGTTGCAAAACCTTTCAACTTCAAAAAATGGATCGATGAAAACCGCCACTTGCTCAAACCACCGGTTGGAAATCAGCAGGTTTACAAAGGCAACGATGACTTTATCGTCATGGTCGTAGGCGGGCCAAACAGCCGAAAAGATTACCATTACGACGAAGGTGAGGAGTTTTTCTATCAATTGGAAGGCGATATCGTCCTCAAAATCATCGAGGACGGCCTTCCCAAAGACATCGAAATCAAAGAGGGGGAAATCTTTCTTTTGCCCGCCAAAGTCCCTCACTCACCACGCCGTCCGGCCAATACGATCGGGTTGGTGATGGAGCGCTACCGCCGACCCGGAGAAAAGGACGGCTTCATCTGGCACTGCGAAAACTGCGGGGAAAAGCTGCATGAGGAGTATGTCGAACTCACCGACATCGTCACGCAACTGCCTCCGATCATGGAGCG
>CAYONF010000174.1:0-3667 GCA_964405255.1 uncultured Limnohabitans sp. | reverse complement strand
CCAACCGGCGGAAAAACCGGAACGCTCAAAAACAGCTATCAGGCAGCTGAACCCTATATTTTTGCCAAAACTGGCACCATGAGCAACAACCACAGTCTTGTCGGTCTGATCAAGACCAAAAGTGGCCGAACCTATTGCTTTGCCTTTATGAATTCCAATTATCCATACGCTGCTTCGACGGTCCGGAAAGAGATGGAAAAGGTACTGGTGATGGTCAGGGAGATGCTGTAGATGCTGGATGACCGATGTTTTGGAGTTAGGAGGATAGGAAGAATGGAGGTCAGGAAGGTGTAAGTGGTGAAAAGGTAGTGGCAAGTGTTTTAACCTCAAAGAAAAATAGCTACACTTAGAATTTTTCCTCAAAGTCTTACGGTTTGTTTTCTATATGGCTATGTGGTTTCAAATAAATTTTTCTGAAAAAAGCAGGTTGCTCGTCCGGCCCAGCTTATTGCGACCTCGATCTTCTGCTGTCATCTATTTTGATACTAGTGTCTTGATACTTTTTTTTATTTTTTTCCAAAATGCTGTAAGGTATTACTTGGCCCTTAGTCTAAAGAAGAAAAAAAGCACAAACCATGAACAAGCTATTTCTTCTCTACCTCATTCTTTTTGGCAGTATTTCCACTGCATACACGCAGGGCTTGCAAGTTCGGGTCTCGGGCAAAGGCCCAAAAATCATCCTGATTCCCGGACTCGCTTCCTCGGGGGAAGTTTGGAACGAGACCGTCGCCCAACTATCCCAAGACTACGAATGCCATGTGGTCACCCTTCCGGGTTTTGGTACCAATCCGGCGATCGAAATGCCCTCGGGATTTATTACCACCATGGAAAAATTGCTCAGCGAGTACATTTTGGGACAAAAAGAAAAAGTCACCTTAATCGGACACAGCCTGGGCGGATTTCTCTCGCTCAGGCTCTCCCGGAGTATCCCCGATCATATTCAAAAAGCCATCATCGTGGACTCCTTTCCCTTTTACTCCGCTGCCTTTAATCCCGCAGCCACAGCCGAAAACATGGAAAGCATGGCCTCCCAGATGAAGCAGCTCATGCTTTCCCAAAGTCCTGAGCAGTATCTCGCACAGCAAACCGCCACCATGCCCATGATGACCATCAATGCCAAAAAACTCCCTCTCGCCGTGGAATGGTCCATGCAGAGCGATCGAGTGACAACTGCCGAGGCATTCTACGAACTAATGACGACCGATTTTAGGCAGGAATTGGCAGAAGTAAAGACCCCAATACTGGTGTTGGGAGCTTGGGCTTCGGGTAAAAACTACGGCATGACGGAGGAAAGTGTACGGAAAAGCTTTGCCGATCAATACCGCTTGGCGCAAAATCTGCAACTTGAACTTGCTCCCACGGCCCATCACTTCATCATGTGGGATAATCCAGAGTGGTTTATGGAAAAAGTGCTTGCATTCATCCAATGAAGAATTCAAAAGAGCTTCAATTCGAAGCATTGTACCATAGCCACAAAGACAAGGTGTACCGACTTTGTCTGGGTTTTGTCAGAGAAAAAGAACGGGCTAACGACCTCTTTCAGGAAATCCTAATCAAGATCTGGAGACATCTTGACAGCTTCAAAGGTGAAAGCGAAATCAGCACCTGGATCTATCGGATCGCCTACAATACAGCCCTGACTTTTTCCGCAAGGGAAAAGAAAATCGAGGAAAGGCATACCGAAATACCCGAACATCTCGAGCTCAGCGAGTCCGATTCCTACGCCACCGAGCAAGAAGTCCGTATTCAGCTGCTCTACCAAGCCATCAGCGAGCTGCCCGAAGTGGACCGTGTCATAGCCACCCTCCTACTGGAAAACACAGCATACAAAACCATCGCAGAAATCAGCGGAATCTCCGAAAACTACGTGGCTGTCAAGGTCAACCGGATCAAAGCCGCCCTAACCCAAAAACTCAATCCACAAACTCATGGAAACTAACTTCAACGATATACAACAACTCTGGCAGAGCAAAAAAGCAAGTGACTTTGACCTTCCTGCCTTGATCCAACAACTGAAAGCCACCGAAAAGAAACAAAAACTGGAATGGATGATCGCTTTGGCCTGCACACCGATTACCATGATTATTCTGGTCTATGTGCTACCGCTCAAAGACAGCTTCTTGGGTGTGCTCACACTGCTAGTCATCGCCTTTGGAATGGCCTGGGTCATCTGGCTCAACAGTAAGGCTCTCCTTCGAACAGTGGAAGATTCCGAATCCTACAGCCAACGGAGTTTTGTAGAAGATCAACTCCGCAAACTCCAACTTCGGGGCAAAATCATTCAAAAGCACATGATCACCTACGGCCTATTGATCGCTTTTGCCATCAATATGGGCTACTTGGAGGTACTTTCCCCGCTATCGGTGGAATTCAGAATCTTGGCCCATTTGGGTGCCACAGGAATTATCGCGGGAGTCATGTGGTATACCTTGAGAAAAAAGAAGAAAACCTTCGAACATGAATCCAGGCCCATGATTCTTCAGTTGGAAAAAATTCTGGCTGAAATGAAAAGCTAATTCCAAACCCTGCCACTTGGCAGGTTTTTTTTGGTATGAAAAAAGGTATGATACCTGGAAGACTGGGCCTTCGGGAAAAAGGAATTATTTTCACCCCAAATCCCGGAATTATGAACAAGCGTTCCTTTCTCAAGACTTTTGGCCTGATCACTGCCACAGCCCCCTTTCTTGGTTTTGATGTAAAAAAAGAAGAAAAAGTCGACTCGATTTTGCCTCGACCTCTGAAAAAAGGCGACACCATCGGTATGATCAGTCCATCAGCAGCCACCGCAGACCGGATGGAATTCACCTACGCCAAAGAAGCCATGGAAGCACTCGGCCTAAAGGTGAAATTGGGTGAAAATCTCAAAAACCGATTCGGACACTTGGCTGGTACGGATCAGGAAAGAGCAAATGACCTGAATGCCATGTTTGCAGATCCCGAAATCCGCGCCATTATCTGCCTGAGAGGCGGGTCAGGGGCGGCGCGGATCCTTCCGATGATTGATTACGAAGGAGTCAAACGCAACCCTAAACCAGTCCTTGGGTATTCGGACATTACCGCGCTTCATTGTGCGCTCTACAGTCAGACAGGGCTGATTACTTTCCATGGCCAAAACGGCACAGGATCCTGGAACAGCTTCAACGTGAAGCAGTTTGAACAGGTGTTTTTTGAGAAGGCTTTGGTCACCTATAAAAATGAAATCACCAAAGGAGATGACTTGGTTGCCAAAGGAAACCGCATCCAAACCTTGAAAGGAGGAACTGCCGAAGGCCGCATCTTGGGAGGCAATCTCACCGTGCTCAGCGCTTTATCAGGAACGCCCTATTATCCTGATTTTCAAGATGCTATTTTATTTATCGAAGATGTGGGAGAAGATCCCTATCGAGTGGATCGAATGATGAGCACCCTGCAGCTCAACGGCACTTTGGGCAAGATCAAAGGCTTCATTTTTGGGCAGTGCTCGGACTGTAAGCCGGGAGGTGGCTATGGGGCATTCACTGTGGATCAGATTATGGATCAATACGTCCTTCCTTTGGGAATTCCGGCCTATATCGGAGCGATGATCGGACACATTCCCCGTCAGTTTATTGTACCCGTTGGAGCCAAGGTTCGGATGAATGCCGATGCGGGAACATTTACGTTGTTGGAAAGCGTGTTTCAGGGGTAA
>CAYONF010000173.1:0-3678 GCA_964405255.1 uncultured Limnohabitans sp. | reverse complement strand
CCTGCCTGAAAGCAAAACATCCCTGAGTTCCAGTAGAAGTTTCCTTTTTCCAAAAATAGCTGTGCTGTAGTCAGATCAGGCTTTTCCCGAAAACTCAATACCTCCTCCCCGTTTGCCTCGATGTATCCAAATCCGGTTTCCGCCTTGCCGGGTTTGAGACCAAAAGTGACTATTGCGCCTTCCTTTGCCAGCTGGATGGCACGCCTCACTGATTTTTCGTATTCCGCTCCGGATTGGATCAGATGGTCTGAAGGAGTGACAAATAAGATATCCGCCGGATCGGACCGAAATGCTGCAAACGCAATGGCTGCGGCCGTATTTCTGGGACAGGCTTCGATGATTTCACCAAAGGTCTCTACCTGAGTGGCCTTCAAATCCTGTCTGGACAATTCGAAGTTATCGCAATTGCCCACAACCAGGATTGAATCACAAAAAGCCTGATTCCTCAAGACTGTCTTTTGAAACAGGGTTTGCCCCTCGAAAATGGGCAGGTATTGCTTGGGTCTGGCTTTGCGGGAAAGTGGCCAAAGCCTTGAGCCCACACCACCGGAAAGAATGACGTTTTTTATCATTTTGATGGGTTTATACCTTGCCTAAATTCGGTTTGGATTCCATTCTTTTCCTATGCAAGTACCTCCAATAGGTTCTTTTAACGGATTCGGGAAAAAAGCTCTTCAGGACATTGACCAAGGAAAAATTTAGAGGCAGGCTGCTTCTAAAAGGGGTTTGGTCAAGGTTTTTCCAGAATAATTTCTTTAAAGGATGTTCACAACCCAGATTCCAGGGCTTGTTTGAACCGGTAAAATGAATGATGGAAGGATGGGTCATTGCTTCCCTGATCTGAACAGAGGAAAACACCCTCAAACAGTCGCTTTTCGATTTTTCCTCAAAAAAGGCGGTTTGGAGATTCCATTTGGGATGGAGTTTTTTCCACCTGCCCTGTGCGATTGCATTTAGCCCGCATTGGTCGTTGAAAAATACCTTTTTTGGATTTAAGGCGATAAATTCAAGAACTCTGGAGTCAAAATCAGTAGCCCTCCATTGTTTCAGATTGAGCATCATCACCCCGGCATTAAAATAACCTTGCTCAGGGCTTAGGTGAAGCCTCTCCAGGTCTTTGACGGAGGGGTCAGCTACTGCGGCAAGGTAATCGTCCCCCAAGTCAAGGTCAAACAATTGATCCAAGCTCTGTTGAACAATGATATCTCCATCGAGGTACAAAACTTCATCTTCCTCGATTAAGCGGGCCGCAAAAATCCTGAAATAGGTAGCATGGGTGATGTGGTTTCCGGCGGGAAAATCACTCACCAATTTCAAATCCAGAGTCTTCACGATAGGCTGCGAGCCCAATTCTTTGATCATTTGGACTACTGGGTCAAGCCAATCCGGCATCTCCTCTGCCGTCACCAAATAAATCTTAAACATCCGGTCGGGATGCAGATGAATCAGGGAAAAAATTGCTGCCGCAGTTGGGGCAAGAAATTTTCTGTCGATTGCGAAGAGAATTGGAAAATGCGACCTAGTCAAGGCGGGCAAATTTGAAAATCAAAAATTCAGTTGAATGACAAGACAAAGATTGATCTCGGAATCCGGAAAAAATTGCTTTTGGGTACAAATCATCCCAGCTGAAGTTTAACCGGTTATTTATCATTCAACGGGACAAACAGCGGGATAAACTAAAAAAATTGGACATTATTCAGGATTACTTAACTTAAATAAATCCAACGTGTGACATTCCCACAAGGCCTCCAAAAATTCCCATCCAGATCAATTACAGCTTCGCCCTTTCAGTCCCAGAAAGTTAAAAAGTAAGGAAATTGACACTATTAGATTCAAAAATTTATTCTAATCGCATCCCGTTTCTTCCCTACTTCTTGCTTTTGGACTTAGCGGTTTACAAAATTCAGGCCTGGAACTGATTTTTCCGACCTTTGCGTTTATTCTTAAAAAGTGCTCAGATTCAACTTCTGATGCATTTTTCAATCAACAATGGAACAAATTTACAAAAGTGAGTAGTTTTTGTACTCATTTATAAGCCAATTCTTTATTGTTTTTTTCACATGCACAAAAACGGATTTCAAATCTAATTTAACTTATTGGACTCTTCGATAAAAGCAAGGGGATGGGATTTCAGTTTGATGCCCTTGCCCAAAAAGAGAGGATATCCGGTTCAGAAAATTTCCAAAGTTGTGAATGTCCGAATTTCTCCAGAAAGAGCATCTCCCCTTTTTCATTTTTCCAAAGCCATCCTTCACTCCTAGGATCTACTTGGCTTTGGTTGGGCAGGGCAATTTTATCTCTGAGCACTTCAAGCTGAGAACCGTAATCATAGGTTCTGCAAAAGCTGCCAAACGAAATCCCTTCTGACTCAAACAAGTACCTGCTTTCCGGATGAATCCCTTCCTTCTGAGTATATCGGCTCACTTTAAGTTCCTTCCCCAGATAGGAAAAGGTACAAATTACGGATGGAAGATCCCCTGACTCGATTCTAAACTTGCCCAAATCAATCTTATCGCTGGGAACGGAAAGGGTAAAAACCTGAACCGATTGGTCCCCACTGCGATGAGCAAATTCGGTAAGCATTTGGAGCGGATCAAAAAAGACAGGCTTCCCTGAATACATGAACCGGAAATCCGACCCGTTCATGTTTTTTATTACCGTATTATAGCCCGTAAGCAACTTCCGGAAGAAATTAAACATACAAAATTTACAAAAAACCTAAACTCTTGATTTTTAATCCATTAAATACTTTCGAGCTGAGAAAATAAAAAGTTCTACTTGAACCCAGCTGCTCAACGATGAATTAAAACTATACTAAATATCTAAGCTTTCAATAGAATCGATGTGAAATCAAAAGAAAATAAAAGTTAAGCCGGAATAAGCAAAAGGAAGTGTTTACCAAATCTCATAAAAATGCAATAATTAATTAATCAATACTTAATAAACAATTTTCAAATACATAAAAGAAAAGACCCATGAATGGTTGAGAAATATGGTTGAAGTAGAAAAGGTTTGAAAAGGATATAGGACTTTTCTCAATGTGCAATTAGCAATGATCCATCATGAAGGAAGGTTCGACGGAAGTGAGGACACTCAGAAGGACGAATTGGAATTTTATTCTATAAATCCTCCTTGCCTCCTTACAAAGAGAATATGGTGGCTTGAAATCCTCAGGTAGACTCCAATTGGATTACAAATCCAAATGTTGTTAGTTCTAGATTACAATTCCCAAACTGCAAGTGAACATGGAGGTAATTGACCGTAAGTGAGGACACTGACGGGGGCGGGCTTAAAGATTTTACTTACTCAGCAACTTTTCCAATCGCGCCATCATCTCATCCTTTTCCTTCAGCATCCGCTCATAAAGGGCGATTTTTTCTTCGTGGAGCTTAATAATTTGATCTACAGGATTGATGGAGGAATTATAAAATATAGACGCAGGTTGATTGCAATGCTCAAAGGTATTTGATATGATATTAATCGCCTGCTCCTCGTCAAAATTCTGAAAAGCCTCCACCGGAATCCGCAGAATCTCACCCACTTGCTTCAATAACTCTTCCTCCACTTCTTCCTTTTGCTCCAGCAAGCTTACTTTCTTCTGAGACCAATCCGGGCCAAGTTCGAAGGCCAGGCTCTCCTGCTTGATGCCCATCATCTCTCTGAATCGCTTGATATTAC
>CAYONF010000172.1:1457-3715 GCA_964405255.1 uncultured Limnohabitans sp. | reverse complement strand
ATCACCTTCCGGGAGGCCCGCAAATTCAAGGAAGATTACAGTGCAATTGGTATTTCAACGGTGTTCACTTCGGTGACAGGGACAGCTGAAGTGAAGCGGGGATCCAAAAAGACCAATCCCAATACCAGAGTGCGTGGTGGAGACGAAAATTACCTGTCCATCAAAGCAATCAAACTGGCCAAAGGCAGAAACTTCAGCAACATGGAAGTTCGGTATGGAAATGCAGTGGCCATCATAGGCAAGGAAATGGAGGAAACCCTTTTCGAACCCGGTGAAGATCCCATTAATCAAAAGATTACTTTTCTTGGCAAACCTTTCACCGTAATTGGGGTGCTCGACAAGCAAGGGGGAGTAGGGCAAGATCAGGGAGCGGATCGTCAGATTTTGATTCCCATTGAAAATGCCGCTCGCTTAGACAAGAATGGGGTGTTCAATTACCGGATTACTGGCGTGGCCTCTGACCCCGGAAAAATCGATTATGAAATGGGGCAAGCCACAGGAATCATGCGGAGAATCCGACAGGATCGCGTGGCTCAGGAAGATTCCTTTGAATTGACCAAAAGTGAATCAGTTGCAGAAAGCTTGGAAGAAGTGGCAGGATACCTTCGGATTGGTGGGTTTGGTATCGGTTTCATCACGCTTTTGGGAGCCTCTATCGGTCTGATGAATATCATGCTGGTATCCGTGACAGAGCGAACTAGGGAAATCGGAATCAGAAAGGCCTTGGGTGCAACACCACTTCGGATTCGGCAGCAGTTTTTGATAGAGGCCATTGTGATCTGTGTCATCGGTGGTCTTTTTGGGATGGTTCTGGGAATTGGGATCGGTAATATCATTGCCAATTTTATTGGCCCGGGGGGATTTTTAGTTCCATGGCTTTGGATGGTTATTTCATTTCTGATTTGTATCATCGTAGGTTTGATAGCTGGCTACATACCGGCTTTCAAAGCCAGTAAATTGGACCCGATCGAATCGCTGAGGTACGAATAAGTTTTGAAAAATATCCTTCAGCAAACCCAGACCTGGCAAGTCGTTCAGGTTTGGGTTTTTCTTTTTAAGCTCTTTAGTTTGAACTGGCACATGGCTTTTCCATTAGCCAAATGAGCTTCCAGACTTCCCCTTTTCTCAACTTCTGTGCATTCAGAAAGACAAAAATTTTAAAAAAGTCTAAGCTGAAACCTTTATTTTTCAGCTATGAACTCACACCAATACGACGCCATTGTGGTCGGCTCGGGCATTTCAGGAGGCTGGGCTGCCAAAGAACTTTGTGAAAAAGGCCTGAAAACTCTTGTGCTTGAGCGGGGTAGGTCAGTGGAGCACCTGAAGGATTATCCGACCATGACTGCCAATGCCTGGGATATGCCACATCGTAACCGGATTCCGCTGACGGATGAACAGGAAAACCCCGTGGTCAACCGCTGCTATGCTTATTCGGAAGATACCCAACATTTTTTTGTGAAAGACAGTGAGCATCCCTATGTCCAAAACAAACCTTTTGACTGGATCAGGGGCTATCAGGTGGGAGGAAAATCATTGATTTGGGCGCGACAGACACAGCGCTGGAGCAAATATGATTTTGAAGGACCCGGCCGCGATGGATTCGCGGTCGACTGGCCGATCCGATATGAGGACATTGCGCCTTGGTACAGTCATGTGGAGCGATTTGTGGGGATTAGCGGGAATTATGACGGGCTTGATACGCTTCCCGACGGAGAGTTTTTACCTGCTTGGGAGATGAACTGTGTGGAAAAAGAGGTTCAAAAACGGATTTTGGAAGCTTATGGAGACCGAAAGTTTGTAATCGGTCGCTGTGCTCATCTGACCCAGCCAAAAGATGTCCATCTCGCCCAAGGCAGAGGTCAATGCCAAGCCAGAAATCAATGCTATCGAGGCTGTCCTTTTGGTGGCTATTTCAGTTCCAACTCTTCTACTTTGCCTGCTGCAGCTAAGACCGGCAATTTGACCATCCGTCCCGATTCGGTGGTGCATTCGGTGATTTGGGATGAGGGAAAAGGCAAAGCCACAGGAGTCCGGGTGGTTGATCGTGTGACCCATGAAGCCACCGAGTATTATGCCAATGTCATTTTCCTGAATGCTGCCTGTCTAAATACCAATCTGATTTTGCTGAATTCTACTTCCGGTCGATTTCCGAATGGTCTGGGAAATGACTCTGGGATCTTAGGCAAATACATCGCTTTCCACAATTACCGAGGCACCTTGGGAGGAAGGTTTGAGGGATTTGAAGACAACTACTACTA
>CAYONF010000172.1:0-1357 GCA_964405255.1 uncultured Limnohabitans sp. | reverse complement strand
TACGATGACAATGACGAGAAAATCATCAAAGACTTTCTCGAGCAAGGGGAAGAAATGCTGACCAAAGCCGGGGTAACCGATATTTATAAAAACGACAGCAAGCAGGCACCTGGGCTGGATATCCACGAAATGGGTGGAGTCCGGATGGGACGTGATCCCAAAACCTCCCTGCTCAACGGCTTCAATCAGATGCACTTGGCTCCGAATGTGTTTGTAACCGATGGGGCAGCCATGACCTCAACCGGGACCCAAAACCCTTCCATTACCTACATGGCACTGACCGCTCGCGCAGTGGACTATGCAGTAAAGGAGTTGAAGAAGGGAAATATTAAGTAGGGGAGTGTGGAGGTTAGAAAGTTGGGAAGTTCAGGTCGAACCCTTCGCTACCAAGCATCCCGACTTCCATGCCTCCCAGCTTCCCTTCTTCTACCTTTCGCGTAATTTTTATCCCGGATTCCGCGACTTTTCCGAAATTTCATTTCGCATTTGATCAAACCCAAAACCTGTTCTTTATGAAAAAAACATTCCGTTTGCTTTTATTCCTTTTTGCCCTTCCGCTTTTGGTGTGGGCAAAAAATGATAATCCCCCCGTGCCGGGCAAATACAAATTGGTCATCGAAGGATTTGACTGGGGACCAGCGGTCAGTAAGGTGATTTTGCATGATGCCAATCCCACCAAAGAGACAAGCGTCGCTGATTTCGAAGTCTTTGTGACCCGATCGTCTTCCTTGGGTGAAATTCCTGCAGCTCAGGCTTCAGGCAAGCGTAGCATCGTGTATTCGTACGCTTCCGATGAAAATGGAAACCGCAAAGACGACGGCACCCACCTGACTTTAGTTCTTTCTGTGAGTCCGGTCAATCCGCTGGGATCCGGTATCCAATACCTCAGAATGGGAAACCGTGCTTCCAATGTTTGGATCGACTATGGCGTGACGGTGATTCATTCTAAAACAGGTAAAAGCTGGAATGAAGAAGCCGGCCGCATCCGTCCTATTGTGGATGAGTTTGACCTCACCGGCAAATTTACCCATGAGAATACGACTCTGACCTATGCTGCCTTTTCCCCTAAAAATCTGAAAGCCAAAGCTCCCCTGATCATTTGGCTACATGGTGGAGGTGAAGGGGGTATCGATCCAACGATTGCCTTGATGGGAAACAAAGCTTTCAATTATGCTTCACCGGAATTGCAGGTTTTGTTTGGAGAAGGTGCATTTGTATTGGCTCCTCAGACGCCGACTTTTTGGATGAATGCCGGGGAGGGAATGACCCGAGGACAAACCAATGATATTTACAATGCGGCGGTTTTTGCCTTGATTCAGGACTATGTGGCAAAGAATCCGATGGTAGATCCTACTCG
>CAYONF010000171.1:0-3749 GCA_964405255.1 uncultured Limnohabitans sp. | reverse complement strand
GATCACCTTCAATCCGGTAAAAACCGTTAATGATTTGCTCAGAGATGAGCATCAGGGATAAAAGGATTCGAAATTTGGGATTTGAGATTTGAAATTTCGAATCCCTAATCCCGAATTTCGAACTTTCAAAACATACTCTTCGCTAACTGCTCCTTCAGGTAAGCCTTCATCTCCTCTCCTTCTTCCACTTTAACTTCTCCCGGAAGTCCCAAAATAAACCTCGCCAATCCCGGCAACTGGGGAATCTCTCCCTGGAAATAATACTGATTCCTGTTTTTGATGGACATAAAGGGTAGCGCATTGGGATGCTCCTCCAGCATCAGTTGATACGCTTTTTTGCTGAGTTTTAATTTGACCGGATACTTTCTTTTCCCTGAAAAACCGAAGAGCGCCTGCTCGGGAAGTTCATGCTTGGCTTCGAATTTCCAGTTTTCGGAGCCGATCACCACATCTCCGATCCGTTCGATCTTAAAAACCTTCATGCTTTTACTTTCCAGTTCGAACGCATGGATGCTTTCATAGTCACCGGAAAATCCCACCGGCTCGACCAAACGATCCGAAACTGTATCGCTGCTCAGCGAATAATAATCCTTTAGCCAAATCTGCTTTTTGGAAGAAATCCCCTGCCCGATCTGATCCACAAACCGACCGAGATTGGCTTTGAACAACTGTTCTGTTCCTTGTTTCAGTTCTGATCGCAGCTGGAGCTTTTGCAAGAGCGAATCCCGGAGCAAATTGCCTTTGCCCTGACTTTCGATCAAACTTTTCAGCCACTGACTTTCTTCTGGGGAAAACGTACTGTAGGCCATCGCAGGCGGATTGCCGGGCCGATCCTTGATCTTGTACTTGTTGAATTCCTTGATCACTTCAAATCCCAAAGCCTCCAGCAGTTTGAAATACCGATAGATCGTCCGCTCGTCCGTTTCCAGCAATTCCGCCAGCCGAAAAACCGGCTTTCCGATGTTGCTCTGGAGTAAATTGATGAGTTTGAATACCCTGAGGATTTTTTGCTGTTCGATTTGTCCTGATTTGGCCATGGTTGCTGACGATAAGTGTCTAAAAGTAGCGCTTTAGCTCGTTTAAGTAGTAAGTGATGACACAAAATGTCGGATACTTTTTGGTTCAAGTCTTCAGACTTGGACCGATTACTGGCTTGTTGAATTGTTCAAGTCTTCAGACTTGGGCCTAATCCTAGGCACTTTCATTTCAATTCCCCTATTTTTGAACCATGTCTATTTCCGAAAGCAGTTTCATTCCTTCCAAGTCTTTTGCCTTTAGGACTGGAGTGGTTTTTCTGTTCGGATATTGGCTTTTTGGCTTTGACGGAATCACATTTTCAGATGATGTGTATTACCTCTTGGCAGGAAAGAGCTTCTGGGAAGGTACCATGGAGGTCAATGCCTATCACTTTTCCAGCCGATGGGGCGCCTATGTTCCTGCTGGCTTGATGGGACATTTGCTAGGCTTTGAGCCCCACCGGATTTCTCTGATTTCTTTGATCGCCTACCTAGGAACACTTGCCCTATTACTCAGAATTTTACCCAAAGGTGCCAATCCCTGGATTTTGACTCTTTGGGCGTGTACTCAAGTGTACTTTCTCCACTTTTTGACCAAGGTTTACCCTGATTCCCTGTTGGTTTTCTGGACGGTATTGGTTCCTTTCTCCACAGTCTTCCGGGAAAAAAAACCTGTCTGGGCAGCTTTGGGAGTGATTTCGGGATTGTTTTTCGGATTTCTGACCAAGGAAACCATCGTGTTTTTGGCACCACTTCCAATCCTGCTTTTCATTTGGGATTGGAAAAAAGGAAATCCCAACTTCCGCTTCTATGGCTGGGTGATCGGATTGGGACTTATTTTTGGATCGATCTATTTGGGATATTTCTGGGCCAAATTTGGAGATCCCTTTTACCGGGTAAGTTCAATCAATGCAGGACATTACGTCTCTGAATTTACCTATGCGGACAAAGGGACTTGGGCCATGGTAAGAAGGTTGACTTACCTGCCCATCCTCACTTGGGTGGAGCGCTCCTATTGGCTTTGGATCGTATTTGCACTACCGGGAATGGTAAGGGCTTGGAAAACCAAACGGAGTCCATCAATCGAGTTTGCACTTACTGCTCTTTGTCTAATTGCTGGTTTTTGGTTTATGAGTTCCACCTTGGAGTTTTACAATCCCATTTACCTCAATCCCCGGCATATGATTGTTTTGGTGCCTGTATTGGCTTTTTTGATTGCTTCGGGGTGGAAAAAATGGGAAACTAATCCCAATCTGGAGCAAGTGATGGGTTTCCTGTTGATAGCTGGGATAGGGATTAGTCTTTTTCAGCAGGATTGGAAAATGGCCGGGTTCCAGCTGTTGTTTGTTTTCTTGATTCGGATAAAAAATATGTCCCTAAGTCTTCTGAGCCTCGGACTGGTTCTTCTAGTGCCAGTTTTCGCTTCGGTTCTTTATCAAAACAACATCAAGGCATATCCTAATTTTATTGAAAAATTAAACGAAGAGGTATATCAACCTGAAGATCAGTCCCCTATTATCTGCAATAATTTTGTGTATTTCAGTCGTGAAGTACTTTTCCCAGACAATCCGACGGCTCAAAATAGCCTTTTCCCCATCGAAAAACTAGACTCCCTCCAAACATTGCGCCCCAAAGAAGTCAGGGTCTTGATCTATGACTATTACCAACATGCCTATCCCAAAGAACAGGAAGATGTAGATCGCTTGGAGCGTTGGCTAGGCGATTTGACCTTAGAACGAGAGGAATCGGAAGGTTTGGTGAGGATTCGGAAGTTCAAAACCCCTTTCAAGTAAGAATGTCTTTTTTCTGTGAGCCAAAAAACTCAGCCATTTTGAAATAAACCAAAAATTAATCGACAAAAGCTTTTTTTGGCAAATAGGCTGTTCGCACCCGCTTGGACTCTCCAACTGCCTCAGTCCAGGCAAAATACACCCGATCCCCATGAAGCTCCAGTTGAGGAAATCCGCTTTTCCGTCCCGAATCCATTACTGCGATTTTCTTCGGGGTTTGCAGTTTGCCTTCCATGCCAAAGCCCGCCGCAAGCAAATAGGTTGTGTCCTGCTGAGTTTCCATCCAAGACACCAGACCGGATCGATCATCCAAAAGTGCCACATCCACCCGACCAATCACCCCTGCCCCTTCCACAGTCACTGGCGCACCAAAGGATCCTCCGGAGTCCTTGGAAAAAGCAAATTTCACTTGAGGCACTTCATTTGGCGCGGTAAACCATCCCACGAGAAGCGTGCTACCCAAGGCCGCCACTTTGGGGCCATTTACCGGGCAGCCGGCGATCTCCCATCCATCGGCATGGATAATGTCGGGTTCGGTCCATTTACCGTTCACCAATCGCGTGATAGCAATATCCCGGATCTCCCGATCGGAGCGATTGCGATAGAGTACCACCGGACCAAGGTCAGTGAGCGCACTGCTGGTCTGACAGCAGTCACAGGTCTTCGCATCGAGCAGCTCGTCCCAAAGTATCTGCCCGTCAAGCGAAACCGCCGCCGCCCGGATGCTCATCGCACCGGAATGTCCGGAGTGATCATGTCCACCACCTCCGGTTTCCCGTCCGTCCAGCCAAGAAACAAAATAACTGCTGTCCGAATACGCCACCGCTGATACAAATCCATGCTCGGTAAAGGTCGAATCGCGATGCAAGAGTAAACCTGCTTTCCATTCATTTGCCCCTTTGGGAAGGACATTCGGCTTGACATCGTAGGAAAATGTGCCCCC
>CAYONF010000170.1:0-3763 GCA_964405255.1 uncultured Limnohabitans sp. | reverse complement strand
GACAGGCTACTTGTGCCTTGGAGCTTCTCGAAGATCAGCCTGATTTGGATATCATCATGGCTCCTGTCGGAGGAGGCGGGCTTTTGGGAGGGACTGCATTGACTTCACACTACCTTAATCCAGAGATCGAAGTCATCGCAGGGGAACCTGCCGGTGCCGATGACGCTTATCGCTCCTTTCATGCCGGACACATCATTCCTCAAACCGGTCCCAATACTATTGCTGACGGCTTGTTGACTTCCTTAGGCAAACTGAATTTTGAACTGATCCAAGACTACGTCGACGACATTCTGCTCGCCACTGACCCACAGATCATCGAAGCCATGCGACTGGTCTATGAGCGGATGAAGACCGTGATCGAACCTTCCTGCGCGGTTCCTTTGGCAGCCTTACTGGCAAATAAAGAGCGATTTGCTGGTAAAAAAGTCGGAATTATTCTTTCCGGAGGTAATGTGGATTTGGGGAAGTTGCCGTTTTAACCAAAGACTCTTTTTAAAAAATAGTAATTCAGGGATGTTGTAGTGAGCAGAGGAATCCCTAAAATGAAATAGCCTCCAAAATTATTTCCAAAGAAGAAAATATAGACTAATGCGATAAAGATATGAATTAGTAGTTGCCAATTTGGATTAATCAGTTTTTGGGAAAAAATGAAAAATCCATAAAAAATAGGGTAATACGCAAAGCCAAACCACAACCCCATGAAATAAAAAGTAAAGATTTGGTCAACCCATCCTTCAAGATTAAGAGTTCTTGAGTTTACTATTGGATGGATCAATGCCGATAGACCGGATAAAACCAATTGAAAAACAATTAAAAAGGGGATAAAAAGAACTATTTTCTCAATGGTTTTATTCATTTTCATTTACAATTTTAGATACCCGAATCTCTAATTACTAAAAAAATCTGGTTGTAGTTACCATTCTATTTTGAAAGTAATGGCATCGGACCTTATCACTTTGAGTTACTCGCTTTCCCCTACATTTCCCTATCTTTGCCCCCTGATTTTACCAAACCAAAGCCCGGATTTCAGGGTTTTTAGCTGAGAATAAGACATCAATGAACAGAGAAGTTCGCGTACGGTTTGCTCCGTCTCCAACCGGAGCATTGCATATCGGCGGAGTCCGCACCGCCCTTTACAATTACCTTTTTGCCAAGAAAATGGGAGGAAAGTTTCTCCTCCGCATCGAAGATACCGATCAGACGCGCTTTGTCCCCGGCGCAGAGGATTACATCAAGGACTCCCTAGAATGGTTAGGAATTGCTCCGGAGGAAAGCCCATGGAATCCAGGAGACTGTGGTCCTTACCGTCAGTCGGAGCGCAAGCCGATGTACATGCAGTACGCGCTCGACCTGGTCGAAAAAGGCCATGCCTATTATGCCTTTGACACAGCCGAAGAGCTCGAGGCCATGCGTGAGCGGCTCACCGCCGCACGGGTGGTTCAGCCTCAATACAACAGCATCACCCGAACTCAGATGAAAAACTCCCTCACCCTCTCCGAGGACGAGGTGAAGACTCGTTTGGCTTCCGGAGAGCCCTACGTGATCCGGGTAAAAATTCCCCGCATGGAGGAGATTCGCCTGTATGATATGATAAGAGGTTGGGTGATGGTTCATTCCAGCACCCTGGATGACAAAGTCTTGATGAAGTCCGACGGAATGCCGACCTATCACTTGGCCAATATTGTGGACGATCACCTGATGGGCATCACGCATGTGATTCGGGGAGAGGAATGGCTCCCTTCAGCGCCCCTGCATGTATTGTTGTATAAGTTTTTTGGCTGGGAGGATACCATGCCCGCTTTCGCTCATTTGCCGCTTTTGCTCAAGCCTGATGGCAACGGAAAGCTGTCCAAGCGGGACGGGGACAAGTTGGGCTTCCCGGTTTTTCCATTGAATTGGACCGATCCATTTTCCGGAGAAAAATCCTCCGGATTCCGTGAGCAGGGCTATCTTCCGGATGCCTTTCTAAACTTCCTGGCGTTTTTGGGTTGGAATCCGGGTGATGAGCGTGAAATTTTCTCGCTTGAACAACTCGTGGAGGCCTTCAGCATTGAGCGGATCGGCAAGGCAGGTACCAAGTTTGACATCGCAAAAGCCAAATGGTACAACGAGCAATACATCCGAAGCAAATCCAATGCAGAATTGGTGAATTTTCTGATCGCTGATGCCCAAGCCGATGGAATCACCATTCCTCAGGAAAAAGCAAACGCGATCATCAGCCTGCTTAAGGAACGGGTGACCTTCCCTGGCGATTTTTGGAGAGACAGCCAGTTTATCATGACTGCTCCCACCGTTTTTGATCAGGAAGTGGCTGCGAAAAAGTGGAATGTCGATGCGGCTCAGGTACTAGGAGCTTATGCCACTGCCCTGGATGCATTCACCGGTCCATTTGATGCAATTGCAGCGAAAGCTTTGCTGGAAAGTACGGCAGAAGCAGAGGGAATCAAACTGGGTAAAGTCATGCAGGCAGTCAGGTTGGCCGTCACCGGATTGGGTGCCGGTCCTGATTTGATGGAAGTTTTTTCAATTTTAGGTCCTCAGGAGGTATCCAAACGGATTCGGTTTGCGTTAAGCACCTTGACTGTAGTAGGCTGATATGAGCAAGAAAAAGAAAAAAGAAGAAGAACCCCGTGTTCATGATGAACTCAAAGGCTTCAAGATGGAGATCAATTCCTTCGGGGAGATTTCTTCCAGCTTTCCCATTGACCGGATCAATGAGTTTCTCAACAAAAATGTGGAGGATAAAAAACTAAAGGACCGGGATAGTTTTAATACAGAAGAGTGATCTACAAATGCTAAAAATCAAATCAAAGGCTCATTAGTTTGAGCTTTTTTTCTGCTTGAAATGAACTAAAACAATCAATTCACATGAAAATCTTGATCGTCTCGGCAGTTCTCTTCCTTTTGTCGATCTCAGTGGTATGGAGTCAGTCTACCCGGATATCAGGCAAGGTCACAGATGATTTAACGGGACAGCCACTTCAGGATGTGCATGTGTTTATTCCAAATACGACTTTTCAGGCATTTACAGATTCCTTGGGAGGCTTTGTGATCTCCGATATTCCACAGGGCAAATGGACCCTCGAGGTATGGGCAGCCGACTGGAAAACCCATCGATTGGAAGCCCTTTTGAAAGCCGGTATCCCAAAAAATCTGGATATCCAGCTCGCCCGAGAAACGGAAATGGCCGCCGTACCGCAGGAATTATCGAGAACTCAGCAGACTCAACTTTCGGAACAAGTGATGCAGGCCTTCTTGGGCACACAAGCCCAGAGCAGCCCCGTACGAATTCTCAATCCGGATAAACTCGTCTCGGAACAGCTTCCCGACAAAAAAGTCCGGGTTCATGCATCGGGTGCACTCTTTTTTTCCAATCCGGAGACCGGCTACTTGGTTTCGGTTTATTTCAAGCCTTTTGTGCTGGGATCAGGACAGAAAATCGAAGCCAGCTACAGTTATTTTGACCTCCCTGCGGATGCAAGTGAGTTGTCACTCCGAAGTCAAAATCGCCTGGCCCGCTATGAGCAATCCCCTCAGAAATTCCTTTCTCAACTGATGACCGGGGCAGTGGATGGATTTGATTCTGATCCCAATCCATCTGTTTCCTTTGCAGCCAATCCGGGGGATTTTTTCTTGACCTTCGCCAAACCATTGATTGCGAGGCTTCCCGACGGGGGTACCGGTACTTTGGACTATGAAGGTGAAAAACTCGAGATCAAACTAAATGGTGCTCCCGTGATTCCCGAAGAATTGGTCCTCGGGG
>CAYONF010000169.1:1886-3769 GCA_964405255.1 uncultured Limnohabitans sp. | reverse complement strand
GAGCACCTGATTACGGCTCAGGAGGTTTCAAGTTTGAATCTTGACGAGGTCACAAAGCTCAACTCAAAAGTTGGGCTTTTTTTATTCCACAGACTTTTTCCCCATATTCGAATAAACTTTCAAGCATGCGTAAGCTTTTTTTTGTTGCCTTACTGATTGGACTGTTGGGGTGTGAGGAGCTGATAGATATCCAAAAGATTGAGGGCCCTTGTACGATCCAGTTGACTGATGGAACCATGATCACAGCCCAAAGCATCGAACTGCTAAAAAGTACCGGGACAATCACCTACCGGGATGCGGATGGAAAACTTTGGTCTATCCCTGTGGATGAATACGAAAGCTATACCTGCGGAAATTAATCTGTAACATCAATCACCAGAACCCAGTCATTTCCCCTTCCTGAACTTGGTGGAGTAACCTCCAGGTCAGGTTGTTTTGCAATTGGATTTTCCCGGACAAAACTTACCCCGGTTCGTGGATCATACCAGGTCAATTGGAATTTTTCCCCTTTAAGGGCAGATAGGTTGAGTTTGGTGCTTTTTCCGGTGGGAAAATAGAGGAATGCGTAATCTCCTGATTTTGATCTTGTTGCTGAGACGAAATGTTCATCCGGAAGTTGATTTTCTGAGATTAGGCTTTGATCAGGTATGCGTTCAAAATACTTGTGGCTCAGCATCAGATTTTTCAAGTGTTTGACTTGATTGGCGACTTCCAGGTCTAAGGATTTGTGCCAGGGTTTAAGAGGGGAATTGACCGGTTGCTTGTCCAAATCGTACATCTGCCATACGGCATGGCATCCATAAGTTTGGCCGGCTGCTCCTGCAAAGACATTCCAATACATGATTCTCCGGATGTCCGCCGCCTCGCTGTACCCAAGTTCCTTGGCATTGAAGCATTTGGGGTGCTCTTCGTACATTGGCTCTCCGTCGATGGTTGGTTTTTGTGGAGAAAGACTCAAGTCATGGGCTATTTTTTGGTAAGTCGGTTGATCCGGGCAATGCCCGGTTTGATGCATATTGAAACTCAGCCATTCCGCTTGATGAAACCAATTGCTGCTTCCACCGGGCTCAGCAGGTTGAGGGTGGAAAGTGATCAGGATGGGATTTTCAGGATTTTGAGTTTCCAAGATTCCCTTGGCCATTTGATTCCATACTTCCAGATCATCTGAATTTTCCCTGGGATTTCGATCCCCTCCCAATACCCAGATCAGGTTTTTCCTGTCTTTGTATCGATTACCTATCCATTTTCCGTAAGCATAGGCCCGTTCGGGGTTGAAAATCTCCGGTCCGATTCCCCAGGTGTTTTTGAAGAGTTTGTCTCCCCAGGTAGGCAGCAAAGCCATATGAATTCCACGTTGCTCAGCCATAGAAATGATCCGGTCCACATGGGAAAAGTAAGCCTCATTGTATTCCCAGTGTTCCAAATCTGTAAACGGAAGGTCACCGTTGGCATTTGGCGAATGAATCCCGTCTAATTCTGCCAATACCACAGCCTGAACAACATTGAATCCTTGTTCTTTTCTGAAATCCAGATAGGTGGCCGCCTGCCTCTCGTCCAGTCGGTGGAAGAGTTCCCAGGCAGTATCTGCCATCCAGAAAAAGGGTTCACCGTCGGCAGTCATTAAGTATCGGTTATCCGGATGGACTTGGATTGGTCCATCTGTTTTTTGTGCTTTTACCTGAAAAGCGAGGAGAAATACGGCTAGGCTAAGGAGGAGTTTTTTCATAAGTGGGACGAAAAAAAAGCAGCCCGAAGGCTGCTTGGATTACTTAGTGTGCGGCTGCTCCAGCTGGTTTGGAGCCTTTTTGCCAGATAAAGAAAATGATAAACAGAACGATCAAAATTCCCGGGAAAAGGAGCATTTTCTGCAAAGTCTCCTGACC
>CAYONF010000169.1:0-1786 GCA_964405255.1 uncultured Limnohabitans sp. | reverse complement strand
GCGCCACTTGCACTCATGATCAAGCCTACCCACTGCTGAGGTCCGAATTCAGAAATCGCAGTCAAGGCCATGCAAACAAACAAGAAAAGGTAAACAGGGCTGAACATCGCCTTGATATTGCTGCCCACTGAGGTTGCGGCTTCTACACTTGGCTTAGGGAAGGTTTTTCCGAAGAACAATACCGCATAGGCTATGGTAGGGATCATCATCACCCAGATTTGGGCTTCCCAGCCCATGTTGGCATCAGTCATGAATTTGGAAATCAAGCTTCCCAAAACGATACCGCCCGGGAACCACATGTGGAATCGGTTCAACATCTTATTAAGCTTGGTTCCTTCATACATATCGGCAATCATCGGATTACATGCTGCTTCGGTACACCCGTTTCCAAAACCGATAAATAAAGTGGAAATTAACAAAGTGGTATATCCATCAGCATAGATGGTCAGGAGAATTC
This sequence comes from uncultured Limnohabitans sp., assembly GCA_964405255.1. GTDB lineage: Bacteria > Bacteroidota > Bacteroidia > Cytophagales > Cyclobacteriaceae > Algoriphagus. The sequence goes on along the minus strand of CAYONF010000169.1, from coordinate 1,329 downwards.
CAAGGGTGTGAGTCACAAAGGCAATTCTCATGATGTTTGCAGGGCCTACTATGTGGTAGAAAAGACCTCCCAAAATCATTGAAATCGGGAAACCAAGGAACCACATGGAATTGATAAAGCCAAGCTGCTCGGCGGTAAGACCAAATGTCTCTCCCAGCTGGGGAAGAATTCCCGCACGGATCGCGAAGGTAAAGGCGGTGGTAATCAGCGCCAGGCAACTTGCATTGAATAAGGCGCTTCGGTTGATGGTTTGGGTCATAGATGAGTGCTTTTGGATTTTGGGTTGTGTAAAACAAAGGTTTGAAACGCATCAAAATAGAAAAAAAATCATTCATAGCTTTCCCGTATAAAAAATATTCTGCTGCCGGGTGCCTAATTATTCGATGACCAGTAGGGATTGAGTGAGTTTAGTTGAGAATCCGTAGGTTGGATTTCCGACCTTTAGTACCACGGCGTACGTGCCGGGAAGGACCGACTTGCCAAATGCCTCCCCATGCCACCGGAAGACTGGACCTTCACTTGGATTTTCGACCATTCGTTGGTAATGGACCAATTCTCCCTGCCGATTGTAAATATAGAGCTCAGCCTCAGTAAGACCTTGATTGATCCAGGCCTCAAAAGTCCTAGAGGGATCACCCAAAATCATGGCATCAGTCATTCGATATTCAAAAAAACAAAGATCAACCGTAGTGAAGATGGTTGAGAATGTACACCCATCTTTTGTGGTGACTTCCAGGGAATAATTCCCTACCTGTTCGGGCATGTAAGTTTGATTTTCTGAGGCTAATTTTCCTTCAAAAAACCAGCGATATTCGGCATAATCACCGGGATTGAGTACGGGCCCTTTTCGATTTTTTGCACACACCCCATATTGCTCCTCCAAATCAGGCTGGCTCAACAGGGTGCTATTCTCAACCAAGGTAAAATTGCGCCCGATTTCACAGCCAATCCTATTGAAAACCACCGCTTCGTAATTGCCTGGCAGGTCGGTTTGAATTTCAAATTGATTTCTGAATTCGGTAAGCTCCCGGCGATTGCCCAGATCATCAAAATAGATCCAGGCAATGGAATCGACAGCGTTGTCCTGGCTGGTTTTCAAAACCAACCGAGCAAAACCTGGGTCGGGACAGATTTTCTCTGTTTCAAATTCCACCTTCACCGCCAGTACGGGTGCTTCGATGACAAAAGGAAAAGGGGTGGTGGGACAGTAGCCACTTTTTAAAGGCTGTACTTCGAGCGTGTGTGGCCCTGTAAAGCTGGAAAAATATTGCTTACTTCTTCCTACGATGGTTCCATTCTCATTTATCCACCTGATTGACACCTGATCTT
>CAYONF010000168.1:0-4000 GCA_964405255.1 uncultured Limnohabitans sp. | reverse complement strand
TCCAAGACTAGGGTATGGATTCTGGAAATCCCAAGTGCATTTCTTCCGATCAGGTCAATCAAACGTCCCGGAGTGGCAATCAGAATTTCGGTTGCATGGAGTTTCATCATCTGGGGATTGATGGATACTCCGCCAAAGACGGCCATAGATTTGATTTTCCGGGGTAAAAAGCGACTGAAATTCTCCGTCACTTCAGCGACCTGAACAGCAAGCTCGCGAGTCGGAACGATCACCAAAACGGGAATAAACCGATCCTTGGGTGCCTCTTTTGGGAGCAGTCTCTGAAGAATGGGTAAAATATAGGCAGCAGTTTTCCCGGAACCTGTGGGAGCCAACCCAAGCAGGTCTTTTTGCCGGAGAATAGCAGGTATAGCCTCGATTTGAATCGGATAAGGGCTTTCGTATTTCGCCCGTTCGGTGGCGGTTACCAATTCTTTTGTCAGGCCTAAATCGGAAAAATTCATAGGGTGGATTTTGGACAAAGGTAGAATAAGTCTGTGAAAGCTGCTTTTTTTAAACAGGAGACTCAAGGATCTACCGCTTTAGTCTGCATTTCTTTTTCTCAAAAGAATGACCTTGTAATTCAGCGGAATAAAAAGCAAATTGGAAAAACCTGCTGTGTGTTAAAGCTTTGGCTTTTCACCCGATCAAACCCAAAATTCCTGAGTAAACATGCTGCGAAGTGCCTTATTGTGTTGTGTGGCTGTGCTGACAGTAACCTTTTCGTGTAAAGAAGCCGGACCTTTGCCAGAAACTCCAGACAGTCCTGCTCGGAGTCCTGAGGAGGAAGCCAAGACTTTTCAGATTGAACCCGGATTTGAGGTTCAGTTGGTGGCATCCGAACCGATGGTGGAATCTCCGGTGATTATCCAGTTTGATGAGGACGGTCGGCTTTGGGTTGTGGAAATGCGGGGCTACATGAACGACTTCGAAGGATCTGAGGAAAAGCAACCGGTGGGTTCGGTGGCGATTTTGGAAGATACCGACGGTGACGGGCAAATGGACAAGCGGACGGTTTATCTCGATTCGCTGATTATGCCTAGGGCTTTGGGATTGTTCAAAAAAGGCGCCCTGATCGCTGAAAACAATGCCCTTTGGATTACTCAAGACACCGACGGAGACTGGAAGGCTGACTCAAAAGTCCTCTTGGATTCGACCTACGCGGCTAATGGGATACCCGAACACTCGGACAACGGATTCGTCCGAAATGTGGACAATTGGTATTACAGCGCCAAGTCCAGACTTCGTTATCGTTTTCAGGATGGCAATTGGATTCGGGATACCACCGAGTTTCGCGGTCAATGGGGGATTTCTCAGGATGACCAAGGTCGGTTGATTTACAATTACAACTGGTCTCAATTGCACGGAGACTTGGTTCCAGCCAACTATTTATCCCGAAACAAAAATCATCAACCCTCCACCGGGATAGACCATGGATTGACCATCGACCGAAAAGTGTTCCCAATCCGCTCCAATCCAGCCGTGAACCGTGGCTACATTCCCGGCACGTTGGATTCTGCAGGAAGACTTTTCGAATTTACCTCTGCCTGTGCGCCGACGGTCTATCGGAGCCAGCTTTTTCCCGAGGAATATTTGGGAAATATTTTTGTAATGGAAAATGCCGGCAATCTGATCAAGCGCAATGTGGTGACTGAAAACGGCTTTTTGCTCGATGCGCGTGATCCCAATCCCGGCAGGGAATTTTTCGCTTCTACTGATGAACGATTTCGCCCGGTGAATGCCACCATTGGGCCGGACGGTGGGCTTTATGTGGCTGACATGTATCAGGGGATCGTGCAGCACGGTTCATACATGACGCCTTACCTGCAGGAGCAGACCAAAAAGCGGGGATTGGATTCTCCGGGCCACATGGGCCGAATCTGGAGAGTGGTACCCAAGGGTTTTGATCCAGGCAGCAGTCCAAAGCTTTCTCAAGCAAGCAATGCGGAATTGGTGGACTATCTATCCCATCCCGATGGTTGGTACAGGGACATGGTCCAGCGGCTTTTGGTAGAAAAAGCTGACCCTGCTTCAGTCAGTTTGTTGGAGGATTTGGTGAAAAACGGGAAGTCCGAGTTGGGAAGATTTCATGCGCTGTGGACATTGGAAGGAATGGGAAAAGTCAATCCCAATCTTTTGATTGAAGTTTTAAAAAGCGGCACAGACTTGCTCAAGACCTCAGCTCTTAGGCAATTGGAAAAGCCGGGTCTTGAAAATCCGGCAATTATCGCTGAGTTGGAAAAAATCTTACCTGAAATATCCTCGGATTCCTCAGAAGACTTGGGCCTTCAATTGGCCTTGAGTGCGTACATTCTTCCGAATGAAGCCAAAGAAGTTTTGCTCTCCGGGATTTTTAGCCGCTACGGGAATCTAGCGCTGATCCGCGATGCGGTTTTGAGCAGTCTGGAAGGTGAGGAATATGATTTTTTGAAAAAGTTGCTTGCAGAAGAATCCTGGAAAGAACCGAGTTCGGACCGGGAGATTTTTCTCGAAATACTGACCTCAGCCATAGTCAATCAAGGAAATCCGGATGAAATCAGCGGCCTTTTGGCACTTGCGGATTCCAAAGAAATCGGCTGGAAAGAGTCGGTGATTTTGACCGGTATGGCCATCAAAGCAGCAGATGTCGAGACGCCGGGACTCGTGGCTTTGGGAGCTGAACCTGCCATTTTTAAACGGACTGGCCTCCCTCTGGATCAAACTAGAGTCGAAATGCTGAAGCGGATATTTTCCTGGCCCGGGCATAAACCTTCAGCTCAACTCGCTGTCGCCGGAAATCTGGACGAAAAGGCGATGAAGCAATTTGCTGAAGGCAGGCAAAAATACCTCGTCTCCTGTGCGGGATGTCATGGAAGTAACGGAAAAGGAGCTTCCCGAATGGGCCCTCCGTTGGCAGGTTCTGAATGGGTCTTGGGAGATGAGATTCGGCTTTCCTTGATTCTTTTGCATGGTATCGAAGGTCCAATCGAGGTAGCAGGCAAAAAATACGATGCTCCGGAAATCCTTCCCGTAATGCCCTCACATTCCACCATGACCGACGGAGACATTGCAGCGATTCTTACTTACATCCGAAATGAATGGGGCAATCAAGCGCCTCCGGTCACAGGCAGGACTGTGGCAACCACAAGGCATACCTCACAGGGACGAGTTTATCCCTGGTCTGCTGCCGAGCTCAACAAGCACATCGAGGGACTTGCCTCCTCACCCAAACCTTAACGCTACAATTCCCAGCCTATGAAACCCCAACTTAATTCCTCATCCCGAAGAGAATTCCTGAAAAAATCCGGACTGGCCGCAGCTGCATTGGCTTTTCCCTTTTCGGCCCTTCCCGAAAGTCTGAGAGGAGTTCCCATGGGAGTGGTGGTACATTCCTATGGAATCCGATACGGTTCCAAAGTGGAAAGTCAGAAGTATCCTGGGTTCACGGATGCCATCGATTTCATGCGACACTGCCATTCGATCGGCGCTGGGGGAATTCAGACCACCGTGGGAGGATGGGCGGAGGATTTCAGCAAAAAGGTAAGAGACGAGCGGGAAAAGCTCGGGATGTACCTGGAAGGAAGTATAGGCATGCCGAAAAGTGGGGAAGATGTTGCCCGCTTTGATAAAGAGGTATTGACCGCAAAAGAAGCCGGAGCATCTGTTCTCAGAACAGTTTGCCTCAGCGGACGTCGCTATGAAAATTTCAAAACGGAAGCTGAATGGGAAACCTTCAGGCAAAACTCCCTGAAATCCATTCAACTTGCTGAGCCAATCGTGAGAAAACATCAGGTGAAATTGGCAATCGAAAATCACAAGGACTGGAAGGCATCCGAACTCGCCCAAATCATCCAAAATCTGGAGAGTGAGTGGGTCGGTGTGACGCTGGACTTTGGCAACAATGTTTCTCTTCTAGAGGAACCCATGGAAGTGATCCGGACTTTGGCGCCGTTTGCATTTTCCACTCACGTGAAGGATATGGGAGTCAAAAGCTATGAAAAGGGCTTTTTACTTTCGGAAG
>CAYONF010000167.1:0-4100 GCA_964405255.1 uncultured Limnohabitans sp. | reverse complement strand
ATCGGGGCCATGTCGTGCAACTGGTGAGGGACTTCTGTTTCAACAATGCGGAAAACTTTGTGAAAAAACATTACCCGGTTTGAAAAAGAATCAAGATACTAGAATCAAGACACAAGACTTCTCTTAAGTCTTGTGTCTAATATCTTGTTTCTAATGTCTAGTTTCTCACCTTAGAATCTCCAAATACAGTTCATTCACCGCCTTTTCGGCCTCGGTATGAATCGGACTTCCGGTTACGGTGGCTAAATTGATGGCCAGGAAGATGTAGGTTTTTTGCTCAGGAAAATAATACAACTGACTTCCGGCACCCAATCCGCCCCCACTGTGACCGATCGCTTCTTTTCCTCCCAGCGTGGTCAAATCCAAGCCCAAGCCGTATTGCGGATTTCCTTTGGTATCATTCACCCAGGTCTTCATTTCTGCCAAAGATTCCGAACTGATCAATTCTCCGCTCATCAAGGCTTCCAAAAAGCGAATCCCATCTTCGGCCGTGGTCACAATTCCGTCGTCCCCAGCCAGCTTTTTCACATTTTGCTTTTGGAGGTAACTGGAGTTTTCCAAAATCCCGTTGCTGTGCCGATCCCAATAGCCATCTACCAACTCCGGTTTTTCGAGGTAATCCGGGCTTTCCCGATAAAAGGTGTTTTTCAGATCGAGCTTCGCAAAAATGTTTTCCCGGATGAATCGGGCATGATCTCCGGTCAGGTGATCCATCATCAAAGCGAGTAGTACGTAACCCGAATTGCGATAAGAATACCTGCTCCCCGGCTCAAAATCGGGACTTTTTCCCTTGATCAATTCCATGTAATCGATCGGCTCAAATGGATAATCGGGATTTTGCAAAAGCACCGTGAAGTACTCGGGGAGGTAATTGTATTCGGGAATTCCAGAGGTATGATTGAGCAGCATCCGGACCGTCATCCGATCAGACTGGACAATCCATGATGCCAGTTCAGCGGGCAGGTAAGTGGAAACCGGTTGGTCCAAATCAAGTTGACCCTGCTCCTTCAGCTGCAAAATACTGGTAGCCAGATAAGTCTTCGAAATACTTTGAAGATACTGCAGGTTGCAGACATTCATGGGAGTCAGATCCTCGAGACGGGAAAATCCGGCCGCGGAATACCAAGTCAAATCACCAGTCTTCACTCCAGCGACTACTCCCGGAATCCCCAAATTGACAAGCTCTTCCATCTTCTCCTGCACCTTTGCAAACTTCAAGTTTGAGGCATCTGAATTGGAGGAATGACAAGTCGACTTCTCCTGAGCAAGAGTCATGAAAGAAATCATAACCCCTATATAACCGAGAATATAGCCCCTTTTCATTTTACCGGTTTGTTAAAGTGAGTGCGCGCTCCAAACTGAAAAATCGTCTCAGGCACCAAGGGAATATCTTGGTTGTAACCCTTTAGAAAAACCGCCTGATAGTTGACGAATGGACTGGTATAAACCCCATCCGAATAGTTGTGGACACCGATTCCAATACCAATCGGAATTGCCAGCATCCCCTTTCCCTTTTTCCCTGCCGAGATCCACTCTCCATCTTTTTGGATAAAGGAATCGCTGGGTCGGAAAGCGAGTTTGTATCCTATTCCGGCTTTGAGTTCTCCAAAAACCGGATTCCCCAGATAAGGTCTCCAAGCTGCCTGGGACATCAGGTAGAGTCCGTTTCCCATGGCTTTGTTTCGGATCCAAAAGAGCGAAAATTCCTGAATCCAGTCGTGGTCCCCGTTGTGGGAGACTTCGGTTCCGATCCCGATTCCCATGTTTTTGAAATTCGCACCGAGGTTTTTAAAGGGCAGGGAAAAGGACTGGAACTGGATCGTGAGCGTAACCGGAAAATTCCTGTAGTCCGGGGTGTTGGTCTCTTGAGCATTCAGTGTTTGGGATGCGAGCAAAAAGACCATACAACTGAGAAAAATCTGTTTTAACATGGATTTTGTAGCTGTTGGTTTGTCGGACAATTTTACCATCAAAATCCGGCTGGGATTTGAAAAACCAGGCTTGATTCCTCGAACCGTACCAAAATTCCCCCTGAACTGTCAGCGATTTGGCATAAACCAAGATCGAAATGCAGGAGCTTTGGCTCGGCTGATTCCCAATTCTAGGGAAAAATCAAACTTGGAATCCACCTGAGCTTCCAGTTTTCCATGATCCAGTTTTTTGAATCCCTGGAGAATTTGCCGATGAATGATCGTCTGTCGGTTTAATCTGAAAAAGTCTGCTTCAGGAAGGTTCTTTTCCCAATAATCCAGGCTTTCATCCAAAAAATACTTTTTCCCTTGGGTGGTGAAAAGCAGAACATATTCTTCATCAATCTTCAAAGCCGCCAATTCCGGTTTTGGAATCAGCAGTTCCTGATTTCCGGATTTAACGGGAATTCCCCGGAAATCGGATTGGGTTTTAGCCTTTTCCTGCTGTATTTCCTGAAGGGTATGGTAATAAAACAAGCCGATGTAAATCCCATTGATGACTAAAAACCAAACTCCGATGATAAACACATCCATCGTATAAAACTCCGGAATCGCAGGCCTTCCTTTGACGATCCAGCTGATTAACTCCGTGGTTAGGATGATAAAACTCAAGCCTGCAAATGTGGTCAGGCCAAGCTGAGTCAGGATTCTTTTGGTTGGTTTTGGATCGAAGGGCATGAACCGATCCAACCAAAAAATCAGCTTTCTGACGATCAACCAAGCCAAATACCCTTGGATGGTGTCTATGGAAAAGGTCAGGGCCAAAAAACCATTCCACTGAATATTGGTATAGGTCAGGTAATAATTGAACGCACTGATCAGCGGAATCAGAAAAAGAAAAATCAGGACATCCGGCCTGTATTTTTTGGAGATGGAAAAGTCCGATTCCAGCGGCATGGATGCTTAGCCTTTCTGGATTTCGTCTCCAAAGATTTCCTTGACCACCCAGCCTTTGCCCCACTCCTCCTGCTCTTTTTCAGTCCAGAGTTCGGGGAAAAAGATCACCTTTTGAAAACGCGGAGGAAGGTATTTCTGCCAGTTGGTACCCCCGGTGGCGGCGATATCCACGGGGTCCCGCTGCAGGTAGCGAACCGCAGATTTATAATGTGCCAAAGGCCAGAATACATTGGCTTTCAGATCCAACTGCTTCATCAATTCAGTCAAGTCGGCCGAAGGATTTTCGAGTTCCATGTACCGCTGCCAAAGGTTTTTGCGTCGGTAATCTTCGATCAACTCCGTGAGTTTTTTTCCATACTTCGCCTCAAAGTTTTTTAGGGTCAGGGTTTTTTGACCGGTAGCCAATTCGATCGCTCCCTGTTGCCAATAGAGGTGCTCAAACAGATCATCTGCCGGGCTGTGGTAATCAAATTCCGCCCGTTTGCTCAGGGTAATCAGGTGAAACGCATCCGTAGCCATCAGCTCGATTTCCCGGAATTGCGCGCTTTGGAATCCCGAAGAAGGCAAAAGCGACATACGGAATTTAAGAAATTGCTCCCGCTCCATCCCCTTCCACATCATGGCAAAGGAACTGATCAGGTGATCGAAATACATCAGGATCCGCTCGAGTCGGGCTTTGAAAAACTCCTCCGAAAGCGGATTTTGATCAGCTATCTGCTCCATTTCGGAAATGATCAGCTTGAAATACAACTCCGTGATCTGATGGTAGATGATAAAAATTTTCTCGTCTTTGAAACTGGTTTTGGGCTGCTGAAGAGAAAGCAAAACATCCAGATTGATGTATTCCCAATACGTCAGGTAGTCGGCATAAAGCAATCCCTCGAGGTAGGAAAGCATATCCTGACCGGATGCTTTGAATTTCTCCTGAAGCTGATGGATTTTATCTAAAATCTTTGGGTCAAATTGGGTTTCGTGCATGGGGATTTTTTAGTCAAAAAGGTAGTTTTTTCAGCGCCTTTCTCCTTAATTTCGGGCAGCCGTGGGCTTTTCTTCGCGGCAAAAATGACTGATTCCCAAAAATAAACCAAATATATCATGGAGGCTGTTGAAATCCAGAAATCCTTAAAACAGGATCTTTTTGAAGGTGTTGATTTTCTTGACTTGGATGACTTACTCACCGAAGAGCAAAAGCTTATCCGGTCTTCTATTCGCGATTTTGTAAAAAAAGAGATC
>CAYONF010000166.1:0-4100 GCA_964405255.1 uncultured Limnohabitans sp. | reverse complement strand
TCCAGTTTACTGAGCAGCATTGAAAAAACTCCTTGAAATTAAGTGTTCAAAATAGTGGGAATGCAGGGATTTGCCAAGGAAAAGTTTGGGGGGTATGGAGGTATTGAAGTATGGATGTTGGGAAGTTTGGAGGGATGAAGGTTAGGAAATAGGATATTGGCATGAAGTTGTTTCGGCGCGACTTGTTTGGTTCAAGTCTATTGACTTGGACCAAGATAATGCAGTCTTGACTGCCCGATTTTTAATGCAGTCTGGAGACTGCAAGAGATTGGGTCCAAGACTGAAGTCTTGAACCAATGAGGGATGCACACCACCTTGACAACTATGACAACATGATAACTTGACAACTCAAAAAACCTTTCAACTTTCCAACTTTCGAATTACCTTAACCCCATGGATTTGGGAAATATCATTTACATCATCGCCGTGCTGGCTTATTTTGTCTATCAGGCGACAAAAAAGAAGCGGGGAGAGGTAATGCCGGGAGATCAGGAAGGTAATCCTGAACCTCCTCAAAAGGGGCTCACCTTTGAGGAATTGCTCAAAGAAATCCGCAATGCGCAAAATCCGGCTCCTGCCCAGCCTGAGGCTGCCAAACCTGAAATTCCCAAACCAATACCTGCACCTATCCCCAGCTATCAAGCTAAAACTCTCAGCAAAAAACCGGTGGTTTTGGAGGAGGTGGACGATGAGGTTCGCCACTACGAGGGGAGTTTTGAGGGAACCAAAAAGAATCCATACGCCGCATACAAGGAATCCCACAGCATTCCCTCTACGCCATTGAAGCGGATGGATTATGAGGCTTTGGCTACCAAAAAAGTCAATCCTTATGCCGAATTGCTGAAAAATCCAAAATCCTTGAAGCAGGCGGTAATTGTGAGTGAAATATTAAGACCCAAGCATTTCTGATTTTTTTTCGTTGAGCCAAAACTTTTGGCATCCACAAAAGATTGATTGTTCGTAATTGTTTCTTATAACCTCAGAATCAATCGATCATGGAAAAATCACTTGTCATCAAAACTGGATCTTTGACGGAATCCAGAAGAAAGTTTTTGGAAAAAGCAGGTTCAACCTTGGTGTTGAGCACCTTGGGAGCTGCGTTTTTTACGTCTTGCTCCAGCACGGAAGATGCCGGACCTACTACTCCTCCCGGCAACAGTTCTTCGGGTATTACCATTTCCGGAAATACCATTACGATCAATTTATCGATCCAAACTGGCCTCAATACCTCGGGAAACTGGCTTTTGATTGAGAATGCAAGGACTTTGGTAGCCAATATCAACGGTTCTTTTGTGGCATTGACTTCCGTTTGTACCCACTCGGGATGTTCGACCAACTGGACATTTGGCAATAACCGCTTCACCTGCACCTGTCACGGATCTGTCTTTGATCCTTCCGGTCGCGTGCTTAATGGTCCGGCATCTGCACCCCTGCAGCAATTCAATACCCAGATCAGCCAGGGAAATCTGGTAATCTTTAAATAATCTGATCCAGCTGAGGACCGCGCCGCGATAGTAAGGGCAGCATCCGGGTCAGTTTCTCGAGAGGGAATTGGATCCAGAGATGAAGGCTTTCATCATAAAATTTCAAATCCCTTGAAATCAAGCATTTTTTTCTCTGCCAAATCGGACTTGGCAGACTGAAATGCAAGATTCCAAGTGGCTAATCTTAAAATCACTACCACATGAGATGGCTATTGACTGCGATTCTTTTTGGAATCATGGGGCAAGCTTTTGGGCAACAATATCTGACCAAAAATGGAGAGGTCACCTTCCTTTCCCAAGCGGCCCTCAACGAGTTTGAAGGCAAGTCAAATTCCCTTAATGGCTTGATCGATTTGGACAAAAATCTGCTTGACTTCTACCTGGATCTCAACACCCTGGATACGGGAATCGGTCTTAGGGACAAGCATATGCGGGAAAACTATCTGGAAACGGATGAATTTCCTTTTGCAGAATTCACAGGAAAGCTAAATCCCGCGCCCAACCTCAACTCAGGACAGGCACAACAGGTCACAGCCCGGGGCAAATTCAAACTTCATGGGGTGGAGCGGGATGTGAATATCACCGGGACATTGAAGCCCCAGAGCAATGGTAGCCTCCTGCTGGAAGCGAAGTTTAGCGTCCTTCTCAGCGATTACCAAATTGAGATTCCCAAGCTGGTATTTTACGAGTTGGCTCCCGAGCAACAGATTACCCTCAAAGCAACTTTGACTACGAAGAAATGAAAAAATTCATCCTTACTGCTCTGGTCGGTATTGCCCTGGGAAATCCGGGGATTGCACAGCTGGAGCGAAAGCTGGCAAATGAAAACCAGCCCGTAGACCTTATTTTCCACGCTCCCCGACATATCAATTTGCTGACGGTGGAGCCTTTGGAGAAAAAATCCATGCACTTTGCCATCATGCATACCTTCGGCACACTCGACGGTGGTATTGAAAACCTCTTTGGGCTGGATAACGGGGCAAATATTCAGTTTAGCTTTGAATTTGGACTTAGCGATAAACTGTCAATCGGTGCCGCTCGAGCTTCTCAGGACAAAGTTTACTCGGTATTTGGGCGCTATCACCTTCTCGAACAAACCCAAAACGGAAACATGCCGCTTTCCCTAAGCTTTGCAGGTGGGGCAGGGGTGATCACCAATACGTATGACTTTCTACCTGAAGCCGAGCAACCTGCTTTTGGGGACCGGATGACTTACTTTGGGCAGGTGATGTTGGCGAGGAAGTTTTCCAACAAAATTAGCTTTCAGCTCACGCCGATGTTTGCCTATTTCGTCAATCCGCTATCCATCTATCAGATCGAAGGGGATCAAAATTTTTACCTGGCGCTCGGTTTCAGTGGGAAGTGGAAAGTCACCGAACGGTCTTCACTTACCCTTCAATACATTCCCAATCTGAACTCGGAACTGCGGAGCAATTTTGGAATAGGCTGGGATGTGGAAGCCGGTGGACATGTGTTTCAGATGTATTTTGTGACTTCCCAAGCGCTGAATGAGCCCTATCTTTTGGCAGGGGGAAATGGGGTGCCGGGCGAGGAATTCCGTTTGGGATTCAATGTCAATCGGATTTTTGCCCTAGGGCAAAAAAAGCGGTAGTCGATCCCCAATGGGATTTTTGAAAAGGATCTGAGTCTTTCGGATCCTTTTTTTGTGGCCGAAATCAAAAGCTCTATTTTCGTCCAAGATTAATCTTGAATGACTCTAATTTCCCCCTCCCGTCAGGCCATTCTTCGAAGGATTTTCCTGTTGAGATCAGGTTTGATTTTTTCCCTGTTAGTCATTCTGCTAGGAAGCTGTCAAACCAAAACCACTGAAGTAAGTGAAGTCGAAAATTCTGAATTCAGTCATTTAGAAAAAGGAATCAAAAAGACTCAATTTCAGTACCTTAACGGTTCAAGTTCACTCCTTTTTTCACCTGAAAAGAAATGGACGGTGATTCACTTTTGGGCTACTTGGTGCAAACCTTGCCTGGAGGAATTTCCTGAGTTGAAAAAGGCCCTCCCGCGACTGGAAAATGACAGTACACAGTTTTTCATTGCCACGGATGAGGAATTGGACCAAATCCGTGCCTATCAGCAGAACCATATGACAGGCTTGGAATTGGTCAGGTTGGAAGGGAGTAGCTTATCGGACTTTGAGATTTATGCCTTGCCCACCACTATTATCCTCGATCATCAGAGCCAGGAAGTCTATCGAAAAGTAGGAATGATGGATTGGCAGGCGATCACTTCCATTCCGCAACTTCTTTTGGAAAAACCATGAACAGATCATTTCTCCTGATTTTGGGACTGACCATCTTTGGCTGGGAAGCCTGTAGTCCTTCAGATGTTACTATTCACAAGTTGGAAGAAATTCCGTTTCCGGGTTTAGAAAACTCTTCACTCCCGGTTCTCTCCTCGGATGTTTCTACCTTGGTTTTTTCCTGGGTTACCATGGTGGATGACAGCACCGCGGCGCTTTCCTATTCATTCTTGGACTCAGGAAGCAAATGGACCAATCCGCAGCTGATTACCCAAGGTTCAGATTGGTTTGTCAATTGGGCAGATTTCCCGGCCATTGTAGAAAACAAGGGGAATCTCCTCAGTCATATCCTTCAAAAG
>CAYONF010000165.1:0-4109 GCA_964405255.1 uncultured Limnohabitans sp. | reverse complement strand
ACCTGATCGGAAGAAATGCACTTGGGATTTCCAGAATCCATACCCTAGTCTTGGATGAAGCGGACAAAGTCTTGAATATGGGTTTCCGCGAGGAAGTGGAGCACATTCTGGAGCTTTTGCCGGGCAGGAGACAAAACATCCTTTTTTCAGCCACGATGGATGAGGAAGTGGAAGTGTTGACTAAAAAACTTTTGAAAGATCCGGTCAAAATCCAAGTGGAAGCCGACAATTTCACCCCCGATCTGATCGACCAAAAAGCCTATCGGGTCAGTCCCGAAAACAAGGGCCCTTTCCTGCGGACCTTGATCAATTCGGGTGACTGGAGCCAGATTTTGGTCTTTGCCTCTTCTATCCGAACTGCCGACAACGTGGCTGGAAAGCTGAGCAAAAACGGGATCAACGCAGTGGCTTTTCACGGGGACAAAAGCCAAGGAGCCAGAACAGAGGCTTTGGCCAAATTCAAATCCGGAAAAACCCGAGTTTTGGTTGCTACGGACTTGGCCGCAAGAGGAATTGATATCCAGTTTTTACCCTTGGTGATCAATTACGAATTGCCACGATCTCCCAAGGACTACATCCACCGCATTGGCCGCACAGGTCGGGCCGGAGCTGAAGGAGAGGCCATTTCCCTGATTACCCCTGAAGAGTTGCATCACTTTAAAGTGATCCAGAAAAAGATGGGGAAACGGGTCCAGCTGCTTGACTCGGAGGATTTTGGAAAAACCGGCATGGAAACCGAAGCCTAATTTCGGATGGTGGAGTTCGGATTTCGGATTTCTGACATCTGAGACAAAGGTCATCCTACACTTGTGCTGAGCTCGGTCACTGAGCCTGTCGAAGTGGTCTAAGCATCGGTCATCCGACATCGGTCATCCAGCATCCTTCATCCTACAAAAACTCATACACGCTCCGGTACGCTCCCTTTTCCTCAAAATATCCCAGAAGAGAATCAAAAAACGCGTTTTGGGCTAGGGTGCTGCTATCGCCGATCAGAATGAGTTTTCGTTTGGCCCGGGTCAAAGCAACGTTCATTCTGCGCTCATCTGCGAGAAACCCAATCTCGCCTTTTTCATTGGACCGAGTCAGAGAAATGAGCATCAAATCCCGCTCCTGTCCCTGAAATCCATCCACCGTATCGATGGTAATCAAGTCCGAAAAAGCCTTCAAATTGGGAAACTCATACGTGTCAAAAATCAGATGCCTCAGCATCCGAACTTGTGCCGAGTAAGGCGCAATCAGCCCGATGGTCCAGTTTTCCTGCTTGAATCGGGCAAATCCGATCCGCTTGAGGGTGTCATTCAGGTAGGTACAGGCAAACCTTGCCTCATCCGGGTTGAACGTACTCAGACTCTCCGCCTCCACTTGGTCTGAATAGCCTGAACCCGCCGTGTCGATCCATTCCAAAACCGGTTCATCGGGTGAAAATGCATGGGTTTGGGTGTTTTGCGCAGCCTGAAGTTTTCCCTGATAAAACCATTCGTTGGAAAAGCCCATGATTTCTTCGGGCATCCGGTACTGCACTTCCAGCATCTGGGCAGTCTGGGGCTGACGATGGATGATCTTTTCAAAAAGGGTGGTTGAAAGTCCCGCTTTGGAAGCTTCAAAGGATTTGATCGTGGGAGGCAATTGACAGTGGTCACCGGCAAAAACCACCTTTTTGGCCTTCAAAATGGGAATCCAGGTCGCAGCTTCCAGCCCTTGCGCAGCCTCATCGATGAAGACCGCATCGAAAACCATCCCCCGCAAATTGGAGGATGAAGCACCCACCAGTGTGCTGGCAAAAACCTGGGTCCTTTGAAAAATATCAGAGCGGATATAGTCCTCCAAGTGACTGGCCGCCTCCCGGATTCGGGACACTTCCTGAAACATCAGTTTGCGCTGTTCCCGTTCCTCAGGCCCAAAATTGCGTTTGTATTGTTTGGCCAATTTCAGGTAGGCTTCGGTTTCTTTTCGGAGTTTTTTCAGATCTCGATAGCTGTCGTGGAAAGCGATTTTGGCATCCAAGGTCTGATTGAGAATCTTCTCCTCGACACGGGCCGGATGCCCAAGCCGAAGGGTAGAAATACCCGAATCCACCAATTTATCGACCAGCAAATCCACTGCTGCATTGCTCGGCGCCGTGACCAAAATACTCAAGCCTTTTTCAACTGCCTGCCGGATCGCAGCGATCAGCGTAGTGGTTTTCCCTGTACCCGGAGGACCATGAACGATGGCGAAGTCCTGAGCGGAGGCGATTTTTTGGCAGGCAAGATTTTGGGAAAGATTCAAACCCGGAAATTCAGTAAGTGGCAAATCCTTAAACTTGGGACTCTTTTCTCCCAAAGCAATATCCCGAAGTTCAGCCAGTCGGAGATTTTCTCCAGCCATTACTTTCTTCAGCGCTGTCTCCATCTCGCGATAACTCGCCTCATCGAATAACAAATCTACCCCCAAACGAGACCCTTGCATCCAATCCGGGATCTCCTCTGCCTGAAGTGTCACCACCATCATATCCTGCTTAACCTGATTGATGACTCCGTTTACGCGGTTTTCAGGGCTGTGGAACCCGTCCTGAGTGGAGAAAAATGTCACAGATTTGCCGGAAGAAAATGCCGAAGGATATCCCGAATCCAAGCGCTCTACCTCGACCAAAAGACGCTCTCCCATCCCGATTTTGCTCTTTTTGAGTTGAATGGGATGCCAGGTGATGCCTTCCTTTTTCTTGTCAGCGATGGAGGTATTCAGGAACTTTTTCTTGTATTGGGCAAGGTCTTCGGACCACTCGAGCTTGAGAAGTTTGAGCCCCTGCTTGAGTTCTTCGTTGATATTCGACATCAATTGGTATTTTAGCCTACAAACTAAGCAAAAGTCGGAGGGTTTATCTTCCATCAGCATTTATGAACTTTCTAGCCCACGCTTACCTTTCTTTTGGCCATGAAGGCATTCTGGTGGGCAATTTTGCTGCAGACTTCATCAAGGGAAAAGACCTCCACCGATTCCGTACGGATATCCAAACCGGAATTTTGCTTCACCGGGAGATCGACAGTTTCACCGATTCCCATCCCTTGGTCAAGGCTGGCCAGTCTTATCTAAGGCCTAGATTTCGGCATTATTCGACTGTGATTACCGATATTTTCTTTGATTACTTCTTGGCAAAAAACTGGGGGAAATTCAGCGAAATCCAACTGGAAACCTTTGTGAATCAAACCTATGGAATTCTTGATAGGCACTTGACCGAGCTTCCTGATTCTTTCCGGGAAATGTTTGTCTGGATGAAAAGCCAAAACTGGCTGCTTCATTATCAGGAGATCTCCGGGATCCAAAAAGCCCTGACCGGACTCAGTCGACGGACCTCCTTTGACTCCAAGATGAACGAAGCGCCGGAGATTCTTTTGGACAAAGAGGTGGAATTTGAGTTGATTTTCTTCGCTTTTTTCAGGGATTTGGAGACTTTTGCCCGGGAAAAACTCACCGAACTCAAGAAAATCCATGGTAGTCATTAGACCAAAAATATCCACCTACCTTACGCTAAGCTTTGTTTTGCTGATTTTGACGACAGGATTGATCCTGATGCTGGTGGATTTTACTTACAGAAGGACATTTCCTCTGTGGTTTTATTTGGTGGCTTGTTCGGTGATTACCGTAGTGTTGGTCCTCCTGCTGGCCAAAATGATGGCCGGATGGCGAATTATCGTTGCGGGGAAGGATCATGTGGTGATTAAAATGCCACTCCGAAGAAGTACCAAAGCGTATTCTGTTGACCAGATTTTGCTTTGGGAAGAGGAAGCGATGCTGGTAAACAAGCGGGAGTATAAGCAAGTGACGGTGGCATTTACCGACAAAAACTCCATTACAGTTTCCAATCTGGAGCATGACACTTACTCCGACTTGGTCAATTACCTAAAAAAGAAAGCACAAAAGCAGATGATCAAACCAAAAAAAGCCTGATTTCTCAGGCTTTTTGATTTATCGTTTGGTACGGAAGTTTCGATCATACATCTCGATACTTTCATTGATGATCCGCATCGCATCTTCTTTGCCTAGGAAGTCTTCCACTTTGACCTCCTTGTTTTCAAGTTTTTTATAGTCCTCAAAAAACCGGTGAACTTCTTTCATCAAATGGGGAGGCA
>CAYONF010000164.1:0-4111 GCA_964405255.1 uncultured Limnohabitans sp. | reverse complement strand
CAGATATCCCTCGATCTGACGAATATCGATGAGGCACTGGAAACGGCAGCTTTAGCCCTGAGAGCCGGAGTAGACTGGCTGGAAGCAGGCACCCCTTTAATTTTAGCAGAAGGACTTCACGGAGTGAGAAAACTCAGGGAAGCTTTCCCCGGAATTCCCCTCGTCGCCGATCTCAAAACCATGGACGGGGGCTATCTCGAAGCCGAAATGATGGCCAAAGCCGGAGCAACCCACGTCGTGGTGATGGCGCGTGCCCATGCCGAGACGATCAAATGTGTGGTAAAAGCCGGGCAAGATTTCGGCGTCAAGGTGATGGGAGACAACATGATCTGCCCGGATATGGTCGAGGGGGCCAAGTTCCTGGAAGATCTTGGCTGTGATTATGTCATCCACCACATCGGCTACGATGAACGAAGGGGAATTGCCGCAGCCAGTCATCGCATGCCGAGTCCCCTAGATCAACTGCGCGAAGTGGTGGCTGCGGTGAATATTCCCGTGCAGGCGGTAGGTGGACTCTCCCTTGAACAAGCCATCCAATGTCCACAATATGGCGCACCGCTGGTGGTATTGGGTGCACCTTTGACCATCGATGCGGATTCCTTCAAAACGGCTGACGGCAATCTCGAGGAGTCGCTCCGGATGATTTGCGCAGCCATCCACGCTCAAGAAACTATTTCACCCAAACGATAAATCCACATGTCCAGCACCAAATCAGCGGCAGTAGTCAACTACTCCGAGCAAAAATATTCTGTTGAAATCCGTGAAATCCCGGTACCGGAAATCGGGGAAGAAGATATTCTCCTTGAGGTCGAAAATGTTGGAGTCTGTGGAAGTGACCTGCATCAGTGGACTTCGGACCACAGTTGGCCGGTCAATTATCCGGTGGTCTTGGGCCACGAATTTGGAGGAAAAATAGCCGCATTAGGTACCAGGGTTTCCGGTTGGAAAGTCGGTGACCGGGTAGTCTCTGAGACCGCCGCCGTGATCGACACCCAAAACCCCATGAGTAAAGTGGGACTGTATAATTTGGATCCTACTCGGAAAGGCTTTGGCTATGGAGTCAATGGTGCCATGACCCGATTTATGCGAGTTCCAGCCCGATGTCTGCATACCGTTCCCGAGAATCTGTCTTTCGAAGAAGCTTGCCTCACCGAACCTTGCTGCGTGGCATTCAATTCCGTGGTGGGCAACTCCAGCATCAAACCCGGTGATCGAGTAGTCGTGATTGGACCTGGAACGATCGGAATTCTTTGCGCAGCGATGGCTCGGCTTTGCGGCGCGGAAGTAGCCATTCTTGGCTTGGAGGCCGATCGTGGCCGACTGGAAATAGCAAAAAACGCCTACGGATGCCATCCCCTGATCGGGGAAGATGCGGCCGAAGCATGGGCCAGAAAGCGGGATGGATTGGGCGCTGATCTGATTATCGATGCCGCCGGTCACAGCATTACCCTTAAAATCGCCATGAAACTCGTTCGTCCAAACGGTCAAATCACCAAAGTGGGTTGGGGGCCACAGCCTTTGAATTTTTCCATTGATCCTATCGTACAGAAAAATGTGCGCTTGCAGGGCAGCTTCAGCCACAACTGGCCCATTTGGGAACGAGTGATTGCCTTGTTGGCAAGCGGCGCATTGAATGTCAAGCCAATCATAGGAGGCGTTTGGCCGATTACGGAATGGCATGAAGCGTTTGAAAAAATGCATACCGGGCAGGTGGTGAAATCAGTTTTAAAACCTGTCTAACATGCGACTCAAAGATAAAGTTATCCTCGTCACAGGAAGCACCACCGGGATAGGTAAAGCGATCGCCAAGCGTTGCGCTGCAGAGGGAGCAAAAGTGGTTTTGCACGGATTGGAAGGCTTTCTGGGAGAGGAAGTGTTGGAAGAAATCGGCGCGGAAAATGCCGTTTTTCACCAAGAAGATATTTCTGCCGAAGGCTGTCCGGAGCGCTTGGTCCAGTTGGCTGTGGAGCGCTTTGGCAAGCTCGATGCCGTGGTCAATAACGCTGCCTGGGTGATCCAATCTAACATCGAAAATACCGACCGCGCCTTTCTCCAAAAAGTACTCGACATCAATGCCGTTTCGCCATTTCTCCTGATTCAGGCAGCTTTGACCGAACTCGCCAAAAACAAAGGCTGTGTGCTGAATATCGGTTCGGTTAACGCCTGGAGCGGTGAACCCAATTTGCTGGCTTATTCCATTTCTAAAGGGGCTCTGATGACCTTAACTCGCAATCTGGGCGATTCCCTGATTCGCGATCATGGCGTTCGGGTCAATCAGATCAATCCGGGTTGGGTGCTGACCGAGCGGGAAAAAGAACGCAAAAAGGATCACGGCCTTTCCGAAACCTGGTACGAAGACCTTCCCAAAATGTACGCTCCAGCGGGCCGGATTCTCTGGCCGGAGGAAATCGCCGCAGCTTGTGTGTATTGGCTTTCGGATGAAGCCGGGCCGATTTCCGGTCAGGTCGTCGACCTGGAACAGTACCCCATGATCGGGCGAAATGCACCCAAAGACACCTCAACGATTCACTGATTTATGCCAAAATTAGCCGCATTTCCCAAGGCCTTTATGCAGCAACTCTGCAAGGATGGGAGCATGAAAATAGCTGACTGGGTCAAACTTGCAGCTCCGCTGAAACTGGATGGTCTGGAGTGGTATGCCGGATTTCTGGAGATGGCCGATGAGAAAAACTGGCCCAAATTCCGCCGAATGGTGGAGAACGAAGGTATGGTCATCCCCATGATGTGTTGCTCTCCGGATTTTACCCATCGGGACAAGGCTTTCCGAGAAAATGAAATCCAAAAGCAAAAGCGCTGGATCGAAATGACCGATGCCTTGGGAGGGAAATATTGCCGGGTCCTTTCCGGTCAGTACCGCCCCGAGCTTTCGGTAGAAGAAGGAATCAAACTGGCTAAAGAATGTATTGAGGCCTGCCTTCCCTATGCCCAAAGTCTGGGAATCACGCTGATCATTGAGAATCACTACAAGGATGACTTTTGGGAATATCCTGAGTTTGCGCAGAAACGGGCCATTTTCACCAAGCTGGTCAACTCGATCCATCATCCCAATTTTGGAGTGAATTACGATCCGAGCAATACCTTCCTTGCGGGTGAAGATCCGCTGGACCTGTTGTATGACGTTTCAGAACGGGTCGTGACTATGCATGCCAGCGACCGGTTTTTGAAATACGGGACGATAGAAGACCTGAGAAAAGAAGAGGGCGGGGCAGTCGGCTATGCGAAGCGACTCAGTCACGGAGAAATCGGCAAAGGCATGAATGACTACGATGCGATCTTTACCGAGCTCAAGCGCGTCGGCTTTGACAACTGGATCAGCATTGAGGACGGTGTGGACGGCATGGATCAATTGGAGCGCAGCGTGGCGTTTTTGAAGAAGAAAATTGCGCAGTATTGGCATAAGTAGTCCATAGCTTATAGACCATGGTCCATAGCAATCCTTAAGCCTATAGGTCCATCTAAAAATTGCTTGATTCTCAAACTTCCATGGTCTATGGACTATGGACTAAACTCTATCCACTTTGCAACCTTACCACATTACAACCATCCCCTCCCAATGTTACCTCGGCGAAGGCCCGCTGTGGATTGCCAAGCTCGGCTGTTTTTTCTGGGTAGATATCGAAAAGGGAAATCTTTATCGCTATCATTTGGCCACCGAGCAACTCGAAATCCGGCATTTTCCTCACCGACTAGCGGTCGTTTTGGAGGGGAAAAATGGCAAGTTGATTTTGGGCTTGGATCGAAGGCTGGTTCGCTACGATTGGGAGACGGAGGAAATCGAAGAGCTCTGTGAAGTGGAAGAAGACTTGACTTTGAATCGCTTTAATGACGGAAAAGTCGATCCTCAAGGCTGTATCTGGATTGGAACGTTGAGCACGCTTTTCACCGAAGGTGCAGGTTCACTGTATCGCATCGGACCCGAATTACAGCCAAAAGTGAAGCTGAAAAACCTCACCATTTCCAACGGAATGGCTTGGACAGCCGATCAGCAGACCTTTTACTTTATCGATACACCTACCAAGAAGATTCAGGAATTTACGTTTGATCCGGCGTCAGGGGAGATCAAGTTTCGCAGGATTGCGGTGGAGATTCC
>CAYONF010000163.1:0-4361 GCA_964405255.1 uncultured Limnohabitans sp. | reverse complement strand
TCGCCTGTTCCCCAATGCCAGAACCAATGCCAGTTGTAATGAATCAGGTTGTCTTTGAATTCAGCCCGTGGCGCAGGACCTTGCCAAAGTTCGAAATCCAACCATTCCGGAACAGTTGCTGGTTTTCCGTACCCAATTGATTTTCGCGTATTGGTGTACCAGGCT
Source organism: uncultured Limnohabitans sp. (assembly GCA_964405255.1). Lineage (GTDB taxonomy): Bacteria > Bacteroidota > Bacteroidia > Cytophagales > Cyclobacteriaceae > Algoriphagus. Next base: position 4,196 of record CAYONF010000163.1, on the reverse strand, counting down.
CTGGCGTAGTAGGCTCGACCGATGGCACCGGAATGGAGTTCTTTCATTGCCTCCTGCACTCTTGGCCAGGATCTGCGCTGATTGCCCATTTGGACTATTTTGCCATACTTTTTGGTTGCTTCGACCAGCAATTCGGATTCGGCTGGATTGTGCGAACCTGGCTTTTCCAGATAGACATGCTTGCCCGCTTGAAGAGCCAACATCGCTGCCGGAGTATGCCAATGATCAGGCATGGCTATCGACACCGCATCCAGCGTATTGTCTTCCAAAGCCTTTCTAAAATCCACCAAACCAACTGGGGCAGTTTTCACTCCCTCTTTCAAAGCCAAAGCAATCCCGTTTTCCCGAGCCCTCGAATCCACATCGCAGATGTAGGCGGTTTCCACATTTGGGATTTTGGCAAAAGCTTGGATATGCTGCGAGCCCCGGCTGTTGACGCCGATTACGGCTACCCTGTATTTATCTTTAAGAGGATATTTGGAAAGGATATTGAAAGAAAAAGCGGAGGATGCTGCTCCAAGGCCCAAGGCTCCGGTTGCGGCAGTTTTGATGAAATGACGGCGGTTGAGGTTATTTTTCATAGTGCAGTGGTTTTTGACTTTGGGTTAATCGAGAGGGATTTCTATTCCGTTTTTGAGGACTTTTCGAATTTTTATGGTTTGATCCGGAAGCTGTTCGGCTAAAATCAAGTCTTCACGTTGGCCGATTTGAAAGGGATCAAAAGATGGATCAAAAAGCCTTTTTGGCCTAATCGAGGCCATTTTCCACGCCTCTGAAAGATCGGCAAGCTGATTTTTGAGCAGAAAATTGACTCCCTGAATGAGGTTCATCGCAGAACCAGCAAGGGTTTTCGGATTTCCAAAGAGGTGGAGTTTTCCATCAGGAGAAAGCGTCACTTTTCCACCCACGGCCGCCTCATAGTTTCCGGGAGGCATCCCGGCTAAAGCCACCGAGTCGCTGACCAGCATGAGTTTCTCGGCTTTTACTTTCTTGAAAACCTGAATGACTTCAGCAGGCAAATGAAACCCATCTGCAATGATGGTCGCAGAAAGATTTTCGGCTGCTAATTGGGACCAGAGGTAGTTGGGATGTCGGGCGATGGTGCTATGCATCCCGTTTCCCAAATGAGTAGAAAGCCTCGCTCCTGCTTTTACTGCCTCTTGAACTTGGGAATGTGTTGCGTTGGTATGTCCGATGGAAACCAATATTCCCGAATCCAAACATTTTTCGATGAAACCGATACTTCCCTCCCATTCCGGGGAAAGTGTGATCATTCGAATCAAGCCTTCGCTTTCGGTCATCCATTTTTGAAACAAATCCCAATTCGGAGCCTGCACATATTCCTTGAAGTGGGCTCCTCTTGGTCCGTCTTCAGGAGAAATAAATGGTCCCTCGATATGGATTCCGGTGATGCAGGAATTGGCCAATGAATCCATTTTGCGAAGCTGGATTATCTGCTGAATCAGGGCTGAAATCTTCTCCGGAGAATTGGTAATAATCGTCGGAAAATGGCTGGTTACTCCGTTTTGAATCAGTTTTCTGGAAATTTGACCCAAAGCCAAAATATCCGATTGAATCTCATTGTAATCCAAACCTCCATACCCATTGACTTGAATATCGGTAAAGCCAGGTCCGATCCACAGATTTTCAGGGCTTGATTCTATCGGAAAAACATCCTCAATCTTTCCATTAAAAATTGAGATTTCAATTGGCTTTCCATCCAAAAATGACTTTCCAATCAGGCGAGTTTCCATCTTCTGATTTTATGGCCATGAACCGCATAAAACACCAAATACAGGTAGCAGGGAAATAGCACCCAATAGGCCTCTTGCACATTGACCGCATCAGCGACAGCACCATAAGCTAAGGGCATGATGGCATTGCCACACAATCCCATGATCATAATGGACGCTCCCAACTTGGTGAAGCGGCCCAAACCATCCAAAGCCAAAGGCCAGATTCCAGCCCAAACCAGGGAATTTGCCAGACCCAAGAGGACCACAAACCAGATCGAAACATCAGAAGTGATAGCCAAAATCGTCACTTGACCCGAGGTAAAAATGATCAAGAGCGTAAAAACAGTCCCTAAAAGCGTACAGATTCTCAGCACATTCACCTGAGAAATCACCTTTGGAATCAATGAAATTCCGATCAGATAGCCCAAAATCGTAAATGCCAGGGTGTAGGATGGGAATACTTTGGCTTCCATCAAACCAATCCCGAATGAATTGGCGTAAGGAATGACCGTGTCAATCGCAATGACTTGTGTACCCACATGAAGGAAAATGGCCACAGCTCCCAAAATCAAGTGAGGAAATTGAATAATCGACGTTTTTCCCAAATTCGCTTCAGCCACTTCGGCGGTCTCATGCTCGGTATCAATCTCAGGAAGTGGGGAAAAACGGACAAAGATTCCCAAGCCCAAAAGCACGGTTCCAACGACCGAATAAGGCAAAATCACCCGTCGAATCAGTTCGTCCAAGGCGGCATCTTTAGCCTCGGGAGTCATGGTGTCCAACTGTTGAAAAAGTTCGTTATCTCCTACCCGCAGGATTACAGCTGCAAAGAGAATAGGAGCCAAAATGCCAGCTCCTTTATTGAAAATGCCCATCACGCTGATTCGCTGGGCTGCATTTTCCTTTGGACCCAAAACCGTCACATAAGGATTTGCAGCGGTCTGAAGCACTGCCAAACCTGTTCCCAGAGTGAACAAGCCTAAGAGGAAAATCTCATACGTTCGGCTCATCGCTGCAGGCACAAAGATGAATGCTCCAACCGACATGGCGAAAAATCCCACCATCATGCCCTTTTTAAAACCTACCGCTTTGAGCAAGTAGGAAGAGGGAACAGACATGACGAGGTAAGAAATGTAAAAGGCGAAAGCAACCAGGTAAGAATCAAAATTGCTGAGCGTGAAGGCGATTTTGAAATAGGGAATCAGGATGGCATTGACCCAAGAAACAAAGCCAAAAATGAAAAACAGCATCCCGATGATGCCGATAGAAATCCAGGTATCCCGTTGGCTTAGCTGATCGGCACGAACCGCTACAGTTTTTGATGACATAGGCTGGTTTTGGGTTAAAAGCAAAAGGAAATCAGAATCGATTTCCTTTTGCCTTAAATACCAAATTTTATGACAGCCATCCAAAAATTTTCCTATCAATGGTTGGAAAGCAAGGATGAAGATTAGTAAAAGGCACAATCTTAAATGAAGTGAGAGAAGACACTCACTTCGGCGAATTTGGTGCCGCCGTGAGTGAAGACACTCACTCTCGGCTTCTTCCTTTCAGTACCCGGAAAGCAAAGATGAAGCAGGTTCATCCAGGAAAACCTGACAATTCGGATGCCTTTGTAGAATTGAGGCGGGATGAAGGTTTGTCACAGGTCCTTCTAAACAGTTTTTGACCGCTTGAGCCTTTCTTTGATCTGGCACCGAGCAGATGATTGCCTTGGATTTCATGATTTTTTTAATCGACATGCTGATGGCTTGAGTCGGTACAGCTTCCAAACAGGGAAACCAACCCTCTCCCAACTGTTGCATGCGACAAGCGTGATCTAATTCTACCACGAGGTAAGGCTTTTCGGTATCAAAATCGGCCGGTGGATCATTGAAAGCCAAGTGGCCATTCTCCCCGATTCCCACAAAAGCCACATCAATCGGGTGATTTTGAATCAAAGTCGAAAGCCGATCGCATTCTTTCTCCGGATCATTTTCTCCGTCAATCAAGTGGTAAGCTTTCAGCTTGACTTTGCTAAAAAATCGCTCCATCAGGTATTTCCGGAAGCTGGCGGGATGTGTGATGGGTAGCCCTATATATTCATCCAAATGAAAAACAGTCACTTTTTCCCAATCTATTCCTTCCTCTCGTAAAAGCTGTTTCAGCGTTTCAAACTGACTGGTTCCTGTAGCCAAAATAATGTTAGCAAAACCTTGATTTTGAATCGCCTTTCGGATCAGTTCAGCACCGGTTTTTCCTGCTTTTTGACCCATTTCGACTGGGTTTGATAAAATGGAACTAGTCATAGGTTAAGGTTTATTCGAGTTCTTCGAGTCTGTATTCAAAATCGCTTTGGATATCTTCATGAAGAGTGGAAATCAACTTTTTGGCTTTTCCGAGTTGAACCTGAAACAGGTTGTTGATCACCGGATGTTTGAATTTCAGGTAGCCATATTTCTTGAGTTCCTCACAGAAATA
>CAYONF010000162.1:0-4471 GCA_964405255.1 uncultured Limnohabitans sp. | reverse complement strand
GCACGGAGAGAAAGCTTCGCTTTTTTAGAGTGAGAAAATCCGTGTAGATCTGTGAATTTTCTGCGAAAATCTGCGGGAAACCAAAATCGATCAAAAAGCAATTCGATATAAGCTGCAGCGCTGAATATCAGGGAAGTTTTGGAGTTCCGAGTGATCAAATTCCTTCCAGAAGTTCATCCCGATTTTTTTCATGACCTGAATCGAGGCTGAATTTCCGATCGATGCCATTGACACCACTTCCTTTATTTGTTTTTGCTGCGCAAAGCTCAGGCAGGCCTTTGCCCCTTCAGAAGCTAATCCTTGATTCCAAAACTTTTTCCCAATTCGCCAGCCGATATCCACGCAAGGGGTAAAATCCGATTCAAAAGTCTTCCATCCCAAGCCGATCGTTCCGATCAATTCCTTGCTTTCCAGCAAATCCACTGCGAAATAACAATAGCCTCTTTCCTCGTACATCCGCTGCATGCGGTCCATCATGGCCATGGTTTCCTCCCGGGAAAGCGGTTTTTGGAAAAAGCGCATGACTTCCTTGTCGGCGTTGATTTCGGCAAAATCATCCAGATCAAAGGGCTGCCAAGTGCGAAAACCGAGTCGGGGAGTGGTGAAGAGGTAAGGGGTGGAGGTCATGGATGACTTGGGGTGATTTCTGGATGCGGGCTAAAAAATACAAGTTTATTTTTGGTTGCAAGAGGAGACCCACGCTTTTTCACTATGCTGAATTTTCCATTACAGATTTCTCATAAGCTTTATTTCGATGTCTGAAATTGGATTAAACAGCCTTCTTCCTATGCCTCTGGTCACTGCTCGGGAGACGGTTTTGTCACCAAGTCCTGAGTGATGAATTCGATGAAAGACAACTCTTCTAAGATTTTGGTGTAGGATCAAATGTGATATTTCTCGATCGTAATCGAAAAAATACATGTTTATTTTCGGTTACGATCGAGAGATTGCATTGATGAGCAAATCTGCTTTTCAGCTTTCAGACTTCATCCTTTTGAATTCCACTACCTACTGCGACTGCCTACTGACCACTTCCTCACACCTCCATCCCATTAAAGGGATTAAACCGTCTCCTTCCCACACCCATGGCTACGGCGCGGCAGACGGTTTTGTCGCCGTATTTCACGTTGAGCTTGTCGAGGGCCTGGTAGAGGCTGATCTGCTCTTGGCTGTCTTCGAAGAGTTTGATCTGATAGTTGCCATAGACCAGGCTGCTGAAGCGCACACCGATCAGTCGGATGAGTAGCCGGCGGCTGTAGAGTTTCTTGAAAAGGGCCTTTACGACAGGCAAGAGCGTATGGTCTGCTGAAGTGTAGGGAATCCGCTGCTGCATGCTATGCGTCTCAAAGTCCGAGTAGCGGATCTTCACGCTCACACAGGCGGTGAGTTGGCCTTTTTGCCGGAGCTTGGAGGCGAGTTGCTCGCACATGGCGATCATCGTGGCTTCGAGTAGCTTCACGTCGATGGTGTCCTCTTCGAAGGTGTTTTCGGAGGAGACCGACTTGGCTTCGGAGTAGGGGATGACCGGAGAGCGGTCGATGCCGTTGGCTTTTTCCCAGATCATCTTCCCGTTTTTGCCAAAGGTCGCTTCGAGCAGTTGGGAGGGCATCTGCTGCAGCGTATGGACCTTTTTGACGCCCATGTTGTAGAGCGTTTGGGAGGTTTTTTCTCCGATCATGGGGATTTTGCGCACGGAGAGTGGGGCGAGAAAGGGCTTTTCTTCGCCGATCGGTACCTGCTTTTCGTTGTTGGGCTTGGCTTCGCCGGTGGCGACTTTGGAGACGGTTTTGTTTTCCGAGAGGCCCATGGAGATATTCAGTCCACTCTCGCGAATGATGCGCTGCCGGAGTTCGTGGGCGAGCTTGAAACAGCCAAAGAAGCGATCCATCCCTGTGAGGTCGATGTAAAACTCGTCGATGGAGGATTTCTCAAAGAGCGGGACAGACTCCTTGATGATCTCGGTGACTTCGTGGGATTTTTGGCTGTATTTCTCAAAATCCCCCCGCACGATCACTGCCTCGGGGCAGAGTTGCCGCGCAGTCCGCATGGGCATGGCCGAGTGCACGCCAAACTTCCTCGCCTCATAGCTGCACGAGGCTACGACTCCCCGGTCACTCGAACCCCCGATCAGGATGGGTTTGCCATTCAGTCGGCTGTCAAAAAGCCGCTCCACCGACACAAAAAACGTGTCCAAATCCATATGCACAATGCTTCGCTTCCCTTCCATGGCTTTTTGTTAATTATTTTAACATTTTAATGTTTATAATTTAATCAAAAAGAATAAATTTGGGCTAGTGAAGTGGCGGGAGTTGTCAGAGTCATTGGAAATGTAGCTTGGGATAGGTATTCAACAACTCTGAATAAAAACCGTAATTTGTAGTGCTAAACCCTTCTAAATCAAAAGTAAGTCATGTCAAAAGTTGAGACCTTAATTCAGGAAATCAGAGCCCTAGAGCCTGAGGATCTTCAAAAAGTCCTGCAAGAATTAGTAAATCAGGCGGATCGGCTAAGGTTGGCAAAAGATGCGTTGGCAGAATTTGCAGGGTCAGGAAAAGGAGTTTGGAAAGTTGATGCTCAAGAATACAGTAATCAACTCCGGTCAACTGATAGGCTATAATCATGAAATTATTCATTGACACCTCTCCATTTATTTATTTGGTAGAATCTCATGAAACCTATAGCCAACAAGTTTCGGATTTGTTCCTTACTAGTATTGGTAGAAATGATCAATTAGTGACAAGTGTGATCACGTGGATGGAGTTTGGCGTGATGCCCAAAAAAACGGGGAGACTGGATCTAATAGCAAGATATCAGGATCTCTTAGATCGTCTGGGTATTCCTTTAGTGCATGTCAATCAAGCTGTGGCCGACAAGGCAGCAGCTCTGAGAGCTAAATATGATTTTTTGAAAGCCATGGATGCCCTACAGCTTGCTGTGGCGATTGAATCTGACTGCGATCGGTTTATTACCAATGATAAAGGGCTTTTGCGGTTTCAAGAACTTCATGTCCTGACACTCGATCAGTTTTGAGAATGTCTTTTACGCAGCCTGATCAAGCATATTTCTATTAGAATGCAATTACAATCAAATCTTAAGTTTCTGAGAAAAAAGAAAGGCTTCACACAAGAATCCCTTTCCGAGTTATTGGGGATTTCCCGTTCCAAACTGGCAGGTTATGAGCTCAATATTAATCCTCCATTGGAAACGCTGGTGAAGATCTCCGATCAACTCGGGGTTTCTATCGATATCTTGCTAAGAGAAGATTTGACTACTTACTCGGAGTACAAACTCCGTGAACTGATCGAGACCGATCAGTTTCTGCGTGGGCGAAAACTTCGGATTCTTTCCACCACGGTGGATGCAGAGGGAAGGGAACTCATCGAAGTGGTTTCCCAGCGGGCTAAGGCTAGCTATTTGGCGGGATTTTCCGATCCGGAATTTATCTCGGAGCTGCCGAGGTTTTCTTTGCCCTTTCTTCCTACGGACAAAAAGCATCGGGTATTCCAAGTGGACGGTGACTCCATGCTGCCGATTCCTGATGGGGCTTGGATTGTCTGCGAATATGTGGACGATTGGATGGCGATCAAAGATGGAGAGCGCTATGTGATCGTCACCGAGCAAGATGGCGTGACTTTCAAAATCGCCTACAACCGGATCAAAGCAGAGCAGAAGCTCTTACTTTGCTCAGCCAATCCGATTTATGTCCCGTTTGAAGTGGAAGCCGAGCAGCTGAGAGAAGTATGGAGGTATCGGCTGGCGATAACGGGAAAATGATCAATGATCAATGAGCAATAGACAATGACCAATTTTCAACACTTGATTTGGAGTTCACTTGACTATTGAGTTTGATAATTGATCATTCAAAATTTAAAGGTAATGGATAAAAAATATGATTTAGAAGAACGGTTGGTCAGATTTGCCGGTGAGTGTATTAAGTTTTGCAATACACTTGGAAACACCTTTGCGGAAAATCACCTCAAAGGACAATTAATTAGATCATCATGCGGTGCATGTTTGAACTATGGGGAGGCTCAAGGAGCCGAGAGCAAAAAGGATTTCATTCATAAAAATGGAGTGGTACTGAAGGAACTCAAGGAATCCCGTTCCACCTTGAAAATTTTAGCTTACTCCGAGTTGGGGGATGCTTAAAATAGAACTGACCTATTGAAGGAAGCTGAAGAGCTTTCAGCAATTTTTGGAAGAATTATCACCAGTGCGAGAAAAAGCCTGAATCAATGACCAATGGACAATGATCAATGATCAATGAGCAATAGACAATGACCAATTTTCAACACTTGATTTGGAGTTCACTTGACTATTGAGTTTGATAATTGACCATTGTGTTTGATAATTGACCATTGAATTTGATCATTGAGTTTGATAATTGACCATTGAATTTGATCATTGAGTTTGATCATTGACCATTGTGTTTGATCATTGACCATTGAATTTGATCATTGAGTTTGATCAT
>CAYONF010000161.1:0-4504 GCA_964405255.1 uncultured Limnohabitans sp. | reverse complement strand
AAATCGGGTAATTCATGGGATCAATTTCTTTATTTTTTCTCTCCAACTCCAAAATCTTCCATAAGTTGAAGCCCATAATTCCGAATGGCATCTATGATCGGAATAGCAGAAAGCCCGCGCTCGGTGATGGAATATTCCACTTTTGGAGGGACAACCGGGTAGACTTTTCTGGTAATGAATCCCTCCTCCTCCAATTCCCTCAACTGACTAGTCAGCATCTTGTGGGTGATGTGAGGGATATCTTTTTTCAACTCCCCATAGCGCATCACTCTATTCCTTAATCTCCACAAAATGGGCATTTTCCAAGTCCCTCCAATCCGGTCCATGGCAAACTCTACCGGATTGTAATACAGCTTTTTGTTAAACAAGAAATCAGGCATAGCGAGTCAATTTTCCATTTCTTACCAAAAGGTGCATATCATAATCTTTGGTAAGTATCTAGCCAAAGATAGCATTCATTTCAATCTTTGAGCTAATCAACTTTTCAAAACAATCATGAGTCAAATTATAGAACGAAACAGCTATGTGCATTTTCATGGAGCACCGAGCAAAGGAAAAATCTTGATGGTGGCCAGTTCACCATCTGTATCGAAGCAAACCGGTTGGCCAATTGGTTTTTGGATCGCGGAATTGACGCATCCGCTCCGGGTTTTTCAAGAGGCAGGCTATGAAGTGGATTTGGTATCCACGGAAGGCGGAAAACTCGAAATGGACGCGTATTCCAACCCTACCGACCCAAGTGGCTACTCCGCCCATGACGTGATTTCCTTGGGTTACCTTCAAAAATCCGACTTTTTGGCCTTACTTGAAAACACCAAAAAACTGACTGAAGTCAATCCTGCAGAATATGCAGCTATTTTCTTGGTCGGTGGTCAGGGCCCGATGTACACTTTCAGAGGAAACCAAGACTTGGAAAAGCTCTTTGTCTCATTTTATGAATCCGGAAAACCAAGTGCGGCAGTCTGTCACTCCACTACCCTGCTTTTGGAAGCTAAGAAATCCAATGGTGAGCTTCTGGTGACCGGCAAAACCTGGACAGGCTTTGCTGATGCGGAAGAGGAATTTGCCGATCAGGCCGTGGGGATGAAAATCCAACCTTATCGAATCGAAGATGAGGCCAGAAAACTTTCCGGAACAACCTTCAAAGTGGCAGCTCCTTTTTCCTCTTATGCTATCCAAGATGGGAATTTGATCACAGGTCAACAGCAAAACTCCGGGGCTGCAGCAGCCGAACTGGTCGTGGAGGTTTTGGCGAAGTAATTGACCTCGCGATGCAAAAGTGGAGCTGGGAAAGGATCAAGAAGGCTTTTCAATTGGGAGGCCTCACATTTTTCCTGCTCCACTTTTTTTCTTTTTCCGTACTTGGCCAGTTAAATGAAAGTGATACGGCAAGATTTCAGCTTCGTGCTGGTCTTACAGGAGCGATGCAGAAAGGAAATGTGGAATTGGTGGTGATCCGATCAAGGTTGGAAATGGTCACCAATACCGAAAAGGCATTCGTTTTTAAGTCCCAAAACAACAGCCTGTATCAAGAATTCAGCGGATTCAAGGCAGACAATGACATCAACAGCAGGAATTATGGCTACTATCGGCCATTTCGCAAGTTTTATCCTTTTTCCATGCTGTATTTCCAAACCAACTACAGGCGGGAAATTGACTGCCGATGGTTTGGAGGACTCGGTTACACTTGGCAAGTGCTGCAGAAGCCAAGGTCAACCATCAAACTCTCGGGCAGTTTGGTCTATGAATCTACACGTTTTCGAAGTGATCAATTCAATGAATCTACCTACAACGGAACAGACCAAATTTCCCTTGCCCGAGCCACGCTTTATCTGGCTGGTTGGCACAAAATCGCAGACTCCAAACTGAGATTGTATTACAGTGCTTATTGGCAACCCGGATTGGATTCTACGCCCAATCACCGATTTCAGCTGGATTTGGGATTGGATATTCCGCTTTGGAAAGGGTTGAATGCCGCTTTGCAGTACTCCTTTTTCAAGGAACAGGTAGTCACTTCCTCGGTACTTCAGGAAGATCGGATTTTGACTTTTGGACTCAGCTATCAACTCAAAAAATGAACAAACCCCATGATTCTCAAACGGAATTTTAATCCCATCAAAGTCATCCACTATGTACGAACTGAGTTGCTTTTTTCTACGGCCATATCGGTCGGAGTTTGGTGGCTTTATGCGAATGGAATCTCAAAGGTTTCGCTTCCATTTTCCATTGCCGCTATTTTGGGCAGTGCATTGGCCATTTTTGTTGCGTTTCGAAACAACAGCGCTTACAGCAGATGGTGGGAAGCACGGACGGCTTGGGGGGGCATTGTCAACTCCAGCCGGGTCTTGGCTCGATTGGTCATCACGTTTACGGACAGCCATTCCCATCAGGCCAATTATGAAGAAGCACGAAGCGAGACTTTCAAAAAGCAGCTGATTTTTTCCTGCATCGCTTGGGTTCATGCATTGAGAATTCACCTCCGAAAGCAGGAAACCTGGGCAGAACTCAAGCCCTTTCTTGCTGAGGAGGAATTTTTCCAATTGGTTCAAAGCCAAAACAAACCCAATTTTCTCCAGCTTTTGATCGGGAAAAAGATCTATCAGGCCATGGCAAATGGTACTTTGGGAGGTTTTGATTCCTTTCAGATGGAGGGGCAATTGTTGGCATTGGCAAATTATCAGGGAAGCTGTGAGCGAATCAAATACACTCCCCTGCTTCGCCAATACGATTTCTTTACCCGGCTATTTTTATATGCGTTTATTTTCCTTTTGCCATTCGCTTTGATCGGGGATTTTAGCCGGATGGAAATGGCCGGGCTGATGGTCCCGGTCTCGGTTTTGATTTCCTTCGTCTTTTCGATTCAGGCCAAAGTGGGAGAAGTCAATGAGGATCCCTTTGAAAACAGGATTACCGATGTTCCCCTCACGGCGCTTTGCAATACGATTGAGCGGGATTTGCTTGAAATGCTCGGAGAGAAAAATTTACCGGAAAACCTCGAACAAAAAGGAGGATATTTATTCTAAATCAAAATGGTACAACTATGAAAATCGCAATCATCGGAACTGGAAATGTCGGCGGAGCATTAGCTACCCAATGGGCCAAAGCAGGCCATGAAATCAACCTGGGAGTCCAAGACCTGAGCAAATTCAAAGGTGTAGAGCTCCTGAAGAATCCCAATACCCAGGTTTTCCCAATCCAGGAAGCAGTCGAAAAATCCGAAGTAATTCTTGTGGCTACCCCTGCTCCAGCCGCAGTAGAAGTAGCCAAAAGCCTGGGAGATACCACGGGAAAAATCATTATCGACACGATGAACATCGTCATGGGCAGAGGACCTGTTGGATTCAAGACAACCGCTGAGGCTATCTTGGCCAATACCCAAACCCGCGATGTGGTCAAGTGCTTCAATACAACGGGTTTTAACAACATGCAAAATCCCAAGTATGGGGATCAAGCTTTGGATTTATTTGTGGCAGGAGACAGCGAAAAAGGAAAAGCCGTTGCCATTCAGTTGGCCAAAGATGCGGAATTTGCAGCATGCTATTCCATCGGAGGAAATGACAAATTCGAGTTGATGGAGCAGTTTGCCTGGTTTTGGATCAATTTAGCCATGGTTCAAGGTCAAGGGAGAGAAATTGGGTTTAAGCTGTTGAAACGGTAATTTTACCGACAAAACCGAATCCATTTATTTCATTCTCATGCAGGAAACCTGGACTTTAGACTTTCCCCCATCAGAAAACACCAAAGAATCGCTTTCGAAAGTTTTGAAAGACAATTCTAAGGAGCTGGGGATTTTCCTTTCCTACTACTACAAAAAAGAAGGAGCCATTGCCGAAAAAGTCAGACTCAAAGACAAACCTGAATTTGAGTCAAATCTGAATGGGAATTTCATCCTGGAGTTTGATTTAGTGCATTTCAATGCTTGTTTGGCAATTCATGAGCAAGCAAAGGAGGAAATGAAAATCAGATTTGAGATCAATGAGGACAACCAAAAAATCAAATTGATTGGTCCCTATTGGCCAAGTCGGGAGATGGACGAGATTTGAGAAGCAAGAAGCTAGAGACAAGAATCAAGACGTTTAAACCAGAGATTTTTCTTGGTTCATGCATCTTGTTTCTCGCTTCCCATTTTCAAATTATCCAAGCCCTTCAAATTGCTAATTGGTTGTAATTCCTCTCAATTAAAGTATTTTTGGGCCACTATTACGCCTTATGAAAGAATCTAGCGAGTCCCTGAATTTTATAGAACATATCATCGAGGAAGATCTAGCAGCAGGTTTTTCTCAAAAGAATCTACGCTTTCGTTTCCCTCCCGAACCCAACGGCTATCTTCATATCGGTCACGCCGCATCCATTTGTTTGAACTTTGGCTTGGGCGAAAAATACAATGCCCCTGTTAATCTGAGATTTGACGATACCAATCCCTCAAAAGAGGAACAGGAATATGTGGATGCCATCAAGCGGGATATCGCTTGGTTGGGTTTCCGATGGGCTAATGAATGCTATG
>CAYONF010000160.1:3969-4600 GCA_964405255.1 uncultured Limnohabitans sp. | reverse complement strand
GTACCTCCCGCATTTCCACCGATTCCAAACCCGGCTGATAGGAGGTATCCAAGAGTGAGGAACTTACCTTGCGGTTAACAAAATCCACCATGCGTTGGGCCGGAGCTGCCTGAGTTTTTCCTCCCAATTCCCAGGCTTTCTTCTCCACTTCCGCCTGAAAATGCATCGCAGCTAAAGATCCGAATTGTTGAAACTCAGGAAGATCTTCCAGTTCCACTGACACGACCATCCCTGAATTGGCAAATTTGCTATCCCTGCGACTTGGACTCATACCATTGACTACCAATTCACCCGGAGAGGTCGCTGCCGGAACAATAAATCCTCCAGGACACATGCAAAAACTGAATACCCCTCGCTGTTTTCCCTGGTATTCAGTTTGTTGAACCAAGGCGTATGCCGAAGCAGGCAAATAGGGTCCCCGATCCACTTCACAATGGTATTGAATCCGGTCGATCAAGTTTTGGCTGTGCTCAATCCGAACACCCAAGGCAAAGGGCTTGGCTTCAATCAAAACTTTTCGACGGTTCAGCAATTGGAAAATATCCCGAGCAGAATGGCCGGTAGCCAAAATCACTCCCAATCCTTTGATCCGTTCTCCGACATGGGTCACCACACCTTTGATTTCCTGATC
>CAYONF010000160.1:0-3959 GCA_964405255.1 uncultured Limnohabitans sp. | reverse complement strand
CGTCTCAAACAGAATTTCACCACCGGAATCCAAAATGCTTTCCCGCAATTTGGACACCAATACCGGTAACTTATTTGTGCCGATATGCGGATGTGCATCCACCAGTATTTCCTCCGTGGCTCCGTGTGCTACGAGGATTTCCATGATCCTGCGGATATCCCCTCGCTTTTTGGAGCGGGTATAAAGTTTTCCATCCGAGTAAGTTCCCGCACCACCTTCTCCAAAGCAGTAATTGGAATCTGGGTTGACTATACCGTCCTTATTGATTGCTGCCAGATCCCGGCGACGGGCCCGAACATCCTTTCCACGTTCGATGACAATGGGCTTGATACCCAATTCAATCGCCCTCAAAGCAGCAAAAAGTCCTGCGGGCCCTGCGCCCACAATGACAATGGGCTCAGAATTTCGCACATTCCGGTATTCCGGAAGGTGATCCAAAAGGGATCCGGGCTTCTCATTTAGAAATAGCTCTGCTTCCACATTGACAATGATTTTTCTACCGCGGGCATCAATGGATCTGCGGGTTTGTCTGGCAAAAGCTTGAGGGGTTTCAGGGGAAAGTCCAGCTCTCTTGAGTACCGATTGCTGGAATACTTCGGGATCATAAGCCTCTTGCGGGCTCAATTGGAGTGAAAAACTCTTCTTCATCGTAAGGTATTTATCCTTAAATCAGGACAAAAATACAATTTTCCCGAGGGATTTAAGAGAAAGGCAGCTTTCTAATCAGGCATAAAAAAAGCCGCAATTTTCTGCGGCTTTCCTTCTTTTCAAATCTTGGTACCTGGTACCTAGTACTTGATACTCTAATTCATCCGGTCCAAGACCTCAAATCGGGAAGAATTGGAGATATACTCTGGTACCAGGGCTTTCAGATGTCTTACGAGGTCAGTCTCATTGTTTTTACCGATCAATTCCTGGAAAAACTCAATCTGCCCGTCGATTTTGTGATAGGACGAAGGCAATACCTGTGCAATTTTGATCTTAGGATGATGGGTGATTTTCACGGTCTCGAAGTCATTCAAAAGTTCCTCAAACAACTTTTCCCCTTCTCTCAAACCGGTAAATTGAATTTTGATATCGGTATCCACTTTTTTGCCGGAGAGCTGAATCATCTTTTTCGCAAGGTCCAGAATCTTTACGGGCTCTCCCATGTCAAATACATAAATCTCCCCACCTTCGCCCATGACCCCGGCTTCCAACACCAACTGACAGGCTTCTGGAATAGTCATAAAATATCGGGTGATCTCCGGGTGGGTCACCGTGATCGGACCTCCATGCAAAATCTGTTTTTTGAACAATGGAATAACCGAGCCGTTGGACCCCAACACGTTTCCGAAGCGGGTGGTGATAAATTTGGTATGGTATTTCTTATGATTGGAATCCAGGTATTCGTTCAGGGCTTGCACATACATTTCCGCAGCACGCTTGCTGGCACCCATCACATTGGTAGGATTCACTGCCTTATCCGTTGAGACAAAAACAAATTTTTCAACCTGAGCTAAAACAGCTAAGTCAGCCAAAATCTTGGTTCCGATCACATTCGCATGGATTGCCTCCTCCGGGTAATTTTCCATCATCGGCACGTGTTTGTATGCAGCCGCATGGAATACCACCTGAGGTTTAAATTCCTTGAAGACTTCCTTCATCTTCTTTTTGTTCCTCACATCACCAAGAATAATCTTGATCGGGCAACCGGGATGATATTCCTTAAACTCCTGCTCGACATCATACAGTGGAGATTCGGCGATATCCAACATCACGATCAACTTGGGATGGTAGTGACAGATTTGGCGACAAAGCTCCGAGCCAATCGATCCGGCGGCACCGGTTACCAGAACGACCTTTCCTCTTAGGTCCTCCTCGATTCGTGGGTTGTCCAGCATGATCTGCTCCCGGCTCAATAAGTCCTCAATTTTAATCTCCCGGATAGCTCCTGCTGTGAGGCCCCCATTGATCCACTGATCAACCGGAGGAACCAATGAAACGGATACATTCAACCGGAGGCATTCATCAATGATTTCATTTTTCCGCTGAACCGATAGATCCCGCACAGCAATAATCAATTCGGTGATTCCAAATTGCTTCACAAGCCTCTCCAGATCTTCCAGACCCTTGAAGATGCGCTTTCCGTCAATGTTTTTTCCGTCTTTTTTGGTGTCGTCATCCAAAAAAGCCACAATATTCATCTGACTTTTGCTGTCTCGCTTGATGGCTTCTTGAGCAATAATGCCAGCCTCTCCGGCCCCAAAAATGACGGCATTTCGAAGCTCCTTTTCTGCAAATCCATTTTTCAGATAAACAAAGAGTTCCTTTACCACCAACCGATAAAAAATCAGCATAAACAAAGCCGATAAACTGGCAATAATCAACACGGAAGTGGGAAGCAGAAACCGGTCATTCAGAAAATTTCCATGAAAGAAATTCAGGAAAAGAAACAGGATGAAATTGATCAGCACCGTCTTGAAAATATTTGAACCATCCCGAAATCCGGTGTGGCGCACAATTCCTTCGTAGCTGCGGGTATTTTGCATCACCAGCAATCCCCCAATCATGAATGTAAAGCTACCTGCAAATGCATCGTACTGTTCGATAAGCTCCAGCTCAAAATTGAATCGAACCAGATACCCAAACAGAGCACAATAAAAAAGAATGAAGGAATCTAAACTGGCAATAATCCACCTGGGAAGGATTTTTAACCTTGATAAAAAATTCATAGTAGAGTTATTTTCAAATAGTTAAAACGAAATAGGAGCAACTATTTATTCAAAATCCGGTTACAAAGTAAGTTGAATTTTTTATTTTTTTCAATATTCCAAGTTATTCTTGAAATATTATTTGGATTTACCCAAGAATTAAACCCAACTCATTTTCCGGTTGGAAAATAAAGGATAAAAAAAGTTTATCCATTAGGCAAAAAGATTCGAATAATTCCGGGATTGTTACCGAAATGATTTCGGACCAAATTTGGGGTTGGAAAATCAGGTGTTGGCTTTATTCGTGAACGATTAGCCAATTATCCTTCAGTCTACCGAATCATTTTTGTCATTTGGCAAAAGTAATACCGATCAACGGTCAAAGAAGGAATATTTCAGGCCCTATCGGCAATTTTCACGGAATGCTTCCAGCCGGCTTGGTTTAAGTTTCCCTCAAATCTCCCAACCGTCACGTGCCCCTGCTGGCTCACCCCTTTCCCACGCAACACATTCCAAAGTGTCTGAAACAATATTTTCAAATCCAGGCCTAAAGAAAGATGATCCACATACCAAACGTCATATTCAAACTTTTGCTGCCAAGTGATGGTATTTCTTCCGTTGATTTGAGCCCAACCGGTTATCCCCGGCCTGACTTCATGCCTTCTCGCTTGCTTTTGGTCATATAGCTCCAAATACGCTACCAAAAGGGGTCTTGGCCCAACCAGACTCATATCCCCTTTCAACACATTGATCAGTTGGGGCAATTCGTCCAAAGAAGTCTTCCGAATTACCTTACCCAAGGGAGTAATCCGCCTGTCGTCTGACAAAAATTGGCCTGAGGAATCCCTTTTGTCTTTCATGGTTTTGAATTTCATGATTTTAAAAATCACAGCATCCCAGCCGGGCCGATCTTGGAAAAAGAAAGGAGACCCCCCAAAATAAATGGAAAGAACCACGAAAAGGATGAGGAAAACAGGGGAAAAAATCAGAAACAGGGAGAATGCCAATACAAAATCCAAGACCCGCTTCCCAAATGAATGATAACTCACTTCAACAGGTTTTTTGGAACTCCTTCTCGATGATCCCGGCTATTTGCTTTTGATCTTCCATATTCAATGTAACCGAACTGGGTAGACATAATCCTTTTGAAAAAAGTGTCTCAGAAACTTCCCCCCCGTAAAAAGGAATGCCTTTGTAAACAGGCTGAAGATGCAGGGGTTTCCAGAGAAAGCGGGATTCAATCCCATTTTTGAAGAGCAAAATCCG
>CAYONF010000159.1:317-4647 GCA_964405255.1 uncultured Limnohabitans sp. | reverse complement strand
ATGATCAAACTCAATGATCAAATTCAATGGTCAATGATCAAACACAATGGTCAATTATCAAACTCAATAGTCAAGTGAACTCCAAATCAAGTGTTGAAAATTGGTCATTGTCTATTGCTCATTGATCATTGATCATTGTCCATTGGTCATTGATTCAGGCTTTTTCTCGCACTGGTGATAATTCTTCCAAAAATTGCTGAAAGCTCTTCAGCTTCCTTCAATAGGTCAGTTCTATTTTAAGCATCCCCCAACTCGGAGTAAGCTAAAATTTTCAAGGTGGAACGGGATTCCTTGAGTTCCTTCAGTACCACTCCATTTTTATGAATGAAATCCTTTTTGCTCTCGGCTCCTTGAGCCTCCCCATAGTTCAAACATGCACCGCATGATGATCTAATTAATTGTCCTTTGAGGTGATTTTCCGCAAAGGTGTTTCCAAGTGTATTGCAAAACTTAATACACTCACCGGCAAATCTGACCAACCGTTCTTCTAAATCATATTTTTTATCCATTACCTTTAAATTTTGAATGATCAATTATCAAACTCAATAGTCAAGTGAACTCCAAATCAAGTGTTGAAAATTGGTCATTGTCTATTGCTCATTGATCATTGATCATTTTCCCGTTATCGCCAGCCGATACCTCCATACTTCTCTCAGCTGCTCGGCTTCCACTTCAAACGGGACATAAATCGGATTGGCTGAGCAAAGTAAGAGCTTCTGCTCTGCTTTGATCCGGTTGTAGGCGATTTTGAAAGTCACGCCATCTTGCTCGGTGACGATCACATAGCGCTCTCCATCTTTGATCGCCATCCAATCGTCCACATATTCGCAGACAATCCAAGCCCCATCAGGAATCGGCAGCATGGAGTCACCGTCCACTTGGAATACCCGATGCTTTTTGTCCGTAGGAAGAAAGGGCAAAGAAAACCTCGGCAGCTCCGAGATAAATTCCGGATCGGAAAATCCCGCCAAATAGCTAGCCTTAGCCCGCTGGGAAACCACTTCGATGAGTTCCCTTCCCTCTGCATCCACCGTGGTGGAAAGAATCCGAAGTTTTCGCCCACGCAGAAACTGATCGGTCTCGATCAGTTCACGGAGTTTGTACTCCGAGTAAGTAGTCAAATCTTCTCTTAGCAAGATATCGATAGAAACCCCGAGTTGATCGGAGATCTTCACCAGCGTTTCCAATGGAGGATTAATATTGAGCTCATAACCTGCCAGTTTGGAACGGGAAATCCCCAATAACTCGGAAAGGGATTCTTGTGTGAAGCCTTTCTTTTTTCTCAGAAACTTAAGATTTGATTGTAATTGCATTCTAATAGAAATATGCTTGATCAGGCTGCGTAAAAGACATTCTCAAAACTGATCGAGTGTCAGGACATGAAGTTCTTGAAACCGCAAAAGCCCTTTATCATTGGTAATAAACCGATCGCAGTCAGATTCAATCGCCACAGCAAGCTGTAGGGCATCCATGGCTTTCAAAAAATCATATTTAGCTCTCAGAGCTGCTGCCTTGTCGGCCACAGCTTGATTGACATGCACTAAAGGAATACCCAGACGATCTAAGAGATCCTGATATCTTGCTATTAGATCCAGTCTCCCCGTTTTTTTGGGCATCACGCCAAACTCCATCCACGTGATCACACTTGTCACTAATTGATCATTTCTACCAATACTAGTAAGGAACAAATCCGAAACTTGTTGGCTATAGGTTTCATGAGATTCTACCAAATAAATAAATGGAGAGGTGTCAATGAATAATTTCATGATTATAGCCTATCAGTTGACCGGAGTTGATTACTGTATTCTTGAGCATCAACTTTCCAAACTCCTTTTCCTGACCCTGCAAATTCTGCCAACGCATCTTTTGCCAACCTTAGCCGATCCGCCTGATTTACTAATTCTTGCAGGACTTTTTGAAGATCCTCAGGCTCTAGGGCTCTGATTTCCTGAATTAAGGTCTCAACTTTTGACATGACTTACTTTTGATTTAGAAGGGTTTAGCACTACAAATTACGGTTTTTATTCAGAGTTGTTGAATACCTATCCCAAGCTACATTTCCAATGACTCTGACAACTCCCGCCACTTCACTAGCCCAAATTTATTCTTTTTGATTAAATTATAAACATTAAAATGTTAAAATAATTAACAAAAAGCCATGGAAGGGAAGCGAAGCATTGTGCATATGGATTTGGACACGTTTTTTGTGTCGGTGGAGCGGCTTTTTGACAGCCGACTGAATGGCAAACCCATCCTGATCGGGGGTTCGAGTGACCGGGGAGTCGTAGCCTCGTGCAGCTATGAGGCGAGGAAGTTTGGCGTGCACTCGGCCATGCCCATGCGGACTGCGCGGCAACTCTGCCCCGAGGCAGTGATCGTGCGGGGGGATTTTGAGAAATACAGCCAAAAATCCCACGAAGTCACCGAGATCATCAAGGAGTCTGTCCCGCTCTTTGAGAAATCCTCCATCGACGAGTTTTACATCGACCTCACAGGGATGGATCGCTTCTTTGGCTGTTTCAAGCTCGCCCACGAACTCCGGCAGCGCATCATTCGCGAGAGTGGACTGAATATCTCCATGGGCCTCTCGGAAAACAAAACCGTCTCCAAAGTCGCCACCGGCGAAGCCAAGCCCAACAACGAAAAGCAGGTACCGATCGGCGAAGAAAAGCCCTTTCTCGCCCCACTCTCCGTGCGCAAAATCCCCATGATCGGAGAAAAAACCTCCCAAACGCTCTACAACATGGGCGTCAAAAAGGTCCATACGCTGCAGCAGATGCCCTCCCAACTGCTCGAAGCGACCTTTGGCAAAAACGGGAAGATGATCTGGGAAAAAGCCAACGGCATCGACCGCTCTCCGGTCATCCCCTACTCCGAAGCCAAGTCGGTCTCCTCCGAAAACACCTTCGAAGAGGACACCATCGACGTGAAGCTACTCGAAGCCACGATGATCGCCATGTGCGAGCAACTCGCCTCCAAGCTCCGGCAAAAAGGCCAACTCACCGCCTGTGTGAGCGTGAAGATCCGCTACTCGGACTTTGAGACGCATAGCATGCAGCAGCGGATTCCCTACACTTCAGCAGACCATACGCTCTTGCCTGTCGTAAAGGCCCTTTTCAAGAAACTCTACAGCCGCCGGCTACTCATCCGACTGATCGGTGTGCGCTTCAGCAGCCTGGTCTATGGCAACTATCAGATCAAACTCTTCGAAGACAGCCAAGAGCAGATCAGCCTCTACCAGGCCCTCGACAAGCTCAACGTGAAATACGGCGACAAAACCGTCTGCCGCGCCGTAGCCATGGGTGTGGGAAGGAGACGGTTTAATCCCTTTAATGGGATGGAGGTGTGAGGAAGTGGTCAGTAGGCAGTCGCAGTAGGTAGTGGAATTCAAAAGGATGAAGTCTGAAAGCTGAAAAGCAGATTTGCTCATCAATGCAATCTCTCGATCGTAACCGAAAATAAACATGTATTTTTTCGATTACGATCGAGAAATATCACATTTGATCCTACACCAAAATCTTAGAAGAGTTGTCTTTCATCGAATTCATCACTCAGGACTTGGTGACAAAACCGTCTCCCGAGCAGTGACCAGAGGCATAGGAAGAAGGCTGTTTAATCCAATTTCAGACATCGAAATAAAGCTTATGAGAAATCTGTAATGGAAAATTCAGCATAGTGAAAAAGCGTGGGTCTCCTCTTGCAACCAAAAATAAACTTGTATTTTTTAGCCCGCATCCAGAAATCACCCCAAGTCATCCATGACCTCCACCCCTTACCTCTTCACCACTCCCCGACTCGGTTTTCGCACTTGGCAGCCCTTTGATCTGGATGATTTTGCCGAAATCAACGCCGACAAGGAAGTCATGCGCTTTTTCCAAAAACCGCTTTCCCGGGAGGAAACCATGGCCATGATGGACCGCATGCAGCGGATGTACGAGGAAAGAGGCTATTGTTATTTCGCAGTGGATTTGCTGGAAAGCAAGGAATTGATCGGAACGATCGGCTTGGGATGGAAGACTTTTGAATCGGATTTTACCCCTTGCGTGGATATCGGCTGGCGAATTGGGAAAAAGTTTTGGAATCAAGGATTAGCTTCTGAAGGGGCAAAGGCCTGCCTGAGCTTTGCGCAGCAAAAACAAATAAAGGAAGTGGTGTCAATGGCATCGATCGGAAATTCAGCCTCGATTCAGGTCATGAAAAAAATCGGGATGAACTTCTGGAAGGAATTTGATCACTCGGAACTCCAAAACTTCCCTGATATTCAGCGCTGCAGCTTATATCGAATTGCTTTTTGATCGATTTTGGTTTCCCGCAGATTTTCGCAGAAAAT
>CAYONF010000159.1:0-217 GCA_964405255.1 uncultured Limnohabitans sp. | reverse complement strand
TCACAGATCTACACGGATTTTCTCACTCTAAAAAAGCGAAGCTTTCTCTCCGTGCCCTTGAAAAGCCTAATTCAGCCTAGTCGTGAAAAGTCCAAAAAACGCACTAATTCTTAAACCCCTTCTCTCTGTGAACTCTGTGGTAAAAAACTATTCTAGTTAAATTTTCCCGCAGATTTTCGCAGAAAATTCACAGATCTACACGGATTTTCTCACTCTA
>CAYONF010000158.1:0-4667 GCA_964405255.1 uncultured Limnohabitans sp. | reverse complement strand
TTGGACCAAATTCTGAATGACTTTTCCCGCTTGGTTTCCCATTCATTTGGGAGGCAAACCTGCTATTTTGCCGCATGGAGAAGAGGGAAATTTTTTGTGGATTCCTGTTATGGTTTGGTTTCGGCAGAGACGGTCCGAGCAGGGTTGAATCCTGTTTGGGAGGAAGTAAAAGGGACCCCAGGAATCGTCACCCGTTCAGGGAGACTTCAGCTTTCACCGGGAGAGGAAAAGCTGATGATGAATTATCAGGGATGGAAATTTGACTTGCAGGAGTATGATGCGCAGGGGATATTGATGGTGCTGGAGGGTTCCGATACCGAAAACTTACCCATAAGTCTGGAGGAAATCAGGCCTTGGCTGGACTACT
This sequence comes from uncultured Limnohabitans sp., assembly GCA_964405255.1. Taxonomy (GTDB): domain Bacteria; phylum Bacteroidota; class Bacteroidia; order Cytophagales; family Cyclobacteriaceae; genus Algoriphagus. The sequence goes on along the minus strand of CAYONF010000158.1, from coordinate 4,300 downwards.
TGACGAGTTCCCTCGATTGCTATTTGACTTCACAAATCGATAAGAATGCGGAAGTCTACAAGGCCATTTTGGACAACTCTTCCGAATTCATTGTTTTGGTGGATAGGTATCACAAGGTGCTCGAGTTTAATTCCGTGGCAAGCAAGCGGATTTTCGAATTCACCCAAAAGGAAATCAACCTGGGGGATGATTTTCGAAATTACATCCGGAAAGAAAACTGGGAGATTTACCTGGAAGGGATTCAGAAGGCTCTCCGAGGAGAGAAATACGGGACACAGGTTGAGTTCAAAACATGTAAAAGATCGATTTGGCTGGAATATCAGGCTTTCCCGGTGTACAATTTTTCCAAAGCCCTGATCGGGGTATGCCTTCAGGCAACGGATATTACCCAGGAGAAAACCGCCTATTCCCGAGTATCGGGTCTGTTGGAAACCTTCAATGCACTCATCAATAACCTAAATGAGTCATTGGTCATTTTATCCAGAGACTATTCAGTCATCCAGTTCAATACCTTGGCGAAGGAACGACTCAAGCTGAATATCAATAAGGACCTAAGAATTGGGGCAGATTTCCGGGAGTTTATTTATTCCGGAGGGGATCAGATTTTTTTGGAAAATTTCCACAGGGCATTAAAAGGCGAGTTGGTGGAATCCGAAGGGACCTATGCCAATTCCCTGGGAGAAAATATCTGGCTCCATTCCCGATATATTCCCATTTATCTGGAAAATGGCGAACTCTTGGGAGTCGGGTTGTTGAGCAAAAACATCCACGAGCAAAAAACCCTGCAATTGGCCCTGAAAGAAAGTGAAGAGAAGTTTCGGAAAATGGTCGCCTCTGCTGCCATGGGGATTTTGATCATTGATGTCCAGATGAAGATCACGATGATCAATCCGGAGGTAACTCGAATTTTTGGCTATTCGGACGAGGAAATAATCGGACAGTCGATTCAGCATCTCATCCCAAATCGTTACCATCAGGTTCATTCTGGCCATCAGCAGCGCTATGCAGAAGCCCCCCGGCCCATGCGGATGATGGATAATCGCAACATCAAAGCGTTAAGGAAAAATGGAGACGAGATCGATGTCGAAGTGAGTTTGAACTCCTTTCAACTCGGCGATACCACCTACTTTTTGGCGATGATTCTCGATGTGACGGAGAAAAACAAACTGGCCCGCCTACTAAACAGCGCAAGTGAATTGACCCTTACCGGGAATTGGGAGTATGTGGTTTTTCCCGACGGCGAGGATTCCCTTTTCTGGTCGTCCATGACCCGCAGAATATTTGAGGTTCCGGAAAGTTATGCCCCAACCTATGAGGAATTAAAGAACTTCTTTGAAAGGGAAAGCTTTGAACTGCTGTCGAAAAGTATCTCTGATATTTTTCAAACCGGAGAAGCCTATGACCTCGAACTCATGGTGATCACCTGGGATGGGAAAAAGAAATGGGTTAGGGCGATAGGCAGCTTGGAGGTTTTGACAGGTAACGGAGTGAAAATCTATGGCAGTATCCAGGATATCACCCAGAAAAAACTGAATGAGATCGAACTGATCAAATCCCTTCAGTCCGTAAAAAACTATAAAGAAGCCATTGAAAAATCGAACTATGTGCTGGTAACCGGCCTGGATGGGAATGTGATCGATGTCAATGACAGCTGGTGCGAACTTACCGAATACACCAGGGAAGAATTGATCGGTGCAAGCTCCAACATTACCAAATCCGATTATCACAGTGAAGCTTTTTTTGAGGAGCTCTGGGACACAGTCCGATCCGGCAAAATCTGGAAAGGGGAAATCAGGGATATTTCGAAAAGCGGGAAGTATTTCTGGGTGGATACCACCATCATCCCTTTGAAGGATGATAAAGGTGAAATCTACCAATACCTCACCATCCGGAATGACATCACGGAGAAGAAAAAGGTGATTGAAGAACTGGAAATCAGAGCGAAGGAGTTGGCAAGATCCAATGCTGAGTTGGAGCAATTTGCCTACGTGGCTTCGCATGACTTGCAGGAGCCTCTCCGAATGGTAACCAGTTTTCTTACCCTTCTGAAACACAAGCATGCCACCCACTTGGATGAATCTGCACTAAAATTCATTGATTTTGCGGTGGATGGAGCGCTCCGCATGAAAACCACGATTCTTGATCTGCTGGAATTTTCGAGGGTAGGGAAAAGTGATGAAGAAGAATTGCAGGAAACCCAGGTAGAGCGCATTATCCACGAGATTGGGATCCTTCAAAAGAAAAGCATCGAGGAATCCAGTGCTCAGATCATCTGCGAAAAACTGCCCTCTCTCCGGACCAGTAAAGCCCAACTGATGCAGGTGTTTGGAAACTTGATCAGCAATGCGATCAAGTATCGAAAACCTGATACCGCCCCCTTGGTGAGGATCGCTGCCAAGGACGGGGGTGATCATTGGGTGTTTTCTGTCCAAGACAACGGCATTGGCTTCAGCATGGAGTATTCTGACAAAGTTTTCGTGATTTTCCAGCGTCTCCATACGCGGGATACCTTCTCAGGCAATGGAATCGGATTGGCTATAGTCCGGAAAGTACTTGAAAATCTACACGGTAAAATCTGGGTGGAATCCGTGGAAAATGAAGGTAGCACTTTTTACTTCACCCTGCCCAAATAATGGGCTGCCCAACAGTGGAACTGCATTAAATTTCAAAAAAATCAATTCGAATTAAGTTAGATGGAACCGTTATTTCAGTCGGGTGAGAAGGGGGAAAAGAGAAGTACAAAATCCTGGATGGATGTGGGGTACCAGGTCTTTTCGGAAGAGGGTCCCACGGCAATTCAGATCGAGCGCCTTGCCAGGCAGTTGGAAATTAACCGAACGGGTTTTTACCTTTTTCTGGGGGATACCAAGAGCCATCTGGAATTTCTGATGACTGAACACCTCAGTCGGGTGGAGGACTTAATCGATCAAATCCAGGGCATCAACCTGCGCGACCCCCACTATTTCCAGATTCTCGAAGGGCATAAAGAGACCGTCTTTTTCCAGGTGCAATTGGTCAAAAACCGGGAAGTGGAGCTCTTTGCCAACACCTTGCAACAGGTGAACAGGCGAATTTCAGAGGCGGTAGTTCCCCTTTGGAAGGAGTACCTGAATTTGCCAGATGACTTGTCCTCCGAGACCTTAGAAACTATCCGTGAATTATTTTACACCCGAATTACTCCTGAAAATTTCAGTTCCTCTTGGTTTGCTGATTTTGCCCGGGAGGCACGGGTGGTGGCTGTTAAGGGAGAGGGAGATTAACAGCCTTGGAGTTCGGATTAACTTGAATGGTTGGTTGAGGTTTTTTATTATTCCAATCAGTGCGAACGATCCGATTCCATACCTTACTGATATCTTGCGGATTTCCTGAGAATAGGTCATAGGAACCATTGGATTCCTGGGGTTCTTTTAGAAGAGGATTGGATCTGTTTTTTGAACTGAACTAGATAGACCAAAAAAGACATAGGTCAAGTGTTGCTATTTTTCTTACTTTGATCAAGGCACAGGGAATAACCTGGTCGTCTGAACCGGTTGAATCGACCAATGAAAAAGCTGCTATTCATTTCTTTATCACTCTTGGTCTTGGCAACTGCAAGCTTTGGCCAAGAGGGAGAACTAGGGGAAGCTGAGATTCACCGCAAGCAAATCCGGGCTGCCATAATGATGGCCAACTCCCATGTCCCCAATGGCTATGAGGGAGATACAAAAGTCAGCGTATTGCCTACCTGGGGGTTTGATGTGGATTACTTTTATCACCGAAGATGGTCCGTAGCCCTGCAGGGGGATGTCAAGATTCAACGTTTTGAAGTGGAAACCGAAAGTGGGGAATTGGAACGGAGTTTTCCGGTAGCCTTTGCCGGTGTAATCCATTACCATGCTTTGAGGCATTGGTCTTTCTATTTGGGACCGGGCATTGAGTTGGAGAAAAGTGAAAACCTCTTTTTGGTCAAAATAGGTACCGAATACAGTTTCGAGCTTTCCGAAGACTTTGAAATCGCTCTGAACCTAGCCTTCGAAAACAAAGATAATGTCTATGACACCTGGACTTTTGGAGTGGCTTTTAATAAACGACTTTGGATCAAAGAATAAATGCTGACTAATCTGCCTTCCCGACAGCTAAGCACCAGGAATGTTGGGTTTCTGGTCCTCCTTTTCTTTTTTGGTTTTCACCAACTCCCGGCACAGGAGTCAACCGCTTCGGATACGGTTTGTGTCCAGAAGGACCTGCCCCAATTGATCCGGGAAGCCCGTCATAAGCCGCCCAAAGAGAAGCAAGAGGGTGCGGGATCCCTGATTTTGGT
>CAYONF010000157.1:0-4726 GCA_964405255.1 uncultured Limnohabitans sp. | reverse complement strand
TTAAGAATGATATTAGTGAAAGTGTCGTCTTCATATTATAGCACATAACGTTTTGGCGCTTGGCGCAGTGGCGGATTTCGGAGCACAAAACTGTCAATACACCACAAAAATTGATGCGAGGTAGATTGTTCAATTAACCACGTCACCCGCCATTGAGCCAAACGCCTGTTACCTGCTGCTTTTTTTCTTTTCTTGTCGATATAAATATATTATAGGTAGTCCAAATACGAGTCCGACTAAATAAAGAACCTTACCAACTTTTTTATCTGTCGAAGTTGTTTTGTCGAAATTTATTAGTGTCTCGTCCCCAAACTCAATTTGATAAATATGTAAGTTATAGCCATCCGCTGCAACACCTCCTTTGTCGTTGTATATAATCTTAATATTGTCATTTGAATTAAATTTTTCTATCAGCGAATTGTAGTCCTCTCTACTGTTTAAATATAGTGCAGTCCTGTCCGAGTAACCTGAAACATTAAATGTCAATACATCAATATTTCTCTTACCTCCAGGAATCGTTACTACTTTATAACTCTCTAGTTTTCCTTCAATTGTTTTAAGTTTTGAAATGTCTATAGAACCTCTAAAAATCAAAATTGTTCCAAAGACGAACCACATTAAAACTATAGCTGAGATTATTATGATTTTTGTCCTAAATGAGTATTCCATTGTAAAGATGTGGTCGTTTTTTAAAGTTGCAGGTAACTTGCTTATTCATTCACTTTTTTCTCGCCGATTTGCCTATTTGGGCTGCATTGGCGAATGTTTGTAGCGGTTATTTTTCTGTAATTAAAACTAAAATCCCTAGCAAAAAATACCCACTACTGGGTATTTCCATTAGCGGTTCCTGCTTTTTAGAGCGTATGCCCATTTAGGATCGTGCCGTCTTTGACTGTTTTTAGGTAACTGATCACTTTGCCCTCTTCACCCACTTCGCAGACTCGGTAGGAGGGGAAGGGGTTGCCCCAGTTGCCGCCGAAGTGGCCGGACCAGAGGAAGGGCTTTTTCTTATAGATCATCTGCCCGTCCACATCATGGTCATGCCCATGGAAGGTCGCCCGCAGGTTGGGATAGGAAGTGATCAGGTCCAGAAAGGGCTTGCAGTCCACTCCGTGCCGGGTCCAGTCGTTTTGGGAGATATGGACGAAGACGAAGACGTGGTCCAAGTTGGCATACTCATCCAGGATGGTTTTGGTAAAGTCCAGATCGGCGCAGCGGTATTCCCCTTGTTCGTTGGAGGAGTCCAGCAGCAGGATGCCTGAGCCCTTGGTTTGGAAGGAAAAGTTGGTCGTCTGACCCATGATTCGCATGAATTCCCCTTCATTGACCCGGTCGTGATTGCCCCGGCAGACGTAGTGAGGCACTTGGACTTGCCGATATACTTCCTTGACTTGGGGCAGGAGGCTGGGTTCGTCGTGGATCAGGTCTCCGTTGAAGACCACAAAATCCACGTCTTTTTCCCGGTGGATCGCCTCGATGAGTGCCCGGTGGGAACCTTCAAAGTCGGTATTGGGCTGCCCCCAGTGTCCATCCGAGGCGGTGATGAACTTGAGTCGGGTGGCTTTGGGGAAGTCCATTTTCCCGTAAGTGATCAAAGGCAGGGTCATCAGGGAAGTGCCGAGGAGGCTGAGGTTGCGGAGAAATGGTCTGCGGTTCATGGAAGTAAAATAGTGAATTAGGTGGGAAAGTGGGAGAGGGGTAATTTAAAATTAATCTCCCCGGCCCCTCCCGAATCAGGTTCGGGACAGGCTTGTTAAGTGCGAGTTGGGTTCCGTGACACCCTGGGGCTTGAAGCAAGAAGGAAGGTGTAGGTTAATCAGGTAGGTCTGAGGTTTATTTTGCCGTGACTCCCACTTTCAAAAGGGGGTAGGGGGTACAATTAAAAAAGGCTGAACTCTTTGGGATTCAGCCTTTCAAATCGAATAATTCATTTAAAACCTATTCTTTGGTCGTCTCAATTACGCCCCGGAAATAGCCCAGAGACTCGGCAATTCCCATAAACGGATTGTCCATATTCCGCTCGTGCTCGAGACTGCAAACCCCGGTGTAGCCCACTTTTCTAAGCATTTTCACAAAGGAAGGAAAGTCGATGATCCCACGGCCTACTTCGATGGAATATCCTTGTTTGATCGGGCCTGTCACGTCTTTGATATGCATATCGAAGACTCTGCTGTGATATTTTTCCAGATCGGCTACCGGATCTTTTCCGTTGCGGGTGTCATGCCCAATGTCCAGGCACATGCCCATTCGGGGATCGAGGTCCTTGGTGTGATTCCAGACTTCATCGGCATCTTGATAGATTTTGATATCCGGTCCGTGTAAGTGGATCGCAAACTTGAAATCGTATTCCTGCACCTTTTTCTCCACATAAGGAAGAAGCTCCACATTGGGAACGCCCACAATCAGTTTGACACCGACCCTTTTGGCATAGGCAAAAGCCTTATCGACTTCTTCTTCGCTTCGCATATAGATCGGGCCAACGGCATATCCGGTTACGTCATGGGCCTTCAGCTTTTCATGAAAAGCTGCAATCTCCGCATCGGTGCTGGTCATCGGCAGATGAAAATCCTTGATGCACAGGTAATGCACATCCAAGGCTTTCAAGGTTTCTAAAGTCTTGTCGAGGTCGAATTTTACAAAGGTGTAGCCTGCAATTCCAACCTTGAAGGTCTCGCCAGTTTCAGGGGGAGGTTGTGGTCCGGGTTTGTTTTCCTGGGCTTGGCAAACCATCACAGAAAGGACAAACAAAAGCGTTAAGACGATTGATTTCATAAGGTTTATTGTTGATTCTTCGCAAACAAGGTAATAAGTGCAAACCAAAGAACGATCCTGTGATAAACCCTAGGTAGCCTGTTCTTTCGTTTTTTTATTCAAGTTTGTCTGTTGGGGGTTGTTTTAAAATAGCCACTGACTTGATTTTTGCTTCACTTTTTTCTCACACATCGGCCAAATATGGTCTCCATTTTCGAATGGTTGTTTGGTTTATTTCTGTTTAAAAAAGGCTAATACCCTTACAAAAAAATGCCTGCTCCAGGGTATTCCCACCAGTGGATGGCCTTTTTACAGCGTAGGCCCATTCAGGATCGTTTCCTCTTAGACCAGTTTTAATTTGCCGATCATCTCGCCATCTTCTCCCACTTTGCGGACCCGGCAGGAGGGGAAAGCATTGCCTCAGTTGACTCCAAAATGTCCGGGCTAGATGAAATTTAAAATGAAAAATCAGGAATGGATTGGATAATTGGGCTATCCGGCTTAAGCCGACTTAACGGGATTTTTCGGATTCTTTAGGCTGCTTATTTCCAGTCCTGAACCAAAACACGACTAGAACCCAATAGGGAATCGTAGAGCCGATGATTTTGAAATTGAGGGAAAGCAAACCTGCCAGAAGGAAGATTCCCACGACCAGGCTGAGAAAGCCAAGGCAAGCGCCGATGATCCAAAAATGGGGTTTGGACACCACCATCCCATAAATCAATCCCAGCTGCCCCAGTAATCCGGCAAGGATCAGAGGATGGGAAAAGCTGGAGAGGTTTTGGGTGAAATTGGAGAAAAATTCGAGTTCGATCTGAAAAATAAAGGCCGATTGGCCACCGCCCCATTCCGTATAGCAAACGGAAAAGGCGAGGATCAATCCGGCGAGGGTCAGTTTTCGGAGCATTTCCGAAGATACGGATTTCTAAGCCTTTGATTTTTCCCGAAACTTCCGGCCTGCACTTATTTTTTTACCCAATCGAAGATCAAGATCCGGGCAGGCAAATCGGTCCAGTCCCGAACCGGGATAGTGGGTGATTTCCCCGAAGAAAACCCGGTCGTCGAAGGAATACAGGTCGATTCGGACGAGGTCGAAATCCTCTGAAAGTTTTTCCGCCAGATCCATCATTCGGGGAAGATTGGGGAGCGGAGGAATGGATTCCATCGGAAGATCTCCGCCCATCGGTCCGCCCACCCGCTGAAAATTTCGGTCGAGGTAGCAGGCGTATTCCTTTTTGTTGCATTTCTGAAATATTCCGATCATTTCCACTTCCCCATGAATGCAGTAAAATTTGTAGTCCAAGGGAAGATTTCCCGAGGAATCCCGCAACACTTCCTCGCAGAGTATTCGCCTGGGAATGTCCCTGTATGCCCATTCCTGAAGATATTGACCATAGGAAGACCCTAGCCAGCGCTGACAGGTAGATCGTAAATAATCCGGATCCATTCCCGGTTGCATCAAGAGATTGGAGCCGGAACAGTGGTTGGCTTTGAGGAAAAACTCCCCATTCAGGTTCTCAAAAGGGATGTCATTACCGGCTTTGCTGAGGTAAAGGATCGGCACGGAAATTTCCTCCGCCAATGTATTTCCCAGTTTTTTCTTCAGGTATTCCCTGACCCGGTATTTGTCAGAGGTGATTGGAATCAAGGGGTTTCGGTCATGGATTTTTTTGTGATTCACCCATTCACAAAAGGTCTGAGGGTGATCCAAATTGAGCGGATAGCCGTGGTTTTTCAGGAATAACTTTTTCAAAAACGGATAGCCCGTAAACTGTTGTTTCCAATAAACCAGGTGTTCCAGAAAGGCTGGAAAAGGACTTTGAGAAATCAAGGTGATGGGGTAAAAGGGTGATTGGTGCTTGGAAATTGGACTTCAACGAAAAATTAGAGAAAAAACGTTGAATAGATTCTCTCAAAGAATAAGAAGTAGAAAATGGTAAACAAAAATCCCTTCCAGCTTTCACCAGAAGGGATT
>CAYONF010000156.1:0-4747 GCA_964405255.1 uncultured Limnohabitans sp. | reverse complement strand
AACAATACCCAAAACCAAAAAAAATCAATCCCAAACCTAAGTCCCTGAAAATGATCTGAAAAAATTTAAACAAATGAAAAAGCCCTGAGAATTGATTTCTCAGGGCTTCCAATATGGATTGTTTCGGTTTTTACAGCTCTTTCAATACAATGTTTCGCCAATAAACTTTAATCCCTCCTCCATCATGGATCTGAAGCAAAACTCCGCCTTTTCCTTCTCCAATTTTAGCGTCTGAAAAATTAACCATTTCAGTTCCGTTGACATAAGAAGTGACATTGTCGCCTTTCACCACAATTCTCATTTTGTTCCACTCACCAAATTTCAAAGCCTTGTCTTTTTCCGGATCAGGCTTGATTAGCCAGCCTCTTCCATACGACTCATAAATCCCTCCTGTGTCACTGCCAGGAGGGGCCACTTCCACTTGCCAGCCTGAAACCTTGGTCCCATCTACAGTGGAACGGATAAAGACTCCACTGTTCCCGTTGGCTTCCTGCTTGAATTCCAATTCGATTTCGAAATCCTGATAGTTCTCTTCAGTTCCCAAATAACCATATCCCTTGTCAGGTCCACTTTCAGAAACCAGCAAACCGTCCTCCACATACCATTTTTCAGTTCCATAAACGACCCAGCCGGTAAGGTCTTTACCATTAAACAGCTTTTTCTTCTTTTGAGCAAAGGAAATTTGGGCTACCAAAAGCAGCAACCCGAGCAATACTATCTTTTTCATAAGGGTCTTATTTTAATGTTTTTAAACCATACAGGATCTCCGTGGTCCTGAAGTGCAATCAAGCCTTTTCGCGCAATTTTATAATCAGGAAAGTCATTCCACTTTCCAGAATTCCTTCGTGCAGTCCAATCCTCAGAATAAGGAACAAATTCTACTGTCTTTTTTCCGTTTAGCCAATAGCTCGCGCCAGCTTCAGAGAAAACAATCTTTGACACATTCCATTCCCCCGCAGGCTTTACCACTCCTTCGTAATCGGGCTCATACATGGCATAATCCGCCGCTAAGGATTGCCATTTCTCCAAAGGCTGAGCAAAACCCAATTGATCAATCACTTGATATTCGGGTCCTGTATAATAAGGTGCTTTATATTTTGGATTTTCTACCACATGATAGAATACTCCACTATTTCCACCCGGAGAAATTTTCCAGGTAAACTCCATTTCGAATTCCTCAAATTCCATCGGCCCAAAAACAATATCCCCTCCAAAGTCCGCCCCTCCAGTAGCTCCGAGCCCTTTCATAGCACCATCGTCAATAATCCAGTTGGATGGTACACTATCCCCATTGAATGCCCTCCAGCCATCCATCGAAGTCCCGTCAAAAAGAAGCATCCAGCCCGAGGCCTTCTCTTCCTCACTGAGGGAATTGTCAGGTAAAACCACAGGAGCCGCGATTTCATCGGTAGTTTCTTCCGGCGCTTTGGGGCTACAAGCCCATCCCATGAGTAGCAATGCCATCCATGCTAGTCGTACATTTTTCATTTTTTTAAAGTTTGTTCAAATTTATTGGAAGCTAAACCGTAACACAAATTCGGAAAGTGGAGTACTTAGGCCCTATTTCAATTCTCAAGTATCCCAAGGTAAGCTAGTCTCTTATGATTCACTTTTTGCTTTCCCGCTCTTCCTAACTCGATAAATAAGCTGGAGCTCAATCATGCGTTTTTCTCCTTTGTTTTGGTGTGAAAACCCCATGGATAAAAACGGAAAACAGATCTGAAAGCGGGAAAAGTTAATTGAATTTTTTATAAAAGACCTCTTCGAAAATTTAATTTTTATGAACGGAAGATTGGGCTAGAATCGATTTTTGCTCTTAATCGTCGAAAATAAAGGGCTGATTGAAGCAGCCTGCTTCCATACCAGGAGAAAAGCTCCCCATCTACTCGAAGGGTTTGGGTTTTGGGCAAAAGCTTTTGAAAAGCTTGTTCATGTTTTTCCTTAAATGGAAAAGGCTCCGAACTCAGCAACAAAAAGTCTGGCGAAAGCTCAATCAGTTTCTTCTCATCAATTTGGGGATAGCGATCCAGACGCATCAGATTTTCAAATCCAGCATGAGCAAGCATGGAGTCAATGAAGGTATTTTTGCCGGCAACGAGGTAGGGATTTTCCCAAATCAGATATAGGCAGGTACCCCGCTTTGGAGCTGGTTTTTGCAAAGATTCTTTAAGCTCCTCAATCAAAGATGCGGCTTTAACTTCGGTTCCTGTCAGCAAGCCAAGGTCCGAAATCATCCGAAGCGAATCTTCAAGGTTAATGATATCACTCATCCAAACCGGATATTTCTCTGCCAATCGCTCAATCCCTGTTTGTTCATTTTCCTCTTTGTTCCCAATAATTAAGTCAGGCCTAAGACTATCAATCACCTCGTACCGATAATTCTTGGTACCTCCGACAATAGCTTTCTTTTTTCGGAGAAAATCAGGGTGGATGCAAAATTTAGTAACACCGACAATTTTTTCTTCCAAACCCAAATACACCAAAAGCTCAGTCTGTGATGGAACCAAGGAAATAATCCTCCGGGGAGGATCGGGAAGAAAAATGCTCCGCTGGAGTTGATCGGTGAAGTGCATGGTTGAAAAAGTAAAGTGTTATCAGTTATCGGGAAAAAGTGGACAACCACAATTCCCAATAACCGATAACTAATCTAGGATTAACTGATATACCTAAAATCAAAACTTGGATCAAAGTCCATCAAAAACGCATACATCAAGTTGATCACTTGCTCAATGTCTTCCTTGCTCGCTGTCTCCACAGTGGTGTGCATGTATTTCAGCGGCAACGAAATCAATGCAGATGGTACTCCCTCATTGGAATAGGCAAATGCATCGGTATCTGTCCCCGTGCTTCTAGAAGCGGCTGCCCTCTGGAAAGGGATTTCATTTTTCCGCGCAGCGGCAATGATCAAATCCAACAGCTTCTTGTGCACCGAAGCACCATAGGTGAGGACAGGACCCTTACCGGCGGTCTGATCGCCGCTACTAATCTTGCTGTACATCGGGGCTGTCGTGTCGTGGCATACATCGGTAATGATGGCTACATTTGGCTTGATCCGATGGGCGATCATTTCGGCACCACGCAGACCGATTTCTTCCTGGACGGCATTGACCACGTAAAGACCGAATGGAAGTTTTTTCCCGGATTCTTTGATTTTTCGAGCGACTTGGGCGATCATGTAGCCCCCGATCCGATTGTCCAAAGCGCGTCCGGACCAGAATTTCCCATTGAGTTCGGTCAGCTCGTCTTTGAAAGTGATCACACATCCGACATGAATTCCCATTTCCTCCACTTCTGCTTTGGAGCGAGCTCCCACATCGATGAAGATATTGTCCAAGGTTGGCGCATCTTCTTTGCCTTCCTTTCGGACGTGAATAGCAGGCCAACCAAAAACCCCCGGAATTATCCCTTTGTCGGTATGAATGTTTACACGCATGGATGGTGCAATCATGTGGTCCGAACCGCCATTTCGGCGAACGTAGATGTAACCGTCGTCTTTGATGTAATTGACAAACCAGCTGATCTCATCCGCATGGGCCTCAATAACTACTTTGTACTCGGCCTCGGGATTGATCACTCCGACAGCTGTCCCATAGTTGTCTGTGAAATAGGTGTCCACAAATGGCCGGATGTAATCCAGCCAAATCTGCTGACCGGAGGCCTCAAAGCCTGTTGGTGAGGCATTGTTGAGGTAGGTGGTGAGGAATTGGGTTTCGTTTTGGAATTTATTCATAGGTAGAAAGTCAGATTTCTTTTTATTAGTTATTGGGTTATTAAGTTATTGGTTAGGAGCGCCTGACTTTACTTTTTGAAGGTAATTGATGTATCCATTAAGCAGTTTGAGACAGTCATCATGAAGAGCCCTATATTCTGCCAATTCTGATTCCAAAATGTATTCTTCATCAAAAGCTACGATTATATGATCTAAGGTTTCTGAGAGGGATCCTCTAGAAATCCTACAGAATTGGATATTTTCTTGATAGAAAAACCTCCCATATCCTTCAGCAATATTATTAGTTATTGACCTTGAGGACCTTCTTATCTGATTTGCTAAGGCATATTTTTCTTCTGTAGGAAACTTTTTAACCATATTTTGAACGAAAAGTCTAACCTCTCTTGCTTTTTTCCAAACTTCCAAATCTTCAAAAGTCCGAATGCTCATATCAATCTTAGGTCTAGCGAATTTTTTTCAAATAACTTAATAACCAATAACTTTTCTCCTATAACGGAATATTCCCATGCTTCTTCCTAGGTAGCTTATCTACCTTGTTTTCGAGCATTTTGAAGGCTTTGATCAGTTTGGTTCGGGTATCAGAAGGCAGGATCACTTCATCGATAAAGCCTCGATGGGCAGCACGATAAGGATTGGCAAACTTGGCCGTGTATTCGTCCACTTTCTCTTGAAGTTTGGCCTCTGGATCGACAGATTCTGCGATTTCCTTTTTGAAAATGATTTCAGCAGCTCCCTTGGCTCCCATTACCGCAATCTCTGCCGTTGGCCAGGCATAGTTCATGTCTGCCCAGATATGCTTGGAATTCATCACGTCATAGGCTCCACCATACGCTTTTCGGGTAATCACAGTAATTCTCGGTACGGTGGCTTCTGAAAAGGCATAAAGCAATTTGGCTCCGTTGGTGATGATCCCATTCCACTCTTGGTCTGTACCCGGCAAAAATCCCGGTACATCCACGAGAACCAGCAAAGGCACATTGAAGCTGTCGCAAAAACGCACAAATCGCGCAGCTTTGA
>CAYONF010000155.1:0-4826 GCA_964405255.1 uncultured Limnohabitans sp. | reverse complement strand
ATTTCCTATGGTTGGCTTTTCGACAAGTTCTCCTTTTTCCAAATCGAAGCCACATGGTTGGTCTATGTGATTGCCTTTTTTGCTTTGGATTTTGCCGGATATTGGACACATCGGATCGCGCATGAGTACAATATTTTTTGGAATAATCACATCGTGCATCACAGCAGCGAGGAGTTTAATCTAGCATGTGCCCTTCGCCAAAGCATTTCTTCCATTGTGAAGATTTTCGCGGTTTTTCTATTGCCGGCTGCAATTTTGGGGGTTCCGCCTGAGGTGATTGCGGTGGTGGCTCCACTGCATTTGTTTGCCCAGTTTTGGTATCACACCAGGCACATTGGAAAGATGGGTTTCCTGGAGAAAATCATAGTCACTCCCTCCCACCACCGGGTTCACCATGCGATCAATCCGGAATATTTGGATAAAAACTACGGGCAAATTTTCATCTTTTGGGACAAATGGTTTGGTACTTACCAGGAAGAAAAAGAGGAGATTCCCGCTGTATATGGAGTTACCAGACCTGTCCAAACCTGGAATCCGATCAAGATCAATTTCATGCATCTCTGGCTTTTGATCAAAGATGCATGGAGAGCCAAAAACTGGTCTGACAAGCTCAAAATCTGGTTTATGCCTTTGGGCTGGAGACCTGCTGACGTGGCAAAAAAATATCCGGTTGCTAAAATTCAGGATGTGTACCACTTCGACAAATACAATCCACAACTCACCAAAGGCATGCTGATTTGGAGTTTTGGACAACTGATTGCCTTGTTGCTTTTGCTCAGTTACCTCTTTGGCAACTTGGCTGATATCGGTGCACCGGGGATCTTCTACTATGGAGGTTTTGTCTTCCTTACAGTATTTGCCTACACCGAATTGATGGATCGCAATCCAAATGCCTGGGCTTGGGAGATCCTTAAGGCAGTTTATGCAATGTACTTTGTGGTGACCACAGGTGATTGGTTTGGATTAAATAAGTTTTTGCCAGGTTCGGTGTACATTTTCGTAGGTTACTTGTTGGTTTCCGCCCTATTTTCGATTTGGTTTTCTTTCAGAAAAGAGAAGCTTCAACTCGCCAACTAACCCCGAACTACTAAATGAAAGAGCTTCAGCAAATTATCCAAGCCTACGAAGTATGCAAATCGGAGAACCAAGCAGTGGCTTTGGCCACGGTTGTGCAGGTAGATGGCTCCGCATACCGCAGGCCCGGAGCAAGAATGCTGGTGACTCAGGAGGGAAATTTGACGGGTGCGATTAGTGGCGGTTGCTTGGAAGGTGATGCGCTTCGCAAAGCTCAAGCGGTGATTTTCCAGCAAAAATCAATGCTCGTCACCTACGATACTACCGATGAGGACGATCAGAAATTCGGTGTGGGGCTTGGCTGCAACGGAATCATTCATGTCCTCATTGAACCGATAAATTTTGAAAATCCCGAAAATCCGGTCGAACTGATCAAAAAGGCACTTTCTGACCGGGAAACGTCGCTCCTGCTAACCCTCTTTTCCGTTCCAAATTCCAAATCAGAGCAGATTGGGACGATCTACCTGAAAAAGGGAAATCATAATTTCGGAAGCTTGTCAAAAGTGCATGCGGATTTTAGGCAGGTTTTAGAAAAGGAAATTGCAGATTTCGATGCTCCGCAAAACCTCATTCAGGCTTATTCCGAATATCAGCAACTCTCGGTCTTTTTCGAAGTCATCAAACCGGCAACCCGTATTTTGCTTTTCGGTGCGGGAAATGATACGATTCCACTCGCCAAACTAGGGGAGATTCTGGGTTTTGAGCTGATTTTGATGGATGGAAGAAAAAATCTGGCTACCCAAACTCGATTCCCTTCAGCCAAACAAATCATTCAAGGCCCTGCAGAGGAAGTAATTCAGCAAATCGAAACGGATTTGAATACCGTGGCTTTGCTGATGACCCACAATTTCGAATACGAAGTCATCGTGCTGGAAAAATTGCTCACTTGCATGATTCCCTACATCGGGATTTTGGGTCCAAAGCGGAAGACAGAAAAGCTGATTCAACGACTTGAATCTAAAGGAATCCAAGTTCATACCGACAACTTATATGCTCCGATCGGAATAGAAATCGGTGCCGAAACTTCCGAAGAAATAGCGCTTTCTATTTTGGCAGAAATCAAGGCAGTACTGAACAAAAAGCAGCCGATTTTCCTCCGGGACAAGCAAGGCCCTATTCACGAAAAAGTATAATATGAAAACCGGAATAATCATCCTCGCTGCAGGTGAATCAAGCAGGCTTGGCTACCCCAAGCAAATCGCCAAATTCAAGGATAAGACCTTGCTTCAGCTCGCTATAGATGCTGCAAATGGATGCGAAGCACATAAACGTGTGTTGGTGCTCGGTGCAAACCGGGATGAAATTAAGAAGACTTTTCCCGGATCCAGTATTCCCAATATCCCAAATCCTCACTTCGAAAAAGGCATGTCCTCCAGTCTAAAAATGGGCATGGAGTACATGCTCAAATTTGACCAACCCGATCAGGTTATCATCATGCTGTGTGACCAGCCTTTTGTGGATTCGAAGATTTTGAAAAAGTTGATCGCAACCCAGGAGAAAGAAGGAAAAGGGATCGTCGCCTGCGCGTATTCCAAGACAGTCGGAGTGCCGATTCTCTTTGGAAAAGCCTATTTCAAGGAGTTAATGGAGCTTAAAGGGGATGAAGGAGCAAAGAAAATTGCACTTGCCCACGAGGACGATTTGGTGACGATTTCCTTTCCAAAAGGGAAAATAGATATCGATACAGAAGAGGATTTGGAGGGATTGAAAAATTTGAAAATTTGAAAACCTCTTCCGCCGTGGCAGATTGAAAAATTGTTATTCGATATCTCCGAAAAACTCCTCTAGATCCAGCTTAAATCCCTCAATTACAGTTGACTCCACCACATCTCCTGAAGTCAACAGCCCTGTGGTCTTGTACTTTCCATATACAAGGGTGTAAATCAATAAATCCTGATTTTCTGGATGAATGACCCAATATTCACGAACTCCATGCGATTCATAGAGCTCATATTTATGCTTGAGTTCGGTCTTGCTATTGCCCGGTGAAAGAATCTCTACAATAAGATCCGGCGCTCCGATGCAACCTCGGTCATCCAATTTTTCAGGATCGCAGATCACGCAGATATCCGGTTGGACCACATCATGGATTTTGTGATCTTCTTTTGATCCTTTCGGAAATCGAACATCAAATGGGGCATCGTAAACCTGGCATTTCTGACCTTCCAAAAAGGTATATAATTTAGCAGCAAGTTTTAGTGAAACCCGCTGATGGATTCTTTTTGGTGCAGCTGCGGCTTTTTTAAAAATCTTTCCTTTGATCAGTTCGACCACTTCTTCAAACTGCCAAGTCAAATAATCAGCGTAGGAATACAATCCATATTCTGCTTGGGGTTCGTTGACGGTATCTGGCTTTTTGGTTTCCATAAGCTAAATATACTGATGGTAAACTAATTAAGTTTTGATTTAAATTCTTTATAAGTGAGTTTTCAAAGATTTCTTAGCTCCAAGACTACTTTTTTCACCCAATCAATGGTCAAATCAATCTCCGATTCAGTGGTATTTTTCCCAAAGCTAAAACGGATTGAAGCTCTTCCTAAATCTGAACCCAAACCCATCGCCCGAAGCACATGGCTGGGTTTGGGAGAGATCGAGGTACAGGCCGAACCCGAACTCACAGCCACTTTCTGATTTACTTTTTTCAATAGTTCCTCCCCTTCTACTCCACCAAAAGCGATGTTGGTCACATGTGGCAAACGATTATTTTGACTTCCGTTCAGATTTGTTTCGGAAATTTCTAAAAGTGCTGATTCTAAGCGATTCCGCAGGAATTCCAATCGCTCTGCTTCCTGCTTCATTTCACCCAATCGCAGTTCTGCAGCTTTTCCAAAACCTACAATTCCCGGCACATTCAGGGTCCCGCTTCGCATTCCTTTTTCATGCCCGCCTCCATGAAGTTGGGCCAATGGTTTGGGTAAGTCATGGTTGTGACGAACATACAATGCACCGACTCCTTTTGGGCCATAGAGCTTATGAGCAGAAAGGGCCATCAAGTGAATTCCTTTGGTGAAAACGGAGATTTTTCCCGCTGCCTGAACGGCATCCGTGAAAAATATGATGTTTCTGGATTCAGCCAATTGAGCGATTATTTGGACTGGATGGATGACTCCTGTTTCATTATTCGCCCACATCAGGCAGATCATTTTGGTATAGGGCAAAATGGCCTTTTCCAATTCTTCCAAAGAGATTTCCCCCTGGGAATTGACGGGCAGGTAAGTGACTTGAGCTCCTCTTCTTTCGATTTCAGCAAAGGTATCTAGGACTGCTTTGTGCTCTGTTTTGCAGGTGATGTAATGTTGCTTTTCTCCTGCGTAAGCCTCAAAAGTACCTTTAATCCCCAAGTTGATCGACTCGGTCGCACCTGAGGTAAAAATGATTTCTTTTGCTTTTGCTCCAATCAGTTGGGCCACTTTCTCCCGGGCTTCTTCCACAGCATTTTCTGTCACCCAACCGTAGGGATGGCTCTTGCTGGCGGCATTTCCGAAGTGAGTTCCAAAATAGGGAAGCATGGCCTCAATGACTTCCCGTGCACAGGGAGTGGTCGCATTATAATCCAGGTAAATCGGGTAATTCATGGTGTCAATTTCTCTATTTTTTCTCGCCTACCCCAAATTCTTCCATGAGTTGTAGACCATAATTTCTAATGGTATCGATAATGGGAATAGCCGATATTCCGCGCTCGGTGATGGAATATTCCACTTTTGGGGGAACGACCGGATAGACTTTTCTGGTAATGAATCCCTCCTCCTCCA
>CAYONF010000154.1:0-4861 GCA_964405255.1 uncultured Limnohabitans sp. | reverse complement strand
GAAATCGCTGCCCGCGTAGCGGAAATCAAATCCGAAGGCGGAAAGACCCCGCACCTCGCCGCTGTTCTGGTAGGAAGTGATGGAGCGAGTCAGACCTATGTCGGAGCGAAAGTGAAAGCCTGCGAAGAAGTAGGATTTCAATCCACTTTGGTACGTTTGGAAGCAACCATTTCTGAGGAAGAACTCCTCAAGGTGGTGGAAGATATCAATGAAAATCCGGATATCGACGGTCTGATCGTTCAGCTTCCTTTGCCTAAGCATATCTCTGTGGACAAAGTCACCAACAAGATCAAGCCGGAAAAGGACGTGGACGGATTTACCCCGGCAAATGTGGGTCGAATGACCCTGAACTGGCCGGCTTATGTGGCTGCTACCCCCTATGGAATTGTAGAGTTGCTGAAGCGATACCAGATCGAAACTTCAGGCAAACACTGCGTCGTGATCGGAAGAAGTCATATCGTGGGCAGCCCGATGAGTATCCTGATGGCCCGAAACGGCTACCCCGGCAATGCTACCGTGACTTTGACTCACAGCAAAACCCAAAATCTGGCGGAAATCTGTCGCACAGCCGATATTTTGATCGTCGCCATAGGTAAACCTGAATTTGTCACGGCTGACATGGTGAAGCCAGGGGCTGTTGTGATCGACGTAGGAATTCATCGAATCGATGACCCGAGCAAAAAGTCAGGATTCCGCCTGATCGGAGACGTGAAGTTTGATGAATTAGCACCTTTGGCTTCCGCTATCACACCGGTGCCGGGCGGAGTAGGGCCGATGACGATTGCAGCTTTGCTGTACAATACCCTTCAGTCGGCCGAGAAGAAGGTTTTTGGATAAAACTTGAAAAAAAGCAAGAAATCTCCGAGTCGCGTTTGCTTCGATTGGCTTGGATTTCTACTTTTGCAGACCCTAATACGCGCATGTGGTGAAACTGGTAGACACGCCACTTTGAGGGGGTGGTGCCCGTTCGGGTGTGGAAGTTCGAATCTTCTCATGCGCACAAAGCCTAATCGAGGAATCGGTTAGGCTTTTTATTTAAAAGGGATTTTTTCTGGAAGAAAAATTTTTACCTTTTCGATCCAATCTCAGTCCGATGAAAAATTTACTAAAGCTTAGTCTTTCTGCCTTCTTGCTCTTTCTGAGTAGTTCTGCTTTTGCCCAGACGCCTCAGTTTCCCATCGTCAAGGGTTATGGAGGTATCTATGAAATCCCTGACGCAACTGAGCGTCCGGATGGAACTTTGGAGTACAAAATCCTGGTCGATTTGACTTCAGCTTCTGAGGACAATAAGCAGATTTCACGTTTTGTGGACAATGTGGCTCGGATGATGAACCTTCACGGCCTTGCTGGTGTGACTAAAGACCGAATTAAAGTCAAAGTCATTATCCACGGAGGAGGTGTCTTCACCTTGTTGAATGACGAGAATTACAAAAATCGATTTGAAGTAGAAAATCCCAATCTGAAGGTTTTTCAAGCCCTCGAAGAAGCAGGTGCAGAAATTTTGGTGTGCGGACAGTCGCTGATCGCCCGCAATCTCAAAACAGCTGACCTGTGGCCAGGGGTCACCATCGCGCATTCCGCTTTGACGACCATTACTACTTACGTTCCAAAGGGATATATCCAACTGAAGTTTTAATTGTTCCTGATTTTCCGCTGAGGTAAAATTAGGAGAAGGTTCATCCGTTTTTGGATGAACCTTTTTTTATCGTTTTCCAGGCAATTTGAAGGTAAAAAAAGGCCTGATGAACTGATCGACAAAGGATTTGTAGATCTTATACTCAAAGTGGCAATACCATAGATAATTCTTCAAAAGAGAACTTTTTATCGGGAATAAATCTTTTGAAATCACTTACCTTTGAAGTCTCAAAAGAACCTTCGCCCTTCTCCATGAGTGATGCTATCAAACATGAGTGCGGTATAGCCATGATTCGGCTCCGAAAACCCGCTCAATATTACATCGACAAGTACGGATCCGCTTCATTTGCAGCCAACAGGCTCTATGTCCTGATGCAAAAGCAAATCAACCGGGGTCAGGATGGTGCCGGGGTAGCAAACATCAAGATCAACACCAAACCGGGCACCCGATACATCAGCAGGTATCGATCCATTGAACCCTCGGCAGTCAACGACATCTTCGATAAAATTGCAAAGAAGTACAAAAAGGCAAAGAAGCTGGGCGGACATGATGCCCTAAGCGACGCAGAATGGCTCAAAGAGAATATCGCATTTTCAGGTGAAGTTTGGCTGGGACACCTGAGGTACGGGACACACGGAGAAAACAGCATCGAAACCTGCCACCCTTTTCTCAAACAGAATAACTGGAGAAGCCGAAATCTCGTCATGGCCGGCAACTTCAACATGACCAATAACGAGGAACTTTTTGGAAAACTCGTCCAACTCGGACAGCACCCTAAGGAAAAAACCGACACCGTCACCGTGATGGAAAAGATCGGACACTTTTTGGACGAAGAGAATCAGCGCATCTTTGACAAGTACAAGCACCAATATTCCAACGAGCAAATTACCCACGTCATCGAGAATGAACTGGATGTAGCTCGGATTCTCCGCAGATCCTGTAGGGATTTTGACGGTGGCTATGCCATGGCGGGTATGATCGGTAACGGTTCTGCCTTCGTGGTGAGAGATCCCTCCGGGATCCGTCCGGCCTTTTATTATGCGGATGAGGAAGTGATCGTGGTGGCCTCAGAAAAACCGGCAATCAAATCGGCTTTCAATATCGATTTCAAAGCCATCAAAGAGATCAAACCAGGTCATGCCTTGGTGATCAACAAAGACGGCAGCTATGACGAAGCGGAGATTTTGCCGGCAAGGGAAAAGAAATCCTGTTCCTTCGAGCGGATTTATTTCTCCAGAGGTACTGATCCGGGAATCTATCAGGAGAGAAAAAACCTGGGTAAAGCCCTGATTCCACAAATCCTCAAGGCGATTGATTTTGATCTGAAAAACACCGTCTTCTCCTACATTCCAAATACTGCAGAAACCGCCTTTTTGGGGATGATCGAGGGATTGGATGAGTATTTGGTAGCTAAGCGAAAGGAAGTGCTGCTGGACGGGAAACCTCATGTGGGCGATCTGGATGAATTGCTCAGTTTCCGTCCACGAGTGGAGAAACTCGTCAGCAAAGACGTCAAGCTTCGAACCTTCATCACCAGTGATGAGGATCGCGACTCCATGGTGGCCAGTGTGTATGATACCACTTATGAGGTGATCCGGCCCGGTGTGGATACTTTGGTCGTAATTGACGACAGTGTCGTCCGTGGGACAACATTGGAAAAAAGCATCCTGACTACGCTGGATAAATTGAATCCCAAGCGGATTGTGATTGTTTCCTCCGCTCCGCAGATCCGCTATCCGGATTGCTATGGGATTGACATGTCACGAATGAAAGAATTCATCGCTTTCCGGGCAGCCATAGCGCTGATCAAGGAGCGCAAAATGGAAAATGTACTGGACAAAGTGTACGATGCCTGCATTGCCCAGCCTCATGGAAATGATAATCACGTCAAGGAAGTTTATAGTTTCTTTACCGATGAAGAAATTTCGGATAAAATAGCCGAGTTGGTGACTTCTCCGGAAATCCGTGCTGATGTCAAGGTTATTTTCCAAACCGTGGAAAACCTTCACAAGTGTATTCCTGATCACTTGGGAGATTGGTATTTCACCGGAGATTATCCTACCACGGGCGGTACGCGGGTGGTCAACAAGGCCTTTGTCAACTACATGGAAGGAAAGACCGTTCGAGCCTATTGAGATTTTAGAAGCATAAGGAACCATAAAAGGGCGCAGGGATAATCTTTGCGCCCTTTGTATTAAATCCTGTTACCTGTTTGGGTAAAATCTTTATTTTGAATTCTAATTTGAAACTCTGAAAAAATGGACATAAACGTACCTCTTCTTAAGCAAATCTGTGAAATCGCCGGGGCTCCCGGTTTTGAAAAACGGGTGAGAGACCTCGTGATCGAACTCGTCACACCACTGGCAGATGAAGTCAAAACCGACAACATGGGAAGTGTCATTGCAGTGAAAAAAGGCAAGCGAAACCCGGATGGAAAGCGCGTGATGGTGGCGGCCCACTTGGATGAAATCGGCTTTATCGTCACTCACATCGATGATCAGGGCTTTTTGCGGTTTCATACGCTCGGAGGATTTGATCCCAAAACATTGACTGCACAGCGGGTAATTGTCCACGGGAAAAAAGACTTGGTCGGTGTCATGGGCAGCAAACCGATTCATGTGATGTCGGTCGAGGAGCGGGCTAAACTTCCTAAGACCACGGACTTTTTTATTGACCTGGGAATGCCCAAGGCAGAAGTGGAAAAATACATTTCCATCGGTGATCCGGTCACCCGCGACCGAGAACTTATCGAGATGGGCGATTGTGTCAACTGTAAATCTATTGACAACCGCGTGGCGGTTTTCATCCTGATCGAAACCTTGAAACAACTGGAAAATCCTGCCTATGATGTCTATGCGACTTTCACCGTGCAGGAAGAAGTTGGGCTTCGAGGTGCAAATGTTGCGGCGCATGGAATCAATCCTGACTTTGGAATTGCGCTGGATACGACGATTGCTTTTGATGTGCCGGGTGCTTTGCCTTATGAAAAAGTGACCGAACTCGGTAAAGGAACAGCAATCAAAATCATGGATGCGATGACGATTTGCGATTACCGAATGGTGGAGTTTATGAAGCAAACTGCGACCAAGGAAGCCATCTCCTGGCAGCCGGAGATCCTGACTGCTGGCGGAACCGATACCGCCGGAGTCCAGCGTATGGGTAAGCAGGGTGCCATTGCGGGAGCGATTTCCATCCCGACGAGACACCTACACCAAGTGATCGAAA
>CAYONF010000153.1:0-4890 GCA_964405255.1 uncultured Limnohabitans sp. | reverse complement strand
CCAACTTGTCAAAAAGGAATTGGCCAATATCAAGAAAAGCTATGTGGATAAGGATGGGAATATCCAATCCGAAATCATCGAGTACGATGAGCGCACCAAGCAGTTTCTTTCCTACAATCCCAGAGATATCAAAGCCCCTCAATCGGTCAATGGGTTTGAACTCAATCCTCAGCAAAAGAAGAATTATAAAGAGGGAGAAACTGTGCAATTGGCAGATGGTACCGAGTTTCAGCTGTCTACCTATTCCCCTAAGGGAATCCGATCCAACAAAACAGGATTGGTGGTATCGGTTCTCTTAGATGGGGGGATATCCTATCTCTTGATGACTGGCATTAACAGGATGATAGGGAAGAAAAGTCAGGAGGAAAAGGCATACAGTGAAGGGTATCTTCAGGCCATCAAAGAAGTCCAGAAACAGGTGGAACGTAGGATTTCCCGGAATCCAAAAGACTTGGATGCGGTGAGAGATTTGAACAATATCAAGGAGGAATATTCCAAGATTTCGGCAGATCAATCACTTCCAAAGTCAGTCAGACAAGATTTTGATATCAATAAAATCAAAGGCCTAAACAGTATAGATACCGAAGAGGGAAGAAATCCAAGAAGAGCTACCGAACAAAGAGATAATGACTTCGACCGGGATATTTGATATTCTGACCTATAAGGGAGTGGAAAAAGATATCCAGCGCCTATTTGCCAAGTTTGCCTCCCAGGATCGATACGGAAGAATAATCTTTGACTTTTTCGATCAAACTGGACAACAGGTGGACTGTGAAATTTTGAGTTTACATCGGCTCAAGCAAGCTGCCTTTGGGATTTCCACCCTCAATATTTCAGGGAATGTCCGGTCCGTTTTTGTGTCAGATTCTTATACTTCATTGATCTATTTCGCCAATCAATTTAAATCAAGGATTTCATTTGAAGAGGCGGGTTTCTTGGTGGTTGGGGCAAAGTTTGATCAAGGGTTATTGGGTCAGGCTTTTCTGGAAATCCCCAAAAAGGCTAAGGTCAATACCGTATTCAGCAACTCGATTTTGGGAAGAATAATGGATTGTAAAATTCAGGACCTGATCCATGATCGGGATTGTAGGTATCGGTTAGCCAAGGATCTGGTTCAGGTAAAAAGCCAAAAAACGAATAAGGAATCAGCCGAATCACTGTTAAGTTTCTCACTGCGAACCTACTGTATTTCACAGGGGATTGGGCAGACCGTTCGAACTTTCAAGCCTAAACAGAAGTGTGTGGAGTCCTTTTATCACCTGAATCAGCTCAATTGGAATGAGCTCAATTAATATGGTTTTGCTATATTTATTCGCTTGTCATTCAATTCATGGAAAACAATAATCTCGAACTCCTAAAGAAAAATCTGAAATACCTGGGCTTTGGAAATTCCCTAAGCGCTGCTTTGGAAGCCAAGATTTCTCAACGGCTGGAGCAGTTCAAAATTGGGGTTTCGTCGGAATTTGATTTCTTCCAAAAAGACGGAAATCAAGGAAAAGACAAGGTGAATTATGAGTTGAGTTTTTCAAAAACACCAAGTTCTAATTTCTACTTTCTTGACTATTTAAGAGTTACCCTGAACGATCGAATACAGAACACTTTCCCATTTGGAAAAGGAAATGACGTAACAGCAAAAGAAGCGTATAATCTGCTTAGAGGTGCATCCATCCATAAAAAAGCCATCCTAAACAGGCAAAAGGATGCCACGGTATTGGCTCCGGGCGAAGTAGGTCAGGTGAAGGAAGGCTCTGGAGAAAAGATGGAGTCCATCTGGATCAAACTGGATTTTGAAAAGCTGAATGAGCAAGGAAATTATTCCTACAAAAAGTTCTATCCAGATTATGGATTCAACCTGGAAACTGAACTGAGTAAGTATCCCATCAAGGAACTCGACAGTCAGCAGGAAAAGGAAGCCCTTATATCCAGCATAGGAAGGGGAAATGCGGTAAAAGCGACTCTGGAAAATGGACAGTCCGTTGTCATCGAGGCTGATCCGGAGGCGAAGAAAATCAGGTTTTATGACACAGCTTTTAAAGAATTGTTCGTTTCACCTATACCAAATCAAGAAATCTATCGGTGAGAGGAGATCCTCCGGACCGTTTTTAATCCTTTGAATTTGTCTCCAAAGTTTTAAACTGAATTTTCAAACTAAACCAATTTATACTATGAGAAAATTGAATTATCTACTGTTGTTTGCTTTGGCTATTTTTTCTTTTAGCTGTTCCTCGGAGGATGAGACTCCAAAACTTATTGAAAAATCAGTAACCGTAAAAGTGGAAATGGAAGGTAACTATACCGACTACTTAGTAACCTTCTCGGTACACAGCATGCTAAGAGGTACTTCCACTTTTGTAGCTCCCGTTTTGGACCAGCCGGCCCAACTTGACTGGACTCAGGTGATCGAGCAGGGTAATACCTACACACTCTCTTTTGAACCTGATGCTCCGACTATTTCAGCCACATCTTCTGCCCCTATTCATAGCCTTGGATTTGTGCTTAATGCTATCCCTTTAGGTGGTCAGGCTGGAGATTCTTTTCAGCCGCTATCTGCCAAAGTCAGTGTTTTGGCCGACGGGGAAGTTTATCGGCAGTTTGATTATGAAGCTTCGGCTCCTGGGGGAACTTCGGTTCCTCTGGCAGAGGAGATTTCTTTTCAATAGTTTGAAAAAAAGATATACATGGCAGGAAGAGTTGAAAGAGGAAAAGAGCAAAAGCAGGAAATACTTCGATAACTTAAAACTGTTCAAAGACACCTATCAATAGGTGTTGAATCGATGAATAAACGTAACCCGCAGGTGAGATCACCAGTGTGATCGAAATGACTATGGAGCATCAATGCTTCTTCAAAATGAATTTAGTAGAGTTAGGATTCCATTTGTTGTCCATGATTAATATCAAAGATTACGCATTATTCATCCCTCCCATAGAGGTCAATACTAAGAAGCCAAGTGAATGAAGTTATAAAGAGGCAAAGATGTATTTTGATTGGTTCATGTCTGTAAAGGATTACAGAGTTGAATACTTTCTCACTGTTCTTGACGAAGACATTTCATGTGATAATGAAGAATGCTTAAAAAGGGTAGGGCAAAAAGTTTTTGACATTTTACAAAAAGAGCCCTTTTCAACAGATGAATTATCTGGCAAAGTTATAACCAATAAAGGACTGGCCCTTGCTGCCGATGTATCATTGCTAATTTCCAAATTGATAATTAAAAATCATGCTGAACTCAAATGGGGAATAGTTAGAAGCCCCAAACGTGATTTGTCTTTTCATTTACCGGCAATATTTAAATTTCCAAAACTAGGGCATTTAGAGTTGATAGGAGCATCAATAGTTAATTCAAAAGCTATTCTAAGGGGGGAAGAAACTTCTGATGTTTGGTGGAGAATGTTTAAGTATGCTGATGATGTTTTGAAGAATGAAAAATAAAAAAATCATTAAGGACAAACCCCAAAAAGTTGGATGGGCTTTTTCCCTTTCTGATGAGATTACCTTTCAATAGGTCCGGAAGGAATTTCATGTCGGGAACATTTGCTTATTTTAAGCCAGAAACTTAACACCCCTATGAGTATCAAAAAAGTAGTAGAAAACGCCTTAAATCTACTAGATAAGGCGGATGATGGCATTGTTCTAATGAACATGTATAATGAAGTGGTACACCCAGCAGATGCAGCCTTCAAAGGGCAAACGGTGTATCCCTACAATGCAAAGTCTTTCATTGAGGAATCATTTAGGCAAAACGGGATCGATTTGAAGGATAAGGAGCTCAGATTAATGCTCTTGAAACTTCTCCTGTCTTTTGAGCAAATGGAAGCCAACAAGGTCAGAAAAGGAAAACTGAATGAGCTCTTGAAGGAGGCTGAGTTTAGGGATTTTGGCAAACTGATGTGAGTCCTCACTATTGAACTGAGTGGGCAACTTCTCTAAAGATGATCTTCAAGAATCCAAGCGAGAGACTTCTAATGAATGTTTTGCCCGCTTATTTACCATGTAAATTAATGCCTTATCCCGGTTTTATCCAATTGTATGCACAAAGGTCGGATGGCCTTTCAATTTCAAAAAATTGGGGCTTTCAGCAGAATTTTCGAAAAACGGGGTTTCCTACGGACTGCCTCCCAGTTTTTAAATTCTAATTTTTCTTCACTTTCTCTACCCTCCTAAATGACCTGCATAAATTTTAACTAAAACCAAAATATCATGGCATTTTCAAAAAAGTACATCGGTAAAGGAAAGCAAGTCGAAAACATGGACATTGTAGAAGTAAGCCTAAACTTGGCTGAACTCCATAATCACAGCTTCGAATACGAAGGAGAAACCTATGTCAAGTTCAATGTGGCTAAGCTCAAAGAACCTGATCAGTACGGCAAAACCCACACGGTCTATGTCTCCGTCAAGGAGTCTGATTCAGAAGAATCCTAAAAAAAGCCCGAAAGGGCTTTTTTGTTTTAAGGTTTAAAATTGGCTTTAACGTTGTTTAGAAAATTATATGGAAACAGACTCCCAAAAGAAAACTAAGTTGCTTAATTGTCAATTCTAGCAGACTTAG
Organism: uncultured Limnohabitans sp.; assembly: GCA_964405255.1. GTDB lineage: Bacteria > Bacteroidota > Bacteroidia > Cytophagales > Cyclobacteriaceae > Algoriphagus. The sequence goes on along the minus strand of CAYONF010000153.1, from coordinate 343 downwards.
ATTATTGCTAAAATGTCCATTAGTATCTCCTAGTTTTCTTTGCTCCAGAGTCCATTCTTTTACAACTAAATAATTTCATTATTTTAGAACATTAAATGAACCAATAAATAAGTCCTAAGCTGATTTAAAATGGATTTTATAATTGATAAGCAGGTAAAATCACAGTTGGCGGGGTTGATGAGGAGAGGTGGTCACTACCAAAGAGCAGCAGAGACAGTAAAGAGAGTTTTTGGTGATATAACCCTAAAGGCTGAAAACCCTTTAAATGGGCTAAATACAACCAACCATGGAGAATCAAGGATCAAAAATGCCGTTAAGTATGATTTGAACGGGTTTTGTCGGC
>CAYONF010000152.1:0-4971 GCA_964405255.1 uncultured Limnohabitans sp. | reverse complement strand
TAGCTTCAAGTAAGTAGAGGTCAAAACCAAAAAGGAAATTTAATCCCCTCCCTTCCATCAAGTTTTTGGCGATTTTTCGGATTATATCCTACAAATTGAAGCCTAGAGTACGAGAAAATCAATCTTTCAAAAAAACAATCCACTATTCATGAAAGAAATAATTGACACAATCAATGGAATAATTTGGAGTAATGCATTAATCTTTTTGTGTTTGGCCGCCGGGGTTTATTTTTCTTTTTCCTTGAAATTTCTTCAAGTCACTTACTTCCGGGAGATGATTAAGCTGCTTTTCGGGGGTCAAGCTTCCGAAAAAGGAGTTTCATCATTTCAGGCATTTGCCATCGCTATCTCGGGTCGCGTAGGAACCGGTAACATAGCCGGGGTAGCCACAGCCATCGCCATGGGTGGACCTGGAGCAATTTTCTGGATGTGGGCTATAGCTTTCTTGGGCGCCTCATCGGCTTTTATAGAATCCACCTTGGGACAGATTTACAAGGAAGTAAATAATGGACAATACCGGGGAGGCCCCTCCTACTACATCGAAAAAGGCTTGGGTATGAAATGGTATGCCATGCTTTTTGCTTTTGCCACCATCCTCAGCACGGTGATCTTTCTTCCTGGAGTTCAAAGCAACAGCATCGCTGTGAGTGCCAACAATGCCTTTGATATTCCAGTCCATTATACAGGAATTGCCGTCACGGTTTTCTTGGCTTTGATCATTCTAGGAGGAGTAAAACGAATCAGTAAAGTGGCCGAAGTGGTTGTCCCATTTATGGCACTCGGCTATATCTTAATGGCGTTAATCATCATTGTAATCAATATTTCCGAGGTCCCGGCAGTATTTGCCTTGATATTCAAATCTGCATTTAACCTCGAAGCTACCTACAGTGGGGTCTTTGGAATGGCCATTGCCTGGGGAGTAAAGCGGGGCATTTATTCGAATGAAGCCGGTCAGGGAACAGCGCCCCATGCCGCTTCTGCTGCAGAGGTCACCCATCCAGCCAGTCAGGGACTTGTTCAGGCATTTTCTGTTTACGTGGACACCCTGTTTGTCTGTACTGCCACAGCTTTGATGATTTTATTTACGGGGCAATTCAATGTGGTCAATCCCGAAGGAGGGTTCATTGTCGAAAATCTACCGGGAGTTCCATTTGGTCCGGATTTCACCCAATATGCCATCGCTTCTCACTTTCCGGCGATAGGCAAAGGCTTTGTCGCCGTTTCATTGTTGTTCTTTGCCTTCACTACCATCATGGCCTATTATTTTATCGCCGAAACCAATCTCAGCTACCTAACCCGAAACAAATCCTCAAACTGGGCAATTCGGTTATTGCAGCTTGCGATTCTAGGTGCAACCTTCTATGGCTCGATCAAAACCGCTGAAGTGGCTTGGACCCTTGGGGATATAGGGGTCGGAATGATGGCTTGGCTAAACGTGATCGCCATTTTGCTGCTTCGCAAACCGGCATTCAAAGCATGGGAAGATTACAAAAAACAAAAGAAAGCGGGCAAAACTCCTGTGTTCGTTGCCAGGGAATCTGGGATAGAAAACACAGATCTTTGGAAGTAATTGGCTTTCAAAGGACTCTGCAAAAGCCAAGGAGAAAGTTTGATTTAATTCCAACTGCATCTGGTTTCAATAATTCAGATTTACTTTATTTGCATATCAATTGAAAAATTGAGCAATGCGGACGTGGCGAAATTGGTAGACGCACTGTCTTCAGGCGGCAGCGCCTTCGGGTGTGAAAGTTCGAATCTTTTCGTCCGCACGGTTAACTTAAAAGCAGATCTTAGGGTCTGCTTTTATTTTTTTGACTTTCTCTACCTGGTTGACACGCCTATTTAGCTCAGTCTGGAAAAGCGTGGATCGCAGGTTTAAGTCCTGTAAAAGACACTTTCGGAGGAGAAAAATCTCATTTCTTGTGATGGAGGTACTTCCGCCGGATGATTTTCCAGAAGTTTTCGGAAGATTCACTCACTGGCACATCATCTCCAAGGAGGTATGCAAAGGGCTTGAGCCCGGCACTGCGCTCCAAAGTAATTTTTAAAACCCCGGTTAGCGGAATAAACAACACCATCCCCGAAATCCCCCATAGCCAACCTCCCAGTAAAATCGCCAGAATTACAGACAGGGCATTCACCTTGACTTTGGAGCCCACCACCAAGGGGGTGATGATGTTATTTTCAAAAAGCTGGATTCCCCAGAGCGTGGCAAAGGTTACAAATGGATAAAAAAGCGAGTCTGTGGTCAAAAAGACATACAGGATCACAAAAAAGGAAGAAATAAAGACCCCGACATATGGGATCAAATTCATGATCGCAATAAAAAATGCAAACAGAATAAAGTATTTTATGCCCATCAGGTAGAAGAAAATACCCGCCAGCAAAGCCACAATACCGGTAACCCGAATAATTCCGGCCAAATAGGACTGAATGATTTGCCCGGAGTCTTCCGCCCACTTGAGGACGAATTCTTCGTTTTTTGAGGAAAATCGAAAAAGAAATTCAATGAAAAAATCCTTGTAATACAGTAATAGAAAGCTATACAGCGGAATGATACCAGCCAGGGTAAGGGATTTGCCGGTGGTAAACAAAGTTTCATTAAGATTATCACTTTTTAACAGGGAAAACATATCGGTCTTATGATCGGGGTCGAGAAATTCCTGACCTACCAGCAAACTGATTTCATCGTAGTATCGCTCAAGTTTCCCCTTCAGGTTCATCCCAATTTCTGGCACTTCGCGGATAAGTCCCACCATCTGATTGAGCAAAAGGTACAAGATGCCAAATGCCACCAAACTGACGACTAAAATACTGATGAAAATCGCCATCCCCCGAGGGATCCTTTTCCGCTCAAACCAGGAAGAAATCGGATAAAGCGCAAACGCAAAAAAAACTCCCCAAACCAGTGGGACCAGGATGAAGGCTCCCTCTTTCATGACAAGGGCACCTAAAACCAAGACAATCAGGAAATAAGCCGTTTGCTGTAACCGCCTCATATAACCACTTTAAGATATGAAATGGAAGATACAAAATTGACCTCTCGAATTCATCGCCGCTAAAAGGTTTCAAGGTCGGTTTACAAACGTTTTATTGCTATTTTTCAAGCCAGATTGGAATAATTCCACCCTTCCTCAGGAATGGAATTTGGGTTTTTCCGACTATTTAATGGCACCGTCCCCCTATCATTTGATTTACCCGAACCTACCAAACCTATAACCTATGAAAAAAGCATTTCTGTTACTCCTAGCACTCGTACCTCTATTTGCCTGGGCACAGGCCAATGTGGACACCATTCAAGTGTATAGTCCATCGATGAAAAAAAATCTGAAAGCGGCCATAACCACCCCATCTTCCTACCAAAAAGGCAATCAGAACTACCCCGTCGTTTACCTGCTTCACGGAGGCAGCGGCGCTTTCAGTGATTGGCATCAAAAGGTCAGTGAACCCGGACTGGTAGGCAAAATGGCTGAAGCCTACGACCTGATCATCGTCACGCCTGGCGTAGGACCAGCCAGCTACTATTACGACAGTCCCCTGCTTGATTCGGTTCGGTATGAAACCTACCTGATCCAAGAATTGATCCCTCATATCGACAAAAGTTACCGAACCTTAGCCAAAAAGGAATCCCGGGCAATCACCGGGCTTTCGATGGGTGGACATGGAGCCATTACCTTATCGGCGAAGCATCCGGAGCTTTTCATAGCAGCCGGGAGCATGAGCGGGGTAATGAATATCGACACCCGCATGTGGAAGGTAGGCGATGATTTCAGAAAGCTGAGGCAAGAAGGTCAAAAAGCAATGCTTGGTGCTGACTTAAATTACGAGGCTCCCACATTTAATCCTTACACTGCTGTGGGGTTGGTGGATAAAATCAAAACCAATGGACTTGCTTTGATTATTGACTGCGGTGTGGATGATTTCCTTATCGAAACCAATCGGCAGATGCACCAGCTTTTGTTGGCAAACGGGACTCCCCATGAGTACATCGAGCGTCCGGGTGCACATACCTGGCCTTATTGGACCGAAGCTTTGCCAGTGCATATGCTCTTTTTTTCCAAGTACCTGAAGCGGGATTAATTGAAAAACATCCTCTCCTCCAAAACGAAATTAAACTTCGATAATTGGGTTAAATTTTGCTTTTTGCAGTAGAAATGACCACCCAGACATGTCCAAATTTGATTCGATAAGGCCTTTTTACGATGCAGAAGCCAACGCTGCTATCCGTCAGATCATTGACGATCCGATGCTGGAGGCCATGATGAACTTTACCTTTCCCAATGACAATTCCGGCCATTGGAAAGACCTGATGAGGCACACCCATTCCCTCCGGGATTTTCAGATCAACTTTATCTATCCGGCCTTAATGAAGGTGTTGGAAAAAAGCTCAGACGGACTGAGTACGGGCGGATTCGAAGCTCTGGAACCCAACACCGCCTACCTTTTCATCTCCAATCACCGGGACATTATCCTCGACACTTCATTGCTCAATGCCTGCCTTTTCGAAAAAGGTCTGGTGATGACTACCTCAGCAATCGGAGACAATCTGGTCAAAAAACCTTTCCTCCACACGCTTTCACGCCTCAACCGGAACTTTGTCATTCGAAGAGGCCTCAGCGGCAGAGCCCTTTTGGAAAGCTCCCTGTTGGTATCTGAGTACATCCACAAGTCGCTTTTGAGAGAAAACAGATCGGTCTGGACTGCGCAGCGTGAAGGCAGAACCAAAGACGGAAACGACATCACTCAAAAAGGCGTGCTCAAAATGCTTACCCTGGCCGAATCGGGCTCAGATTCCTTTTCCTACTTCGAAAAAATCCGTGTAGTCCCTGTTTCCATTTCGTATGAATACGATCCGACCGACATTCTGAAAATCCCAGAATTGTTGGCCAAATCCCGAGATGAAAAGTATGTCAAAAGTGAAAATGAAGATTTTGTAAATCTTCTCAGAGGACTCATGGGAACCAAAAAACG
>CAYONF010000151.1:0-5011 GCA_964405255.1 uncultured Limnohabitans sp. | reverse complement strand
CCCTTTCACCTTGACCGTGAGGGTAGTCTGGCCGGGCTTGATCTTATGCTTTTGGATATAGAGTGGATTGACACGGGTTCGACCGTTTTCATCCTTGTCTTCCGCTGCAAAAATGCCCACATCGATGTAATCCGCTTCGTACGCTGCATTGGCCTCTTTTCCGGTTTCGTCTGCGTAGAGCTTCTGCGATTTGAGATTCAGCGTGATTTCATACTCTCCTTCGGCTAGTTTTGTGGCAGTCACTTTTTCAGCCTTGTTGTCATAAAGCGTGATTTTGTTCCAGGTATCATCCAAGTAATACTTGATGCTATCCGGAGTCACTGCTTCCAAATGCCGGTACAGGTCATAGCTACCCGGGAAAGGAGGGGTTTGCTTAAGTCCAAACTCCTGATTGAAGCTTCTAAGTGCCGAATCCATGGCCTCATGTCCGATCAAATCCTGAAGACCGTAGAGAATCAAACTTCCCTTGTAGTACCACTGATAGGCACGGTTGCAGTTGATGAAGGTGTTTTCTTTTTTCCCTTCACTGGATCTGCCCGAAAGGTAATTATCCAGTTCCTCCTTCAGGAATCGCTTCATATTGTCTTTTCCATACCTTCTCTCGGTGAGAATCAAAGCGGAGAATTCCGCCAAAGCCTCCGAAATCAGGTTGGATCCGCGGGTATAATTGGGTGTGATCTGATGTCCCCACCACTGATGCGCCAACTCGTGGGCAGTCACGTAGTAGACAAAATCAAAGTCGTCCGGATCTTTGAAATCTGCCACCCAACCAAAGCTCTCCGAAAAAGGTACGGTATTGGGAAACGATTGGGCAAATCCTGCATACCGAGGAAACTCCAAAAGGCGCATTTGACGGAACTGGAAGTTGCCATAGGTCTCTGAGAAGTAGGTCAAGCCGTCTTTGTAAGCAGCTAGGAAACGGTCCAAGTTGTACGTGTGAGTCGGATGATGGAAGATCTCAATGTTGACTTCCTGTCCATCCGGAAGTACAGCCTTGTCCTTAAGAACTTCATATTCGGCAGAAACGAAGGTGAAGAATGACTGAATCGGGGTGTCCTGAATGTAGTGGAAATAGCGCCTGCCATTTTCCTCCCACTCCTTTTGCAAATAGCCCGGGGCCACGGCGATCTGACTTGGGATCGTGCTCACGATGGCTTCGAAAGAAATCAGATCGGCATCACTTGCAAACAGCAACGTGGATTCTCCATAGGGGTCTCTGTGCTCAGGCAAATCTTCCGGCTTGGGCGGAAGACCGTATTTCTTCCGATCCTCGTCGCTGTTCATTTCATTGTTTGGATCATAGCCCATGTTGGGGAGCCCACCTGAGAAGAACGTACCATTGTAGACAATTTCTCTTCCGTAGCCCGAATTGGGGATGCCCGCAAATTTCTTGTTGCTTACGATGAGCAGGTTGAGCGTGTCTCCAGGCTGCATGGGTTGTGGCAAAGCCGTGATCTTGTACCAATGCTTTTCTGCCTTTTTGCCCAAAATCTGAAATTTTGCAGGCTCATAGTTCAGCGGGAAGCGATACGGTAAGGTATCTCCTTGGTAGATTACTTTAAAATCACTCAGGTCTACAGAATTGAAGTGGATCGAATCGATAGACGAAGAGGTCTTATTGACCAATTGAACTTCCGCCTCAAAGTAGGCTTCACGCTCCATGGGAAACAGGTCAGCTTTGATCTTGATTTTGGTGACTTTGGGTTGAGGAATGCGCTCGTATTTTTTGAGCTGTTGCTCGTAGGCCACTTGTCGGAGTTTTCCTTCTTCGGCCGTTCGATACCCATTGTCATATACGACCGATTGGAAAATGTAAGCACCCGTAACCAAGGCCAAAACCAAAAATGCAAATCCCAATCTGGTCGAAGGCAAGGATAGTCTTCTTTTGGCAGTGGCGAGCCGGCTTTTCCAGGAATTTTCTGTTCCTCTGCTGAAAAAGATGCTGAAAAACAGTACCAGAAATACTCCAAATGAAGTCCAGTAGATATTGAACCAAATGAGCCCATCACCCAAATGCCCAAGGCCATTCATGTCACTCCAGGTGTATTCCGGCTTGTAGCTGTAGAAAAACAGGTTGAAATCGTATTCCGCAAAATTCCTCAGAATAATCATCAGCAACCAAACACCAATGGCGGCAGCATGCCCGGCAAACTTGTTGTTCACAAGTAAATGGACCGCGAATACCAGCATGACCATTTGGATGTAATCCGGGAAAGTGATCAAGTAGCTGTCGATCAGGTAGACGTCAAGGTCGAAGAGGAAATATCCTTTCAGAATCTGCACGATCAGACCCACCACAATCGGCAAGGTGGTGAGCACAAGGCAGACAAAAGCCATCCCGAAAAACTTGGAAGCAATCACTACTCCGTCCTTGACTGGGAAGGTATCATTGATGATTGAGTACCCTGTAGATCTGTCCCGATGCAGTGCTTCTCCGGTGAAAAACACGATGATGATGAACACGAAAAGGTTGTAATCGTACCCTTTGTATTGCATCAAAAAGGAGGTGGAAGGCAAAATCGGAACACTGTAAGTCGTGTTTCCAATCCAGAAATCCAACACCAAAAAGATCATTCCACCCAGTAAAATGGAGCGGAAATAAATGTCTTTGAGGACATTTTGAACCTCGATTTTGGTGAGCGTTTGAAAGGATCTCCATTGATAAGAAGAGGAAAAATCCGGTAGCACCTTGCGGAAAGCTCCGGAGCTGACTGCTTCTTCTTTCGTGGATTCCGCTTTTTTACCTTTTCTGGAGGCTTGGAAAAAATAAGAAAAGCTAAACCGATAGTAGGAGGCAAGGAAAAATCCCAGACCTACGACTGTCCAAAGTATCCTGTTTAAAAGGAGATTACCGGTCACGGAAAGCAAAAAGGTATTTTGTTCGTAAGGCGTCAGGTAGCGCGTCTGCAGGTCAAATGAATTCAATCCAAATGGATCGATCAGCTGAACCAAATCTTTGTTTTCGATATCCTGAGAAAGGAAATTCGCGAGCAAGTACCCGATGAAAATCACGATTCCACCCGAATAGATGGACCGGATATTTCGGGTAAAAATGATCAGGGCGAAAAACAAAGCGCCAGCCAGCCACAGGTTGGGCAGGACCAAGGTCAGCCAAGGGTGGAGGTAGTTCATCAGCTCGTTTGGCCCGTAGCGCTCCGCGTCGGTGCCAAACAGTGGGCCAAGTACGCTTCCCAAATAAATGCCAAGCAGTGCGCCTAAACTGATAAATAACAAAGTGACGAAGGATCCCCAAAAACGTCCCATAAAGTACCCAAACTTGCTGATCGGGTAGCTGAAGAGAAAAGTGCCGGTGCCATGCTCCAAATCCCGATAGATCGGCACACCCATGACAGCAGAGGCTATCAGAATCCCGAATAGTGAAACCAACACCAGCAGGTTGGCAATGACGATGGGCGAGTTGTGGTAGACTTTTTCGGAAGCCGGAGTATTGCCAAAGCCAATCAGCAGGAGTGGCACGATGAGTAGCAAGGCAAAGTAAATCCACGTCGCCGGTCGGCTAAAGCGGTATTTTAGCTCGAATAGAAAGATGTCCTTAAACATACGATTCCGATTAAATGGTGATAGGATCCACTTTTTTAGAAATCACGCTGAAGTACACATCTTCCAGGTCACCCGCCACAGGTTCAAAGCCATTTGCCGGGTTGGCTTCGCTTTCGATGCGTAGGCTCAGTTTGCCGCCGATCAGCTTGGTGGAAATGACATGGTAATCCTTTCGATAGTGATCCAATTCACTTTTCTCAATCGCTTTTTGGTGGATTTTTCCCTGCACCATGGCAAGTCCATCTTTTGGCTTGCCTTGCATGAGGACCTCGCCCGAGCAGATAATCGCCATATTTGAGCAAAGCGTATTCACGTCCTCGACGATGTGTGTGGAAAGAATCACAATGGTATTTTCTCCGATTTCAGAGAGCAGGTTGTAAAATCGGTTTCGTTCCGAAGGGTCCAATCCGGCAGTAGGCTCGTCCACAATGATCAGAGATGGATTTCCCACCAAAGCTTGTGCAATCCCAAATCGCTGACGCATCCCGCCAGAAAAGGTGCCGAGGCCTTTTTTCCGGTCTTTAAAGAGATTCACCTTTTGCAAAAGGGAAGCAACGAGTTCTTTTCTGTCGCTTTTGCTGCCGATGCCTTTCATCTGGGCAATATGATCCAGCATAGTCTCGGCATTGATGCGTGGATAGAGGCCAAAGTCCTGAGGAAGATAACCCAGTCGTTCGCGAACAGATTGTTTGTCCTTAAGCACATCGATTCCATCCAGCTGAATACTGCCTGAGTCCGCATCCTGTAGGGTAGCGATGGTACGCATGAGGGTGGATTTTCCGGCACCATTTGGGCCCAATAGGCCAAACATACCCTGTGGGATGCTGAGGGATATTCCGTTGAGTGCTTTCACTCCGTTGGAGTAGGTTTTGGAGAGGTTTTGAATGATCAATTCCATGAAGATAGATGAGGTTAAGTACTAATTGGATTCAAGAGTTTATTTTCTGATAGGGAAAAAGTGGTACTCAAAAATTTGCGAAGGATAAGATAATCAAATGATTCTAAAGGTGATTTTTTAGAATACATAAATGCATCTTCACGTGGTTAGATGCAGATTTTTCAAGTTAGGTTGCTGCGGAAAGAGATTTTTTCTCCTAATTCAAACCATTCCTCTTTTTAGAACTTTTAAACAGATCATGAAAAGAAAAATCCTCACCCTCGTCCTATTGCTTTCCTTCTTGTATTCCTGTGATCAAAAAGACTTTAAAAAAGAATCCGGTCAAATCGAATCATTTGCCGAGATGGTCAAATCAGGAGTCAAACCCCTCGCAATCGGTCCGCCGATGACTTCGGCAGAACTCGATCTCTTTATGCCCGAGGTGGAGCGAATCAGTGAGAAATATGGAATTGAATTTTTCAGAGAGGATTCATTGGCGCAGACGGATTTGTTTTCGGCCTCGACTGTCGAGGGAAAAGAAGTGGTGATTTTTTATAAAGGAAATACCCTGAA
>CAYONF010000150.1:0-5058 GCA_964405255.1 uncultured Limnohabitans sp. | reverse complement strand
CGGCGGATCGGATCACCGCTTTGCTTGCCTCGTCCAAGGTGTCAAAAATGACTTGCCCACTTTCATCGGTTATTCCGGACTGAAGGGAATTGAGGATAAAGGTTTTGGCCACAAAGAGTCCGGCCAGGGCGCCCATGGGGTTGAATGCCTGGGCGAGATTAAGCCGCTGGGTGGCTGTAGCCTCAGGGCCCATGGACAAAATGTAGGGATTGGCGGTGGTTTCCAAAAAGGCAAGTCCAAAGGTCAAGATGTAAAGGGCAGCCAAGAAAAACCCATAACTCTCCCAGGCCGCAGCAGGGTAAAAGAGTATTGCACCGAAGCCGTACAGCCCCAATCCGAGAAGTACTCCGGTTTTGTAGGAGTATTTTTTGATGAAAAAAGCGGCTGGCAGTGCCATAGTGAAGTACCCCCCATAAAAGGCCAACTGCACCCAGGACGCCTGGGTATTGTTCAATTCCAATACCCGCTTGAATGCGGCCACCATGGGATTGGTGATGTCATTGGCAAAGCCCCACAGCGCGAATAGCGAGGTGATCAGGATGAAGGGGAACAATAAATTTTTGGGTACAAGGGCAGGTTTTTGGGTCATGGCTAGGGGGTCAAAGGGCTCGGTCCAGATGGGTGTAGCCACCGTCGACGTAGAGGTGTTGCCCGGTGATGTGGGAGGCTTTTTCGGAAAGAAGGAAAATGGCCATTGCGGCAATTTCATCAGAGGTAGTCATTCGCTTGCCCAGGGGAATTCGGCGGTTGATCTCGGCTAGTTTTTCCTCAGGATTGCTAAAGGTCTGTATCCAATTGGCGTACATTGGGGTGTATACTTCCGCTGGCAGGATGGCATTGACACGGATGTGGTAGGGGAGAAGCTCCACCGCCCATTCCCGGGTCAGGGCGAGTTGAGCGCCTTTGGCTGAGATGTATCCGGATGTCCCCCCTTGTCCTGTGACGGCAGTTTTGGATGAGATATTGACAATCGCTCCGCAGGTTTTTTTCAAAAAAGGCAAGGCGTAGTGAGCCAGGTAGTAGTAATGAAACAGGTTTTTGGTGACGGAATGGGCATAACTTTCCGGACTACCATGTTCCAGGCCCACGCCGTCGTTTGAGCCTGCATTGTTGACCACCCCGTCGATCCGACCGAAAGTTTGCACGGCAAGATCCACTGCGGATTTGGCTTGTTCAGGAGAAAAGAGTCTCACAGGGATTTGCAATGCTTTTCCCTCAGCCAAATCCAGGATTTCTTTTCCCTCTTTTTCGGAAGGATCGATGAAAACCGGGATGGCACCCTCCGCGATCAGTCCTTTGGAAATGGCACCCCCGATGCCTTTGGCGCCTCCGGAGATCAGGAATACTTTGTCTTGTAGGTTTAGGTTCATTTTACAGTCAACGGTACACTGACCACAGTCAACAGCACCTTCTTTAGAACTTCAATTCTTTTTTAAAATGGTTAGCCAATTCTGTAAAACTCAGCGGCGGTTTCGCCTAGGATTCGGGCTTTTTCCGAAGGAGAAAGTGCATCCGTAAACCGCCCGATTACTTCAAACACCTGCTCATACTCTCCCGCAAGCAAGCAGACCGGCCAATCACTTCCATACATCAGACGATCTGGCCCAAATAATTCCAGAGCAATTTCGAGGTAGGGGAAAAGCTGGTCCGGAGTCCAGTGGTTCCAGTCGGCCTCAGTGACCATGCCGGACAGCTTGCAATGCACCAATTCCCGCTCAGCGAGCAGGCTCAGGTTCTTTTTCCAGTCTTTCCATTCTCCTGATTTGATCGCAGGTTTGGCGAGATGGTCGATCACAAACCGCTGATCCGGACATTTACTTACCAGTTCCAATGAGGCCGACAGGTGCTGAGGGAAAATCAGAATATCGTAGGCATAGCCTCGTTTGCCTATTTTCTGTACTCCGCGGACAAATTCCTCCCGAAGCATGTAACGGGGATCTTTGGATTGCAGGACCTCGCGGAATCCGACCAGTTTTTCGGCATCCGAATAGTTGTCCAGCACTTCATCCAGCTGATCACTTCCCAAGTCTGCCCATCCTACCACGCCCAAGATCCACTCATGCTGAGCGGCAAAATCCAGCAGGAAATCTGTTTCGCGCAGACTCTCGTCGGCCTGCACTGCGATGCATCCGTCGATCTTGGCATCCTGAAGGAGAGGGTAGAGGTCTCCGGGGAGGAAATTTCTCCAAATCCGGCTCATTTCTGCGCTGATCCACTCCTGCCCCTTGGGGTCATACTCCCAAAAGTGCTGATGGCAGTCGATTTTCATGCCTCGGGATCGTTCATGGCTACCTGTCTGGAGATGCCCAGTCCATCAATCCCCAACTCCACAATGTCTCCATGCTCCAAAAACTGCGGATCGGGCTTCAGACCCATGCCAACCCCTGCAGGAGTCCCGGTGGAAATCACATCTCCCGGGAGCAGCGTCATGTATTGGCTGATATGGGATACGATGGTAGGGATATCAAAAATCAGATCTGAGGTGTTGCTGTCCTGGAGGATTTTCCCGTTGAGTTTGAGCCAAAGCCGGAGCTGGTGTGGATAAGGGATTTCATCGCGGGTAGCCAATACCGGTCCGAGTGGAGCAAAGTGGTCGGCACTTTTTCCTTTGACCCACTGGCCTCCATGTCGCAGCTGGAAATCCCGCTCGCTCACATCATTGTGCAGGCAATAGCCTGCCACATATTCCATGGCATGCTCCGTACTGATATACTTGGCCCGCTTGCCGATGATCACGGCAAGCTCCACTTCCCAGTCGGTCTGCTTGGAGGATTTGGGTATGTAGATGGGGTCGTAAGGTCCGCAGAGCGAAGAGGTAGCCTTCATGAAAATGATCGGAACTTCCGGCACTGCCATTCCTGCTTCTTCAGCGTGTTTTCGATAGTTGAGACCGACGCAGATGATCTTGGAAGGTCGGGCGATCGGTGCGCCGAGTCTTGAATTGGCTGGGATTTCCTGAAGCTTGGACTGGTTAGCGCCCAGCCAAGCCTGCAATCGGCTGATCCCATCGGCTGCAAAAAAATCTTCGTTCCAGTCTTCACCAAAGGATGAACAGTCGAGGTTTCGGCCTTCTTTGTCCTGAATTCCTGGTTTTTCCTTTCCGGCTTCTCCAAATCGGATGAGTTTCATGCGTGTGGTAATTTAGGTTTTAAAAGAATTAGGAAGTGTGATTTACAAGGTGCTAGGGGGAATTAGTTGCTGATTTCATTTTAAGAAATTGAACATCGAATGTCGAACATTGAACATCGAATGTCGAACATTGAACATCGAATTTTGAATATCTGGCTTCCGTCATCAGGCATCCCGCATTTTTCTACATCTTCAGCCCCATGAAACCGCCGTCGATGTTGAAATTGGCACCGGTGATGAAGCTTCCTGCATCTGAGCTGATGAAATATGCCAGTTCGGCGATTTCTTCCGGAGTGCCCATTCGTCCGATGGGTTGAGTGGCGGCAAGTTTGGCAAACATTTCTGCCTCCTGACCGGGATAGTTTTTAGCCAAAAAACCGTCCACAAACGGGGTGTGTACTCTTCCCGGAGAGAGGCAGTTGCAGCGGATCCCGTCTTGCACATAATCTCTGGCTACACTCAAGGTCATCGATAGCGCTGCACCTTTGGTCATGCTGTAAGCGAATCGATCCGGTATTCCTATTGTAGCGGCAACTGAGCACATGTTCAGGATAGAGCCTCCGCCGTTTTCCTTGAGTTTGGGAAGTGCAGCTTTGATGCAGTTGAACATTCCTTTGACATTGACCTGAAAGAGCCGGTCAAAATCCTCCTCAGAAGTAGTTTCTACCTTGCCGATGTGCGAAATTCCGGCATTGTTGATCAAAACGTTGATTTTGCCTGGGATTAGATGGATGAGTTTTTCTACTTCAGCAAAAATCGCAATGCTTCCTTTTAGGAATTTTACAGGATAGCCTTTTTCACTTTCTTCCAGTTGTAGTTTTTGACCTTCAGTATGATTGGTGTCAATGAAAAAAACGTGATAGCCTCCGGCGGCAAATTTTTTCACCATGGCTAGGCCGATTCCACTGGCTCCACCCGTGATCAATACGGTCTTAGTATTCATATCAATAGGTCTGGGTTTAGGTTAATCTTCGAAAGAAATTTAAACTAGGGCAATTTGGGAAATAAAAAAAGTACTTTTTATCCTATTGAATCCTGGTGATTGTACTCAATCAATTTGAGGATTTGATGGATGACATCGAAGGTGATGGGTTTTTCGAAAAAGCCAATGACCGGCAGGTATTTTTTTGCAATTACCGGATTGGAAGAATTCACGGAAGAAGTAATCAAGATTACCTTCGAAAACTGATCTTCCCTAGTTTGGAGTTCATTCAGAAAGTCCCAGCCACTCATATCCTTCAAATTGATATCTACCAGTAAGTAGCGAAGAGCATTGGGATTTTGGAATTCATTCAGGTAGCTTAAAGCAGTAAACCCGGAATTGAAAAGTTTGGGATTACAGGTTGGATTTACCTTATGGATCATTTTTTCAAGAATGACCAATAGCACTTCATCGTCATCTACCAAGATTATTTCAGAATTCATGGTTTTCAATTGGGGCAATGTTTTCTGATTTTTTGCTAATATCTCGGACAATTCCGTCCAGTTCCATCGCAGAATCTTTGATGTGGTTGATCAGGATGGAATTTTCGCCAGATGGATCTGATATGTCGTTTTCCAGCAAATTGACCAGGCCCATGAGTCTGGCCAAGGGAGCCCTCACCACGTGGGACTGAATCCATGCGATTTCGCGGAAGATTTTGTTTTGCTTTTCTATGGTCTCTACATAATGTAGACGTTCGGTGACATCATTGACCAAAACAAGCACCGCATCCCTGTCATTGAACATCAATTTGTTAATCCTAGCTTCTACCATGATGATGTTCCCGTTTTTCTTTTTGTGCCGGAAAACACTGTCAGGCCGATAGCTTCCATCGTTTTTAAATTCCAAATCAACCGGGTCCATCCGATCTCCGTCCTCCACCAGCCTGATATCGGAAATTTTCATTTGCAGAAATTCCTCCTCGCTATACCCATAGTGGTCCAGTG
>CAYONF010000149.1:0-5065 GCA_964405255.1 uncultured Limnohabitans sp. | reverse complement strand
ATCAAGCAAAACAGAGACTTCTCTGCGGGTAAGCTTTTTATCCAAAGAAAAATCCCCCTCCAATGCCCCATTCTTCCAAGCCAAATGAATATTTTCCTCCGTGAATTCCGGCTGGATCATTTTCAAAAACACCATCAACCGCGCTCCGGTCAGGTAATCGCCTGAAGCACCCCAGAAGTCTTTCAAATTGGGATATATCGGTCTCAGCCCGTCGACTACTTCGTATTCAGTGGCTAACCTTTCCGGATAAAACCAAGTTTGATTGGCCCAGAGATAGGGCACACCTTCCCCTTTGAAAATCCCGGCAGCGCCTGCCTTTTGCATCGACTCAAAATGGATTTGCGAGGGATTCATATCCAAAAAAGGCATGAGATAGGCTTTTTGCTCCAGCAAAAGCTGCTGAACACGTCGGATGGAAACTTCCGAAAGCGGTTTCTTTTCCTCCAAAGCCACTGTAGCTAATACTCCAGCGGCATGACCGATTCCCAAAACCACGGGCTGAAGTCGGGAAGCTCCATTGACAATATTGGAGACCGAAATGCTCTTTTCAGCCAAAATCAAGGCCGGATGGCTTTTGGGAATCAAAGCTCCCAAAGGGACATTATAGGACGGAACCCGAATCTTGATGAAGTCAATGGCAGGAGCAGTGGGGTTCTTTTTGTGGTGGTGATCAATGGTATAGTCACCCACTGCTACTCCGGTTCGATACAAGGGACTGGGAGCCGCATAGGGAGTTTTCACATAGGGCAAGGTAAAATCTACCAAACCCCGATACCTTCGAGATTCCCGATGGTAGGGAATCATCGGCAGATCATCAGCGGTAGGATACTCATTTTCTGCCAAACCCAAATGCTTAAATCCCAAATCGTGCTGAATGTAGTAGACAAACCGAAGCGTGGTTTGCTTGGCCTTTTCGATTTCAGCCGCTCGCTCTTCCGGGCTCAACTCCACGAGATTGACGTAGTGATCATTTCCACAGTTTGGCCAATTGATCATGTATTTCCCGTTGGGCAACTTACCGTAATCCAGCATCTTACCACAGTCCAGAGTCGGGGCATCGTCTGTGGTCGGATCGGCATGGGCACATGCGCAGGCAAATTCGACGGGATCGTAGTTTGCCGGTTTTGGAATCGTCTTGTCCACACCTCGACCATAATCCTGCAAAGTCGCAACAAAAGTCAAGTCCTGAATGATGTCATTGGCCTGCTCGGGAGCAAACTCCTCTCCGATTTCAGCCCGGGCATCCATACCCAAGCGATAGGGCAAACCTTGGGAAGCCGCCACGTCTCCAAGTTCGGTAGCATCGATTAAGAGTGGTGCAGTGACTGTTTCGGTTTTTCCGTTTTTGGAAAAAGTCACCGTCCAAAGTCCGTTTTCATACTGAGCGGTCTTCCATTCACTTTCGAAGGAAATACTCAAATCCTTCACTTTTGAAGCCATTTTCTTCAGGATTTCATTTCCCACCTTGGGTTCAAACAATGTATTGCTCACCCAACCTGTCGCCAACTTTTCCTGTCCTCCGTAGTAGGCCTCAAGCTCAGTCTTGAACTCCCCCCAAATGCCTGAAGGAAGCCGATGGTTGCCGTCAATAGCCGAAACTCCGGCCGAAGTCAGCATCCCACCCAACCAAGGAGTAGATTCAATAATCAAGGTTTTAGTGCCCAATCTACCGGCGGAAATGCCTGCAGCTGTACCACTTGCACCGCCTCCTACCACGATCAGGTCATAGGATTGTTGGGAAAACCCAGTAGTTTGAAAAAGGAGGAGAAAAAGGAAGGAAACAACAATTTTCATGGCTGATTCAAGTGAGTGGATGAGATAAATGGAAGGCAGGCCCCAATGAGCGCTGCTTTTTCCTCCAATTGAGCTATCCGGATTTCCAGGGGATAATCCAATTTATCGAGATAAGCTTGGGTCGCAGGCAGAAACCAGTCTGCCGCCCGGGCAATTTTACCCCCCAAAACTACGCCTTGACACTGTAGACGAATGATGTAAAAGGACAAAAACTCACCCAAACTATTACCAAACTCCTTAAAAACCTGTCTGGCAACTACTGGATCAATTTCAGGTGAAAGAAGATCTTTTACCCCCGAAATGGAAAGTCCGAACTTTCGAAAGGTGTAATCCCTGAACCACTTAGATCCCAAGAAATCCTCAGCAATTCCAGATCGAAAAGGTGCTGTCCAAAGCATGCCATCCTTCACCACGTCATTGATTTTTATGGCAGACCCTAAGCCTGTGCCCAAGGTTAATCCCATCGAATGTTGGAATCCCCGACCCGCCCCGGCAAAGCTTTCCCCCAACAAAAACGCTTCCGCATCATTGGTGAATGAAATACGATCTGGGCTGATTTGAAGACTTTCTGCCAAAAGATTTTTTACAGAAAAGCCATAAAGCGATTTCATTTTTCCCTGGTCTTTGATCAGAGAGATACCGTTTGGATAGTCGTATGGGCCAGGCATAGCGATACCAATCCGGACATCACTTCGATTGCCAGCCGATAAGCGAATTACCCTGGACCAGGCGGAAATAATATCTTTTGCCGATCCAAATGTGTCTACCTCCGACTCAAAAAAATCAAAGGCTTCTACTTGGGATCCGTCCCATTCCACTCTTGCCGAGGAAATGTGAGATCCTCCAATGTCTACACCGATGAGATTCATGGCTTAATTCCCCTTGGCTGGAGGAGGATATAACGCATGATACATGGCATCAAGCAAAGTACCGGTGTTGTCTTCAGACAGCTCCCAAAACATCGCACCAGCAAGACCCTTTTCCTTGATATAGCCCATTTTCCATTGGAGAGATTCGGGATCTTCGTAGGTTATCCAAGCCGAGTCGGCTGGGGAAAACAAGTAAGGCGCATGCGCCTGAATATCCCAATGCCTTTGGTAAGCGGAGTTTTTGGAAAGCGCCAAAACCTGAACATAGGGCAATCCCATTTCAAACCTTCCAGGTTGGAAGAGCCCATTTTCCTGAGGTAGCACTCCTTTCCACATTCGCCCGTAAAAAGGTACCCCCAAGACGATTTTCTCCGCGGGTACTCCAAATTCAAGATGTTCTTTGACAGCAGTATCTGCCGATCTTCCTTTTGCTCCGCTTGGAAAAAGATTGGCATGATGCCCGGTGGAATCATCTCCGGCGGTATAAAAGTCATAGGCCATGATATTGATAAAATCGAGATACTTCTGGGCTTCTGCCAGATTATTCAGCTCTAGGTATTTCCGAAATCCTCCGGTAGCAATGGTACTGAGAAAATGTCTGTTTTGGACTTTGCCAACCGAATCCAAGGCTTCCCGAAAACTTTTAAGCATTGCCACAAAATTTTCCCTGTCTTCCGGTCTGACGACATTGCTGTCTCCTTGCAAGGCAGGATATTCCCAGTCAAAATCCAATCCGTCCAACCGGTACTTCAGCATGAAATCTATCCCAGAAGCAGTCAGTTTCTTTCGGCTTTCTTCCGTCAAAACGGCATCCGAAAATCCTTTGGAATGCGTCCAACCTCCGATGGAAACTAATATCTTCAAGTCAGGATTCCGTTTTTTCAACTCCTGTAGCTTTAAAAAGTTGAGGCTGTCCCGCTCTGCTTTTCCTTCCATGTGAGTCACTACGCCATTGGCCACATCGGCAAAGGCGTAGTTGATGTGGGTGAGTTTTTCGGCGGGAATCTCATCGGGTTTGACAGCTTTCCAGCCTGCCACATAGCCGATGATGTAGAAGGGTTTCGACTGGTCTTCCGGGCTTTTTTCTTTCGGGGAGCAAGCTAAAAACCAGAAAAAGAGTACAAATGGGTAGTATTTCATCGAGAGTGCTGTTGTTTGGGGTAAAATTAAAAAAAGACAGAGGTTTTGACCGAAATCAAAACCTCTGTACATGGATTTTCTCAATCAGCTCTTATTTACCACCATCCCACCATACTCGGGTAGACATCAAGTCAGCTCCTTGTCTGGCAATGGCAGCCGCGTAGTTTTCAGGATTTGAACCGATCTCTGATTCCCAATACCTCAATCTTCTAGGAATGAAGTTTCCTTCAAAGGCATTGGGATCCTGGGTTGGAGTCAAGGCAGGGAAACCGGTTCTTCTCCAGTTGGCCCAAGACTCCAGGTCATTGAGGAAAGTGGCTGCCCAATATTCCTCTCCGATCAATCTCAACTTGCCAGCGGTAGTTGCAGTATCAAATCCCCTGGCTGCAATGTAAGCCTGGATCTCTTGACCTGTTCGGGCAAAAGAAGGGTCGAATTTAACCCAGCTGCTGATGGCTGCAGTTATTCCTTTATTGAAGTGATCACTTGCACTGGTAGAAATCCAACCATTTACAGCAGCTTCAGCTTTCATCAGTTCCACTTCAGAATAGGTTAACAAGGCATAAGGATCTTCCCAATCGAGGTATTTCAGATTCAGCATGGAAAAGATTTGTCTTCCGATCGCATCATACTGCACATCTTCCTCTGGGCTCAACACATCCTTGATATTGGTGGAATTGTAGCCGTTTGGCATTCCTTTCTGAGCTGCAGGATCAGTGTTCCAAGTAGCTGAATTGTCAGGATTGCCTGTGCCACCGGACAAAATCATCAATCGCGGATCTTTGTTTGCCACCATCCAGTCAATAAACGTCTTGGAGAGCTTGCAGTCTCTGGAGTACTTGTAGGTATTCCAGTATCCGTCGTTGAGTCCGTTTCGGTTCACACCCTGTGGTCCGGAAGCATACTTGATGTAAGCGCTGTCCTCATTTGACAACATGGCCCCGCTGGTATTTGCCTCCAAAAACACTTCTTTGGCTTTTGCAGGATCCACATTGCTCATTCTCATGGCAATTCGCATCAGAAGAGAGTTGGCAAACTTCTTCCACTTGGCCACATCCCCATTAAAGAGAAAATCCTGGGCTCCGAGTGGATTGGCAGAGGTCGAAAACTTATCCCGTGCGGCTTTCAAGTCATCTACCATTTTGTAGTAGACATCTTTTTGGGCTTCATATTTCGGGAACCAGTTTTCTTCTCCCTCCAAACCATACCCTGCCTGAGTATAAGGAATATCGCCGTGCATGTCGGTCATTCGACCGGCGGCG
>CAYONF010000148.1:0-5204 GCA_964405255.1 uncultured Limnohabitans sp. | reverse complement strand
TTTCTTCCCAACATCCAAACCTCCCAACTCCCATGCTCAAAAACTACTTCAAAATTGCCTGGAGGAATCTGATTCGACAGAAATCATTTTCACTGATCAATATCATGGGTCTGTCAATTGGCTTGGCCTGCTGTCTGATCCTGTTGGCTTTTGTAAAACATGAGCAATCTTATGATACTTTTCATCCCAATTCGGACCAGGTATATCGGGTAGTTCAGGAGGTACAGGGAAATGAATCCTGGGCTTGGACCGGTGGGGCAGTGGCTCCTATGCTTCGCAAGGAATTTGGAAATGAACTCAAGGAAGTAGTCAGTGTCACGCAGATCAGTACTTATCTCTATGCGGCGGAGGGGAACTCTCCGGAAGAGCAATTCCGTGAAGACCGGTTTATCTTTTCTGATCCGGGTTTTGATAAAATTTTTGGTTTTGAACTGAGTAAAGGGAGCTGGGACGGTGTATTGGAAAACACCTATCAGGTGGTGATCACCGAAGAAATTGCCCAAAAATATTTTGGGGATCTGGATCCGATTGGGAAAACCTTGATTGCTACCGGAGACGTTGCCTTTGAAGTAAAGGGAGTTTTAAAGAATCTACCCAAAAACACCCACATGTCCTTTGACTTAGTGGCCAGCATGAACACCTTTAAGTCTTTCAATGAATTTCCGGTAACGGCAGATTTTGGAAGTTTCTGGTGGCCTCAGACTTACACCTATGCAAAGGTAAATCCAACGCAAGACCCAACAGAAATCAGCAAAAAAATCCCAGAAATAACCCCCAATTATAGAAATCCTGAAGAAGCTAAATCTTACATCCACTTCCTTCAACCTATCACTGACATCCATACCAACGCCGGATTCTCCGGAGAATGGACTCCTCCGATTTCCAGACAAACGCTTTGGATATTTCTTTCAATAGGAATTTTTGTGTTGGTCTTGGCCTGCATCAATTTTATCAATCTAGCCACCGCCAGAGCGATTAAGAGGATGAAAGAAATTGGAATCAGAAAAGTAAATGGCGCCAAAAGAGGACAATTGATTGCACAGTTTTTAGCCGAGTCTTTCCTAATCAATGCGATTGCTATCTGCATTGGTTTGGTACTGGTCTACTTGGTGACGCCCTTAATTCAAGCGAGTATAGGATTCCATTTCCCTGTAGACCTAGTAAAGGACAGGCAACTTCAAGGATTATTGTTCACAATTTGGATTAGCTCCTCTCTTTTGGCCGGGATTTTCCCTGCATTCTATCTTTCTGGCCTCAAGCCCGAAATGATCCTGAAGCAAACACCTTTGGGAAGAGGAAAATCCCTGCTTCGCAAAAGTTTGGTGGTCTTTCAATTTGTTCTTTCCACTGGGCTGATTTTTTGTGCTTCTGTGGCATATTTTCAGCATCAGTTCATGACCAATTCTTCCATGGGTTTTGATTCCCAAGGTTTGATTTCTGTGCAAATGGGAAATCTGGCTAAAGAAAAAGGAGAGGTCTTGAAGCAGGAGCTTTCGCAGATCCCGGGTGTAAAATCAGTTAAGTTTTCGAGCGTTCGTCCGGGCATAGAAACAGGATGGGATCCTTCGGCGGATTATCCGGGCATCAAAGAAGGACAAACCAAAAACATAAATGTGCAATATGTGGACGCGGGTTATTTCGAAAGTCTCGGTATACCCATGGTTTCAGGCAGGGAGTTCAAAGAGGATGGTTCTGATAAAGGCGTTTCTCAATTGATGCGAGGTAGATTCCCTGAACTTAATCATGTCGCAATGATCGTGAATGAAGCGGCTCTTTCGTGGTTAGAGAAAGATCAGGTTTCCGCTCTCGGATCAGATTTGAGGGTTTTTACCGAGGAAAATGGGGAGCTTTTTTCCAACTATAAAGGAAATATTGTAGGCGTCGTTAAAGATTATCACACGCGTGATCTCCGCTATTCCATAGCTCCTACTATCTACCTTCCGGCAAAAAACGCAGCCTTTGACGGGACAAATTATATCTTGGTAAAGGCTGAGAATGGAATAAATTCTGAACTATTGACGGAATTACAATCTACCTGGAAAGAAGTGAATGAAGGATTACCATTTGATTATAGTTTTTTGGATGAAGCCATCGCCATGCAATATGAGCAGCAGGCAAATACCAGTGCACTTCTTGGTACTTTTGCCTTATTGACCCTATTGATTTCCTGTTTGGGGCTATTGGGACTTTCCATTTTTACTTCAGAGTCCAGAAGAAAAGAGATCGGGATTCGAAGAGTGCTAGGAGCCTCCGCGATGAGGATTGTGAACAAGCTTTCAGCCGAATTCCTCTTGTTAGTAGCCATTTCATTATTGATTGCCTTGCCACTGGGTTATTACTTAATGGAAGAATGGCTGGATCAGTTTGCTTTCAAAATTCCTATTTCAGTCTGGTTCTTTGTGGCCTCGGCGGCCATTTCGGTACTGCTCGCCTATGTAACGGTTTCAATTCATTCACTGAAAACGGCCTATGCCAACCCGGTTAACAGTATAAAAAGTGAATGATTAGCTAGAAAAAATATCGAGTACCTAGAAATAAGATCCAGCAAGAATTATGATTTACGATTTAGGAAATACGAGGTCTTGACCTGAGTTTAGCTCTCTGACTCATGGAAACTTCATAACCTTACCACTTTCCAACTTGACAACCTTTAACACCAAACAACCCCAAACTTCCTTACCTCAAAACACCCTAACCTCCTTTCTTCCCAACATCCAAACCTCCCAACTCCCATGCTCAAAAACTACTTCAAAATTGCATTCCGCGGATACCTGAGAAACGGGAAGTTTACAGCCTTGAATCTGCTCAGCTTGGTCATTGGACTATTTGTGGCGTATGTGGGGATTTCTTACCTGCTTTTTGAAACAGGCTATGAGCGTTTTCACCAAAATTCGGATCGAATCTATCGAGTAGCCTGGTCTTACCGCTCCCAAGACTACAGCATCCTTGGTTTTCCTTCTTCTGTGGAGACGGGTGAAGACCAAATCCGTCATGCCGAGGCGATCTCCACCACAGCAGGAGTGGAGGAAGTGGTTCAGTTTATCACTGCTCCAAGTCCGGAATTTATCGCATCCGGGGAGTCTAAAATCCAGCAGGATGGCATCCTGACAACCAACACTGCACAGTCATTCGTCAAGACGTTTTCTTGGCAGCCGATTTTAGGGACGCTTGACAATTTTGGTAATGGTATCCGCAAAGCCATGCTGACCGAATCGGTCGCTGCCAAACTTTTCGGTCCGGAATTCAAATCCAATTCCCAACTCATCGGCTCCACTCTGAGGGTAGGAGGGGAAGACTTTGAGCTGGCTGCCATCATTCAAGACGTGCCGGTCAATTCCCATTTTAATTTCAAAATCGCCCTCAATTCGGAACAGATCAACTATTGGGGAGCCAGAGTCTATGTTTTGGCGGAGCCGGAAGTCAATGCTTCTTCGCTTACTGCCCAAATCAATCAAACCTTCGCTACGATTAATCCCCGGATGGCGCAGGACGAATTGTATAGAGGTCACTTCCTCCAGCCTATCAGCGATATTCACTTGGATTCCAACTTGCTTTATGAGTCGAAATCGCCCGGAAATAAAGGGTATCTGCTACTGATCGGCTTTTTCTCAGCCTTTATCCTGATCATCACACTTTTCAATTACACTAATTTGACACTTGCCATCAAATCCAAGGAAAGCAAGATGATCGGAGTTCGTAAAGCCATGGGGGCCGATAATTCGATGATCGTTTCTCAGTTTTTGGTAGATGGCATTGCCCTTTCTCTGATAGCTGTGCCGCTCGTGGGGATTTTGGTTTCGCTTTTGGTGCCCCGATTCAACGCTCTGATGGGCACTGATCTGGCCGATAATCTGCTGCAGAATCCTCAAAATCTTGTGCTACTTGTTGGATTGGCGGTTTTTCTCGGCTTGGTCGCCAGTATCTCTCCCTCGATTTACCTCAGTGTACGGAAGACTGTAAGCCTGTTCAAGGAAGATTCCAAGCAGGTTAATTTCCAGCAGTTTCCAGTGAGAAAATATCTGGTCATCAGCCAGTTTGTGATCCTGATTGCAATCAGCTGTGTATCGGTTTTTATTTCTTCCCAACTCAGATTCGTTGCTGAAAAAGACCTGGGCTATCGGAAAGACGGGATATTATTCGCCTATTCCTCGCCCGAAAATCTGCGTTTTTTCCAGGAGAAAATCAGGCAAATCCCAGGCGTCCTTTCGGTAGGCAATGGTAGCTCTTTGGGCATCGAAACCTTCAATCAGGGAACTTACCGACTTGAAGGTTCTGACTTGGTCTTTGACGACTCCAATCAATTGTATTTCGATTTTGAGGCGCTGAAAGCTTATGGAATTCAGGTTACCCGAGGAAAATTGGAAGGAAGTCGAATAACCCTGATCAATCGAACCGCTGCAGAGCGATTTGCCCAGCTTCAAGGCATCAGCACGGATGAGCTGATTGGAACGCAAGTCATCACCGAACCGGAATATGTAAATGAAGAAACCGGCGAGACAGGTTTTCCTTTTACTATCGGAGGAATAGTCGAGGATATTCACCTGTTTTCCCTTCGGGAAAAAGTAGGGCCGTACTTCCTCTCCATTTCTGATTCTCTGGTCATGGACGGAAGGAGTATCGTGGCCTTTCAACCGGAAAACTCTGCCGCTGTGATGCGTTCAATTGCTGAGATTTATGCGGGAATGAATGAAGACCTTCCCCTCGAAATGGAGTTTATGGAGGACAATCTCAGTCAACTCTATGAGCAGGAAAGTCAGCTTTCTGAACTCCTGAGCTATTTCAATCTAGTGGCCGTATGCCTTGCCGGGCTGGGAATCATCGGGATCACACTCTTCATGACCATCTCCCGCAAGAAAGAAATCGGTATCCGTAAGGTACTGGGAGCCTCCGTTCTGTCCATAATCCAATTGGCTACTAAGGAATACTTGGTCATGGTGGGAGTAGCGTTTTTGGTGGCAATACCTATATCCTTTTATACCGTGCAAACTTGGCTGGACAATTTTGCTTACCGAATTGACATCAATCCGCTCGTCTTTGCGGGCGTGGGATTACTGACACTGGTGTTTGCCGCGTCATTGGTTTCCTTTATCTCCTATCACGCCGCGAATGCCAATCCAGTGAATAGCTTGAAAGACGAGTGATTTGAAAAAGGCATAAGATGAGGCTAGAATTGTGATTTACGAAATACGATTTACGAAATACGA
>CAYONF010000147.1:0-5288 GCA_964405255.1 uncultured Limnohabitans sp. | reverse complement strand
GATGAATGCCGATGCGGGAACATTTACGTTGTTGGAAAGCGTGTTTCAGGGGTAATCGGGCCGATATGAAAAAGATTTACTCAGCCATTTGCGGAATTATTTTTATTCTATTTATGACCTTTTCAGAAGAATCTCTAGCACAAAAAGCCACCCTCACCTACCTCGCCCTGGGCGACAGCTACACCATCGGCGAAGGCGTAGAAGAAAAAGACCGCTATCCGGTACAGCTGGTCCGCGATCTCAACGCTACCGGGAAATGGCAATTTGAATCTCCCCAAATCATCGCCAAAACGGGCTGGACCGTGGATGAATTAGACGCCGGAATCAATGCCGGCCAAACCAATGAACAAGGCTATGATTTGGTCACGCTACTGATCGGTGTCAATAATCAATATCGGGGAAGACCGGTGGCGGATTATGAAAAAGACTTCGAGGCCATGCTTCAGCGAGCCTTGACCTTTGCCAGAGGAAAGAAAGATCACGTAGTCGTGTTGTCGATTCCAGACTGGGGTGTGACGCCATTTGCGGTCAACCGGAACTCGGATCAGGCAAAAGTGGCCCGAGAAATTGATGCCTACAACGCTGCCAAAAGATCCATTTGTGAGAAATATGGAATTGCTTTTATCGATATCACGGCAGACTATCGAGTCATTGGAGCCCAACCAGAAATGGTCGTGGACGATCAGCTTCATCCCTCCGGATTGGTCTATGCCAGATGGACTTCCAAGCTTTTAACCCAAGTTCAAAAAATCAAATTCTAAACCATGAAAACCCTACTTCTCTTGCTCATCATGGTCGTGTTTGCGGCCACCTCATGCCAAAAAGAAATCGAAACTGAAGTCTGGTGGATCAATTCTGCCAAAGTGGACTGCACTGGGGTGGGCCCGATTAGCTGCTTCCAAATCCAAAAAGGAAGTCAGATCGACCCGGGTAAGTGGGAATTGTTTTATGACGAAATCGAAGGCTTTGCTTACGAGCCGGGAAGTATCTATCAGATCAAGGTGCAAGTGGACCAAAAGCAGGAACCCATCCCTGCTGACGCGTCTGCTTTTTCCTACAAACTGGTGGAAATCCTAAGCCAAGAACCCGACAAAAGTCTGGCCTTGACCAATATCTGGAAAGTAATCGAAGTCAGAGAAATCAAAGATCCCAAAAGCTTCAAAACCGGAGAGGCTCTGATTTTTGAGTTTAACCGGACCGCAGGTACCTACTTCGGCGACATGGGCTGCAACTCGGTTCGTGGGGCCATCAAAGAAGCCGATGCAGAAAAACTGATCCTAGGACCCGGTGCCAGTACCATGATGGCCTGTCCCGACATGGCATCCGAATTGGCCATCGGAAAAGCCCTGATCACTACTCGGAAATACAAAATCGAAACCAATCAGCTCCATTTGCTGGATTCGCTGGGAACTGTCCTGATGAAGTTTCAGGCGGTGGATTAAAATTGATCCTGAAATTTTTCCTTCCCCGCTCATTTTGGCGACAACTTGACGGGGATTTTCTATTTTCACCCAACGAAACCATCCCATCGGTTTAGGCTCACAAACATGAAAATCATCTGCATCGGTCGGAACTACGCCGCACATATCGAAGAACTCAAAAACGAAAAACCCGGAAAGCCTGTCGTGTTTCTCAAACCCGACACCGCACTCTTGAAAGCTGGCGCGCCTTTTTTCTACCCGGATTTTTCAGAAAATATCCACCACGAAGTCGAGCTTGTCCTCAAGATTTCCAAGGAAGGAAAATACATTCAGCCCCAGTTTGCCCATCGATACTTCGATGAAATCGGCTTGGGAATCGACTTCACGGCGCGTGACCTTCAGGATCAGTGCAAAGCCAAAGGACTGCCTTGGGAAATCGCCAAGGCATTCAACGGTTCGGCACCAATCGGTGACTTCAAACCGGTTTCAGCATTTTCTGAATTGAAAGACATCGACTTTCATCTCGAAATCAACGGTGAGCTTCGCCAGAAAGGAAATACCAGCCTGATGCTGTTCGACTTTGCCACCATCATCTCCTACGTATCCCAGTTTTTCACCTTAAAAAAGGGCGATCTCATTTACACCGGAACCCCAGCGGGAGTTGGACCCGTAAAAGTCGGAGATCGTCTGACTGGTTTTATCGGAACAGAAAAAATGCTGGATTTTGAAGTCAAATAAATTACGCCCGATTGCCTTTTTTCTGAGCCTTTTCTTGGTTTTTGGACTATCAGCCCAGCAAATCGAAAAGGGCTATTTCCGCTCTCCGGTCAAACCGGGAAGTAGAAATTACCTTTCCGGCAATTTCTCAGAACTCCGCCCCAACCACTTTCACACCGGCCTGGATTACAAATTCGGAGGAGTTGAGGGCGAACCGATCTATGCAGTAGCCGACGGTTGGGTGCATCGGATTAAGATTTCCTCCTTTGGTTATGGAAATGTGATCTACCTCAAGCATCCGAGCGGACACATCACGCTCTATGGACACCTGCGAAACTTTAATCCTAAACTCAGTGCCTGGATGCGTCAAAAGATGTACGAGGCCAAAGTGAATGACGTGGAGTTTTTTCCCGAGCCGGGAGAGTTACCGGTGAAAAAAGGAGAACTGATCGCCAACGGAGGCAATACCGGAAGCTCCGGGGGACCGCATTTGCATTTTGAAATCCGGGACAGCCTGGACCGGGCCATGGATCCGCTTTTGGCGGGTTTCTCGGAGATTCTCGACAACATCCCTCCCACTCCGCAGAAAATCGCGATCGTTCCGCTGGAAATTGACAGCCGGGTAAATGGCAAATTTCAACGCGTAGAACTCACTCCCGTATTGAGCGGATCGAGCTATCGCATTCCGGAAACGATCCGGGTGACCGGAAAAGTCGGTTTGGAAATCCAGAGTTACGACAAACTGGACGGAGCGGAAAACCAGAATGGGTTTCCAAAATTCGAGGTTTCGGATGAAAAAGGCCTGCTGTACACCCTTCATGTCAATCGGGTCGATTTCAATTACACCCGGCACTTTTTACTCCATACCCACCAAAACCGGTTCACGAGATTGTACCATCAACCTACACTGAAGTTTGATTTTTTTACACCCAATACCCCGGGTACGGGTGCATTTCAAGTAGAATCCGGACAGAAAAAAACCATTCAAATTCGGCTTTTGGATACCTACCAAAATGCGCGCTTGGTCAATCTGACCTTGACAGGGGCGGATTTGGACTCTACAGTGGCTGATGGTGCAGCACCTGCCAAGGCCCAAACGAGCTATTTTAAGCATCACATGAAGATCAAAGTCGCCCAGACTGACAAAGGTGGGTTGGCCAAGGTGTTCATTGGAAGTCAGATCTATGAAATACTACCGGCCTACCAGGATAGCCAAACCCGCACCTACCTTTGGGACCTTCGATTTGGAATCCCGTCCAAAATTGACCTTTGTTCAGAAGTTCTGATTCCGGATCTGATCGGGCATTTTCCGGTGGGAAAAGAGCACCTGCACGCTACCGATCAGCTCCGAATCAAAACGGAAGAAAACAGCCTGCTGGAAGATCTTTACCTAAGGGTCGGTCATTCGGGTACTCCCGATGCGCCCGTGCTCCGACTTCAGGAACCCACCGAATACCTCTGGAATCCCATCGAAGTCACCTGGAATGTCAGTGGCTATTCCGGTGATAAAACCCGAACTCATGTGTACCAACGGGCAGGAAACGGGGCCAGAAGTTTTGTAGGCGGGGATTGGGATGGTGGTCAAATCCGCTTCAAAACCAGAAATTTTGGTAGTTTTGTCTTGGGTGTTGACAATGTAAAGCCTAGTATTGCTCCGATCCGGGTGGACCGAACAGGAATACGATTTACGATCAAAGACAACCTGTCCGGCATTCAAAAATTTGAAGCCTTCGTGGACGGAAAATGGATTCTGATGCGCTATGAGCACAAACAGGCCGTGATTTGGTCGGAAAAATTGGATGAACAACCGCTCAAAGGTTCAGTTTTACTGAAAGTGTACGACCAGGCAGGCAATGTAGCCGAATGGAAAGGCACGATCAGTTAAGCTTTGTTTCACACCTTAAACACAACAAAACCATGTCACTCACTGTAGGCCAAATGGCCCCAAATTTCGAAGCAAAAATTGAAACCGGAGCAACCATCAAACTCTCCGATTACCTGGGCAAAAAGGTAATTCTTTACTTTTACCCAAAGGATGCAACTCCAGGCTGTACCGCTCAGGCCTGCAACCTCCGCGACAATTACGATGCCCTGTTGAAGGCTGGCTATGTCGTTTTGGGAGTTAGCTCTGACGACGAAAAATCACACAAGAAATTCATTGAAAAGCAAGGTCTCCCCTTTCCTTTGATTGCAGATACGGATCTCAAAGTGCACGAAGCGTATGGTACCTGGGTTGAAAAATCCATGTATGGCCGCAAGTACATGGGCACTGCGAGAACCACTTTTGTAATCGACGAGCAGGGGAAAATTGCTGAGGTGATCGAGAAAGTCGACACCAAAGAACACACTGCTCAAATCCTAAAATAAACCTCCGTAATGGAAAAACAATCAATTGAACAACTCCAAAAAATCTGTACTCAGCTCCGGAGAGATGTGTTGAGAATGGTTCATGCCGTTCAGTCCGGTCACCCGGGCGCACCACTCGGCTGTGCTGAATTTTTCGTCGCGCTGTACTTCGATCAGCTGAGACACAATCCTGACTTCCACATGGACGGAAAAGGCGAAGACGTCTTCTTCCTTTCCAACGGACACCTTTCGGCAGGTTGGTATTCTGTGCTTTCGCGCAGCGGATACTTCCCTGTAACCGAACTGAAGACCTTCCGGAAATTGAATTCCAGACTTCAGGGTCACCCCGCTACGCACGAGCACCTGCCTGGTATTCGGGTGGCATCCGGTTCCCTTGGTCAAGGGCTTTCCGTGGCTTTGGGCGTAGCTCAGGCGAAGAAAATCGATAAGGATGACAAGCTTGTTTACATTCTGATGGGTGACGGGGAATTGCAGGAAGGACAGGTTTGGGAAGCGGCGATGTATGCAGCACACTACAAGGTTGACAATTTGATTGCCACGGTAGATTACAACGGTCAGCAGATCGATGGACCGACAGACAAGATCATGGATCTGATGAATCTGAAGGCAAAATGGGAAGCATTTGGCTGGGAAGTAAATGAAATCAAAGAAGGTAACGACATGCAGGCGGTCATCGAAGGACTGGAAAAAGCCAAGTCACTTACCGGAAAAGGAAAGCCTGTCCTGAACTTGCTGTACACCGAAATGGGCTATGGCGTCGATTTCATGGTGGGCACACACAAG
>CAYONF010000146.1:0-5340 GCA_964405255.1 uncultured Limnohabitans sp. | reverse complement strand
ATTTGAGGGATTTGAACCTAGGACCTTCCCGATTCCTATCGGGACGAGATACCGGACTACACTACACCCCGAAACTTTAATCTTTAAATTTTCAAATAACCATCTGCTATTTGAGGGATTTGAACCTAGGACCTTCCCGATTCCTATCGGGACGAGATACCGGGCTACGCTACACCCCGAAACTTTTACTTTTTAACTCCTTGCGAGCTAAATTTGTGATCCCGCTGGGATTCGAACCCAGGACCCATACATTAAAAGTGTATTGCTCTACCAGCTGAGCTACGGAATCTACTATTTTTTGAAGCTAGGCTCTTTCGCCATTGCAAGTGACTCAAACCAGAACCCTCCCGATAAAAATCGGGATGCTCTACCAGCTGAGCTACGGAATCTTAAATCTTCCAAATTGACTCCCTAGCCTTGCTTTTTGCTAGATCATTGCCGTAATTGGACTGCAAATTTATGACTCTGAATTCTAAATGCCAAGCCTCAAATCAATCTTTCTAACAAAACTTTCTATATTTTTTCTGGTATTTTTGCAAAGTATTCATTGTCAGGCCAATGTCCCCCAGCTTTTGGTAGCAGATTCTTTGTTTCAGCAAAGAAGCTACAAGGAAGCGATGGAAATCTACCAGGTAAATTACCAATTGGGCATCTATTCCCCTTCCATGTTGCTCAAGATGGCATTCATCTCAGAAGGGATCGGTGACAATGAAAATGCAACGCTTTACCTAAGTAAATATTACGACCTAAGCCCCAACCCTCAGACAATAACCAAAATAAAAAGCCTGACCGGTCAGTCTGAACTGATCGGCTATGAGGTAAGTGACGGAATGCGATTTGTGCTTTTCTTGGTGGAGTACAAGGAGATCATTGTAGGTGCGCTTACACTTTTTCTGATTATGTCGTTGATTTTCCTTTGGTCCAAAGGGAATAAACTTACCGAGGCCAGGTTTTATTGGCCATCCGTGATTTTGATTACCCTGATTTTTGCCATAAATAACTTCCTAAAAGCACCCAATGCAGCCTTAGTGACCCAGAGTCCAACGCTGATTGTGTCCAAGCCCAGTGCAGGAGGAGAATTGGTTGATTTGGTAGAACCGGGTCATAGGGTGAAAATCCGGGCTTCGAAAGATATCTGGTACGAAGTCGAATGGAAAGAAAAAATCGCCTATATCCGAAAGGACAATGTCACAAGGCTATAAAATCCGAATCAACAAAATTGAAAAAGGCTCCAAATTTGGAGCCTTTTTGATTAAAGTTTCTTGATCATCAAGTTTCGGTAGTGAACCACGTCTCCGTGATCCTGTAGGGCAATCTTGCCCTTTTTGTACTTACCAAAACCCGGCATGTCCTTGAACTTGCTCTTGGCGATCAATGCTTCCCACTCGGGAGTGAAAAGCTGAGTTGACACGATATTGACCCCGTTTAGAAAAAAATCAAGCTTACCCTGATTAATGACAATTTCAGCTTGATTCCACTCTCCGGCAGGCTTTACCGTCTCTTGACTGCTAACTATCAAGTCATAAAGATCCCCCGCTCTGTGGCTCACGATCTTTGCATCAGGATGTCCGGCATTGTCCAACACCTGCATCTCAGGACCGGTCTGCCAAGGATACTGGAATTCCGGAGACTCATGCACCAAGAAAATCACGCCACTGTTTCCATTGGGAGCGATTTTCCACTCGTACTTGAAATGGAAGTTTTCAAACTCTTCATTGGTCACAATATCGCCTCCGTCACCGGTTTGCCAGCCTGCTTTGTTGGTGGCATCCAGGTAAAGTTCACCATTTTCGATCTTCCATGCTTTGCCGACTTCCCCACCGCCATACTTAGACCAGCCGTTGAACGTCTGTCCATCAAACAACGGAACCCACTCCTCTACAGGTGCAGCTACCGCTACAGAATCCACAGTTGCTGTCTCCTCGGTTTTGGGAGAAGAGCAAGCTGCAAGAACTCCTGCAGCTGCCCACATCGCTAAATAGCTTTTCTTCATGGATTATTTCTTTAGTAGTAATACGTAGCGAATCATGTCTTTCGCGTCTTCTTCGCTAAGCCCAGGATGAGCAGGCATCGGCACTTCACCCCAAACCCCTACACCGCCGGCAATTACTTTCTGGGCGAGCATGGTGACGTTTTCTTCTGTTGACTCATATTTTGCTGCTACATCGGCATAAGAAGGACCCACAATTTTCCGTTCTACCATATGGCAGGAAGTACAATCCGAAGTCTTTAGCTTTTCCAGTCCTTTGATATAAATTGGATCATCCTTGTATTTGTCCTCCAAGCTGATCTCCTGCGTTGGAGCTGCCGCCGGAGCTGAAGCCTCAGGTGTAGCCGTTTCAGCAGTCTTTTCTCCTCCCCCACATGCAAATGCCAAACCCGCCAATGCGAGCAATCCTAAGTTTAATGGTTTTGTAATTTTCATTGTTTATTAGTTTGGGTATTTAAATTCCTAATACTTTCCTATTGAATGCTTCATCAGCACCGGTCCCTGCAAAATCATCAAAGGCTTTCTCTGTCACTCGAATGATGTGTGAGGCTATAAAAGGAGCGCCTTCTGCTGCCCCTTGTTCAGGATGCTTGATCGCACATTCCCACTCCAACACTGCCCATCCGCTGTAATTGTACTGCGAAAGTTTGCTAAATATTCCAGCAAAATCAACCTGACCATCACCTAAAGATCTGAATCGGCCGGCCCTTTCTACCCAGCCTTGAAAACCTCCATAGACACCCTGCTTACCCGTAGGATTAAATTCTGCGTCTTTGACATGGAACATTTTGATGCGATCGTGATAGAAATCAATGAATTGGAGGTAATCCAAGCACTGAAGGACGAAGTGGCTCGGATCATACAAAATATTGGCGCGCTTGTGTCCGCCTACTTTGTCCAAAAACATCTCGAAAGTAATCCCATCGTGCAGATCTTCCCCCGGGTGCAGTTCGTAGCACACATCCACGCCTACCTCATCAAAGGCATCCAAAATCGGCTTCCAGCGCTTACCAAGCTCAGTGAATCCGGTCTCCACCAATCCGGCAGGTCGCTGCGGCCAAGGATAAACGGTATGCCACATCAAGGCTCCGGAAAATGTCGCATGTGCATTCAAACCTAAGTTGGCAGAAGCTTTGGCAGCATACTTCAGTTGCTGAGTAGCCCATTCAGATTTTCCTTTCAAGTCGCCTTTTAGATTGGCCGGAGCAAAGCCGTCGAACAGTTCATTGTAGGCCGGATGCACCGCCACTAACTGTCCTTGCAGGTGGGTCGAAAGTTCGGAAATCTCCATCCCAGCTTCTGCCACGATTCCTTTGATTTCATCCGCATAGGTTTTGCTCTCGGCAGCCTTTTGAAGATCGATCATTCTCGAATCCCAGCTTGGAATCTGCACGGCTTTGTATCCCAAGTCAGCCATGTAGTGACTGATGTTTTTCAGGTTGTTGAAAGGTGCTTTATCATCAGCAAACTGCGCTAAGAAGATAGCCGGACCTTTAATTGTCTTCATGTTGGTTTCAGGTTTAATGCGTGTGTTTAAAAATTATTTTTCTACGATAAAGGGAGTCCATTTTGTTTCGGACTTGGTACTGCGGAGGACATGATCAATGAATGCCATCCCCCGGATTCCGTCCTCAATACCGGGATAATCTTCCCATTCCCACTTTGGTTTTTGGCCGGCGCGATCTGCATAAATGCATCGGGCAAAATTTCGGTACAAGTTGGCAAAAGCCTCCACGTAGCCTTCCGGATGCCCTGCCGGAGTACGGGTGTTTTCCTGGGCCAAAGAACCCAAATAGCCAGTGCCAGCCCGGAAAATTTGAGCCGGTTGATTGGGGAACCGGACAGTCAGGGAGTTGTTTAGCTCTTGTTCCCATTCCAAACCTCCTTTTTCCCCATACACGCGGATTTTGAGATTGTTTTCACAACCGGTGTCAGTCTGAGAAGCCATCAGGACTCCTGATGCCCCATTTTCAAAGCGAAGCAAAACCACCCCGTCGTCATCAATCGGACGGCCGTCGATTTTGATGTACAAATCAGCGCAGACATGGGATACTTTCTCACCGGTCACGTATTCAGCCATGTGAAAGGCGTGTGTTCCGATATCACCCATGCAGCCCGCCAGTCCGTTTCGGGCTGGATCGGTTCTCCATTCTGCCTGTTTGTTGTTTTCAGTTTCCAATAATTTGTAAAGCCACCCCTGTGGATATTCAACATAGACTTTACGCACTTTTCCTATTTCTCCGTTGGCCACCATCTGTCTGGCCTGCTTGATCATCGGATACCCTGAATAAGTATGAGTCAATAAGAAGCGTTTGTCAGAGTTTTTGACAATGTGGTAGAGGTCTTTTGCCTCCTGATAATTCAGCGTCAAAGGCTTGTCCAAGGCCACATGAAACCCATATTTCAAGGCTTTGGCAGTTGGATCAAAATGGACATTGTTGGGAGTAACGATGGCCACCACATCCATCCTCACATCCTGAGGAAGTTGGGATTCCTTTTCATACATCTCGTCGTAGGATCCATACACCCTAGACGGGTCAAGCATGAGTTCTTCCCCACGTTGCTTGGATTTGGCGGCATTGGAGCTGAAGGCACCACAAACAAGTTCGAACATCCCATCCATGAGTGCGCCATTGAGGTGAATGGCCCCAATGAAGGAGCCAGGCCCTCCTCCTACAAGTCCGAGTTTCAATTTTTTAGCTGTTGACATCGGTCAAAAGATTAGTTTATCAGGTTATTTGAGTAGAAATTCTAAAATCAGGCAGAAATTTCGAGGTTCCTTGGAGTTGGGAAGCTAATATATGACCAATTGCCTCATTGGGTTATGAGTGGCTTTGACAAAACTTTTATCCCCCTTTCTTCGGATTCTCAATGGAGATGCTTAAAATACAGCAAAAAGCCCGAATTCTAAATTTCAAGCAAGTTTTTCAGCCCATTCCTCCCTAGCCTATGAGTTTTCTGACCAAGTTTCGCCTGTCCCTGATGATGTTTTTGGAGTTCTTTGTTTGGGGATCTTGGTATGTGACCATGGGGACTTTTTTAGGGACTAATCTTCAGGCAAAGGACCAGGACATCTCCCTTGCTTTTTCAACCCAATCCTTTGGAGCCATCATCGCTCCATTCATCGTGGGTCTGATTGCAGACCGATATTTCCATGCCCAGCGCATTCTGGGAGTCATCCATTTGATCGGAGCGGGTCTGATGTATTTGCTGTATTCTTCTTCGGATTTTGCAGGATTTTTTCCTTTAATTCTGATTTACATGATTTTGTTTATGCCGACCCTGGCCTTAGTCAATTCCATTTCATTTAACCAAATGAAAGATCCCGCCAAGGAGTTTTCGATCATCCG
>CAYONF010000145.1:0-5423 GCA_964405255.1 uncultured Limnohabitans sp. | reverse complement strand
TGAGGGAGATCAACGGACTTTCTTACACCGTTTCAAAATCCCTTCAAAACCATATTCAACGAAAGCGGGGAGTCAATCCATACCTAGCCTATGTGGCCACGGAGATGGCTTTAGTGGAAGAAATTATTCAAAACGCCAAAATCCTGGGCCTATGAAAGCTCTACTTTTCTTAGTTCTGTTTTTTGGTGCGATTCAGGCCTTTTCCCAGACCATCGTATTTGACCGAAATCACTTTGCGATCGTCAATGCCAATGCTGCGGTCAGAAATGCCAGTGAGATTGGCTACCACCAATCCTTGGACCTGATCAGGCAGAATACCGATGATATCATTCTCAATTCATCCATTCTGGCCATGGTTCAGACGATGATAGTCCGTTCCCTGACCCAGATCAATGAGGGATTCAAGGACGCCATTCAGGTCAAAATGATGGCTGAGACTGTATTGGACATCAGCGCACTTTCTTCAGAGGCGTTTCAATTGGCGGAAGGAAATCCCATCCTTTTTCTTTTTGTCGAGGAGTACACCGGACAGGCCAAAGCCAGAAGTCTCAAATTGGTTACAGAGGTTTCCTCCCTGATCCTCAAAGAAGGCGATAACCTTTTGATGAATTACAATGTCAGGGACGAGCTACTTAACTCAGTCCAAAAAGAATTGCAGGTAATTCTGGCCTTGGTTCTTGCAGCAAAAAACAGCATCTACTGGGCAAAGACCAATGGGATCATCAGATCCCTGAACCCCTATCAATCCTACATCAATCAGGATTTGGGATTGATCAATGAAATCATCATCAAACAGAAAATCCTTACACGATGAAGCCCACTCTCTCATTTTTGATCCTTTTCTCTGCTTGTATCCTCAGCTACGGACAGACCCCAATTCATGATAAAGCTATTGTAGCCCAACAAGAGCGGATGGTCTTCAAGCAGTGGGACGAGGACCAATTTTTCCCGGAACCCAACAGAATTCTTGGGATTCCCACCAATCCTATTTGGTATGCCACCTGGGGGCTTCATCCCAATTACCCGGATTTGGACAGAAGGCCATTATCCACTCATGGAGAACAGACCCAGCGACTGGGTTTGGCTGCTGCGATGCAGATTTCTTCAAACCACTACAAACAGCACTCGGATACAGTCAGAAACTTGGCAAATGCAGAAATAGCCCGCATCTCAGGAGCGCTTTCTGCTACCGATCCGCTTTACCAGCTCTATTATAAAAAAGAGCTCAGGCCTCTGGAAGATCCGGCATCCGCTGCTTTTCAAGGTATTTCTCCAGAGGTAGTTTCTTACATGACCGACCATGGAGCCTATCAGTGGTATCTCAACAACATGGCTTCGCTTTCGGAGCGATATGAATTTGCCAAGACGCTGGATATGGAAAGGGGGCAGCGAATCCTGATGTATCACAGGATCATGCTGGAAATGCGGGATGTACTTAAAAAGTGGCAATATAAGCTGGACATGTCTTCCAATATGCTTGCCTTCCGAAAGCTGAATCAACGAAAAGCCAATGGGGAAATCATTTTTTCAAATCCCACTAATGAGGAGGATCGAGCTAAGAAAATCGCCAATCAAACCCAAGTCCTAAAATGAAGAAGCTGATCACGGGACTATCTATTTTCCTTGGCTTGTCAATCTCTGGATTTGCCCAATCGGTCAATCATGACCAGTACAAGGAGACTATCAGCTACCTACAGGGGAACAGTATTTATGACAGAGGGGTGATGACTTTCTTTGAAGAAATGAGGGATTATGGCTTTGCCCATTCCGATCCATTTATCAGAGATGCCCAGACCCTAGCCTGCATTTTCATGCTGATTTTTTTCAGTCTGAAGTGCTACGAA
Source organism: uncultured Limnohabitans sp. (assembly GCA_964405255.1). GTDB lineage: Bacteria > Bacteroidota > Bacteroidia > Cytophagales > Cyclobacteriaceae > Algoriphagus. The sequence goes on along the minus strand of CAYONF010000145.1, from coordinate 3,579 downwards.
ATGATGGCAGGAGACAAAAAGCTTGAAATCATGCCTCTGCTAAGACCTTTTGCTTTGGTCATTCTCTTGATGTGGTGGCCTATTTTCTGTCAGATCATTGCCTTCCCCACTGACCTGATAGCTGCCAAAACAGAGGCTCTCTTCGGAACCCAAAACGACATCAATAATGGTCTTCGGTTGGATCGGGCGGCATACATGATCGAAATGGCGGATCAGTTGGTCGAATACCAAGCCGTGACAGAGATGGCTTCTGAACAGGCCCAAGAATCTGACAAGGATTTGGGGACTGTGATTGTAGACGGGGTCAAAGGGTTTTTCTCAGATCAGATTCTTGCTCCGATTGTGCAAATGAGGATTCGAATGCAAACTAGTCTCCAACTGCTTGTTACCCAGATCATCGAATTGTTGGCTATATGGATTCTCAGGGTAAGTGTGTATATCATTTTTATGCTCCAAATCATCTACTCCACGGTCTTGGTCATATTGGGGCCATTTTCAGTAGTGGCAAGTATTCTACCTGCTTTTCGTGATGCGTTTACAACCTGGATTGCCCGTTTCGTATCCGTCAATCTCTATGTAGGAGTTGCTTATTTGATCCTATACATCACCGGAAGACTTCAGCAATATGCTCTGGAAGTCGAGATCGATAAGTACGAATACCTACTCTCCACAGGAGGAGGCGCAGACCGATTGGAAAAGATGGCTTGGTTGGCATCCAATGGCTTCCTGAGTTTTGGCCTCGTCATCGTAGCATTTTTTGTCAGTGCCATAGCCATCACCACCGTTCCCTCAATTTCCACTTGGATCATTTCCACTTCGGGAATTTCCTCAGCGGCCACCACTGCGGGAAGGATGGGCTCTTCCACCACAAAATCAATTTCCAGAGCTAAACTCATATAAGCATGATCATTCAAAACATTGAGTCAAAAATCAGATTGGCAACGGTTATTTCCTTGGGAAGCCTTCTTTCTTCCATAATAATCTGCGGCTTTGTATCGGCCTATGCTTATCAGCAGGTGGCCAATGCAAGACAGTCCATTTATATCCTGGATAATGATATTCCCATTTTGGCCAAGCAGGCCAACATGCAGATGAATAGGCCCGCTGAGTACAAAGCTGCCGTGGATCTATTCCATAGCCTCTTTTTCAACCTTACTCCCGATGATAAGCACATTGAGTATCAGATGAAAAGGGCCATGTATTTCGTGGACGAGACCGGGGTAGGTCAATACAATAACCTGAAGGAGAAGGGGTATTTCAATTCCATTCTGTCATCCAGTTCCGTGCTTTCCATTCAGACAGATTCCATCATTCTGGACCAAAACAGATTCCGGTATTACGGAAAGCAAAAGATTGACCGGAGAAGCGCCACCATTACCCGATCCATAATCACTGAGGGTGAATTGATCGATATCCCAAGAAGTGAGAATAACAGCCACGGGGTATTGATCACCAACTGGAAAACCATAGAAAATAAAGACCTGTCCAATGTTTCGAAAAACACCTTCTGAGGAAAGGGAGACTACCCTATTCCAGGAGATGAAAAAGGAATTGTCTCCTCATCTTGAATCAGTGGATTCCAAGATGAAATCATTCCTGGATCGTCATGCAAAGATCATCTTCTGCTCCATGATCCTGCTGATTGTGGCCTCTTTCATTCTGACCTTTTATGTCCATAAGCCAGAATCGCCCACTCAGTCGGAGAGTTTCAAAAAAGACCTAAGGGCCTTGCCTGATGGGATGGTAGGTGAATTTTCGGCATTACAGGATTTGACCCTAAGAGCCGCAAGGATGACAGAGCTCAAGGCTGAGATCGAGCGGATTATTTCTAAGGATTCAATCTCCAAATCTGATTCCATCTACCTAGAAAAGGCAATTGAGCAATTGCAATACTTCCACAAACAAGCCAAAGAAGATGAACATTGACTTCAAACAACCCAAATACATTCTGCCGATTATCATGCTCCCGTTTCTATGCTTGCTGTTTTACGGCTATAAGTCATTCAGCAAGGAACAGCCCACAGAGGAAGTTCAGGGAATAAGCGGCATCCAATCTCAGGTAGGAACTGTATCCGAGAAGATCCAAAACCAGCCCATTGATTCCAAACTGGATGCTTCGCGGGAAACTTACCGAAGGGCAAACGATGGATACACGGCCATCAAAGGATTGGAATTGGAGATCGAAGAATCGAGTCAGATCAAAACCCTGTACAACGAGGAAGAAAAAAGGCTGCTGGACTCCATTGACAATGCCCTGAAAAGCTCAGGTTTTTACTCGGATCAAAAGAACGGTTTCCAATCGGTTCCTCCAGTGACTCCGAGAGTCTCCAGACAGCAAAACTTTTCCAAGGAAGATGAAGAATTGTTGAAAGCCATTCAGCAATTGGAGGGGAATAAAACACAGGTTGCTGCCAATAAGTACGAAGATCCGATGGAACTCTTCAGGGCACAAATGGCGGTGATAGACTCGATCACCAAAGCCAATGATCCCGCTTACAAAGAACTACAGCAAAAAGAAAAAATCGCTGATTCACAGCAGAGCGAGTTAGAACGGGAGATTTATCGAGTCGAAAAATCAAGCAGCGCAGCTACCCTCTTTAATACCATCACTCGCGAAAAAAAGGGAAAATTCATCGAGGCGATTATTGATCAGAATATCCAGAACGGTACGCTTGGAGCGAAATTAAGAATCCGGCTTTTGGATGATATCCTGATCGGAAATGCCATAGTGACCAAAGGAACCTACCTCTATGCACTCATTTCCGGGTATGAAGCCCAACGGGTGAAGCTTACCATTTCGTCAGTGATGTTAGGCGATAAGATCTATCCCATCAAACTCTCTGTTTATGATGTGGATGGGATGGAAGGCCTTTATGTCCCTGCAAGTGCCTTCAGAGAGTTTTCCAAAGAACTCGGAGGCAATACTACCGGAGGAATGAATCTGACTATGCAGCCCAACTCGGATGCCATGAGCCAACTCTACATGTCTGCCCTCCAAAGAATGTTTACCTCGACTTCCCAGGCAGTTTCCAAAACCATCAAAAAGAACAAGGCCAATATCAAGTATGGAACCTCAGTCTATTTGATTGATGCCAATGAGCTTCAGGAAAACGGGAAAATGATCCAAAACCAAAACTGATAAACCATGAACTTTAGAGCCATCACATTCCTGTTATGGGCAGTTTCCTTTTCGGTAAATGCCCAGCAAAATGGAATCCTGCTGAAAACAGAGCTTCCAAGGATTTACATCGACGAGGAAATCTCTCTTCACTTTCTTTCTCCAGAGCCTATTCAATACGTCGATATTTCGACCAATAAGATGATCGGGGATATTCCTCTTGAAAATGTTTTTCGCCTCAAAGCCGTCCGTGACAGCGTATCTGCCCTAAATGGTTACAACAAGTCTTTGGGGGTAATCACCATCATCGGACAGAAGTTTATCGCTCAATACGACTTATGGTATTCGCATGATGTACGCCAGATTAAGACCCAAGTCGAAATCCTCCCCATCAATACCAAGCCACTGGAAGTTGGAGAGATCCCGATGAGCGATCAGGAGCTTCGGTATTTTTCGATTGA
>CAYONF010000144.1:0-5433 GCA_964405255.1 uncultured Limnohabitans sp. | reverse complement strand
CCCTTGCTTCCTTCCGGACCTGGGGGATTCAGCAGGAGCTGGTCGTGCCGCTAGGCCACAAAGGTAAGTCAAATTTAACTCCAAGCAATGGAAGGGTCTGAAATTGATTTTATCCCTCAGGTAATCAAGGTCTAATTTTATAACTTCATGTCCAATTTGTTATCAATCCTTTCTTTTATCACCACCTAATCATGAGGAAAAAACCACTACTTATTGCCAGTCTGGGCTTGGGTATTCTAGCAGGATGCCAATCAGGCGGGCAGTCAACCTATCAATTTCAAATTTCGGATCTGGAACCTAATCTGGTTACCCTAGCTTCGGATGAATTCATGGGGCGATTGCCCTTTACCGAAGGAGAGAAAATCACCACCTCTTTTTTGGAATCTGAATTCAAAGCGATGGGTTTGGAGCCTGGAAACGGAGATTCTTACTTTCAGGACGTACCCATGGTATCCATTGTGAGCAAATCCTCGGAGATAATGGAGTTGAAAAATTCCAGTTCATCCGTGTCCTTGGCAGGATTTCAGGATTTTGTCATTTGGACACAGAAGACGGATTCCCTGGTCGAAGTGAAGGATACCGAGGTGGTTTTTGCAGGCTTCGGGATTGTAGCTCCGGAATACGGATGGAATGACTACGAGGGATTGGACGTGAAAGGAAAAATCGTGGTGGTATTGGTCAATGACCCGGGTTTCGGTACCGAAGACTCGACTTTTTTCAAAGGAAACACGATGACCTACTATGGCCGCTGGACTTATAAATACGAGGAAGCTGCCCGTCAGGGAGCTTTGGGTTGCCTGATCGTGCACAATACCATTCCGGCAGGCTATGGATTCAATGTGATTCAGGGAAAGCACAACGCGCCAATCCTTTACTTGGATGACCGGGGAAAGGAAACATACAAAATGGGTTTTGAAGGCTGGATCACACTTCCGTCAGCGAAGAAACTGTTTGACCTCGCTGGTCTGAATGATGGAGAGCTTTTGGCACAAGCCCGGAAACAGGGATTCAAAGGAATGCCTTTGGGAGTTAATCTTACCGCTTCCCTCCAAGTGGAGGCGGAGTACAATGTCTCCCAAAACGTGGTAGCCAAAATCACCGGGAAATCCAAGCCGGAGGAATACATCATTTATTCCGCACATTGGGATCATTTCGGAATCGGCAAGCCGGATGAGACAGGCGACAGTATCTACAACGGAGCCTTGGACAACGCCTCCGGAACGGCTGCATTGTTGGCTTTGGCAAAAGCTTTCAAAACCGACGGAGCACCTGAACGAACCGTGGTGTTTCTGGCCGTCACTGCCGAGGAACAGGGACTTTGGGGTTCGGCTTACTATGCCCAAAACCCGATTTATCCCAAAGAAAAAACCGTGGCCAATATCAATATGGACGGCATCAACCCCTATGGGAAAATGAAAGATGTGTCCATCATCGGTGCAGGACAGTCTGAAATGGAGGACTTGCTCAATGTGGAACTGGAAAAACTAGGCCGCTACAGTGCTCCGGAACCCAATCCAGTAGCAGGATATTACTTCCGCTCTGATCACTTCAACTTTGCCAAAATCGGAATTCCGGCTTTGTATTTTGGGACTGGTATAGACCATGTGGAAAAAGGAAAAGAATACGGGAAACAGCTTCAGGACGACTATACGGCCAATTATTACCACAAACCTAATGAGGAATATGACACCGCTCGATGGAACCTGGAAGGAGCTGTGGATGATGTGCAAGTGCTCTACAATGTGGGTAGAAGTCTGGCCAATTCGGACAAATGGCCTTCGTGGAAGCCAACTTCGGAGTTTAAAGCCATCAGAGACAGTTACATGAAGAAATAAAAACAGAAAGCCGGGCTCATAAGTCCGGCTTCTCTTTTTAATCTATTTTGATTCCATATTTCCCCAACAAGCCCGGCAATCCATCCAAGTCAAACCGAGCTCCTTTCACCCGGTTGATTTCCGGATCAATTCTGAAATTCCTGGCTTCCCGGAAGTCCGCTTTTTCCAGGTTGGTGCGGTCAAAAACGGCTCCCGCAAGATCCGAACCATGAAAATCAGCTCCGCCTAATTCGGTCTGAGAAAAGTCCACTTCCAACAATCGGCAGTTTTTAAAGATGGACTTTTTGAGCTGGAGGTTGAAAAAGTTGCAATAATCCAGTTGAGAGCTCTGGAAATGGAATTCCAGGAGAAAGGGATTTGCCGCATTGAAATGTACGCCCAGCAGCTTGCATCCCTCAAATTTTACCTGACGAAAACTTACCCCTGAAACTTTGGAGTTGCTGAGATCACAGTTTTTGAAGGTGCAGTTTTCAAAGCTTGACCCATGGAAATTCAGATTGGAAAAATTACAGCCAACAAAAGTGCAAGCGTCATATTCCCCGATTTGAAAATCAGATGCGGTAAGGTTTTGGAAGGGTTGGTCGGAAAAGAATGGCATAGTCAATTTTCAATTACCAATGATCAATTTTCAATTACCAAAAATCAAGGACAAGGAAAGCAACTTGAAGATTGAATTTGATAATTGAGCATTGAAAATTTCAAACTAGCGAGGTTCTTAAAAACTCAAAGACTTTCAAAAGCCTCGTAAATCGTACTTCGTAAATCGTAGTTCTCAAAGTCCCGCCAAATCCCATTTCCGAATCGTCTCCTTGATCAAACCCGCCACTTTTGCATTGACTTTTTTGAAGTAGTCATCGGCTTGAGCCTGATTGAAATTGGGGTAGCCTTGACCTTCCTGATAGAGTCCGATGGAGGAGGGGAAGGGCACGGCAGACCAGGTGTTTGGTTTGGGATAGGCCGTAGCCTGATCCGGATTGTAGCGCTTCTTATGTACCAAAGTCGGATCAATGGCTTGGATGTAAGCCGTTTCATTCAATCCGGCATGGCCTCCGTCTTCTTTAAATACCTCTAAGGTCACATCCGAAGCAAAAGACCACCAATTGATCACCAAAGTCCGGACTCCGAGTTCATTGGCAACTTCTGCGGCTACTTTTTGCAGGACGGCGGTTTGTCCTCCTCCGTGTCCGTTGAGAATGATGATGTTTTTGAATTTGTTTTTCGCCAAGCCTTTCAGAATATCCCGGATAAAGGGGGCATAAGCTTCTTCTGAGATTTGAAAGGCTCCCGGATAGGCTGCCATAGACCCTGTGATTCCATAATTTAATGTCGGAGCAACCATGGCGTTTAATTCATCGGCGATGTCCAAAGCCATGGCGAAAGGGGCCGTATTGTCTGCTCCGTTGTTGACTACACCGTGAGGCTCGAGTGTGCCGGTGGGGAGGAGGACAGTGTTGATTTTTTCGGGCACAAACTCCGCAAACTCCATCCAGTTGATGCGGTCCATTTCTCGGGTCGAGATTGAATTTTGAGCGAGCAGGCCAGCGGAAATAAAGGAAAAAGCGAGGCTTAGAATCAGGTTTTTCATTTTTGGAGGATTTGGGGTCAAAGTAAGACAATCTTCATTTCCGTGCATGGGCTCAAAGGGATTAATTGAGGTTTTTGGATTTTCCCGAAAGACCTCTTCGAAAAGATTTTCATTTTTTTTCATCGAGCCAAAATCCAATCCTTTTTCACACTTCGTAATTCCTTCCAAATCGATCAGCTGAAGGGCTGATTTCAGATTTGACTTTTTTCCATGGAAAACTAAAACCGGATTATTAACCTAAAACAAAGCAAAATGAAAAATGAACTGATCAAGCCCCAGGGCTTGGTGAAAAGTGCCAACCGACGTCAGTTTCTCAAAATGGGGACGCTGACCGTAGCCGGAGCGGGTTTGTTGCTGATGGGCTGCAACGATGATGAGGACACCATGCCGACTATGCCGGGTATGGTAAATCTTGGGTCGGGAGACGTGGGAATTCTGAATTATGCCTATGCCTTGGAGCAATTGGAGGCTGCTTTTTATGCTGAGGTGCTTAAAGGAAGCTATTTTGCCAATGCCTCAGCCGAGGAGAAAACCATTATGGGTGATCTTGAAAAGCATGAGCGAGCCCATCGGGAATTTTTCAAAGCAGCCTTGGGTAGCAATGCCATCGCAGACTTGGAAGTGAATTTCAGCAGCATTGATTTCAATAACAGAACTTCTGTTTTGATGGCTGCAAAGACTTTTGAGGACTTGGGAGTCGCCGCTTACAATGGAGCCGGTCAGTTTTTGGAGAGTTCTGATTTTCTGTTGATTGCTGGTAAGATTGTTTCGGTGGAGGCTCGACATGCTGCTGCCATTCGCGATCTGATCAATCCGGGGTCTGCGGATTTTGCCGGAGATGACCTCATCGATGCCAATGGTCTCGAGCGCACGCTGAATTTTACCCAGGTGCTGACTGCAGCCAGTGCTTTTGTCAGGACTGAGATTGATTTCAGTCAGTTACCGAGCTAAACTTTCAACCAAATCACATAACACATGAACTTGATCAAATTATTAGATACCATCTGTCCGGACACAAAAAGTGCGGAAGAAAAAGACCGGTTTTTCTCCAGAAGAGAGGCATTTCGCCAGTTTGGGGATTTTGGAAAAAAGGTAGCCATGGCTGCCGTGCCATTGGCTGTATTGAACTCTATTCCCCATGTGGCCAAGGCAGATACTGCCAGCTTGATTGGGGTTTTGAATTATGCCTTGACGCTGGAGCATTTGGAGTATAGGTTTTATCAGCTGGGTTTGGATTCCGGTGTGATTGATGCTGCGGATCAGGTCATTTTCCAGAAAATCCGAGATCATGAGTTGGCTCATGTGCGGTTTCTCGAGGAAGTGATCGGTAATGTTCTAAATGGAACTCCGGTAGCTGAGCCGAATTTTGATTTTACGGCTGGGGGTAATTTCTCACCCTTCACTAGTTATCCGACGTTTCTTGCCCTGGCACAGGCATTTGAGGACACCGGAGTGAGGGCTTACAAAGGACAAGCCGCCAATGTGAAAGAAAGCGATGTGGTGTTGACTGCGGCTTTGTCCATTCATTCGGTGGAGGCACGTCACGCGTCTATGGTCAGAAGACTCCGGACCAGAAAGGGACAGGATCAAGTGAAGGGCTGGATTACCGATGGATCCATCGGAAGCTTGCCTGCCGCTACCCAGGCGATCTATGCCGGGGAAGAAAACCTGACTCATGGCGGAGTCAATGTGTCCAGCCTCACAGGAATCGATGCTGCGGCTGTCTCAGAGGCTTGGGATGAGCCACTCAGCATGGAGCAGGTTTTGCAAATTGCCGGACTCTTTTTGACTCCTTCCAACTAAAGCTGGGTTAGGGTTGGTGGAGTGGATGCCATCCTCGCGAGGGGGTGGCATTTTTTTGGATTATTTACCACAGAGTTCGCAGAGAAAGAGAGGATTATAAATCAATCCGTTGCATGTTCTCTTGAACTCGCAGATACAATTCAAACTTTTCAAGCGCACGGAGAGAAAGCTTCGCTTTTTTAGAGTGAGAAAATCCGTGTAGATCTGTGA
>CAYONF010000143.1:0-5587 GCA_964405255.1 uncultured Limnohabitans sp. | reverse complement strand
ACCATCCATGCTTCAAATATCCCAGCTAAACAAATCTTATGAAAATCACCGGGCCCTGACAGATGTGAACTTGTCTGTTCCCAAGGGGGTGATTTTTGGCCTTTTAGGCCCAAATGGCGCCGGAAAAACCACACTGATCCGAATCATCAATCAAATCATCGAACAGGACAGCGGTACAGTCGAGTTGGATGGGAAACCTCTCTCTCAGGAGGATATCAAGAAGATAGGATACCTGCCTGAGGAGCGCGGACTTTACAAAAAAATGAAGGTTTGGGATCAGTTGATCTACTTTGCGAGGCTAAAGGGCCTGAGCCAAAACGAGGCCAAACTTCAGATCAAAAACTGGCTCGAGAAATTGGACATAGCATCCTGGAGGGAAAAAAAGATCGAAGATCTATCCAAAGGAATGGCACAGAAGGTTCAGTTCATCTCCACCGTAGTTCATCGGCCTTCGCTCCTTATTTTGGATGAGCCTTTTTCCGGATTTGATCCGGTAAATGCGGAAATTATCAAGAATGAGATTTTGGAATTGAGGGAAAAAGGCACCACGGTCATCCTGAGCACCCATCGGATGGAGTCTGTCGAGTTGCTCTGTGACCAAGTGGCCATGATCAACCGGTCTCGAAAAATCCTCGATGGGACCATCCGTGAGGTGAAATCAAGTTTCCGTCCGGAAGTTTTTCAGATTTCGCTTAGCCGGCTTAAGCAGGATTTGCCACAGGAGTGGACAGCCAAGGTGCAAGATGAAGCCTGGGAATTTACCCTGCCGCTTTCCGGTAAAACGCCAAATCAACTCCTGGTCGAACTCATGGAATATGGGGAAGTATTGGAATTTCGCGAACAGATTCCAAGCATGGAGGAGATTTTCATTCACCAAGTAAAGGCTGCGTCCAATGGATAAAATTTTACTCGTCATTCAGAGGGAGTACCTGGCTCGGGTCAAAAAGAAATCGTTTTTGATTGCCACTTTGCTTACGCCCTTGATATTTCCAGCCATCATGGGAGTTTTTGTCTGGATTGCCATGCAGGAAAAGGCAAACCAATCTCTTCGTATCATAGAGGTAATTGATGAGACGGATTTGTTTTTCATGGAAAGTTCCGAACAATACGCCTTCACCTCTTCAGTGGATGATCCGGAAGAAGCCAAGCGAATGGTGCAAGATGGGGATCGATATGGCTTCCTGTACATTCCAAAAATTGACCTGGCAGATCCGAAAGGAATCCAGTTTTTCGGTGTCGAAAATCCCAGTTTGAATTTGATGGGCTATTTGGAAAGTGCGCTGAAGCGTAAAATCGAAGACCAGAAACTCTATCAACAGGGAATAGATCCCAAAATCCTCAAAGAAATCCGCACGGAAATATCTATCCAATCCCTCACTCTGGGCGATCAGGGCGAGGAGAAAGTCAACGATGCTACGGTCAATTATGCCTTGGGATTTGTTTCCGGAATTCTGATTTACATTTTCATTTTTGTCTATGGCAACCAGATCATGCAGGGGGTCATTGAGGAAAAATCGAGCAGAATTGTGGAAATTCTTGTCTCATCCCTCAAACCGTTTCAATTGATGATGGGAAAAATCGTTGGAATCGGAGCAGTCGGTTTGACCCAATTCCTGATTTGGGTGGTCCTCATCGGAACACTATCGTCCATAGTCATGGGGGTCTTGGGAATGCAGTTGCCGCAGCAGCAGGCTATGGAACTAGCCAATCCGGAATTTGCTCAGGCAACACCTGATGCGGGTGAGCTTGGGAATATTTTGCAGGTAATTCAGGGTATCGATTTTGTGACTTTGGTGGCTAGTTTTATTATTTATTTCTTGGGTGGATATCTTTTGTATGGAGCCCTCTTTGCGGCGATTGGATCAGCCGTGGATGCGCCTTCCGATGCGCAGCAGTTTATGTTTCCGGTTACGATTCCCCTGATCGTGGCCTACATGGGGCTTTTTGTATTTGTCCTCCAGGATCCCAACAGTTCGGCTTCGTTTTGGCTTTCGATGGTTCCTCTGACTTCACCCATTGCTATGATGGGAAGAATCAGCTACGGAGTACCTTTCTGGGAATTGGCACTTTCCATCGGGTTGCTGGTAGGAGGGTTTTTGTTTACCACTTGGCTTGCTGGCAAGATCTACCGAATCGGGATTCTCATGCACGGCACCAAGCCTACCTATAAGATCCTTTGGAAGTGGATTAGATCCAGCCAATAAAAAATTAGTCCCGGCCAAATGCCGGGATTTTTTGTTTAGGTATTGTAGGGTAAGAATTCCCATTTATTCATTTTTTCTCTAGTTTTTCCAAAATGATTTAGCCTAAATTTAACTGAATCTGAAAATGCCCAGGGATCGACAAAATCCCGCATTCTCGATACTATCCTTTTTCTATTGGAGTTAGTAGTTTAAAAGCATCACCTAATCTGAATGAAAAACCGATTCCAGGATATTACCTCAATTGACTTCTACCAAAACAAAAAGCAGGTTAAGTGGCTGGTATTTCTGGTTTCATTGCTGATCGGTACGGGGTCGATTTGGTATACCAATCTGTTGGTGGATGAACTCCGTGAGCGGGAAAGCAGGCAGATTCAATTGTTGTCTTCTGCCCTGGAATATGCAGCGACCACTTCCGAGAACCTTACCTTTATCAATCAGGAAATCATCCAGCAAAATTATTCCATCCCCATCATCATGGTGGATTCGGAAGGTAATCCCCTTGAGTTTAGAAACATCCGGTTCAAGAAAAAAGCCACAGCTCAAGACTCCGTAAAAACCCTGGAAAAGGAGTTGGAGGAGATGCAGGAAGAATACGAGCCCATCTATCTTGAGGAGGCCGATATCCGTGTGTTTTACCGCAATTCGGAGCTCTTGACCAATCTGCGATTTTATCCCTACGTGCAGTTGGCGGTCATTTTGATCTTTGGTGCTTTGGCCTATGCACTTTTCAACCAAAGCAAAATCGCAGAACAAAACCGCGTTTGGGCGGGATTGACTAAGGAAACAGCCCATCAGTTGGGCACGCCGATCGCTTCCCTGATGGCCTGGATTGATTACCTGAGAAACAGCCCTGTCTGGGAGGAAAACAAGGAAATCATTCAGGAAATGGACAAGGATGTCGTCAAACTCCGTATGGTCACCGAGCGATTCAGCAGTATCGGGAGCAAACCGGTCATTCAACCTGAAAATCTCTATGAGGTAATCGAAGAAACGATCAATTATCTCCGGCCCCGGATTTCAACCAAAGTGGAGATGCAAATCAAAGCGGATTCCAAAGATCTGGACGCCATGATGAATAAGCCATTATTTGAATGGGTCATAGAAAATATCTGCAAAAATGCAGTCGATGCGATGAAAGGGAAGGGAATGATCACCATTGATGTACTTCAGGACAGTGACAAGTATGTGATCGTGGACATCACCGATACCGGAAAGGGGATCGAGAAGAAGAATTTTAATAAGGTATTTAATCCTGGTTTTTCTACTCGTCAGCGCGGTTGGGGACTGGGTTTGACCTTAGCCAAACGCATCGTGGAAGGCTACCACGGAGGAAAGATTTTTGTCAAAAATTCGGAGGTAGGCAAAGGCACCACTTTCCGGATTATGCTGTTGGGCAATCTCGAGGATGCTTCGCAGTTTGTGACGGAAGGGATTTTGGAATATTAGGGGATTGAGATCGGAGATTCTTCATCATTCAAAATTCATCATTCGATGTTCGATATTATTTCCCCTTCAATTTTGAATATCGAACGCCGAACATCGAATAGCGAAGTTGGGAATGGTAGAATTAAAAGTCGATTCGTGCATTTTTAATTACCTTTGCCCCCTGAATTTTACTACCCATGAGTTTGACTGAGGAAATCAAAAAGCGGAGAACGTTTGCCATTATTGCCCACCCGGATGCGGGAAAGACCACCTTGACCGAAAAGCTGCTGCTTTTCGGAGGGGCAATTCAGACTGCCGGTGCCGTCAAATCCAACAAAATTGACACCGCTACCAAATCCGACTGGATGGAAATCGAAAAGCAACGCGGGATCTCTGTGGCGACTTCGGTAATGGGTTTTGAATACAAGGATGTCAAGATCAACCTCCTCGATACCCCCGGTCACCAAGACTTTGCCGAGGATACCTACCGTACCCTGACAGCGGTGGACTCCGTAATCATGGTCATTGACTGTGTGAAAGGCGTTGAGATTCAGACCGAAAAACTCATGGAAGTCTGCCGCATGCGTAATACGCCGGTGATCTGCTTTATCAATAAGCTCGACCGTGAAGGTCGGGATCCTTACGATCTCTTGGATGAAGTTGAAACCAAACTCAACATCAAGGTTCGTCCGCTTTCTTGGCCGATCGGGATGGGAAAAGGCTTTAAAGGCGTCTATAATCTCTATGAGAAAAAGCTAAACCTGTTTACGCCTTCCCAGCGCAGACTGAGTGACGATAGACAAGTATTTGAAAACTTGGATGATCCTCAACTAGATGCTTTGATCGGTCTTGGAAATGCGAACCAGCTCCGTGAAGATGTGGACTTGATTGAAGGCGTTTATCCGGATTTTGATGTCAATGACTACCTGGAAGGAAAAATCGCTCCCGTGTTTTTCGGTTCGGCGGTGAACAACTTCGGGGTCAACGAAATGCTGGACACCTTTATCAAGATCGCTCCGACTCCGAAAAGCAGAGCTACGGACTTGCGTGAAGTGAAGCCTGAAGAGTCCAAATTTTCCGGATTCGTCTTCAAAATCCACGCAAACATGGATCCGAATCACCGGAATCGAATCGCTTTCTTGCGGATCTGTTCAGGGAAATTTGAGCGAAACAAACCCTATAACCACGTTCGAGGACCGAAGCCGCTTCGCTTTTCCAACGTGACCCAGTTTATGGCGCAAGACAAGGAAATCATCGATGAGGCATTTCCGGGGGACATTGTCGGACTTTATGATACCGGAAATCTGAAAATCGGAGACACCCTGACAGAGGGTGAAAACATGGTCTTTACCGGAATTCCGAGCTTTTCTCCGGAGATCTTCCGCGAAGTAGTCAATAAGGATGCGATGAAGACCAAGCAATTGGAAAAAGGCCTGAAGCAATTGATGGAGGAAGGCGTGGCGCAGCTATTCACCTTCGAAATGGGTCAGCGGAAAGTAGTTGGCACCGTCGGTCAACTTCAGTTTGAAGTGATCCAGTTCCGCTTGAAAAACGAATACAACGCCACGGTGGAATTCCATCCGATGAACCTCTACAAGGCCTGCTGGATCAGCTGTGCCGACAAGAAGCAACTGGATGAATTTGTCCGGTCAAAGAATCGATACATCGCCCGGGACAAGGACGACAAGCTGGTCTTTATGGCCGAGTCCAAATCCTGGCTACAAATGGTGCAGGACAATTACCCCGAGATCGAGTTTCACTTTACTTCGGAGTTTTGATAGAAAACCCTCCAGATTTAATTTTCTGGAGGGTTTTTTCATAAGAACACCTCCGCAAACTCAAATCGCTTTCCGTCAAACAATCCTTTATCACTTAGCTTCAAATCCGGAATCACCAGCAAGGTCATAAAGCTTAAAGTCATAAAGGGAGAATTTAGGGAAGACCCCATTTCCTTGGCC
>CAYONF010000142.1:0-5615 GCA_964405255.1 uncultured Limnohabitans sp. | reverse complement strand
TGCCATTGACGCCTGTGACTCCATCGGCCCGTCCTCCTCGAAAAGGACCGATCAGTCTCCACTGTAAAGCATCATAGACTTTGGGATCGGGAACTTGCTGGGCGGATAGGGAATTGCCCAGAAGCAGCAAAATCAGAAGTACGCCTGACCAAGCTGTTTTGAGTATTTTATTCATGTAAGGTTGTGATTGATTGGATTTCAGTTTAAAAAGTTAGCTGATTGTAGCTGATTTTCATTCAAAAAATTGACAAGGGGTGAAGAAGTGGAGGAAAAGGGCAAAAAAAAACCTCTTCCGTGGAAGAGGTTTTGAGATTTTTGCAAGTAGTTCTTAAGCCTGAGAAGGAACGATATGCACGTAAGATCTGCCGTCAGCCTTGGTTTTGAAAGTTACCACACCGTCTGTCAAAGCAAACAAAGTGTGATCTTTTCCAACACCTACATTAAGACCTGCATGATGCTTAGTACCTCTTTGTCTTACGATGATGTTACCAGCAATAACTGCTTCACCACCAAATTTCTTCACACCCAATCTTTTGGAATGTGACTCACGACCGTTCTTGGAACTACCTACACCTTTTTTGTGTGCCATGGTTTTATTCGTTTATGATTTCCTTGGGAGGAAAATCTTAGAGTGAAATATTTTCGATCAATACTTTGGTGAAGTCTTGTCTGTGACCATTCTTCTTCTTGTAGCCTTTTCTGCGCTTCTTTTTGAAGACAATCACTTTGTCACCTTTTACATGATCCAGGATTTTCCCGGATACCTTGGCTCCAGCAATAACGGGAGCACCTACGGATACAGTGCCATTGGCTTCAGCCAAAAGGACCTGATCAAATTCGACGGAAGCGCCAGCCTCGCCTGCCAACTTAGGGGCGTAGACGTACTGATCTTTTGTTACTTTGAACTGCTTTCCTGCGATGTTAACAATTGCGTACATGAGAATTGATTTATCGAAATCGGAGTGCAAATATAGGAAAGGGATTTTGAAGAAAAAAACATTCCTCAAAAATCAAGGTAAAGTACCTTTGCGCGCTTTAAAAAAATATCCGGATCTTGATTTAATTGGTACGAATCCAAAATATAAGTTCCCGAAAAGTGAAGCTTGGACAGGATAGACTCAAAAAGGAATCATTGTAAATAATTGGAGCTCAGTCATCCATGAATTTCAAAACAGAGAAAATTAAAATGACCTACGGTCAAAAATTAAGTCAATTTTTACTGTGGAAAACTTTTTTCGAAATGTTGAAAATTATTCCAAAGGCCCAAAATGAGCAAAAACTTAAATGTATCACTTAATATAAGTGTTAATTATATATTGATATATAGGGTTTTATATATTTTTCGACCATTGGTCAAAAACTGCCTTCGAGAGGTACTTTAAGGATTTTTTTTTCACTTTTTGCTTTACATATTTGTTAGGAAGCTGTTTTGAAAAAGACAGCTTTTACTATCCCCGGCCCTAATTGGAGGAAATTTAAAGCCTCAGACCATTTTAAGAACTTATTAATAAAACAGAGTTAAGATGCAGAAAGAACCCATTTTAGAAGAGAACAAAAATCGCTTTGTACTTTTTCCGATTCAGCACGCCGACATCTGGCAGTACTACAAAAAAGCAGAAGCGAGTTTTTGGACAGCAGAGGAGATTGATTTAAGCCAGGACTTGACAGACTGGAAAAATCTAAACGATGGAGAGCGTCATTTTATCTCTCATGTCTTGGCGTTTTTTGCAGCCAGCGACGGGATAGTCAATGAGAATCTGGCGGAGCATTTTGTGGCAGAGGTTCAATATACCGAAGCGAAATTCTTCTATGGATTCCAGATCGCCATGGAAAATATCCATTCCGAAACCTACTCGCTATTGATCGATACCTACATCAAAGACGGTGCGGAGCGGGATCGCCTTCTCAATGCAATAGAACACATCGACTGCGTGAAAAGAAAAGCCGACTGGGCCCTTCGCTGGATAGACAACGGGAACTTCCAGGAGCGCCTGATCGCCTTCGCTGCCGTAGAGGGCATCTTCTTTTCCGGCTCCTTCTGCTCCATTTTTTGGCTGAAGAAAAGAGGGTTGATGCCAGGTTTGACATTTTCAAATGAGCTCATCTCTCGTGATGAAGGGTTGCACTGCGACTTTGCCTGTCACCTTTACACCAAGCATGTGGTAAATCCGCTTCCAAAAGAGACCGTTCGAGAAATCATCATGGATGCAGTTGCTATCGAGAAAGAATTCGTCACAGACGCCCTTCCTGTAAGATTGATCGGTATGAATGCGGACTTGATGTGCCAGTACATTGAGTTTGTAGCTGACAGATTGTTGGCAGAATTGGGCTGCGAAAAGGTATGGAACAGTACCAATCCATTCGATTTCATGGATATGATTTCCCTCCAAGGCAAAACCAATTTCTTTGAAAAGAGAGTGGGTGACTACCAAAAAGCCGGAGTAATGAAATCGACCGAAGTTTCCGAATCCACAGCACGATTCTCCATAGAAGAAGACTTTTAATCAACCACTTTTCCACCAACACCAAAATCACCTGAGTATGCTTGTAATCAAACGCGACGGAAGAAGAGAATCAGTACGATTCGACAAAATCACAGCACGAATTGAAAATCTGTGCTATGAACTGGATCCAAAATTTATCCAACCAATTGAGGTTGCGAAGAAGGTAATTGATGGACTTTATGATGGGGTTTCTACCTCAGAACTGGACAACTTGGCGGCTGAAGTTTGTGCTTCCATGACCGTAAGGCATCCGGATTACGCTGTCCTGGCTGCAAGAATCGCGATTTCAAATCTCCATAAAACCACCAGTCAGTCCTTTTCAAATACCATGAAAAGACTGTACACTTATGTCAATCCAAAGACCGGTGAAAATGCCCAGTTGATTGACACCGAGGTTTATGGCATTATCAAAAGACACGCTGCCAAACTTGACGAGGCCATCGATTATAAACGTGATTTTGGTTACGATTACTTTGGTTATAAAACACTGGAGAAAAGTTACCTGATCCGACTGGACGGTAAGGTGGTGGAAAGACCTCAACACATGCTCATGCGTGTAGCTGTAGGCATTCACAGAGAGGACATAGACTCAGTCATTGAGACCTACAATCTGCTCTCAGAACGTTGGTTTACCCACGCCACTCCTACGTTATTCAACGCCGGTACTCCAAAGCCTCAGCTTTCTTCTTGCTTCCTGTTGACTATGAAAGACGACAGCATTGACGGAATTTATGACACCTTGAAGCAGTGCGCCAAAATTTCCCAATCAGCAGGAGGTATAGGTTTATCCATCCATCACGTCAGAGCAAAAGGCAGCTACATCAAGGGAACAAATGGTGTTTCCAATGGAATTGTACCCATGCTGAGAAACTTCGACATGACCGCCCGCTATGTGGATCAGGGAGGAGGAAAGAGAAAGGGAAGTTTTGCGATTTACCTCGAGCCATGGCATGCAGATATCAAAGATTTCCTTGAACTGAAAAGAAATCACGGAAAAGAAGAAATGCGTGCAAGAGATTTATTCTACGCGCTTTGGATTCCGGATCTTTTCATGAAGCGCGTAGAGCAAAATGAAGAGTGGTCCCTGTTCTGTCCAAATGAGGCACCAGGATTATCAGATTGTCACGGAGAGGAATTTGAGCGACTTTACGAAAAATACGAACGCGAAGGAAGAGCAAGGGAAACCATCAAGGCCCAAGAACTCTGGTTTGAAATCTTGGAGTCTCAGATCGAAACTGGTACCCCATACATGCTCTATAAAGATTCTGCAAACGGGAAATCCAACCAGAAAAATCTGGGAACCATCAAGTCATCCAATCTTTGTACAGAAATTATCGAATATACCGCGCCGGATGAAGTAGCTGTTTGTAACCTCGCTTCTATTGCGCTTCCAAAGTTTGTCACCACAGGTCCAAACGGAAAGTTGGTTTTTGATCACAATAAACTGTACGAAATCACCAAAGTGGCCACCCGAAACCTGAACAAGGTTATCGATATTAACTACTATCCCGTTGAAGAAGCCAGGAGATCAAATTTCCGACACCGTCCAATCGGCCTTGGGGTACAAGGTCTTGCAGATGCGTTTATCATGCTGAGAATGCCTTTCGATTCAGCTGAAGCAAGGGGACTGAACGAGGATATTTTCGAAACCATTTATTATGCTGCAGTAGAGACCTCCATGGAGTTGGCCAAAACACAAGGGACCTATGAAACTTATGAAGGTAGCCCGGCATCCAAAGGGATACTTCAGTTTGACATGTGGGGAGTGACGCCCAAGTCAGGAAGATGGAATTGGAGTGATCTGAAAGAAAAAGTGAAGAAGTATGGAATGAGGAATTCATTGCTGGTAGCTCCAATGCCAACAGCATCTACATCCCAAATTCTAGGAAACAACGAATGCTTCGAACCTTACACCTCAAATCTCTACACAAGAAGGACCCTCTCAGGTGAATTCATTATGGTGAATAAGCATTTGATGAAAGACTTGATCAATTTGGGCTTGTGGAATGACACCATGAGAAACAGACTTATCTCCACCAATGGATCTGTTCAAAATGTTCCTGGAATCCCTCAAAACATTAAGGACATTTATAAAACAGTATGGGAGATATCTCAAAAAGTCATCATAGACATGGCCGCAGACCGAGGCGCATACATCTGTCAATCCCAAAGTATGAATATCTTCATGCAGGATCCTAACTTTGGAAAACTGACTTCCATGCACTTCTATGCCTGGAAAAAAGGCCTCAAAACAGGTATGTACTACCTCAGATCACAAGCTGCAACCTCAGCGATCAAGTTTACATTGGACAAAACAGCCCTTGAAACCAAAGTTGAAAAAGCTGCAGAGCCAGAAGCATCAAAAACCCAAAAGCAAGACGCCATCGCATGTTCTCTGGACAATCCGGAAGGCTGCGAGATGTGCGGAAGCTAAAATCTAGAGTTCGTAAAATGGGAAAAGGCGTCTGATAGTATCAGGCGCTTTTTTGTTTACTTATATTGTGGAATGGATCTACAGAAAATTGAAAGCAGGTTAGAGTCTTTGGAGAAAGACACTCCAGCAAAATTTGGAATCATGACGCCTCAACACATGGTCGAGCATTTGATATTGACGATTAAGCTTTCCTATGGCCGAGTCAAAATCCCAGATTTCACCCCCAATGAAAAGCAGTTAAATGCAAAACAGGCATTGTTGTACACTGAAATGGAATTTCCTGAAGGAGTACGGGCTCCGGGTTTACCCTCCGACTTATTGGACCTTAGATATCCAGATTTGAATACGGCCAAAGAAGAATTAAAAAGAGCTAAACTAGCCTATCAGGAAACCTACGAGAAAAGTCCGGAAGCAAAATTTCTACATCCCCGCTTTGGTTTGTTAACCCATAAAGAATGGGAAATTTTTCATCACAAACATATCGGCCATCATTTTCGGCAATTTGGAATCTGAAAACGGAAATCAAACTTCCAAAATAGAAAGAGAAGACAAAAAAACTTGCCTATTGACAATACCTTTTTGTTTCTAGTTTCTAGCCTCAAAAACCAGGGTCTAAAAACCAAAAAAGCCCTGAGGGGTTAGCTCAGGGCAATGAATAATGTGGCGGCGACCTACTC
>CAYONF010000141.1:0-5638 GCA_964405255.1 uncultured Limnohabitans sp. | reverse complement strand
CTAATTCACTCCACCCGCTTATTGGTCTTCAGGTAGCCGATCAAGTTCACAATCTCGGTTTGGGTCAGGTTTTCAAACAGTCCGGAAGGCATCATGGATACGTCGGTGACTTCTCTGGAAAGAATGCCGGACTTGTTGATGATCAACTGATCCTGACCCACAATCCGCAAAGTAAGTTGGCGTTCGTTTTCCGCGATGATATTTCCGGAATAGGTCCTTCCATCCCGGGTGTTGACTACTACCATTTTGTAATCGTCCTGGATTTCGGCACCGGGTTCGAGTACATTCATCAGGATGTATTCCGGATCAGTTCGATTGGACCCGGTCAGGTCTGGACCAATGATACCGCCCTCGCCGTACATTTTGTGGCAGCTTCCACAGGATTTGGCAAAAACCGTTTTGCCTGACTTCAGATCAACCGAATTGAGTGCGGTAGGAGTGAGCATCGCCCGATACTTGTCGTAAGCGGCTTTGTCTTTGGGGACAGACTCGATGGGACCCCATACCTCAATAAATCCACTTCCCACTACCCGAAGCAGTTGCCGGGCTACACTGGCTGGGACCTCCGATTTGGCTATTTTCTTGGTCTTGATTTCATGAGTCAGCATGTTTCCATATCGGGCACGGGAAGAAAGCGTCTGCATGGCCTCGAGTTTTTCTTCAGGGGAAAATTTCGGATAGCTTTCCAAAAGCAATTTCCCCATAGGTTCACTGTCAAAAGCTGCAATGGACCGTATGGCCTCTTTTCTAAGAGCAGGTTCCTGCATCAAAGCGGGGATTTCATTCAAAAGTGCTTTTTGTTGCTGGGCTGTAAGAGTTTGCAAGGCTTTCTTGCGCTGATCGATCGGCAAGCTTTTGTTTTTCAGGGTTGCAAAAGCACGTTGGGTAGCTTCGGTATCTCCAAACAGACTCGAAATCTCCAACGAAAGTGTATGCTTCTTTCCACCGGATTTTTGGAGTTTATCTGCCACTGTTTTCCAATTGGAAGGAGTTTTCAGATCTGTTCGGCCTTCCATTCCGCTGAGCATACCGGACATCAGCAACTCGGTATTTGGGCCGTTTTTACCGATCAAGGCCACAAGTTT
This sequence comes from uncultured Limnohabitans sp., assembly GCA_964405255.1. GTDB lineage: Bacteria > Bacteroidota > Bacteroidia > Cytophagales > Cyclobacteriaceae > Algoriphagus. The sequence continues at coordinate 4,553 of CAYONF010000141.1, read as the reverse complement.
TTCAAGCTGATTTCCGTCCACAGCCCTCCGTGCCATATTTTGAGTGACAAAAGAAAGCTTCGAGGAAGGTGCCAATTCCAGGAATTTGTCCACATTTCCTGCAAACAGCGGTTCGATCCCGTACCAAAGCATTTTCGGCAGGTTATGGTCTTTTTCATCCTCCGAATGCTGAATCAGGCTACTGGCGATCATCCACTTTTCAGAGTCGGGAACTCGCTGCAATGCGGCAGTCAGGTAGAGCCGGACCACCGGGGAAGGGTCTGACTTTGCCATCGAATTGAATTTGGCCAAGGCTTCGGCTGAGGGTTTCATATCCTCACAGAGCAACTGAATGGACCAAGCCCGAATGTATGGCTCTTTGTCAGATAAGGAATTGACCAATTCTTTTTCAGTAAATCCACCGGTCTGATGAAGTGCCCACATGGCTCTCAGTCTCCAATCCGGGTTTTTGTCCTTTGTAAAAATCGCCTTCAGAGCGGCATGTGTTCCGGGCTGAAGTTTTTTGTTTACGGCACGTTTGTGAAGAATTCCCCGAGCTCTTCGGGCATGCCAGTCAGAAGGGTTGGTTTGGAGTGCGACCAATTGGGCGTCGGTCATTTTGTTTAGGTCAGTGTATCTGCCGGGGAAGTTTTGAGCAAGTGATTTTTCGGGCATAATCCTGAAAATTCTGCCCGTTTCTTCATTCAAAACTTCCTTTCCGCAGATATCCGCATCGTGCCAATCCAAGGCGTAAAGACCTCCATCGGGACCGATTTCCATGCTGAAACCCACCCATTGGGCATTGTTGGCCATCATGAATTCATCCCCGTGCTTTCCTTCAAATCCCGAGCCTTTGGGAACCAAAATATCCGATAGGACCCCGTGCTCGTGGATATTGGCCATGAATATCCGGCCTTTTTCCTCCTCCGGAAAAGCGTCAGACTGGTAGATTCTGGCGCCACCATGTGCCGAACGGTGGCTGTGATTGGCGATGGTCTTGATGTCTTCGTAGACGTAGGGATTGAAATGCTGCCCGCCCTGACGGTGGTAGATTCCTCCCGGAATCACATGCCACAGGTGGGGAATAACACAGGCACTCATGAAGAGTTGGCCCTTGGCATCGTAGTCTATTCCCCAAGGATTGCTAAATCCATGCGCCACTACTTCAAATCGGTCCTTGACGGGATGGTAGCGCCACACCCCGCCGTTGATGTCTATTCCGTCTTTTTCCAGCAGATCCTCCGGAAATTCATCTTTGTGATAGTAAAGTTTGGAGGCTTCCTCACCTTTGGGTTTGCGGATTTTGGAAGGAGTAGCAAAACCCTGCAAGCCATACAGCCAACCGTCAGGTCCCCAATGCAAGCTGTTGAGTGTCTCGTGGCGATCCCGGATTCCCCAGCCGGTGAGGAGGATTTCGATGTTGTCCATATCGGCTTTGTCGTCTCCGTTTTTGTCAGGGACAAAAATCAAATTGGGCGGAGCACCAATAAAGACTCCATCAAATCCCACCGCAAGGGCTGCCGGGAAAGCTAATCCCTCCATGAAAACAGTTTGTTTATCCGCTTTTCCATCTTGGTCTGTGTCTTCCAAAATCAGGATCCGACTCTCACCGGAATTGGAAAAGCCGTAGCCGCGGGATTCGTAGTCCTTGTTTTCTGCGATCCAAAGTCGGCCCCGGTCATCCCAGCAAAAAGCCATGGGCTGAGTCATCATCGGCTCGGAAGCCCAGACATTCACCTTGTATCCGGGTTTGATGGTCATGGCATCTACGGCCTCCTGAGCGGTTAGAAATTTTGCGTTTCTGCCCTCTTCCTGAGCCAATCCCCAGAGTTCGGTGGTGTTGTACATGCCTTCCCGACCTGAGAATTTTCCCCATGACTCGTTCATCGTCAGGTCATTGAATTCACCGGTATAGACCAGAAGGCGAAGTTTGAGGGTTTCGGTTTTTCCCTGCTCGATCACCCAATCCCCGTCCCGCGTGAAGGCTGGACCCAATCCCAATTGTCCGTCCACCCGCCATTTATTGGGATAGCCCCGGTTTTCGGGATGGTCAAAAATCGCCACATTCGCCCGGTCTTCACGGCCTTCTACGGTCATGCCCACATTGATCCACATGGAGGGTTGGCCTTCTGCCTGTGCATTTTTCTGACGTGCTGCGTTGACGATTTCCCCGTCGATTCCTTCTTTCCAGGGCATGCGGAGGAAAAGGCTTCCATAGTCGTACTGGCCGATGGTCACTTGGGTTTTGGCTTCTCCTTTCCACTCCAAATCCAAGGAATATTCTCCGTTTACTTCGCTTAGTGTCCAGTTTTGGGTTTCTTCCAAGACCGGATTTCCCAGTGAATCCAACAACTGATAAATGGTCTGCCACTTGACTAGCTCTCCTTTTTCTTCCACGATGTTCAGCGCCACTTTTTTCCAATAGTCTCCCTCGGGATGATGGAAATAATCGCGCCCGTTGACACGGGTCAGTCCCCAATACAGACCAGTTTGATGCTTGTGATGACCGGGACTATATTCGGTCAGAATGCCTTTCCCATCAGGCGCTTGAATAGGATGGATGTAGGGTCTGAAATCTTCTTTGGCATGTTGGACAAGAATCGGATCTGTCTCTCCTTGTCTCAAAACCGAGATGGTGCCTTCTTCCTCGTTTTGAACAAGGGTGAGAAGGGTCGGTTGTGCAGAGGAATCTTCCTCGGTGGATTCTTTGGGTTTACAACTGAATAAAAACGAAAAAATCAGAGACCAGAGGACCAAAGGTATTGGGCGAAGATTCATAAGGCTGGGTTGCTTGGGTTTGTCAGTTTCAATCTCCTAGGAAAAGGAATTGAAATACAGCTTAATATAAGAATTGTGAGGAAATTATGTGCCAGAATGGAAGGTGTTGGGAATCTAAAAAAAGCTAGTTTTATCAGTTCTTTTAACTGAAACGACTTGAAAAGCCTAAGCCTGAGAAAAGCCATGCCGAAGGACTATTCCGGAATCTGGAAAGTGCTGGAACCTGTCATCCGTGAGGGAACCACCTACGTTTTTTCTCCGGATTCCAGCGAAAAAAAGATGATGGACTATTGGCTGGCTGATGACAAACATATTTATGTAGCTGAATTGGAAGGGGAAATCGTCGGGACTTTTTACCTCAAGGACAATCAACCCGATCGTGGATCACATGTGGTCAATGCAGGGTACATGGTAAGCCCAAAATCAGGTGGCAAAGGAATCGGGAAGGCGATGGCTGAGTTTTCTTACGAGGAAGCCAAGCGGCTTGGATTCAGTGCCATGCAATTCAATTACGTGGTCAAGACCAACACTGTAGCAGTCAATCTTTGGAAAAAATTGGGTTTTCGAGTCGTCGGGGAAATTCCCGATGCTTTTGATCATCCAGTTTTTGGGTTGACCAATGTCTATGTCATGCATCGGAAACTTTGATTTTTTTCCTAAACCCTAAAATCAACCCAATGAGGACCCATTCATTTATCATCCTGGGAGGTGGAATAGCCGGATTGACCACTGCCATTGCCTTGAAGAAAATCGGAATTGAAGCTTTGGTCATTGAAGCAGCTTCTGAGATAAGGGCAGTAGGAGCAGGCTTGGCTTTGGCAGCAAATGCGATGATGGCGCTTCGCAAAATCGGCGTTGCGGATCTGGTAATTCGAGAAGGAAGCGAATTGAAGGCCTTTTCTATCTATGACCAAAAGGGAAAACTCATCAGCCGGACGGATACCGACCCAGCCAACTCCCGCTTTGGCATCAGCAACTTTACGATTCACCGGGCTGAATTGCATCGGGTTTTATTGGCTCAACTTGATTCTGAAAATGTCCTGACCGGAAAGCGATCGGTGGATTTTACCCAAGATTCGAATGGCTATGGGATTCGTTTTGAGGATGGTGATCAAATCTTCGCGAAATACTTGATTGTGGCAGAAGGAATCCACTCTGCAACCCGAAAAAAATTGCTCCCAACTCAAAAAATCCGCTATTCTGGCTATACCTGCTGGAGAGGCATCATGGACAATTCCGACTTGAACATCCTCGAAACCTCCGAAACCTGGGGTAAAAAGGGGAGGTTTGGAGTCACGCCATTGGCAAAAAATCAGGTGTATTGGTATGCCTGTATCAATGCTTCCCAACTCAATTCAGACCTGAAAAATTACACCAAAGCAGATTTGGAAAGGAATTTTAAGGATTTCCATTTCCCTATTCCCCAAGTATTGGCAGGCACCAAGCCCGAGCAGATCATCTGGAATGACATCATCGATCTCGAACCTTTGTCTCGCTTTGCCTTCGGAAATCTGGTCTTGATCGGGGATGCAGCCCATGCCACTACGCCCAATATGGGGCAGGGGGCATGTATGGCGATTGAGGATGCGGCGATTTTGGCCAGTTGTCTGGAGAAAAATCCAAATCCGGCTGAGGCTTTTTTAGCCTTTGAAAAAAGGAGGCTTTCCCGTACCCGAAAGATTGTGACTGATTCCTGGCGACTCGGTCAACTAGCCCAACTGGAGAACCCTCTGCTGATGAGTTTTAGAGATGCTTTTTTTCGATTGATCCCTCAGAAAGTAAGTCAAAAGCAGATC
>CAYONF010000140.1:0-5943 GCA_964405255.1 uncultured Limnohabitans sp. | reverse complement strand
CTATCGGGAACTCGAAAACGGCAACCTGGAAATCGGGGTGCATATCGCCGATGTGACCCACTACGTGAAGCAAAAAACGGCTTTGGAAAAAGAAGCCTACAACCGGGCCACCTCGGTTTACCTGGTGGATCGCACGATCCCCATGCTTCCTGAGCGACTCAGTAACGGGCTTTGCTCACTTCGTCCCAACGAGGACAAGTTGACATTTGCCTGTGTCTTTGAAATGGACAAGTCAGCCAAAGTGGTCAATCACTGGATTGGTAGAACCATCATCCACTCCAATCGGCGATATGCTTACGAGGAGGCGCAGGAATGCATTGATACCCAATCAGGGGACTATTTCCAGGAGTTGACTTTGCTCAATGAACTGGCCAAGAAAATCCGAAAGCAGCGATTTGACAAAGGTGCGGTCAACTTTGAGACCGTCGAGGTAAAGTTTAAGCTGGATGAAAAAGGAACACCGCTTGGGCTTTTTGTCAAGGAGCGAAAAGACATCCACAAACTCATCGAGGAGTTTATGCTTTTGGCCAATAAGTACGTGGCCGAGTTTATTTATCGGAAAAATCAGGGAGCAGACACCTTTGTGTACCGAACCCACGACAGTCCGGATTTGGATCGCTTGGAGACTTTCTCCGGCTTTGCGAAGCGCTTTGGCCATCAGATGGATGTGACCAATGTGCAGAAAATCTCTGCCGCGCTCAACAAACTCATGGACGAGATTCAGGGTAAACCCGAGCAGAACGTCCTCGAGCAACTCGCAATCCGCAGTATGGCCAAAGCCAAGTACACCACCGAACCCAAAGGGCACTTTGGTTTGGCTTTCCCACATTACACCCACTTCACCTCTCCTATCCGCCGATACCCGGATATGATGGTGCACCGATTGCTTGAGCATTACCTGGAGGGAGGAAAATCTCCGGATGCGGAGCCTTGGGAGCAGAAGTGCGTGCATTCCTCCGAGCGGGAAAAGCGAGCTGCAGATGCCGAGCGTGCCTCCATCAAATACAAGCAGGTCGAGTACATGTCCCTTGCCGAGCAGAAGGATTACGAAGGCATCGTCAGCGGTGTGACCGAGTGGGGAGTATTCGTGGAAATCACCGAAACCAAGTGTGAGGGCATGATCCGGGTCCAGGATATGGATGACGATTACTACGAATTTGACGAAAGAAACATGCGTCTGATTGGGACGAGAAGTAAAAAAATGATCACTTTGGGTGACAAAGTCGTGGTCCGTGTAGTTAATACGGATATCGACCGTCGAACCATCGATTTGGAATTTGCAGATAATGACAGAAAAAAGTCTCGCACACGCGCTTTTAACTAAGCTGGAACAGCACATCAGCACCCACTCTTTCGGAGAATCACCCACCGAACTTTACGAACCGATCACCTACATCATGAGCCTGGGAGGCAAGCGGATCCGTCCGCTGCTTTCACTCTTGGCGTATGGGATTTATGGAAAAAATCCGGAGGAAATCCTATCTCAGGCCGCTGCGGTGGAGGTCTTTCACAACTTCACCCTGATGCACGACGATATCATGGACAATGCTCCACTGCGAAGAGGAAAGGCCACTGTCCATGAAAAGTGGAATGCCAACATTGCCATTCTTTCCGGAGACGTGATGCTCGTGAGGGCATATGATTTGCTCTTGGGTACAGACCCAAAGTTGCTAACTGAGGTGATTCGACTGTTCAATAAAACAGCGGCGGAAGTCTGCGAAGGACAGCAGTTTGACATGAACTTCGAAGCCTACGAGACCGTCCACGAAGACGAATACCTCAATATGATCCGTCTCAAAACAGCCGTTTTGCTGGGCTTTGCACTTCAGCTTGGGGCGGTTTTGGCTGGGGCTGAAAAGGAAGATGCGCAGAAACTGTATGAGTTTGGCGTGAATATCGGCGTAGGTTTTCAGCTCAAAGATGACCTACTCGATGTCTATGCCGATCAGGCCAAGTTTGGCAAGCAGGTAGGCGGAGATATCATATCCAATAAGAAGACCTTTCTTTTGATCAAAGCCTTGGAACTGGCACAAGGGGAAGATTTGGCAGCATTGAATCATTGGCTTTCGCTGAAGGAATTTGACAAAGTCGAAAAGGTAAACGCCGTGAAAGCGATCTATGAAAAACTCGGCATTCGCGGTCTGACCGAAGCCAAGATGCAATCCTACTTTGAAGCAGGTTTCAGCCAATTTGAAGGCCTGCATTTCAAAAACGAGGAATACTATCAGGCCCTTTACGCCATCACCCAAGACCTGATTCACCGGGAGAAATAAGCCATGGAATTGACCTTGACCACCGCGATCATTGGGATCACGGCGATTACCAGCATCCTCGGGTTCAACCGGCCCGAACTGCTCGAGCGGTGGATGTTTATCCCCTATCGGATCAAAAACCGAAACCAGTGGGATCGGTTTATACTTTCCGGATTCATCCACAAGGACTACATCCACCTGCTGTTCAACATGTTTACCTTCTACTTCTTTGGGGGAGTGGTGGAGATGTTTCTCAGGTATCAGTTTGGTCAGGGCTTGGGCGGATTCCTTTTTGTGGCTTTCTACCTTTTGGGGATCGTCATTTCAGACATTCCCACTTACCTCAAATACCAAGAATCCAGCTATTACCGAGCCTTAGGCGCCTCAGGAGGGACATCAGCGACGGTATTTGCGAGTATCGTGATTATGCCCCTGTCCGACATTTGCCTGTTTGGGATTATCTGTCTTCCCGGGTTTATCCTTGGAGGCTTGTTTTTGATCTATTCCTATGTCAAAGGCAAGCAGGACAGTGATGGCATCAACCACGATGCCCATCTTTACGGAGCGATCTTTGGGATTGCATTTATCCTAATTCTTTCCCCATCCAGTGCAGGGATGTTTTTGGAGCAGATTAGGGGGTTTAGGGTGTTTTAGTAAAAAAAGAAGATCCAAATAATTAGACCTTCGAGGAATTGAAAACCTCTAAGGTGAAAAAAAGGCCTCCAGAGTGATCTGAAGGCCTATTGCATTACTTTTTGATTTCCAACTTGGTTTTCATTTCCTCGATATTGAGCAATCGGGAAATCTGCTCCCGTTCCAGTTTTCGGAATCGGGCAAGCTGCGCATCAATTTGCTCGGTCAGTTCTTTTCTCACTGCCTCAGACTGATCTGTTGGCTTGTAATCTCCATTTCCAACCACACTGCTCAAATGAGCGAGTTTGTTGTTTAGTCGGATCGGATAGTTGAGCGGATCCTGACCACTTCGGTTTTTGGTCTGATAGAGGGTCTCTTCAATTTCCTGCATTTCAGCTTTAATGGCATCCAGATTTTCAGGCTTGGAGGAAAGCAAATCCAACTCTGATCGATAAGCTCTGATCAGTTTGATTGCTTGGTGAGTTTCTGTGATCTTTTCTCGGATAGCCATTAAATAATTGTACTGCGCTACCAAATCTTCCTTTGAAGATTCGTAACGTGGATCTGCTAATACCTTGAAGCTTTGCTCTTGTGCTTGTCCATCCACAGTCATTTTCACTTTGTATGTTCCCGGGACCACTTTAGGGCCACGTAGGTTGGCAGCCCACATGATCAGTCCATCAAAACCTTCGGCATTTTCTGCTCTCAGGTTCCAGTTGAATTCGCCCGCGCCTTCTTTGACTTTTAGGGTATCTCCATTAACACCCTTGGTGGAGAACCAGCGGATACGCTGATTTTTTTCATCAAAGAATTCGATCTTCAATTCATCCTTCGGCTTTTCCTTTAGGAAATAATACACCAATACCCCGCCAGGACGGTTAGAACCGTTGGTCAGGCTGCTTCGCTTCACACCATCGATTCGGTAAGAATCCTGGGGCTTATACAAATGGAAAGACTTACTTGCAATTCCCGGCTCCGCCTGATGCAGCACCGTCAGGTCATCAATGATCCAGAAAGATCTTCCTTGGGTAGCAGCGATCAGGTTATTTTCCTTGATAGTCAAATCCGTAATTGGCACGATCGGCAGATTCAATTGTAGCGAATGCCAGCTAGCGCCGTCATCCTTGGAGTAATACATGCCAGTTTCTGTACCCGCATAGAGCATCCCTTTTTTCACAGGATCAGCTCTTACCACTCGGGTAAAATGCTCCTCATCGATGCCTGACACGATCTTGGTCCAGGTTTTTCCATAATCCTTAGTCTTATAGAGGTAAGGTGCAAAGTTGCCACTCTTGTAGCCGGTCGCTGCGAAATACGCCTCAGCCGGATCAAATGGACTCGCCTCTATGGAGTTGATCTGAAGCCACTCGGGCATATCTTTCGGAGTTACGTTTTGCCAGGTTTTTCCATTATCCGTAGTCACATGCACTAATCCGTCATCCGAACCCGCCCAAATCACGCCTAGCTTCAAAGGTGACTCAGCCGCAGTAAAGATGGTCGCGTAGTATTCTACTGAGGTATTGTCCTTGGTAATCGGACCACCTGATGGACCGAGTTTGCTCTTGTCATTTCGGGTCAAGTCAGGAGAAAAGACCTCCCAGCTTTGGCCTTCATTGGTCGAGCGGTGAAACTGATTACTGGTGGTGTAAAGCAGCTTTGGATTATGAGGTGAAAAGAAAATCGGGAAGTTCCATTGGAATCGGTACTTCATGCCCTCGGCACCATGACCCATTGGGTTGTCAGGCCATACGTTGACCGTGCGGGAAGTACCATTTCTATGATTCTCTCTGGTCAACAGACCTCCATAGGATCCGCCATAGACGATATCATTATCCAAAGGATCCGGAGCAATCCAGCCTGATTCCCCACCAGCAGTCGGTTCCCAATCGGCTTCGGTGATTGCCCCTCCATCATTTCGGTGACGGATACGAACGGTAGAATTATCCTGCTGAGCACCGTAAATTCGGTAAGGGAAACTGTTATCGGTAGTCACCCGGTAAAACTGTGAAGTGGGCTGATTCATCATAGTAGACCAAGTCGCACCGCCATCTTCTGAAACTTGCGCTCCACCATCATCGGCAATGATCATTCGCTGATTGTTTGCAGGATCGATCCATAGGTCATGATGATCTCCGTGTGGAGCTTCGAAATTTTTGAAGGTCTTGCCTCCATCAGTAGACTTGTGGTAATCCACATTGAGCACATAGAGCGTCTCTTCATCTTGGGTGTCGGCATAGATTCGGGAATAGTACCAAGCCCGCTGACGTAGGTTTCGGTCTTCATTCACGCGCTCCCAAGTTTCACCGGCATCTTTGGAGGTGAATACTCCACCGTTATCATTCTCGATGATGGCGTAAAGTCGGTTGGAGTTCTTTGGTGACACCGTAATGCCCATTATCCCAAGCAGACCCTTCGGAAAAGATTCCTTGGCAGAAAGTTCATCCCAGGTTTTGCCCCCATCCGTAGACTTGAACATTTTTGAACCCGGTCCGCCACTTTCCAGACTGTACGGAGTACGCTTCAATTCCCAAGTAGTCGCATAAAGCACTTCAGGATTGTTTGGATCCAAAATCAAATCCACTGCCCCGGAGACATCATTGAAAAAAAGAACTTTCTCCCAAGTTGCACCACCATCGGTGGTCTTATACACTCCTCGAGTCGCATCAGGCTTGAAAATATCTCCCAATACTGCAGCATAGACTACGTTTGGATTGCTTGGGTGAATACGCAGACGGGAAACGAAGCGGCTTTTATCAAGACCAGCCCGAGCCCAGGTCTTTCCTGCATCCGAGCTTTTCCAAATACCATAACCGAAGGACACATTGCCCCGAACGGTTTTTTCTCCACCTCCGGCATAGACAACGGAGGTGTCGCTTTCGGCTACTGCTACAGCTCCCATGGAGCCTCCAAAAAAGCCATCGGAGACAGATTTCCAAGTTTGTCCGGCATTCGTGGTTTTCCAAATACCGCCGCCGGTCGAGGCAAAATAATAGGTTTTGTCACTGCCATTGACGCCTGTGACTCCATCGGCCCGTCCTCCTCGAAAAGGACCGATCAG
>CAYONF010000139.1:0-6043 GCA_964405255.1 uncultured Limnohabitans sp. | reverse complement strand
GCAGGGGTTTCCAGAGAAAGCGGGATTCAATCCCATTTTTGAAGAGCAAAATCCGTAAGCGGTCATTGGTAAACCCGGTTTGCTTTTCGTCAATCAGAATGGTACTCAACCAAAAATTAGAACGGGACTCCAGTGATTCGGGCTGGAAACTGATTCCCGGGAAATCTTCAAATAAGATTCTATAGCGCTCGTTGATCAATCGTCGTTTGGCCACCCAACCTTCCAAACGCTCCAGCTGTGCCACACCGACCGCCGCGGCCATGTTGTTCATTCGGTAGTTGAATCCTATCTCCAAATGCTGGTAAAAAGGCAGATCTTCCCTGGCTTGGGTAGACAGGTATTTTGCACGCTCGATCAGGGTCGAATCGTCTGAGATCAAAGCCCCACCGCCTCCGGTGGTGATTATTTTGTTGCCGTTAAACGAGTAAATGCCCACTTTCCCGAAGGTACCACAGGTTTTTCCTTCATAGGTACTCCCTACTGCCTCTGCAGCATCTTCCAAGACCGGAATCCCATACTTGGAGGATATTTCCATGATCTCCTTCATTTTGGCTGGCATCCCAAAAAGATGGACCACAATAATGGCTTTGGGTTTTTTCCCCTGAGCCAACCTGCTCAAAATCGCATCTTCCAACAGTTCGGGAGAAATGTTCCAAGTATCCTCCTCACTGTCAACAAAAACCGGCTTGGCTCCCAAATACACGATGGGATTGGCAGAAGCGCAAAATGTAAATGACTGGCAGATGACCTCATCTCCGGAACCCACTCCAAGCAGAATCAAGGCCAAATGCAAGGCTGAGGTACCGGAATTAAGTGCTACCGCCTGATGAGTCCTGATTTTGCGGGAAAACTTATTTTCAAATTTGGTGATAAAAGAACCACTGGTCGCCAATTGACCAGTATTTATTGCTTGCTGTACGTACATACTCTCATTTCCATCAAATACAGGAAATGAAAGGGGTACTAAAAAGGACATTGGAATCGGAGTGTTAAGGTGTTAAGTCCGCTTACAATCTACAAAAAGCCAACCAAAAATCAGTAAGCCCCAAAATAAAAAAAGCCCAAAATGGGCTTTTTTGACTGAATTAATGGGAAATGGATTAATTGAGATTCATTTTTCCTGACTCTACGATTTGTTTGTCCAGTTTGATCTTGACTTTTTGAGAGAGGGACAGATGCCTTATTTCCAATATCTTAGGAGATTTTAGTGCATTCTTCTTGACAAATTTTACTGTGACTTTGTCCAATTGGAACCCCATGAAAAGAACCACGGCCGAGAGGACGGGCAAGATCAAATTGTCTGAAAAATCACCCAAGAAAAAAACCATCAAAATCAAACTCAACTGAACCAATCCCAGGATCAGGGCTACCTCATTGTGCTTCAGGCCCATTCGCATCATAAAATGATGAATGTGGCTTTTATCCGCAGTCATGGGATGCTTACCCTGAGAAATTCTTCGGGTAAATACTCGCGCCATGTCATAGAGGGGATAGATCATCAAGACAATTCCTGCGGTGAAGGATGGTTCCAGCCTCAGAAATGCACCTTGCGGCAAAGCTGCGTTGTATTCCATAAAGGCAATCACCAAACTGCCCAAGGCAAATCCCAAAGTCAGGGAACCGGTGTCACCCATAAAGATTTTGGCCGGATTCCAGTTGAACACCATAAAGGCCAGTACTCCTCCCAGGAGGGTAAAGCTCAACACAGCAAGGCTATCCAATCCCTGAATGTAAAACCAAATTCCCAAAAGGCTGAGCGAAAGGCTGCCGATGGTTCCGGCCAAGCCGTCCAAACCGTCGATCAGGTTAAAGGCATTGGTCAGGGCAAGCAGCACAAAGGAACTGAATCCATAGGAAACCAAAAGTGGCAATTCATCGACTCCGAGAAATCCATGGAATTCCTTAATCCGAATATCCCCTGCTACCACGACCAGCAATACCGCTACAAACTGCCCCAAAAGCTTATGCTTGGCTTTAAGTTCGACCATATCATCCCGTAAACCCACTATAAACATCAGAGCGATAGCACCCAGTAGGTAGCGGATATCAGGAAGTGGAAACTGCCAACCCCAAATGCCTAAGGCTACGAAAGTTGCCACAACAAAACCAATCCCACCCATGGATGGGGTGAATTTCTTGTGGATTTTACGTCCTCCAGGGATATCGCCGATATTTGCTTTGCGGAGAACCGAGATTACGATCGGAGTGACCAAAAATCCAACGGCGAAAGAGGTCAGGGTAGCTAAAAGAAAATACATCACTGATTGGTTTAAAAAGCCTGAGAACGGTTACAAATTTACCGTTCTGCAATAATTATACCTAGTTTTTAACGATTAAATAATTTATCAAGCCCTTCCTTGAAATATACAAAAAGCAGTCAATTTCCATTTTAAAGTGGTTTATAGGCACTTGAACTGCATTTTTTAGGGTACGAGATTTTTTACTCAGAAGTTTTTTTTGAAAAAAGCCGGGTTTTAATCTGAGATTTCGAACAATGACTTAACTGACATTTTGGAGAAGGAATTGGTATTCAAGTATCATAATTAATTAGGTGTTACGATCAATTTAAATTATAAGTAAAAAAGCATTCCTTGGGCGGGAATGCTTTTTTCAAAGAAATAATCAATACCTGTAATACTCCGGCTTGAATGGTCCCTGAACCTCCACGCCGATGTACTCAGCCTGGTCTTTGGACAGGGTATCCAACTCCACTCCCAGCTTGGCAAGGTGTAGTGAAGCCACTTTCTCATCCAAGTGCTTAGGCAGTACATACACACCCGGCTGGTAGCTTTCATAGTTTTTCCAGAGCTCCAGCTGTGCCAATGTCTGATTGGTAAATGAGTTGGACATCACGAAAGACGGGTGACCGGTCGCGCATCCCAAGTTTACCAGTCGGCCTTCGGCCAGCACAATGATTTCTTTTCCGTCGACTTCGTAAAGGTCTACCTGAGGCTTGATCACATTTTTGGTGTGACCGTAGTTCTTGTTCAGCCAAGCCATGTCGATTTCATTGTCGAAGTGACCGATGTTACACACGATGGCTTTGTCTTTCATGGACTTGAAATGCTCACCCGTGATGATGTCTTTGTTTCCGGTAGCAGTCACCACAATGTCCGCTTCTTTCACCGCATCCACCATCTTTTTGACAGCAAAGCCATCCATAGCCGCCTGAAGCGCACAGATTGGATCAATTTCAGTTACGATAACTCTCGCACCCGCTCCTCTTAGTGAGGCAGCAGATCCTTTTCCTACATCACCATATCCTGCCACTACAGCTACTTTACCTGCCATCATGACGTCAGTAGCACGACGGATCGCATCCACCAAAGATTCCTTACAGCCGTACTTGTTGTCAAATTTTGACTTCGTCACCGAATCATTCACGTTGATCGCAGGCATGGGAAGTGTACCGTTTTTCATGCGCTCATACAATCTGTGAACCCCTGTGGTCGTCTCTTCAGACAGACCTCTGATTCCGGATACCAGCTCAGGGTATTGGTCCAGTACCATGTTGGTCAGGTCTCCGCCATCGTCCAAAATCATGTTCAACGGCTGTCTTCCTTCGCCGAAAAACAAGGTTTGCTCAATACACCAGTCAAACTCCTCTGCGGTCTGGCCCTTCCACGCATAAACCTGAATCCCTGCAGCTGCAATCGCGGCCGCAGCATGATCCTGCGTCGAGAAAATATTGCAGGAGGACCAAGTCACCTCAGCGCCCAAAGCCACCAGGGTCTCGATCAATACGGCGGTCTGGATAGTCATGTGAAGACAGCCTGCAATCCGCGCACCCTTCAAAGGCTGTGAAGGACCGAATTCCGATCTCAAGGCCATCAAACCCGGCATTTCTGCCTCTGCCAGTCTGATCTCTTTTCTCCCCCACTCGGCCAGTGAGATGTCTTTTACTTTGTATTGAATGAATTTTTCAGATTTAATTTCTGACATGTGATGATAAGTTAATAGTTAATTGGTTAGTGAAAAAAAGCCGATTTAATTTTATCCACGAAGTCCAGCTTTTCCCAGGTGAAGAGTTCCACTTCCTTCACCGTTGCCTCGCGATACGGAGAATAGAAGGTCTTTTTCACCACTTCGTTGGTTCTTCCCATGTGGCCATAGGCTGCAGTTTCCTCATAGATTGGGTTTCTGAGTTTTAGTCGCTGCTCAATGGCATAGGGACGCATGTCAAAGATTGCTTCTACTTTCTTGGCGATTTCTCCGTCGCTAAGACCTACTTTGCCAGTGCCGTAGGTATTGATGTAGATTCCCATTGGCTTGGCCACGCCGATCGCATAAGATACCTGTACGAGAATTTCGTCAGCAACTCCAGCAGCCACCATGTTTTTGGCAATGTGACGGGTAGCATAGGCAGCAGAGCGGTCTACTTTCGAAGGATCTTTGCCTGAGAAAGCACCACCACCGTGAGCACCTTTGCCTCCGTAAGTATCCACAATGATTTTTCTTCCGGTCAGACCGGTATCTCCGTGAGGGCCACCAATTACGAATTTGCCGGTTGGGTTGATGTGATAGGAAATCTGATCGGTGAACAACTTCTGAAGCTCCGGCTTCAGCTTGGCCTTCACTCGTGGGATCAGAATGTTGATGATGTCGGACTTGATTTTGGCAAGCATGGCTTCTTCAGCATCGAAGTCGTCGTGCTGGGTAGAAACCACAATAGCGTCGATTCGCTGCGGCACATTGTCGTCGCTGTACTCGATCGTCACCTGAGACTTGGAGTCCGGACGGAGGTAGGTGATGTCCTTATTTTCTCTTCTCAAAGCGGCCAGTTCGCGGAGGATCATGTGGGACAGATCCAAGGCAAGCGGCATGTAGTTTTCGGTTTCGTTGGTCGCATAACCAAACATCATTCCCTGATCACCTGCGCCTTGGTCTTCAGGATTCTTACGCTCTACCCCTTGATTGATATCCGCAGACTGCTCGTGGATCGCCGAAAGCACCCCGCAGGAATTGCCTTCAAACATGTATTCGCTTTTGGTGTAGCCGATCCGGTTGATCACATCGCGGGCGATTTTCTGCACGTCCAGGTAGATGTCTGATTTCACCTCACCCGCCAGTACGACCTGTCCGGTGGTGACGAGTGTTTCACAAGCTACTTTGGAATTGGGATCGAAGGCCAAAAAATTATCGATCAATGCGTCGGAGATTTGGTCAGCGATTTTGTCAGGATGACCCTCAGACACTGACTCTGAGGTAAATAAATAAGGCATAGAAGATTTTAAATTATTGAACTCTAGCGAAATGCAAACTAGTTTTTATTCCAAAAATAAATCGCACTGACCTGAGCCATTACGCTGGTCAGGTTCTTCCCTTTTGGGAATTCCGGAGTACTGGCCGGATCGAGCTGCCATTGATAGTTGCGGGCATGAATCAACTGGAGCTTTGAACTGAGCAAAAGGTTGTTGAATTGCTTGTCGTATAGGAATCCAAGGGAAAGATCAACCCAGGGTTTACGTTCGGTGTTCTGAAACTGAACCTTATAATAATAATCATTATTGTAGGCCAAGCGCTCGAAAAAAAAACCCACTTTATTCAATCCTTCCAACTTACTGATTTCAAGGGTCTGAACATTCGAGCCTGTGGGAAGCCCTACTCCAATGGCTTGGTCGTAATTTGTAAATCCACCAACCGATCCGTTTGTGTGCCAAGTTCCTCCTCCACCCAACCCCAAATAACGGATGTATCGATTGACAGACTCCTGCTGCTGGGTCATTTCAGTACGAACTAAAATCTTGGAATTTGACCCGGATAAATCAAAAACCTTATTAAATCCCAGAATGTATGCTCTCGCATGCTCAGGATTAAGTATAAACTCTCTCCAATTGAGGGCATGATCCCGTTTCCCAAATTCAAAATAGATTTCAGCCCTTGCTTTTTGAAAGACATAGCGCCCAAAAATGGTAATCTGCTGACTTTTCCCCTTATCTGACTCTCCGATCAAATCTGAGCCAACGGACTGCTTAGTCAATCCCCAGAATACTGGAAAAATATCTGTAAAAGTCATATCCACAGAATCGGAATACGTCTGCAC
>CAYONF010000138.1:0-6244 GCA_964405255.1 uncultured Limnohabitans sp. | reverse complement strand
TTTAAATTCTTCATTTATCCTTCGGCTTGTCCCGCTGCATCTCCACCATATCCACCGGAGGAGGAGTATGATCACCTAGCAAGTGCGCGACGAAATAATCTCCCATTTTCCAGAAGAAATATTCGGTCATATCCCCGTAGCCATGCCGCTGTCCTGGTAAAATCACAAACTCAAACCGCTTGCCTGCCTTGATCAGGGCGTTTGCCATACGGATGGTGCCGGCTGGATGCACGTTGTTATCCACGTCACCGGTGCTGAGCATCAGATGGCCTTTCAGGTTTTTGGCAAGGTCGGGGTTCTTTTCGATCTGATAGACAAATGTGGTATCGCCGGATGGCAGGATACGCTCCTGTACCCCGTGATGCTTCTCAGACCACCAACGGTTGTAGATGTTGTTTTCGTGATTTCCGGCGGAGGAAACAGCCACTTTGAACACATCCGGATAGACCAGCATTGCCGCCGTGGACATAAATCCGCCCCCGGAATGTCCATGGATCCCGACTTTGTTTCGGTCGATAAATGAGTGTCGGTCTGCCAATTGCTCCACAGCAGCTTTTTTGTCGGCCAAACCATAATCTCTCAAATCGCCGTAGCCATAGTTGTGATACCACTTGGATCGGGCAGGATGGCCTCCACGGTTACCCAAGGTCACCACCACAAAACCAAATTGAGCCAATCGATCCGTGCGGTCCATTCCACGACCAAAAGATTTGTTCACAGCTTCCGTTTGAGGACCCGGATAAACATACTCTATGATCGGGTATTTTCTGGTCGAGTCGAAATCGAAAGGCTTATACATCACCCCATATAAATCGGTAATCCCGTCATCCGCCTTGAACTTGAATGGCTCTGGGAATTTGTAGCCTGCGGCAAAAAGCTGACTCAGGTCAGCCGTCTCCAAGTCCATCACTTTGGCCCCGTTGCGGTCGTAGAGCACTGAAGCAGGGACGGTATTTACTCTCGAGAAATTGTTGACGAAGAAGGAGGCATTGTCGTTGATGCTGATTTCGTGATTGAAATCGCCTTTGTTGAGCAAAGTCACTGCTCCACCGTCAAGGCTCACGCTGTACATGTGCTCGTAGTAAGGATCCTCGCCTTGCTCACGGCCGTTGGCAGTGAAAAACAGTCTGCGGGTTTTGGCATCCACGCGTGCAGCTCCGGCGGTGTGATAAGGTCCAGAGGTCAATTGACGCTTAAGCGAACCGTCTTTTCCATAGAGGTAAAAATGCCCCCAGCCGTCTCGCTCTGACCACCAGATCAATTCGTTTCCGACGATTTCCAACTTTTCAAAATCAATGTAGGTATTGCTGCGCTCCTCGATGACGACTTCCTTTTGGTTGGTCGCAAGATTCCATCGGACCACATCCACCCGCTTCAGGTCGCGGGAAGTGATTGCAAAATAAAACTCATCCAAATCTCCCAGCCATAGCGTAGGTCGGAATTCATCATCCCTGGTATTGGTGGCAGGCGTGGTAGACCATAGGCTGACTGTCTGATCCTTGAAAGTGGCAATCGGTAGCTTACTCATCTTCTGACTGTCAAAGGAATAGTGCAGCAATTCGGTCTGAGGCTGCTCTTTTTCCCCCGGCATGGCATATTTGTAAGTCTCCAAAGTCGGACGGGGATCGCGGGTATTGTGAATTACCCACAGATCTTTCACCTTGCGCTGATCTGTACGTGTGAGGATAAACTGCTTGCTGTCAGCGCTCCAGAGAATCCCTGCCCGCTTGCGGTCGTTCTTTTTCTTTTCCACCTCTTCATTGTCATCGCCAAAATTTCCTCCGCCGTAGGCAAAATCTTTTTCTCCGTCAGTGGTCAGCTGGTTTTCCACGATCGTGGAATCTTTGGCGTCTTTCACAGCCTTGAGGAAATTGGCCTTATCCATCCAATAGAGGTTGAAGTTTTTGACAAAAACCACCTTGGAGGAATCCGGAGCTATGTTGGCCCAGGCCAGACGCTCAGGATCTTTTTCAGTTTCGATCTCGGTGAGCTGCTGGGTAGTCAGATTAAAACGGAAGGTGTGAACCTTCTTTTCCAGAGAATCCTTCGCGCTTTTGTTTTTTGCCTTGATCTCGGCCCAGTCTTTTTTCAGAACATCTGCCGTGCTTTTGACCTTGAATTCGATGGTGGTTTCGTCAGCAAGCAACTTCAGGTTGTCCAATTTCAGATGCTGACCGTCAAATGGATCTTTGACCGCCTTGGTGATCTCTGCTGCCAATTTATCCCGATCAAACATCGGAGTTTTGGTCCTGCGAACCGGATCGACCACGTACCAGTTTTTGCCTTCGCTGGTCTCATATTCGTACCAAAAGCGGTCGGACTTTTTCATCCAGTGGGGGTCTACACTGGTCGAGAAGATCATCTTTTTGAGTTTCTCCGGAGAAAAACGGGCAGCCAGCTCGTAGTTTCCTTTGTGTGCAGGTTCTTGGGCAAAACCTGAATTCAGGGACAGCAAAATCCCGCATAGCAATAAAATTCGCCTCATAATCTCGATGGTTAAGAAGCGAAACTAATTCATGATCAACTTTGGCAAGAAACCACTGGTATAAAAAAGCAAATACGCAAGATTTCCCTTGCCTCAGATCTGCCAGGATTCCCTGGCAATTTGAGGAGCTGCTTTGGTCATCAACCCTCCAACCAAAAACAACTGATAATAAAATACCATGGTTCCGATGATCAATGGCACTTCCCAAATGGGAATATGGGCTTGTTTTCTCTTATTGACAGTGCTTCTCACTACTTTTTTCACCCGACTTCCATATGCTCTGAGGAAGCGGGGAAGCCAATGTCCTGGATTTTCTTCCTTCTGGGTGATTGCCACAAATTCATCTCGACCCTCTGCCATCCCGCGATTGTAGAAGTGACTCCACCCATTGGGGACTGGATGCGTGACCCTTGCTCCTTGATGGATAAAAAGCCTGATGCCATTTCGCTGCATTTGCTCCCACAAAAACAAGTCTGCACCTCGGGTCATTCCTTCCGGCATTTTGGGATAGGGAAATTTTAACATGATTTCCCGATCCACTAGAAAGTTATTGGAAGGAATAATCTTTACCTGACTCAATTTTTGGCTTTCCCCAGGATATGGAAAAAACCAATTCACAGAAAAAGCCCTATCCAAAAACGTTTCGCTGCCGATGTAAGTCAGGCCTGATATCAAGTCACCCGGATTTGCAGCATGTGCCTCCAGGATCATGTCCAGCCAGCCTTCTTGGGGAATGATGTCACTGTCCACAAAAAGCAGGTTTTTGCCCATTGCCAACCTGGCTCCTTCATTTTTCAATTCAAAATAATGGGCATCCAACGCATCGTGATACCTGATGGGATCCATAGACTTCAATCGGAAATCTGAGATCGCCTGATCCACAAAACTTCGGATGAAATCCTCACTGACTTGGTTGGAGTTATGAAGGATGACCAATTCAAATTGCTCGGGCCTCCTGGATACCTGACTAAATACCGAACAAATCATCAGCCTTGTCCGGTCTAGCTCAGACAACAAGGCATTTTCCCATTCTAAAACGATGCTGATATCCATTTGGCAAAGAGAGAAATAAAGCTCTGGAAAACCAAAAGCCTATCTCCACCATCGTTTTTTTCATGCTTCCTTAACCCAAAATTCATACTCGCGGAATAAAATTCTGAAATAGTATTAAAAAGTTAACAACCTAAACATTCTGGATTTACACCAACTACCTAGATTTCGATCAAAACATCAACGTGAAGACCCACTACAAAACCATTGTCATCTCTGACATCCATCTGGGTACCAAAGGTTCGAAAGCCAAAGAGATTGCCCGGTTTCTCAAACAATACCGCTGCGAAAACCTCATCCTCAACGGCGACATCATTGACGGCTGGCAGCTGAAAAAATCAGGAAGCTGGAAACGAAAACACACCCGTTTTTTCAACCGAATCCTGAAAATGATCGAAAATCACAATACCCGGGTCTTTTACCTGAGAGGAAACCACGATGACTTTCTCGACCAAATCCTACCCCTGCAGATCGGCAAACTTCAGATCCTGACGGATATGATTTACGAGAGTCAGGACAAAAAATACTTTATCACACACGGAGATGTGTTTGACAGCATCACGACCAACCTGCGGTGGATAGCTTATCTGGGCGATATCGGATACACCTTTCTGCTTTGGCTAAATCGGGTGGTTAATTTTTACCGATTCAAAGCAGGTCTTCCCTACTTTTCACTCTCCCAATACATCAAAGGCAAGGTGAAAACAGCGGTCTCGTACATTGACGACTACGAAACAGAACTCGCCAAAATGGCCCGATCCAAAGGCTGTGACGGCATTATCTGCGGACACATTCACAAAGCCGAAAACCGCCTGATCGACGGAATTCATTACCTCAATTCCGGGGATTGGGTGGAGACTATGAGCGCTTTGGCAGAAGATCACGAGGGGAATTGGCAGTTGATCTATTACAATCAGATTGACTTCAAGGGTATCCAAATTGAGGAACAGGCAAAGGGAATCCCAGAATCGGATCCGAGCATCATTCCGCTGAGGAATGTCTCGTTTGATGGAATCCAAGATGATCTCAATCCCCAAGCCTTCCGACTGTAACCCGGAACCCAGCCTGAATGGGCAGACAGACCAAGGAACGGTACGCGATGTCAAAAGGCTCATTCTGGCCCTAGAAAACCAACTGAAAATCCGATGAAATTCCTGTTTATTGTCCAAGGAGAAGGGAGAGGCCACATGACTCAGGCCATTGCATTCTCACATTTGTTGAGAGATTCAGGCCATAGCCTCGTTGGGGTCGTAGTGGGTAAAAGCAAACGGCGGGAAGTGCCGGAATTTTTCAACCGGGAAATCAAAGCCCCTGTCCACCTGGTAGACAGTCCCAACTTCGAGACGGACACTACGCACAAAAAAATCTCACTTAGAAAAACGCTGTGGAAAAACAGTCTTCTCCTCCCTACTTTTTGGAATAGCCTCAGGGCGATCGATCAGATCGTCCGGACGGAACAACCGGATGTGATTCTGAATTTCTATGACTTATTGGGAGGTCTTTACCATTTTGTTTTCCGGCCAAAGATTCATTTTTGGGTCATTGGTCACCAATACCTGATCGAGCATCCGGGTTTCACCTTTGCCCCGGATAGACCCCTGGAAAAGTTTCTTTTCCAACTGAACACCAAGCTGACAGCTTTGGGAGCCCAGGAAAAATTAGCGCTCAGTTTTCTGCCAAAAGCTCCATTTCCAAATCAAAAAATACGGGTCGTCCCTCCCCTTTTACGCTCAGAAATAAGAAATCTGGTCCCACAAAGCGGAGATTTCTTCCTGGCCTACATGGTCAATCCCGGCTATTCTGAGGAAGTGATTTCCTATGCCAAATCCAATCCTCATCTTCAGATCAAGGCCTATTGGGACAAAAAGGACGCAGCCGAAACCGAATTCCCCCTTTCCAATCTGAGTTTCCACCGAGTTCATGACAAAAACTTTTTGAGGGATATGGCTCACTGCAAAGGACTCGTTTGTACTGCTGGATTTGAGTCGGTTTGTGAGGCGATGTATCTGGACAAATCCGTCATGATGATTCCCGTGGCCGGACAGTACGAGCAGGCCTGCAATGCCTTGGATGCCGAGGCTTCCGGAGCCGGAATTGCTTCAGAAAATTTCGATTTCTCCAAATTGGAAAGGGCAGAAAAAAAGGACACCGAAGTGTCCTTAGTGTATCAGGAATGGGTGGATTCCTGGCCCGAACTTTTCAGAAAATTGATCGCTCAAGCTGAGGAAAAGCAACCAACTGCCAACCATTCGGCAGAATTAAATCAAAATCCCGCTTTCGGGTAAATATCAGCAATTCATGCTCTTTCTCTCCTCCTCAGTCAGCTCTTCTATTTTTTTATAAACGGACACCCCATCCTTTTCCAATCTGAAGAAAGGAAAATTAACCCGCTGCACTTGTTGTCTTTCCTTCAGCGCGAGGCTAGAATAGAGCGAGCGAAGCTCCTGAAATTCACTTTCCAACTGGCGGATTTCCTCTTGTGTCCATTTGGAAAAAAGTCGGTTTTCATAGGATTTGGTCTGATACTTCCCATAAAGCTGGATGTAGGTTTTGAGCGCGTCGCTCTGAAAATGAGACTGTTCTTGATAAACAACTTTTCGCAAATCATTTTCTCTTAAAATCCCCTGGACATCTGCCAGCTGGCCCATTTCCACACCTTGATCAGCAGAAATCCTCGCTAAGGTATTTTGATTGTAAATTGAATCAATC
>CAYONF010000137.1:0-6283 GCA_964405255.1 uncultured Limnohabitans sp. | reverse complement strand
AAGTTAAAAACATCCGATTGGTCGAAGGAGATCACAACATTGACTGCAAAATCGACGGGTTTGGATCGATGGCATTGAAATCGGAGTTTGTGCGAAAAGCGTGAGCCAGATTTGAATTAGAATGGGCTTCGACTTCCCAACTCTCGTTGCTCAGGTGCTCAGCCTGTTACGACTGTCAGGCTGAGCGGAGTCGAAGCCGAGTTGTAACAAAACGAAAAATCCCTCTGGAGCAAACCAGAGGGATTTTGATTTTTATTTACCACCTGTTTAAGCCAAATAGTTCTCCACAGGAGTGTAAGGCATATTGAACGCTTCAGCTACCGCCTTATAGACGATATCTCCATTGATTACATTAAGGCCTGGAACTAGGTCAGGGTTTTCCTGAGCTGCTTTTTTCCAGCCTTTATCTGCCAATTGAATGGCATAAGGCAAAGTTGCATTGGTCAGAGCCAATGTTGAAGTGTAAGGAACGGCACCTGGCATATTGGCTACGCAGTAGTGCACCACGTCATCAATCACATAAGTTGGGTTTTCATGGGTAGTAGGTCGGCAAGTTTCGATACATCCTCCTTGATCCACTGCCACGTCCACCAAGACGGTTCCCGGCTTCATGTCCTTAAGCATGTCGCGGGTGATCAGATGCGGAGCCTTGGCACCTGGAATCAGCACTGCACCTACGATCAGATCTGCATGCCTGATCATTTCCCGGATATTGTATTCGTTGGACATCATGGTCTTCACATTGGCAGGCATGACGTCCGCCAATTGTCTCATTCTAGGAAGGGAAACATCCATGATGGTCACATCAGCACCGAGACCGGCAGCCATCCAGGCAGCCTGTGTTCCAACAATTCCCCCGCCCAGGATCAACACTTTGGCAGGAAGAACTCCCGGCACGCCACCGAGCAGGATTCCTCTCCCTTTCAATGGTTTTTCCAAATAGTTAGCTCCTTTTTGAATGGCCATTCTTCCGGCCACTTCCGACATCGGGATCAAAAGCGGTAGGCTGCGGTCAGCTTTTTCTACCGTTTCATAGGCCAGACATACCGCTTTGCTTTCTACCATGGCTTTTGTCAAAGGTTCGTAAGAAGCAAAATGGAAATAGGTAAACAACAACTGGTTAGGTTTGATCAATTTGTACTCTGGCTCGATTGGCTCTTTCACCTTCATGATCATCTCAGCGATTTCATAGGTTGCTTCGATGGTGGGGAGGATAGTCGCTCCGGCTGCTGCATACTCCGCGTCTGAGAAGCCACTTCCTTCTCCGGCGGTATGTTGTACGTAGACCGTATGGCCTCTTTTGATCAGTTCCTTCGCTCCGGCAGGAGTAAGGGCTACCCTGTTTTCGTTGTTTTTGATTTCCTTTGGAACACCTATTATCATGGCAAGTCTATTTGGATTTAAAGATTCTGCGCAAAGATAAGAAGCAAAGAGAATCCAAAAAGCTGTTTGTAAAATAGTATTTGGTATCGATTTGGTTAAAAACTGTTTTTCGAAAGTTTATTTCATTTTTATTCTTGTGGATTCAGATTATTCCAAAATTTAAATTTTAAAAAGGGAAAATTTTGAAAATTTTTTTTGGAAAATTCTTTCAAATTCCACTTGGATGATTTCTTCTTAGCTTCAAACAAACAAGTTGTTTATTGCGTTTTTCCCAAATAATATTTCTTTTCAATGATTTTTTTGCAAAAGAATCAAAATTTTAGATCGA
Source organism: uncultured Limnohabitans sp. (assembly GCA_964405255.1). Classification (GTDB taxonomy): domain Bacteria; phylum Bacteroidota; class Bacteroidia; order Cytophagales; family Cyclobacteriaceae; genus Algoriphagus. The sequence continues at coordinate 4,572 of CAYONF010000137.1, read as the reverse complement.
TAAAATGTAAACCTGAAATTTGCATCAAATTGGATTTTGGCTATTTTTGGTGAGGCTAAGAGCCAACCCATAAACCCAAATTTAACTAAGAATTATAGCGCTTATGGCAAGTACCAAATCCTACACTAAACCTTCAGAGGTTCCAATTCTTTCAAAAGAAGAAATCCTAAACGATTACCGGGTAGCCATGACCAGCAGGCATGCTTCTCTGATGGGTAGGAAGGAAGTATTTATGGGTAAGGCCAAGTTTGGGATTTTTGGGGATGGAAAGGAGATCGCCCAGATTGCCATGGCCAAGGCTTTTCAAATTGGAGATTTTAGATCGGGTTATTATCGTGATCAGACCTTCATGATGGCTTTGGGGGAGTTGACTGTGCAACAATATTTTGCGCAGCTCTATGCCCACACGGATGTCAAAGCAGAGCCTGCCTCCGCGGGACGATTGATGAACGGTCACTTTGCCACACGATCCATCCAGGAGGACGGCAGCTGGAAGGAACTTACCAAAATGTATAATTCCGCTGCGGACATTTCTCCCACCGCTGCACAAATGCCCAAGTTGTTAGGTTTGGCGTATGCGTCTAAGCTTTTTAGAGAAAACAAAGGATTGAAAGGCCTGAGCCAGTTTTCGATAAACGGAAACGAGGTGGCTTGGGGGACTATCGGAAATGCGTCCACTTCTGAAGGCATGTTTTTCGAATCGATCAACGCGGCTGGGGTCATGCAGGTGCCGATGGTTATTTCAATTTGGGATGACGGATACGGCATCTCCGTACCGAATGAATATCATACCACCAAAGGGAGCATTTCAGAGGTGTTGATGGGGTTTGAGCGAAATGAAGCCCAAAAGGGATTTGAAATACTCCGCGTGAAAGGCTGGGATTATGAGGGATTGATTCAGGCTTTTTTCCATGCCGGAAAAATTGCCAGAGAAGAGCATATTCCGGTTTTGATCCATGTCGAAGAAATGACCCAGCCTCAGGGTCATTCCACCTCAGGATCTCATGAGCGGTACAAGTCTGCCGATAGGCTTCTGTGGGAAAAGGATTGGGATTGCATAGCCAAATTCAAGGAGTACATTGTTTCTTCCGGTATAGCCAATGTTGATACTTTGGACCAAATAGAGAATGAGGCAAAACTGGAAGTACGGAGGCAAAAAGAGGCGGCTTGGAATGAATTTTCAGGAGAAATCAAAAAAGAAATCCAAGAGGCCGTTGGGCTACTGAGATCTGCGGCTGAAAAAAGCAGTCGTAAAGTTGTGCTCCTTCATTTGGCAGAAGATCTCGCAAAAACCATCAATCCGATTCGAAAAGATGCGATCAGTACGGTGAGAAAGGCGCTGATGAACCTGAGATTCGATTCTGAATCCGTAAAAAGCGAACTTAAAGCTTGGTATAACAAACAAGAAGAGAAGAATTTTGATCGGTACAACAGCCATTTATACAGCCAAACAGAATGGGCTGTCCAGAAAATAAAAGAAGTGCCCGCAATTTTCGATGAAAAGGCGACTTTGGTAGACGGACGCGAAATTCTGCAGGCATTTTTCGATTATACCTTGGAAAAGGATCCCCGATTTTTTGCTTTCGGAGAGGATGTGGGTAAAATCGGAGATGTAAATCAGGCTTTTGCAGGGCTGCAGGCCAAGTATGGAGAAAGTAGGGTAACAGATACCGGTATCCGGGAGTGTACCATCATCGGCCAGGGAATTGGAACTGCCCTGAGAGGCCTTCGTCCTGTGGCCGAAATTCAATACTTGGATTACCTCCTTTATGGACTTCAGATGCTTTCTGATGATCTGGCTTCCTTGTTATATCGAACCAAGGGAGGACAGAAAGCTCCGTTGATCGTCAGGACCCGCGGCCATCGATTGGAAGGGGTTTGGCACTCCGGTTCACCGATGGGCATGATCCTTTCTTCACTTCGCGGAATGATTGTCTGTGTGCCGAGAGATATGACCCAGGCAGCGGGAATGTACAAGACGCTCTTGGAATCAGATGAACCGGCTATCGTGGTGGAATGTCTCAATGGTTACCGACTGAAAGAGAAAATGCCTTCCAATTTGGGAGAATACAATGTCCCTCTTGGCAAGCCGGAAATCCTTCGGGAGGGTAAAGACTTAACGGTAGTGACCTATGGCAGCATGTGTCGCATCGTATTGGAAGCTGCGGATGAATTGGCCGAAATGGGGATATTTATCGAAGTCATCGACGTTCAAACGCTTTTGCCATTTGATACACACGGGGTGATCGGGGAGTCCATCCGAAAAACCAATCGGGTGATTTTTGCGGATGAAGATGTGCCTGGCGGGGCATCTGCTTATATGCTCCAGCAAGTAATCGAAGGACAAGACGTATTCCAATACCTAGATTCGGAACCTCAGACTTTGGCAGCAAAAGCACATAGGCCGGCTTATTCCTCAGATGGAGATTATTTCTCGAAACCAAGTACAGATGATGTAGTGGAAAAAGTGTATCGAATGATGCATGAGACCAATCCGAAAAAATTTCCTGCATTGTAACCGAAAAGGCCCTCTGAGAATTCAGAGGGCCTTTCTTATGGGGTATTTCTTGTGATTTGACGTAACGTGACTTCCGGACTGGAAACTTGATTGCTTCGGTTCAGCGCCCGGTCTTGAATTTCTACATCAATTCTGAGGGTGTCCGTTCTGAAGATAGACTCCCAACCTGATGAGAGCATTCGATACCTGATATTTCCCTCGACTGCCTGTCCTTCTTCTGTAGTGAGGATTCTTGGAAATCGGCCGTTGAATGTGGTATAAAAAGGAGGATCCTGCCATTTCCATTCAGTAAATTGACCATTTCTTTTTCGGTAAAAACGGACGAAAATATTGTATTGATTTTCGTTTTGTTCTACCCAAATGGTGTCTTTGACAGTGGTATTATTGATAATGGGGTCGATCACCCAATCAATGGGATTGTAGCTTGGTGCTTCAGGAGGTCTCCTGGAATAGGTGATCAAATTTCCGGCAGCATCCCTTTTGTAAAAGAGAGGATTGAATGGAGGGTTGATATCGGTGGAAGAAAGTCCCAAATCACCCTCAGCATCTTTGAATTTTACGCCGATAATCAAGGAGTCCTGGGCCGAAGTAGGCACATACTCGATGGTGGCAAATTCGATTTCAGGAACAGAGGGAAAATTCTCCGGAGGACTGATACAGGAAGTCCAGCCCAAGGCAATCAATATTAATCCTGAATAGTTTTTGAATCGCATCAGCTGAAGGTAAATTTACTCCCGAAAATAAGGTTAGTTTTTCTTAGTAAAAACGCAAAATATAAAACGATGCAAGATTTTAAAAGTTTTTCAGAAAGGCTAAGCTTTTTGGACTCTAGCCGATTTGATGAGCTTGCACTCGAGATTTTTAGATTCCAATCGCTTGAAAATGAAGTGTATAATGCCTACTTAAAAGCAAGAAAAATTGATCCGGCTTCGATTGGTTCGGTTTCCGATATTCCGTTTCTCCCTATCCGTTTTTTTAAAGACTTTCCGGTGGTATGTAGTAAGGTGGAGGATTTTCAATCTTTTTATTCCAGCAGCGGGACAACCGGGATGATTACCAGCAAGCATTATGTGTGGTCGGAGGCTTGGTATTTAGGTCATTCGAAGCGGATTTTTGAACAAGAGTACGGGAGTCTTAAAGATTTTCATGTCCTCGCATTGTTGCCGGCTTATTTGGAGCGGCCGGGCAGCAGCCTGGTTTCCATGGCCAAGTATTTCATCGAACAGTCGGAGTCTGAGCACTCTGGTTTTTACCTGTACAATCAGGAGGATTTACTTCAAAAATTGGATTTACTGAAAAATGATTCGAAAAAGGTCTTGCTTTTGGGGGTGACTTTTGCTTTACTCGATTTGGCTGAATCCGGAATAGGATTTTCACCGATGCAGAATCTGATCGTGATGGAGACGGGTGGTATGAAGGGACGAAGAAAAGAAATGATCCGTGAGGAAGTTCACGAGATTTTGAAAGGGTTTTTTGAAGTTGATGTGATTCATTCTGAGTATGGAATGACCGAATTGATGTCACAGGCTTACTCAAAAGGAGAGGGGAAGTATACACTTCCGGCTACAATGCGCGTTATGCTTCGGGATGTCAATGATCCATTGAGTTGGTCTGCCCGATCACAAGGCGGAATCAATGTAATTGACTTAGCAAATTTCCATTCTTGTGCGTTTTTGGAAACACAGGATTTGGGAAGATTTGATGAAAATGGATTTCTTGAGGTTTTAGGTCGATTTGATAACTCTGAAATCCGGGGCTGTAACTTGTTGGTGCAGTAATTGCTATCTTAAATTTTAATAAACATATTTGATCAAAGTAAAAACTAACTTAAAAATCGAACAGGAGGAAAACCCTCACCCCTGAGATAATTTTCAGCTTTAGAGATTTATTTAGGCCTTAAAAACAACTAATAGAAAGATGAAAAGATTAGCCACGATTGCACTATTAATCGGGATTTTAGCTTTGGGAGCTTGTGCCTCCAGCAAACCTTGCCCGGCTTATGCGAAAGCTCCAACCACTCAGAAATCAAACAGTTAAAAAAATATGCTGACCGT
>CAYONF010000136.1:0-6311 GCA_964405255.1 uncultured Limnohabitans sp. | reverse complement strand
TCAACACGCCTGAAATTTCCCTTGAAAAGTTCTCTTACAGGGGCGATTCAAAAGGGAATTCCCTGCGGCAGTTGAGAAAATTTAAAAACACATGAAGTTACTTACCAAAGCCTTCCTAGTTCCGGCTATTGCCGGGACGATGTGGGCTTGTTCGGAATCCAAAAGCAATCCTGCAGATTCATATTTTGAAAAGGGGCAGTTTGAAAAAGCTGCTGAGCTTTATACCGAGAAACTGAAAACCAAACCCAATGATGTGAAAATGCTCTACAATCGAGGCAGGGCGTATCAGGAACAAGGGAAGCTTAATGAAGCCCGAATGGATTTCGAGGCGGCATTAGCCCAGGATCCGAACAATTTTCAAGTTCTTCTCAGCTTAGCCACCATTCAATTGGAAGAAAAAAGCTATGCCAGCGCCTTGCTTTATGCCACCAAGGCTGAGGAGATATCCGGAGCACCTGCTATGGCTTCACTTCTGAAGGGAAGGGCACTCCACCAATTGGGGATGGCAGAAGATGCACTCAAAGCCTACGGGAATGCCATCCAAATCGATAAAGAATTTGGGCAGGCGTATTTCAACCGGGGACTTCTTAAGGTAGCTTTGGATAGAAACAAACAAGCCTGCGAAGATTTCAAGCTAGCGATGGCTTTGGAATATCCCGGAGCCGAAGAATCCTACAAAAAGTATTGTAAATAATCGTCAAAAATCCCGTCTAAACCGGGATTTTTCATTTTGAACCTACTCCTTCGTGAGTATGTGGCTTGTGGTCGCAGATTTGATCTGAGGTGATTTTTCCGGCTCCTGAGCAAGTTTTACAATCGCTTACTTCCTTGCCTGAACCTGCACATTCAGGACAGGTCAAACGCCCTTTTCCAGAGCAGCGCTCACATTCGAAAAATTCCACAATATTGAACACGTTCACTTTTTTGATCAACCCGGAAGCGGCACATCGGCTACAGCCTACAATTCCTTTGGACTTACAATACGAACAGGTTTGCTCAATTTGTTTGGATCCTTCGCAGGTAAAGCAGACCCCGTAGCGGTATCCTCTTCGGTCGCAAAGTTGACAGGATTCAATAGCCGCCAAAGGACCTGCCAGCTTCAACTTGAGTTCCTTCGCCCCTTCGTAGTTTTCACCCTTGAATCCTGTTATTTCCAGGTATTTGTTCAGAAAATTGGAGCTGTTGTCATATTGACCCAATTCAAACAATGTTTCTGCAAAGTAATAGGGCATTTCATCCGGAAGAGGAAGTCCGGAATCAATCAAATTTCTGAAAATGGAATTGGCCGTTTGATATTCCTTTCGCTCCATGGCTGACAAGGCGCCTTTCATCCAACGGTCTGTTTGGCCTAGATTCACTTGGGAGAAGCCGAGAAATGGAAGAAAAAAGAGGATTACTAAGAGGGGAAGAAGAAGTCTTGAGCGCAACTTTGGGAAGATTAATGGGTGAAAAGTACTTAACATCTAAATTTCCTCAAAGTTAATTTTCCCGAATTGGCCGTTAAGATTCTTTTTGCGATGGGTTGAAATTTGTTAAAAGTGATTATTTTCATTTCTGTCTGAAAATTAAAAACTCAGAATTTAATTTTTATTGCAAAACCCATAAAACCAAAAAAGATGAGCAAATCAATCACATTGATCGAAGGAATCGGAGAGGTCTTTAAAGGAAAACTTTCCCAAGCTGGTGTAACCACTGTTGAAGGACTTTTGGAAAAAGGAGCCACCAAAGCGGGCCGAAAAGCACTAGCCGAAGAATCCGGTATCGACGAAGCAAAAATCCTGGATTGGGTAAATATGGCCGACCTGTTTAGAATAAGCGGGATAGGTAGCCAGTTTGCTGAATTGTTAAAGGCTGCAGGAGTAGATACGGTGAAGGAATTAAGAACCCGAAACCCGGAAAATCTTCATGCCGCCCTTACCAAAACTCAGGAGGAAAAAGGCTTGACCAAGGTGGTACCGCCACTTTCCAAAGTGGAAGATTTTGTCGAGCAGGCCAAAAACCTTGATCCTGTTGTCAGCTATTAATTGTCTTAGTTAAGGCAGATTCCATAGGAAAACCCTGAGGTGGCTCAGGGTTTTTTTGTAGTTTGGAAGTCAAAACTTTTTCCCCATGAGCAAAATTGATCAGTTTAAATCACATCTGGCGGAGGGTCAGATTTTTAAAAAGGATTTCATAATTCTGGGATCCGGAATCCTGGATGGCGAGCCCGTGCCCCAATCTCAGGTAAAAATCCCACTTAAAACCATGAACCGTCATGGCTTGATTGCCGGGGCTACCGGTACCGGAAAAACCAAAACGCTGCAAGTCATAGCGGAGCAGCTTTCACTTAAGGGAGTCCCGTCGGTTTTGATGGATTTGAAAGGGGACCTCTCCGGACTTGCCAAGCCAGGAACTACCAATGATTTTATGCTCAAAAGATCGGAGACGATCGGTGTAGAATACACCCCTCAGGGACTCCCTGTAGAACTGATGTCCATCTCCAATGAAAAAGGAGTAAGGTTGAAGGCTACGGTTTCTGAATTTGGTCCGGTTTTGCTTTCGCAGATCATGGAATTGAATGATACTCAGCAGGGCGTGGTGGCTTTGGTTTTCCGTTATTGTGATACCCATCATCTTCCTTTGGTGGATTTGAAAGACTTCAAGCGAGTTTTACAATTTATTACCAACGAAGGAAAAGAAGCCATCGAAAAAGAATTTGGGCAGGTCTCCTCGGCTTCAGTGAACACCATCATGCGCAAAATCATCGAGCTGGAACAGCAGGGAGCAGAGCGCTTCTTTGGGGAGTTATCCTTTGATGTGGATGATTTTGTCCGAACAAAAGACGGCATAGGAGTAATTTCCGTCATTCGTCTGACTGATATTCAGAGTCGCCCCAAACTCTTTTCGACCTTCATGCTGAGTTTGCTTTCGGAGATTTATGAGACGTTTCCTGAGCAGGGAGATGCCGACCAGCCCAAACTTTGCCTTTTCATTGACGAGGCCCACCTGGTGTTTTCCAACGCATCCAATGATTTATTGGAGAAAATCGAAGCCATCATCAAGCTCATCCGATCCAAAGGGGTTGGGGTGTTTTTCTGTACTCAAACGCCCACTGACGTACCCGAAAGTGTTTTGGGTCAGTTGGGATTGAAAGTGCAGCATGCTTTGAGAGCCTTCACTGCCAAAGACCGAAAAGCCATCACCAAAACGGCTGAAAACTATCCCGACTCTCCGTATTATGATACTGCCGAAGTACTTACGACGATGGGAATCGGAGAAGCTTTGGTCACAGCACTGAACGAAAAGGGCATTCCCACCCCTTTGGCCCATACCTTGGTCCGGGCACCCATTACCCGAATGGATATCCTTAACGAATCAGAAATCGAACAGCTCGTGGCTTCTTCCGATCTGGTGTATAAATACAACAAGGAAATCGATCACGATTCAGCCTTCGAAATTTTGGAGCGAAAGATGCGGCAAGTTCAAGAGCAGCAGGAAAGTACTTCGTTGCCTCGGCCTACTCCGGGCAGAACTACAACCCGGACTCAGGAGGATGAATCACTCATCGAAGAACTGAGTAAAAACACCATGGTCCGACAATTGGGCCGTACGTTGTTCCGAGAGTTGGCGCGTGGAATTTTGGGTTCATTTTCCGGTAAAAAGAGGTAAGGTTAAATCACTCTAAATTAAACACCTATCCATTGAAAGTAGCTGTAATTGGGGGAGGAGCTGCCGGGTTTTTTGCCGCCATTCAAGCAAGTGGGCCAGGAAGAGAAGTGACATTATTTGAAAAAACCCCCAAGTTGCTTTCCAAAGTAAAAGTATCCGGCGGGGGCAGGTGTAATGTCACTCACCGTCCGATGGAAATTTCAAAACTGGTCAAAAACTATCCCCGCGGGGAAAAATTTCTCAAAAAGGTGTTTCGTCATTTTTCCATAGAGGACACCTTCAAATGGTTTGAATCAAAAGGAGTAAAGTTGAAAATCGAACCGGATGGACGGGTTTTTCCGGTAAGCGATTCTTCCCAAACCATCATGGATTGCCTTCAAAAAGAGGCATTATCCTGTGGGGTCAAACTTCATATCGCCACCGGAATCAAAGAACTAAATCGTACCAAATCCGGCTATGAATTGATTACCGAAAAGGGTGCCTATCGTGCGGATGCAGTGATTATTGCCTCGGGAGGTCATCCTAAATCAGAAGGATATCAATTTCTTAAGTCGCTAAATCACAAGATTGTAGATCCTATTCCTTCGCTTTTCACTTTCAATACTCCAGGTGAGACTTTACGGGAATTGATGGGGATTTCGGTATCAGATGGTTTGGTGAAAATCGAGGGAACCAAGCTGAATTATCGCGGTCCGATCCTGGTGACGCACTGGGGCATCAGTGGACCTGCTGTGTTAAAACTTTCTGCGTTTGGTGCCGAATGGCTTCATGAACACGACTACCATGCCCGAGCCATTATCAACTGGAATGCGGAGTTTGGGGAAAACGATTACCTGGAGAACCTTACGAATTACATGAAACTACATCCCAATCGGAAGGTATATTCGCATGCATTATTTGACGTCCCCTCAAGACTTTGGGAGCATTTCGCTGAGAAGTCCGGAATTGAGGAAGGCCAAGTTTATGGAAATTTGCCAAAAAAGCTTTTGAACAGGTTGGTGCAAAACCTTTTTTGCTATATTTTGGAAGTAAAGGGAAAAACCACATTCAAAGAGGAATTTGTCACGGCAGGTGGCATTTCTCTGGAGGAAGTTGACCCCGATTCCATGCAAAGTATTTATCACCCTAATCTATTCTTTGCAGGAGAAGTGCTCAATCTAGACGGAATCACAGGCGGTTTTAATTTTCAAGCGGCTTGGTCCACAGGGTTTTTGGCAGGTAAATCAGTAAAAGAAAGCAAGTTATGAGCGACAATTTTCCGGAATTGAACCAACGGATTTTGGAAATGGCTGAAGGAGATGAGGAGTTTAGACTCGAATTGACCTCTGCTATTTACCAAGGTTTGCTTGAACTGGAGGTGAAGTATTCAGAAGGATTCCAAAACAAAGATGAGGTCAAAATCCAGCAAATCCGGCACAAAATCAAACCCACTTTGGCCATGTTTGATTTCAACCTTTTGACAGATTCCATGCAGAAGGGAAAGGCAATCCTGGAATCTGAGGGGTTTGGTGATTCTTTTGAATCTCATTACCATGAGTTTATAGAACAGGTGAAGGCGGCTGCCAAAGAGGTAAACCGGCTTAATAATTAAAAAAAAAGGAGCTGGCACATGCCGCTCCACTTTTTCACTTACCCTATGATGTAATTTCTGAACCAAAGGTAGTTTTTGACTATTACTCAATTATTAAGTCAGAATGAACTTGTTGTGAGACTTTTGATTTTTCGATTATGCCTCTTATTCCATCCACTTACCATAGACCTCCGGCCTATTTATTCAATGGCCATTTGGAAACGATCGTCCCCAGCTTATTCAGGAAAGTTGAGGGAGTAAGTTACCTGCGTGAGAAAATTTCCACACCGGATGGGGATTTCCTGAACCTGGATTGGGCAAAAATCGGAAGTGATCGGCTTTTGGTCATTTCACATGGTTTGGAGGGAGATTCCAAAAGACACTACGCCATGGGATTGGTTAAACTGTTTAACCAGAATGGAATTGATGTGCTGGTTTGGAATAATCGAACCTGTGGTGGGGAATTGAATCTCAAACCAATTCTTTACCACCACGGGGCTAGCTATGATTTGGACACAGTTCTCAGGCATGTTGGGTCAAGCTACTCGTATTCGGAAATCTACCTTGCCGGGATCAGTATGGGCGGAGCTCAAACGCTAAAATACCTGGGAGAAACCGGAAGTGACCTACCGAAAGAAATTAAAAAAGCGGCGGTTTACTCTACGCCTTGTAATCTTCCTTCCAGTGCCGAAACCCTGAAGCACCGATCCAATCTGTTTTACAAAAACCGGTTTTTGGGAAAACTGAAAAAGAAAATGGAAGCCAAAGCTGCCCAATTTCCGGAATTGATTGATTTGGAACTTTTGGCCAAAGTGAATGATTTTGACACCTTCGATACCCACTTCACCGCAAAGCTGCACGGTTTCAAGGATGCCGCTGACTTTTATCATTCGGTCAGTGCAGACAACTGGATGCATCAAATCCAAGTCCCCACTTTGATCATCAACGCTCTAAATGACCCGCTTTTGGGACCGAAATGCTACCCAGTAGAGCTTGCTGAATCCAAGTCAGAAATAATCTTAGAAATGCCCAAAAGGGGAGGACATACCGGGTTTGTGATTGCCAATCAGGAATTTACCTGGGCAGAATATCG
>CAYONF010000135.1:0-6366 GCA_964405255.1 uncultured Limnohabitans sp. | reverse complement strand
AATTGAAATGCCGGCAAGATGGAAAAGAATCAATGGTCAATTATCAATGGTCAATGATCAATGATCAATGTTCAATTATCAATGTTCAATTATCAAGGAAAAAGCCTGGAGACAATCACGAAGGCTTGGAAACACTGATCGCAGTGAGTGGAGACACTCACAGGGGCGAAGAAGGCTTGGAAACACTGGTCGCCGTGAGTGGAGACACTCACAGGGGCGAAGAAGGCTTAGAAACTCCGATCGCAGTGAGTGGAGACACTCATGAGGGCGAGGATTTAAAAGAATCTGAAACGGTATTCAAATTTTTAGTACTACATTTCCAAAATTAAACTAAGATTAATGATTCGTTTTTCTGCATTGTTCCTGATTTTGGGAGTGTTAACTGGGTGCACTGGAATTGAAGAACCACAACCTCAAAATCCCGACGAAGAGGAATATACTGTGGAGGTTTCCGCATTGAAGGAATTTCCTTCTGATGGCCGAACAGGAGCCTTTTCTTTTACAATAGCCAACAAAATCTACGTCGGTACAGGCTTCGGTTCTAACGCCACCTATTTCGGAGACTTTTGGGAATATGACTTAAAATCAAATAGTTGGACGGAAAAGTCCCCGTTCCCACTTGGACCCTATATTGCTGGAGTAACATTCGTTTACCAAGGAAAGGGCTATGTCCTCGCCGGGGGTACCTTACAGTGCCAACTTGGTTCCCCATGCGACCATATTTATTACACCGCTTTACATTCCTACGACCCAGCAACCGACACCTGGGAAAAAGTGGCAGACTTGCCAAATTTTAAGGGGATGAATTTTGGTTCCTTGGAAGTAGTAGATAACAAAGCCATTCTATTTTGGGACATGAAAACCTTTGAACTTGATTTAGTCAATTTTCAAGTAAGTGAAAAGTCCAATCCTCCAGCACCCCTGGTCTTTTCTGCTGATTTTAGGATTGGAAATAAAATCTATTTCACACTTATGGCAGATTCTGGCAAAGGAACTAGATCAATCTTTAGTTACGATCTCACTAAAGATCAATGGGAAACCCTTCCCGACTTTCCTGGTACAAAAAGATATGATGCCATAGGGTTTTCACTCAACGGATATGGCTATGTCCTTGGAGGAAAAGAAAGCAACTTTGCCGGTGAGGACCAGCATTTTAAAGAAATTTGGCAATTTAACCCCTCCGACAACAGTTGGAAAAAAATCGCTGACTATCCCGGTGCCGCTTTTACCGGTCAGGTATTGGAAAAGGTGGGAAACGAGGTTTACATCGGATTGGGGGGCACAAGAAATCATATCTCGTTTGAGAAAGATTGGTGGAAACTGGGATTCAACTAATCCAACCAACTACTAACCACTTGATCATTCATCCAATCCCGACCCGATCCAAAGCAAAATGAATCAAGCCAAATTGGAAAAAAATTTCAAAATACTTAATGACAGGTCGCTCAGCCTGTAATTTGGGAGGGCGGCATATTCCCAATTTTTAAAATTAGAAATGTTGTCAATTTGGCAACCTATCAATTTTCTTTCATTTTGTATTCAACCTTTTCCCCAGCCTTTCCAATAAGAATTTGAAAGTCTCTGAGGATGGTATTCCTCTCTAATCCATTGGGGTTCAAAAACCAAGAAATCATAATCTGCGAATTTCTTCGATCCTTCTTTTGAGCGAATTTTAAAAAAGGAACTTACCGGCCAGTTAATCTGAGTTGGTTTTCCAGCATGGTTTTTCTAAAAATTCTTGCAGAAAAAACAGGTTTAACCCGAATTTGAAACTCCCAAAAAAAAAGGATTCGCCATTTCTTAACGATAGCGAATCCCCAAAATCAATTTGCTAATCTACTGCAAATCAAAATCTCACACTTTCTGTTTAATAAAACTGCGTAACTGAGGTAGACTCCATAGGCTGCTTCTTTGGCCATTCTACCAAACGATTTCGCACCTGAGAATCATAACTCTGTGAGTGTTTGGTCACCTCCATGGATTCCAAAGAAAACTTTGAAAGATCCTGAAGTTTAGGTTTTCCTTGGGTCAAATTTGAAGGAAGGGAAATCTTAATTGTTGATTTAGATCCGATGACAATCCAACGAAGCGAAGTCACATTGCTTCCAATAATGGGTTCAGATTGATCCCATAATCCAACCCAATACGTGTTTTCAGAAGGAAGGGAAAACTGAAAATTGGATATATCACTATTTTGAACCTGAATTTCCCTATCCTCCGGAAACTGAATGGAACCAGGTGCAGTGCCAATCCTATGGTAAGCAAAAGTTGTTTTGGAATTCATTCTTCGCCTCCCACTTATTGTCAACTCATAATTCTTAAAGCTATTCAGAAAGCCAATTTCATGAGAAACGCTTGGGTCAAAACCAAGAAGAGGAAGTCGGTTTGAACTAATTATAAAATTGGACACTAATGAGTTATTCACCTCAGAGAGTGCTACGCAGTTAAAATATAATTCACTATAGTCTACCTTGTTAAACTTCAAAACCTGATCGTACTTCTTCAAATCTGAGAACGTACTGGTAAGGGTGACTCCTGGATTTGGTACATTCAAAATAGTATACCTCATCTCGCCCTCGCCATTTTTTGCCATCAATAAATATTCCTTTGATGGAGTTTCATAGGCACTGGTCAATTCGAGCTGCGAGCCATTCTGGGAACCGAGAAAATTGTATTGTTGAGAAGGGCTACTGATGGCTGCACCAAAAGGTAAACTGGAATGGGAAATATTCACTTTAAACTGGCCGGAAACGGGTTGTTCTTGTGGAAATGGACGTGTCAAACCTAAAGTAAAATCCTCTGCTACGGAGATGTCGGTAAATGATTCCAGAAGTTCGATCTGGTTTCCAAAGCTTTCCGCTTTTCGATAAGTAGTCAAATGGTAGCGCTGAGCATCATCCAATTGGAATACCAGGCTTGCCTGCCCTTCTACTTTTCGGGTTTCTATCGGTTCTCCGTCGGTGTTGTGAAGGATCACCCAAACCTCATTATAGGTGGAAGAAAAATTTGCCGGGATGTTGATTGTCAATTCTCCATCCAATATGACGGCCTGATCAGGATCTTCATCACTGACGCAGCCAAAAAGAGAAATTCCAAAAAACAGGAGGAGTAAGGAGGTGTACTTCATAATTGGTTTTTTTTTAATTGTAATTGAATTTTTAAGCATTTTTAATCAATAAATTTTTTGGAGTGCCCCTCCTTCCATCCTCCCTTTTCGGAACGAGTATTCTAATTTGTTGCACAGGGAGAAACATGGCAAGTTGTGGAAAATTCCAACCTCCAAGGGATTACTTGCCAATAGCTGTTGGATAAAATAGGACCGGTAAAAGATTCAATTTCTCGCATGAAATGAGTTTTCTTCTCGAATCTTTAAACAAAACACCCTGATTGATCCAAGACAAGAAAGGAGCATTTTCGGGGATTTTGAGTTTTTACGGCACAGAAAAAGAACGAAACATCGAAAAACAAGAATTTCCGGAACTGATAAAAGTCAAATGCATTTCTTAGGCGTACTTCCACAAGGAAGATTTCATTAATTGGTTGTGCCTGCAAGAAAATGGAAATTCAAACCCCACAAAATACCCTATATAGGGTATTTTTCGGAAAAAACGGGTGCCAAGAATTGGGAAATCTTGAATTCTAGTTTCGACCTATCTCTCCACTTAACCCTCTTTTTAAAGAAAAGGGAGCCTGGTCCTCTAAAAATGGAGGTTACTTAAATCAAAAGAGGTTTGCGGAATATCAAGATTCCAGGGAATCAAAAAGCCGAAAACCTGATCTCTTGTAGGCTTGACCTCATGAATTGGGGATTTTGGCAAAAAAATAATAGCAGAAAAAGAATGGAGGATAAAGTGCTAAGGTATTATGGTGGTGGCATGGATTACTATCCCGAACACTAAGTAAAAACGGAGGGTGATTTACCGTGAGAGAGGACACTCACAGGGGCAAATTGGAATTTGTTCAAATGTCCTCACTAACGGAGTGGAATGGAGGTACATACGGCCCCTCAATTAATCCCGGTAAGAGAAACACGTTTTGAGGTAAGTGATAACAACAAAATCCGGGCAGGAAGCCCACCCGGATTTACTATTTTAATCAAATTTATTCTTTAGCCTATCGACTGAAGCAGCCTGTCTTCCAACTTCTGCTCGTCCACAGTCAGTTGAGCAAGGCTTACCAAAATTGTTCCAGCGGTTACGGCATGACTGGCAAAGGCCATTACCACATTGGGCACCTCCCCCGGAGCTGTCAATACGGCCAATCCAACAGCGGAAATCAATAAACCCACACGCTTAACTCCCTGGAAAAAGGCAGGAGTGGGGGCACTTGCCCGGTAATTAATCTCAGAAATCAAGTTCATCGTTTTTTCTTTTTTTTAACTGGTTTGTGAATTCAATTAAGAAAGTCTCGCTTTCCTCAACAGCTGTTTTTTCAACAAAAACAACACCTCGGATATTCGGTCGATCTCCCCCCTCAGGCTTACCTGCCGGGTTTTGATGTCCATAAAATCCATCTGCAATTTTCTGAAATCCTGAACCAGATACTTCAGAAAAAAGGCAATCACCGAAAGCAGAAGGGAAAGAGCCCCTCCGATCAACATCAGGAATACCTGGGTATCGGACATGATTCCAAGCGATAAGGGATCCCTATCCCGATTACCTGAAGTTCCAGTACCTCCCCCTGCTCCCAAAGCATGCCCAATTCATCGAGCAGCTTTTGAAAGGCCAGCCTGGTAAAACCGGGACGTTTTCCATTGCTGATATTCGTGAATGGCGCCATTTCCTCAAGTCCGGGTTGCCGCTCTGGTCCCAGGCAACGAATCCATCCTTCTGCTCCCACCCGGATCGACCAACCCTTTTGCTCATCGTGAACAGGCTCCAATTCATATACCCCCTCCGGCAAACAATGCCGCTCTGGTGCATAGCAGGATTTGGGCGCTTCACGCATGCGGCAGAGCAGCCGAGATCCCAGGTAAAGCCTCCCCAGCGTATGCCGGGGAGTATACCTGCGTTTGAGCAGCAGTCTCATTAGGCAGTTTTGCTGGCACCCAGAATTTTTGCAGCGTTGTGGGCGCCGTTGTTGATGGCGTACTCCACTCCGTTGACAATCTGGATAAATTCCACCGTCAGCAAATACACGAAATGCGTTCCGCTAAGCTGCCCCTTCTCTACAGAGAGCGTTTGAGCTGTGGTGGCATCCAAAACCGAAAGGGATCCTGTGGTAGCACCGGATACAGTGCGGGTTCCCAGATCAAAGTCCACTGCAACACCTGTCGCAGAAATCCGGTAGTGAGTTGCTCCATTTGGAAGGGCAATCATATCCCAAGGAACAAATGCAGGGAGCTGCACCTGCCATGAACTTCCGGAATCATTCGTCTGGATCTCAAAGAAGAGCGTGCTGCTCAGCGAAGAGCTTGCATTCATCTCCATTTCGCGGATCAAGTCCCAGTTGCCAAGCTTGACTTTTCGATCACCGCGGACACTGACCTCATCTGACTTGAGGACTTGCATCATTACCTGAGTAATGCGGAGGTTGAGCCGCTTGTCTCCGATCTTGGAGATCACCGGTCTAAGCGCATCCCTCAGCAATTTTGCAGCAGTCGCGTTGTCCGTGAATTCCCGGATGTTTTCTCTTGTCCGGGCAAACCTGGGATCATTCATGATTCTGGACTTGTCTATTCCTCCTTTTTCTCTGGCGAGGTAGCCGTTTCTGGTTTTGTAAAAGGACAGTCTCCCAACCGGTCCTTTGAGTGTGATTACTCCTGTTTGTTTTGCCATAATTTCAATGGTTTAAGTGAAACATGGCACCAAGATGAGGTGTAGTGCGCTGAGGATCAATTAAATGTGCGGTCTGCGCGATTATTGCCAAACTTGGCATCTTCAAACTGATTTTGAGGAAAGGGGGCTTATCCTACAGTTGCTGCGATTTATGCGGGAATAGCAGGTTTTTGCAAAGTTTCAACTTGCTCAAACCCCATAAAAAAAGCCTGAAGGTCATTGAAAACATTCAGGCGATCAGTCACTTAGACTAAATGGTATTGGGAAAATCCGAGCTTTTTGAATTCTTTCAGTCTGGCATTAAGGCCACCTACTCTTCAAAACCTTCCCAAACTCAGGGATTCTGAAAACTCCATCTTGCTTTTCCTTCGGCTATAGAAGGATAGGTAATGGAAAAACTTCCCCTCCAATGGCCCTGACCAAGGAAATTCGATTTTGATCCTTCCATTCTTCCGAAATCCACTTTCTCTTAGGCTCCATTTACGTTGGCTTTCCGGATCATAGGCCAAGTAGAAAACACGATCCCCATCGGCACCATTCCCCTCAAAGGAATTGGGTCTCCATTGAATCACCAATACACTGGGACCTG
>CAYONF010000134.1:0-6751 GCA_964405255.1 uncultured Limnohabitans sp. | reverse complement strand
ATGTATTTGTTGACCCAGCTGACAAAGAAATATCCCATGTCTACGTTGTCTTCAAATCCATCTGCTACTTTTTTCAGGACTTTGTATTTATCCGGTCCGAAGTAATAGCTGAACTCTGCTTTTCCATTTTCCACTGGAATAGAAAAAGAAGTCTTCATGGTACGGACCACTGAGGAATCGGCAGGAGTGGACTGCGCCACACTTACATTCTGAAAAACAGAATCAGCAATGATTCCGGCTGTGAAAAACCGCTGGCTAAATCCAATCCATTTTACAGGTTCGGCTACCTGTTCTTCCTCTGCATCCTCACCAACCCCCAGGTTTTCGAAGGATTCAGAAGCGAGGTAATAATTCAGCTGCGTTTGTCTACGGGATTCAGCGAGGTCTTTTTCCTGAGCTTTGACTTGATCTTCCCAGGAAAAGTTGATTGCATTTCCTGTAAAAACTCCCTGAAATCGATCGATTTCCATCGAACGCTCTACCTGGTAACTATTCTCGGCCAGAGTAAACTTCTGGATAATCTGACCGGATTCGGTTGCTGCTGAAAGAGTCAAAACCTTGGATTTTACTCCGTCTTTCTCCTCTTCAGTCACCTTGGGATTGAAGAAAAGTTCAGAGAGATCCAGTGGCCCTTTGGCGCTTTCCAGAGAGAGATTCATCTTGGAGCTCTTTTGATCCAACAAAGTCAGCGGCTCCATTGACCAGCTTTTGTATTCTTTGAGAATTACCTCTTTGATTGTGGCTCCTTTGGTAGAAACTGTGATTTTTACCTGCTCATTTTCCAAAATCACGTCTTGTTCCTCCCCTAAAGTGAGAGGGGCAAGTACTCCATATTTTGCAGTCCGCTGAAGGTCGACCAGGCTGTCCGGCAAAATTTCCGGCTGAATAGCTGTGGCACTTTCCGGCGCTTGGGTTTCGGTTTGCTGGGGTAACTCTTCTACCGGAGGGATTTCCGGACTGCTCGCAAAAAAGATCGAGTAGACCAAAATTACCGCTGCAAATAGAATCAAACCGGTTGCTTGATTTTTATCCATACGTTCACTTTTCGAAGCTGAAAACTCAGCTTTGTTCCATTATTTCAGTTTTTTGTTATCGAGGGCCGCCTGAATGAATTTTACAAACAAGGGCTGAGGATTCAATACGGTACTTTTGTATTCCGGATGGAATTGAACCCCTACAAACCAAGGGTGATTTTTCAACTCCATGATTTCAACCAATCCGGTATCCGGATTTTTGCCAGAGGCAATCATTCCTTTGCTTTCAATCTGTGTCAGATAATCGTTGTTAAACTCGTATCTGTGCCGATGTCTTTCCTGGATTTTGGTTTTGCCATAAGCCAAAGCAGCCTTGCTTCCTTTTTTGAGGTCGCAAGCATACGAACCCAATCGCATAGTTCCTCCCATTTGGTCGATTTTCTTTTGCTCTTCCATCAGCGCAATGACCGGGAAAGGGGTGCTCGGATCCATTTCGGTGGAGTTGGCTCCCTTAAGGCCCAACACATTTCTCGAAAATTCAATAACGGCTACCTGCATTCCGAGGCAAATCCCGAAGAAAGGAATCTGATTTTCGCGTGCATAGCGGACGGTCTCGATTTTTCCTTCAAACCCTCGTTCTCCAAATCCTGGTGCCACCAAAATCCCATCCAATTCCTGAAGTTTGGATTGGAAGTTGTCTGAATTAACTTCCTCGGAGGAGATCAATTTCAGATGGACTTTGCATTCTACCGATGCACCAGCATGGGTGAAAGATTCGATGATGGATTTATAGGAGTCCGGAAGGGAAACGTATTTCCCGATGAGTCCGATGGTCACCTCCTGGGTGGGATTTTTAAGTTTGCCCAAGAAATCCTTCCAGTTTTCCAAGTCCGCATGCGTTTTGGAAGGCAATTTCAGCTTGCTCATCACGCGCTCGTCCAACTTTTCTTTTTTCATCAGGAGGGGCACATCGTAGATGGACTCAGCATCCATGGCCTCAATTACGCTGTTCAGCTGCACGTTGCAGAAAAGCGCCAATTTCTTTTTTACATCAAGCGGGAGTGGATGCTCAGTACGGCAAACCAAAATGTCCGGCTGGATACCTGCCTCCAGAAGTTGCTTTACAGAGTGCTGTGTTGGCTTTGTTTTTAATTCTTTCGCGGCCTTGAGGTAAGGGATGAGCGTGAGGTGGATCACTAGGAAATTTCCCGGGCCAAGATCCCAGCGTGCTTGCCGTACAGCCTCGATGAAAGGAAGGGATTCAATGTCACCTACGCATCCTCCGATTTCGGTAATGACAACATCGTATTTGCCGTCATTTCCCAGCTTATAAAAGTTGCTTTTGATTTCGTCTGTGATATGAGGAATTACCTGTACGGTTTTACCCAGAAACTCTCCTTTTCGCTCCTTGGTAATGACATTATTGTAGATCCTTCCAGTGGTGATGTTATTGCTTTGGGAGGTGGTCACATTGAGGAAGCGCTCATAATGCCCTAGATCCAAGTCAGTTTCTGCCCCGTCGTCTGTTACATAGCATTCCCCGTGCTCGTAAGGATTGAGCGTACCCGGGTCAATGTTTAGGTAAGGATCAAATTTCTGAATGGTCACACTGAAACCTCTGGATTGCAACAACTTGCCTAATGAAGCAGCGATGATGCCTTTACCAAGAGATGAGGTAACGCCTCCTGTGATGAAAATGTATTTGGTGGATTGGGCCATAAGAATGGTGGCGGGATGATTTTGGTTGGATTCTTATGGGGCTCAAAATTAGGGAAATTTCCTGACTTGGCTTTGGTTCTTGCAGTTGATTTTTGAGGTATCTCAGACTTTTTAGGCGGAGGAGCTTTCCTTGCCTCTAAAAGTATATAGCGACAATATGTGTCAATTGATTGCTGAGCTTTTTCAAGTTCCTTAGTTTAGATGCATGAATTGAGAGCAATTGTGATCCAAAGCCGAATTCAGTTTTTATAAAATTCTATTTGGCTAAGAGAAGTATATGGCTTACAAATTCTGAGTTTGTTTGGTAGAAATAATAATCAAAACAACGTACCGTTATGAAATTAAGAAGCAGAAAAATAATCCTTGTAGATCAAACTAAGCTAAACGGATTGGATGAGTTTGGTGATCACTTCCATGAAGTTTATGTTTTGGATCCTGTTCAGTTATTTTCACAAATTGATTGGACTCAATTTGATGAGGATGCCAGGGTAATCAATCAGATTTATTCCGCACTTTTTGATGAAGTGGTTATCAATAAAAAGAAATTGGTTTGTTTTTGGCCCTTGGTAGAACAATTCGGTAATGATTGGTTTGAATTAACCTCTTTGGTAGCCCAAAATAAATTCGAATTGGAAGTTCATAAGGAGATTTTACTCCATGATACCACTTATGGGTTGAATCCAAGAATTCTTAATGCATGGAAAAAATTTGTTTTTTTTATGATTGAGTCGTTGTTGGAAGACATTCGATTGAATGAGAAGATAGAGGAAATCGCCACTTTAACAGGGGAGGGAGAATCCATTATATTATTTAAAATGGAACACAATGGAAGTTTGGGATATTCTTTTGCATCAAGTTCGCATCAGTATGGTTTTTTGTTGGGACAGGATGCAGAATTAGGAGAAGGCGATTCAGTTTTGCCCTTTTTTGATTCCTTCGATGAAATGTTGAATAGGTTATTGGATGAAAATGATTTGTCCCGGTTCCAGACCAAGTTTAGGGACAGCTATTTGGAAAAGACCTTTTTCAGCATGCTGGCAAAAGATTTTAAAACAAAAAATTTGATACAACAGTGGCTCGAAAGCTATTCACTAAATTAATATTTCATCTATTTTGAGATAGTGATTTGAAATATTTTTCTAAATAATTTATTGATTAATCAGCAATTTATATATTGCAGAGATTTTTATTAACACAGATAACTATTCAAACAATGAGAGAACTTATTAAAGAAGCTATTGCTGATCTTAAAAGAACAGATGGTTTCATCTATGTAACTGCAGAAGGAAAGAAAATAGACCTTTATGAAGCCGCTGCTAGAGGAATTGCTGTCACTCCGGTAAATCCAAAAGACGAGGTGATCAAGAAATTGGAAGCCGCAGGTTTGTTTTTAACGGATGGTAAATTCGTTGCTGAATTGAACGATTTGATCGCTGCCTTGAGTGGTGCTGCTGCCTCAAAAAGCGCCGGAAAAAGAAGATCATTTTCAGACACTGAGAAAAACAAAATTGTAGAAGAGTGGAAGAAAGTAGAAGCAGCCGGTAAGAAAACCAAAGCAGCTTTTGCCCGAGAAATCGGAGTAGGCTATCAGACATTTATCAACTGGTTGAAAAGCTAATTGCAGGTTACAATCATAAAAAAAGGACAGCCAAGGCTGTCCTTTTTTTATATATGCTGCTGTTTACTTTTCAATGTCAGGAGGGTCAAGATAAATCCGAAGCTGAAAAAAGCAGCGATCCCAACTATGAACTGTGGACTGAATTCTGGAATCAATTGGCTAAAGTTAAAGATTTCAATTCGGAAGGTAGGAAGTGTAATCGGCGGAACCCGGTCAATCCAGGTAGGGCTGCTCGATTCGGAAGGGAAAAAGAGAAAGCTGATGCCGGCTATCCCAGCAATGTACCCAAGGATAAATTTCCAGGCCAATGGAGAAATCACCGGTTGATAAACCTGACGGCCCAGAGGAATCTCACTGATTTTTTTCAACACCGAAAGGTGGAAGGCATCTCCTGGATCATCGGTTCCTGCTTCCTTTATCCATTTTTTGGTTAATTCTTCCTGAAATTCAAATTTCTGTCTCATACCAGTCCGATTAATTCTTTGTTGCTTAGTTTTTGCAAAATCTGGCCCAAGTGTTTTCTTCCGCGATGAAGCTGAACTTTCACGTTGGATTCAGTTAAGCTGGTGATACTTGCGATTTCTTTGATGGATTGATCTTCCAGATAAAAAAGTGTCAAAACTACCGCCTCCGATGGGTTAAGGAGTTCAATTCCTTTTTTGATCAAGGCAGTGCGCTCTTCCTGATGCATAATTTCCAATCCGTCTTGAAAATCTGAAGGCTCTTCCGGATGATCGGTGATTTCCTCCAAAATCCTGAAATTTCGTTTCGTTTTGCGAAGCCGGGTAAGGCATTCGTTGTAGACAATCCGATAAATCCAGGTGGTGAATTTGGATTTCCCCTCGAAAACGGAAAGCGACTGAAAGACCTTAACGAAGGTGTCCTGGGTGGCTTCCTGCGCTTCTTCGGGATTTTTCATCATTCGAACTGCCAAGGTATAGACCAAGCGCTGATGCTTTTGGACTAGCATGCCAAAGGCCTGCATGTCTCCCTTTTGGGCTAGCTTAATGTAATGGTGGTCTTCCAGGAATCGCATTCACCAGTTAGATGCAGGTTGTCACTCAGAAGTTACAATTTATTTTTTTTAAAAAATCCGTAACCTTTCTCTGCTTGGTTGCATCCAACGGAAAAACAAAAACAACAAGCACATGAACGAAGAAATTTTAGTTTCCCTGATCGTCTTCTCCACCATTTTTGGTGTGGCCTATGTTTATTTGACTACCCGGAATAAAGAGCGATTGGCCTTGATCGAAAAAGGAGCCGATGCCACACTTTTTAATTCAGGCAAAAGAAAAGGCCTGGGATCCATCGTCCTGAATCTGGCACTTCTGGCCATCGGCGTAGGTGTTGGAGTATTGGTTGGTGCTGGATTTGAACAAGGAGGAATGGATGGGGACGTTTCCTATCCTGCCAGCATCTTTATTTTTGCCGGTATTGGATTGGTTGCCAGCTTTTTTATCAACCGGAAATTGGATCAGGAGTAAACTAAACCAGCAATTTATTCTACAAAACCTCTTCCCAAAACGAAGAGGTTTTTTTGTGTTTTAGATTTTAGAGGCTTGGGCCGGATAATCTGATTATTTTTACGCCAAAATTCAAGGTTTTGGATCAGCAAGCAATCGTAAAAGCATTTAGGGAAAAAGGACAGGTGACCATCCGGGA
Organism: uncultured Limnohabitans sp.; assembly: GCA_964405255.1. Classification (GTDB taxonomy): domain Bacteria; phylum Bacteroidota; class Bacteroidia; order Cytophagales; family Cyclobacteriaceae; genus Algoriphagus. The sequence continues at coordinate 778 of CAYONF010000134.1, read as the reverse complement.
GGGAAACGGAAAGGTTCTGACTTTGATGAAATCAGAAGGCTGGAATTCTGAATGGGGTCTGGATTGGATTTACTTGCTGTTTGATTTGTTTCAAATTCGCTCAGTATGTGAGCCGTTTTCTGAGGTTTCGCTGGATATCGTGGAGTTTGGTACCAAGCCTACCATTTACCAAAGTCCTGTCAATAGACTAATCCAAAAAGGTCCTATCCAAGGCGGAACGATCCGGTTTTCCTTGATCCGTGAGCCTAACTGGAACAAGCTGCTGTTTCAGATTTCCCAGCCTGTTTTGGCAAGAATTGAACCTAAAAACGCCTCGACAGAGTTTCAGACTGAGCTGTTTTTCCCCCTCTTGGGTCCTTCGACCAAAGAAATGTACCTGGGTCCTGAGGGAGATGTAAAAATTATCACCCGATGAATTTAAAGTCCAGGCTTGAGGAGCACGAAATATTTGAGCGGGTGGGTGCAGCGGGCAGCAGGCTTGGCCTCAAAACCTACGTGGTAGGTGGCTATGTCCGTGACTTGATTCTGAATCGTCCCAGCAAAGATATTGATTTTACCTGTGTCGGTAGTGGAATCAGTTTGGCTCAGGAAGTAGCCAAATCGTTTGAACAGCATGTGCCACTTTCCGTTTTCAAAAATTTCGGAACAGCCATGCTCAAGCTGGACGATTGGGAATTGGAGTTTGTAGGGGCAAGAAAAGAATCCTACCGGCTGGAATCCCGCAAGCCCATCGTCGAGGATGGAACCTTGGAGGAAGATCTGGAGCGGAGAGATTTCA
>CAYONF010000133.1:0-6795 GCA_964405255.1 uncultured Limnohabitans sp. | reverse complement strand
TTTCCCCAATCCCGGAGGCATCATTCGGCTCATCGCCTGTTTGGCTCCTCCCATTTTGTTCATCTGCTTCATCAGCTTGCGCATATCGTCAAACTGCTTCATCAGATTATTGACTTCAGTGATGGTTCGGCCAGATCCGTCGGCAATTCGCTTTCTTCTTCTGCCATCGATGATATCCGGATTCTGACGCTCTTTTGGAGTCATGCTTCGGATGATCGCCTCGATCGGTTTGAAAGAATCATCATCAATATCCAATCCTTTCATCGCCTTGCCCATTCCTGGGATCATTCCGATCAGGTCTTTGATGTTACCCATCTTTTTCACCTGCTCAAGCTGGGAAAGAAAGTCGTCAAAGTTGAAGTTGTTCTGACGGATTTTGGCATTGATTCGCTTGGCTTCGTCCTCGTCAAAAGACTGCTGGGCACGCTCCACGAGGGAGATCACATCACCCATGCCGAGGATTCGCTGAGCCATACGATCCGGATGGAACACATCCAGATTTTCCATTTTCTCCCCGGTGGAGATAAACTTAATCGGTTTGTTGACCACGTGGCGGATGGAAATCGCCGCACCACCTCGGGTATCACCGTCCAATTTGGTCAATACCACCCCATCAAAATCCAATCGCTCATCGAAAGTCTTGGCGGTATTCACCGCATCCTGACCGGTCATGGAGTCCACGACGAAGAGCGTCTCGGAAGGATTGAGTGCCTTTTTCAATTGCTCGATCTCCTTCATCATCTGCTCATCCACGGCCAAACGTCCGGCAGTATCGACGACTACGGTCTTTTTGCCGGTCTTTTTGGCGTAAGCGATCGCATTGTTGGCGATCTCCAGCGCATTTTTATTCTCAGGCTCGGCATAAACCTCCACGCCGATTTGCTCTCCCAATACCTTCAGCTGATCAATCGCAGCAGGTCGGTAAATATCACAAGCCACCAACAACACCTGACGGCCTTGTCTTTTCAGCAAGCTTCCCAGTTTACCGGTGAAAGTAGTCTTACCCGAACCCTGAAGACCGGAAATCAAAATGACCGCAGGATCTCCGCTGAGTTTGATGTCGACTTTTGATCCCCCCATGAGCTTGGTGAGCTCTTCCTGGGTGATTTTTACCAGAAGTTGGCCTGGAGAAACAGAGATCAACACGTCGCGGCCCATGGCCTCGTCCTTGATCTTGTCGGTAACTTCTTTGGCTACTTTATAGTTGACGTCGGCATCGATCAGCGCTCTTCTGATTTCCTTTACGGTGGATGCTACGTTGATTTCGGTGATTTTTCCGGTTCCCTTCAGGGTTTTGAAGGCTCGGTCCAGCTTTAAACTTAAATTATCAAACATTCGGCTCTGCGTCTATTTGCTGCAAAAGTAATGATTTTAATGAGGGATAGAAAGCTGATTTAGGCCTATTCTGGGGATTAATCAACCGGGGTTTAGGTTTAAATCCCTAATTTGCACCCGCATTTATTCTATTCCGGAAAATCGCTTTTCATGCAAATCAACTTTCAGAAAGACCTGCTTCCCCACCTGCTGGGAATTGTCCTTTTTTATACCATTGTAGTGCTGTATTTCTCGCCGATGGTTTTCGACGGGAAAATCATTTTCCAAAGCGACATTCTCCAATGGGAGGGCTCGGCCAAGGCGGTCATGGACTACAGGGAAAAAACCGGAGAACAGGCACTTTGGACCAACAGCATGTTTGGCGGAATGCCAGCCTACTTCGTGAGTTTGGAGTTTCCGGGAGATATTACCAATGCCCTGATTTCCGTGCTGACTTTGGGACTCCCACACCCGATCAACGGATTGTTTTTTGGAATGCTCGGGATGTACATTTTGTTGCTCAGCTTTGGTGTACGACCCGTTTTCTCCATGGCCGGAGCAATTGCTTTTACTTTAAACACCTACAACCTGCTTTCGCTCGAAGCGGGACACAATGCGAAAATCTGGGCTGTTTGCCTGATTCCTTTGATTTTGGCGGGAATTCATTTGGCCTTTGAGCGAAAACGAATCCTGGGAGCAGCGCTTTTGGCACTTGGCCTTTTGCTCCAACTCAAATTCAATCACCTGCAAATCACCTACTATACCCTGATCATTTCGGTAGTTTATGTGCTGGTTCGGCTGGTGTTTGACTGGAAAAAAGAAGGCATTTCGGGGATTGCCAAGACCATTGGTTTCTTAGTTCTCGGGGCAATCTTGGCTGTGGGAGGAAATCTCGGAAGATTAGCCACCGCCTTGGAATACAGCCCATACTCCACCCGGGGAAATTCCACACTCGAAACCAAATCTGCAGGACTGGACAAGGACTATGCCTTTGACTGGTCCAACGGTAAACTGGAAACGCTGACTCTACTCATCCCTGATTTCTACGGTGGGGGAAGCAATACACCCCTGCCTAAAGATTCCGAATCCGAAAAAGCTTTACGTGCCCAGGGAATCGATCCAGCTCAGATCAACGGTTTTGTGAAAGGAGCTCCCACCTATTGGGGAGATCAACCCTTCACCGGAGGACCGATTTATGGGGGTGTGATCTTGGTTTTTCTGGCTATTCTCGGCATTTGGGCTGCGCCAAAAGAAAGTCTGATCACCTTTGGAGTAATCATCGTGCTATCGCTGATGCTCAGCTGGGGTAAAAACCTGGCTTGGTTCAATTACCTGCTTTTTGACATTTTGCCCGGATATAACAAGTTCCGCGCGGTCTCCATGGCCTTGGGGATGACCCTGTTTGCCATTCCGATTTTGGGGATGATTTCTCTGGAACGATTGGTCCAGAAGGGAGAACTCAAACCTTTACTTTATGCCGGAGGAATTGTCGGCGGACTAACTTTGATTTTGGCTGTGGCTTCCGGAGCATTTTTCCGCTTTGAAGGAACCGCAGACGCAAGTTTCCCTGACTGGTTGGCTTCCGCGATGAAGGCCGACCGTAAAGCCATGCTTTCGGCATCGGCTTGGAAAAGCTTTGCATCGTAGCCTTGTCAGCGGGGCTGATCTATTTTCATCTCATTGGAAAAATTTCCGACAAAATCCTTGGCATTGCGCTGATTGCTTTGATTGCGGTGGATCTTTGGACCATAAACAGACGCTACCTCAATTCAGAATCCTTTCAGGGAAATCCTTCCCGTCAGTTTTTCGCAGAAACTCCCGCAGAAAAGGTAATTGCCCAAGATCAGGGCTATTTCCGGGTTCTTCCGCTGACTGAAGGACTGACCCAAGGCGCCCGAACCAGCTATCGTTTTAATAGTCTGGGAGGATATCACGGCGCCAAACTGAGGCGCTATCAGGACTTGGTGGAAAACCAGCTTCAGCCCGAACTTCAGGAGTTTGTGGGCAAAGCTCAGGAAGGAACGTTCGATTGGGAGGGCACAGGAATCATGAACATGCTCAATGCAAAATACCTGATCGCCGGTGAGGAAGCCAATGGAGTTTTTGAAAATCCCCAGGCAAACGGAGCGGCTTGGGTACCTACGGAAGTAATCGCTGTTTCGACCAATCAGGAAGAAATGGACCAGCTCGGAACGCTAAACACAAAAACTCAAGCTACTTTGAATTCCCAGGAATTTGGGCAAAAGGCTGCCGGAGCAGGTCAGATTACCCTGACCTCACACAGTCCAAATGAAATGAAATACCAAGCTTCCATGACTCAGGGAGGTTTGGGCGTTTTCTCCGAAATCTACTATCCCAAAGGCTGGACAGCGACTATTGACGGCAAAGAAGCTCCGATTCTCCGGGTAAATTACTTGCTTCGGGGATTGGAAATTCCGGCAGGAGATCATGAAGTAGTCTTTACCTTTGCCCCTTCCAGCTACTATTCGACCAAGACTCCGATGGTGATTTTCCAATACCTGATCTTGGTTACATTGATTGCGGGAGTATTCTTCACTTACAAGGAAAACCATGCAAGAGCCTAAGTCCGAGCAAAAAGAACAGGTCGTAAGCTTTTACGATCAGTTTGCCGAGAAGCAACAAAAAACCGGAATCAACTCCCGGCACCTCAGCATTTTGGACAAAGTGAAAGCTGCGGGCTTGCAGTCCAATCACCGGATTTTGGAAGTGGGCTGCGGAATCGGTACGGTTTCTCATCTCTTGGCTACTCAGGTACCCCAAGGAAAGGTGCTGGCTGTAGACATTTCCCCGGAAAGCATTGAAAAAGCAAAAGTTCTCTGGAAGAGTCAGACTAATCTGAGTTTCGAAGTGTCTGACATGTCTGACTTTGACAAAAAAGGCCAAACCTTCGATTTCTTCGTATTTCCCGATGTGCTGGAGCATATTCCCGTGGAGCAACATAATCGGCTTTTTCAAAATATCAGCAAGCATGCCCATGCGGATTCGGTGATTTTCATTCACATTCCTGCACCGCGCTACCTGCAGTGGATGATCGAAAACGAGCCGCAAAAACTCCAGGTTATCGACCAACCCCTAGACACCGGCACCTTAGTCTCAACCATCAGTAGCCATGGCTTTTACTTGGAGAAGATGGAAACTTATCCACTTTTTTTTACGGAAAAAGACTATCAGTACTTTGTTTTTCGCGCAGCTAAACCCCTCAAAACCTCCACTCCCCGCAGTAAGTGGGCCGTTTTGAAAGAACGATTGAGCATTCGCCTGAAATACGGCCTAACCAAATAAAACAACCCGAAACAATGAAAATTCAGGAAAATGCAGTGGTAGGATTGACCTACGAACTCAAAGTCAGCAAAGAAGAAGACGGCATCGAATCGACTCCTTTCAGTGTGGAAATCCGCGACGAGGAAGATCCGTTTTACTTCCTGTTTGGGAATAGCGGCCTACCCGAAAAATTTGAAGAACTCCTGGGCGGAAAAGAAGATGGAGAAGACTTTTCTTTCACGCTCAGCATGGTGGATGCTTACGGTGAACCTGATGATGAGCTCGTGATCACTTTGCCCAAAAGCCAGTTTTCAGGAGAAAGAGGCTTTTCTCCCGAAATGCTCGAGGAAGGTAATTTCCTGCCGCTGATGGATGAAAACGGCTACAGCATGCAGGCGAAAGTCCTGAAAGATATGGGAGAAAATCTACTCCTCGACTTCAATCATCCTCTGGTAGGTTTTGATCTTCACTTCGAAGGGAAAATCATTGAGGTTCGGGAAGCTACCAAGGAAGAACTGGCTCATGGACACGTGCATGGAGAGCATGGAGCGCATGATTGATTTTGGAAGTTAGACGTAAGTATCAAGACATTAGACACAAGAAAATGAGGGCCGCCGAATTATGTTAAGGGCGGCCTTATCTTTTCTCAGATTATTCACCCTACATCTTTTGTGTCTGTGATTATCTGTGTCTTCTGTGAGAAAAAATCCAAACCCTCAGGACCTCAATACCAGAACTTTTTCCTCATCGAAGTGCAAATATACCCGGTCACCAACCTTGTATTTGCGAAAGGGATCATCCACTTCCCAAACCTGGCCTCCATTCCTAAGACGCACAAACAAGGAATTGTAATGAACCAAGTAGCGCTGGTCAATGACATGGCCGAGAATTTCTCCTTTGGTCCGCAACCTCACATCTGCAGGACGGATAAAGCTGTCGAAACGGTCCGGAATCAGATTGATCGGGGAGAAAAGTCTGGCCACGTAGCGCGTCTTGGGATGCTCGCAGAGGTCGCGCGAATTGCCTTTTTGTACCACTTTCCCTTTTTGCAAAATCAATACAGAGTCAGTCAGCCGAAGCGCATCATCCAACTCATGAGTCACAAAAATCACCGTCGTGCCCATTTCATGCAGCAGCTCCTTCAGCTCAAAAATCAACTTCTGCTTTTGGATCCGATCCAAATGGCTGAAAGGTTCGTCCAGCAACAAGACCTCCGGCTCAACGGCCAAAGCTTGAGCGATCGCAACTTTTTGCTGCTGTCCCCCACTCAACTGTCTTGGAAAGCGATCACGAAAGGCTTCCAACCCAAATTGATCGAGTAGTTTTTGTACACGGTGCTTCCTGTATCCGGGATCAAAATTCAACAGGGGTCTGGAAAGATTCTCCTCCACTGTGGAATTGGGAAACAACTGATAATCCTGGTGAATCAGCTTAATCTCATCGTATCCGGGGACCAGTTTATGGGAAGGATTCTGGATTTGTCTGTCGCCCAGCCATACTTCTCCGGAACTTTGGGTTAGCAGCCCGGCAGCGATGCGAAGGAGTGTACTTTTTCCCGAACCGCTTTCACCCACAATCGCCAAAAAATCGCCCCGTTCTAATTCCAGAGAAAACTCCTGAAGTGCAACATGGGAATCGTAGGTTTTGGAAACTTTACGGATGGAGAAGTAGGACATTTTTGGATTCGAGATTTGAAATTCGACATTCGAAATTTGAGGTTCGATATTCGATATTAATTGAAAAATTAGGATAGTTGTAAAGTTTACCAATGCCAATTGCCAAAACTTATACAAGACCTCGTACCCCGATAGCTATCAGGGCGTAAATCGTACTTCGTATTTCCCAGTCAGCCTACTGCAAACTCTCCCTCACCTTCTTTGGCAAAGAATCCAAGATCAACTGATAGCTATGATCTGCCAATTCCAAAATCAGGGAGTCTGGCACATTTCCTTGCACGCTCACCGAATTCCACAGCTTTTTGTTCATGTGATAGCCCGGCGTAATGCCTGGGTAGCGTTCCCTGAGCTCAACTGCCCGCTCTGGATCGCATTTCAAGTTGATATATTCAAAAACCTCGAGGTCAGTAATAGCAAATATCTTTCCCCCTACTCGAAAGCAAAGGGTAGTCGGGTCAAAGGGTGTATCTTCTGTCACTCCCGGAAGTGCCAGGCAATGGTTGCGAAAGTACTCGAGGGTCAT
>CAYONF010000132.1:0-6810 GCA_964405255.1 uncultured Limnohabitans sp. | reverse complement strand
CATTATGGACCGGGACGCTATGCCTTTGGGACCGATTCTTCCGCGCCTTTGAGTCAGAAGGGGAAAGACTTGGTGAAGAAAATGGACGAACTCGGGATCATTTTGGACGCCACGCATCTTTGCGATTTGGCCTTTTGGGATGCCTTGGAGATTTACAAAGGTCCTGTTTGGGCAAGTCATAACAATTGCCGCGCGCTCGTCGATCATAATCGCCAATTTTCCGATGAAATGATCAAGGCCTTGATTGATCGCGGAGCGGTCATCGGCGCAGCATTTGACGCCTGGATGCTCAGTCCGGGTTGGGTGAGAGGAAAAAGTACTCCAAAAGAGCGAAACGTAACCCTTTCTACCGTGTTGGATCACATGGATCACATCTGTCAGATTGCCGGCAATGCCAATCATATCGGGATCGGCTCTGATTTGGACGGGGCTTTTGGCACGGAGCAAAGTCCGGCGGACTTGGAGACGATTGCTGATTTGCAAAAGATTCCTGACTTACTTCGAGGAAGAGGGTATACCGAATCGGACGTGGAAAAGGTCATGCACAACAATTGGTTGAACTTTTTGAAGAATGCTTGGTCTTGATCCGAGAATAATTGAATTATTCAATCAGCTTTGATTTGCATAAATAATTCTTATTGAATTATTTGCCGATCTCTATTACCCAAACGAAAGCATATGCAATACAAACATTTACTTCTTTTCGCTTTTACCGCCTGTTTTGCTTTTTCATCCTACGCCCAAAAAATCCTTCTTACTGCAAACCATTCAGATGCAAAATTCACCTTGCTGAATGATTACGATGATTCTGATATGCAGGAGTTGGGAACTGGCACAGTGGAGCTGAAGCTTGAAAAAGATTCCAAAAACCGGGTGAAAATCACCAAACCGGGTTACCAGCCTGTGATCAAAGAGTACAACAAAGACCTGAAATGGGACAAGGAGCAGAAAATAGTCCTGGACACCCGTCAAGTGGATATCACTGCAGAGCCTTTCGATGCAGAGATTTTGGTAGATGGGCGGGTAATCGGCACCAAAGCCATTTACCTCTACATTCAGAAGGATCGATTTTTGACCGTGGAAGTCAAAAAGCCCGGATTTGTCACTGCTACTAAAGTCTACTACAATCAGCCGGACAAGGAGACACCTCCGATGAAGGATCATTTTATCCTCAAGGACAGGCAAGTCCGACTGGAAGTATCGCCTGCTGATGCAACAGTCGCTGCCAACGGAATCACTTTGGGGAAAGGAAATCAGGACATCAAGGTTCCTTTCGGAGATTGTGTGACTGTGACTGTGACAAAAGATGGTTTTGTTAATTATGAAAAAGTAATCTGCAACAAAGAAGGAGACGCCGAACCGCCGGTAAGAGACAAGGCCGTATTGGAGGACCGATTGGTGAAAATCACCACTGCACCCAATGACGCATCGATAGAAATTGCCGGAAAGCGTGTTGGAAATGGCTCTTACGACCTGAAAGTCCCAAAAAATTCCTGTGTGGAAGTTCGCGTAAGCAAAGACGGATTCATCCGTTATGTGAAAAACTATTGCAATCAGGCCAACATGCAGGAGCCACCTGCCGCCGATTTTCTGGAAATGCAAGTAGACGAGGCCTATACCTCTTCCGTCTCCTCAGATTTGGCAAACGTTAGAATAACCGTTCCCGTGAATTCTTCTCATACTCCGGAAGAAGCCTGGAAAATCCTAAGCTCCATCATTACCGGTTATTTTGATATTCTGGAAACTGTAGACTACAACACCGGCTACCTAACCACCTCCTGGCAGGTACAAAACTTCCAATCCAGCATCATCCGAACCCGGGTGATCGTTTCCAGTGGTGGCAACTCAGATCAGTTGGCTTATGCGGTGAAACTCATCAGCCAAGAAGCATTTTTGGATGGAAAAAACCAGGTGACTGTGAAGGATGACGAGAAGTTTGAAGATTGGGCCCGAATCCTCAAAAAGTACGATGGACTGATCCAGGAAATCCAGGCACGTCTTCAGAATTAACAGGAATAAGCAATCAAAACGAACCCTGGGCCAAGTTTGGTTCAGGGTTCGTTTGTTTTTGGAGATCACCTGATTTCTCAATGTCCTATCCCCTATTTTGAAAAATATTTGGAAAAATTATTTGGGAAATCAATCGATTTCCTTGGGGTTTTCAGGGATTTTGGGCCATATACCCAATCCTTGGAAGGTTTTTCGATTCCGAATCTTCGTATTTTTTCGATTGAAAGCTGATTTCCGTCTCCTTTTCTGAAAAACCCAAATTACCTGATGCAAAAACCCAAACTCTCCTTTTCCCAGATCATCAACATGAACGTTGGTTTTTTTGGGATCCAATACAGCTTTGGTCTCCAACAGAGCGCTGTCAATCCGATCTATGACATGCTGGGGGCGGCACCGGATGAGATTCCGCTACTCAACTTAGCCGGACCTATGACGGGACTTTTGATCCAACCCATCATCGGAGCCCTCAGCGACAGTACCTGGAGCGATAAGTATGGAAGGAGAAAGCCTTACTTTTTCATCGGCGCTTTGCTTTGCAGCATCTGTTTGTTTTTCTATCCCTTCAGCAGCTCGCTGTGGATGGCTGCAGGTTTGCTTTGGGTACTCGATGCGGCAAACAATACCGCCATGGAGCCGTATCGCGCCTTGATCGCAGATTCACTTCCGGAAGAGCAATATGGAAAAGGCTTTTTGACACAAAGTTTCTTCACCGGATTGGGAATCACACTTGCCAATATTTCCCTGTTTGTCTTCCAGATTTTCTTCAAAGGCACCATTGGCTCGCTGCCGATGTGGGTTTATGCCTCGTTTTTCCTTGGAACCGTCTGCTCGATCACCTCGGTAATGTGGAGCATTTCCAAAACGCCGGAATATCCGCCTTCTGCTGAGGAATTGGCCGCTTTAAAAGAACGAAATAAAGGAATGCCTCATCCTGCAGTGCAATTTTTCCTTTCGATACTCACCACTTTGGTGGCCTATACCGTTTTCTTGATTTTATTGATTCCTTCGATTTTCGATCGTGGATTGATCCGCAAGGTGATGAAGTCCGCCGAGCAAAATCCTACTACCCGGGTGCTTTTTGCCCAAAATCTAGAGATTATTGAATCCATCATCCATATGCCTTCGGTGATGTGGAAACTGGCCTTGGTGTACCTTTTCCAGTGGTATGCGCTTTTCTGCTACTGGCAAAATGCTGCCAAAAGTATTGCGCTCTCGGTATACGATGCTACCCCATCCAGCGATCCCGCCAAGTATGAAGAAGCCGTGGGTTGGGCAGGCTTGGTCAATGGCTGGTACAACATTGTGACGTTCCTATCTGCCTTTTTCCTTGCCAAAATGGCACAACGGTTTGGCCCCAAAAAGGTGCATTTCATTTGTCTCCTAATGGCGGGTGTAGGTTTGATCTTGTTTCCGATGATCGAAAACAAATACCTGCTGTTTGCTCCGATGACTGGATTTGGGATTGCCTGGGCCAGCATGATGGGCGTGCCCTACCTCTTGGTTGTCAATGAAATTCCAAAAGAGCGCTATGGGGTGTACATGGGAATCATCAACATGATGATCGTGATCCCGATGATCCTGCAGACCCTGACCTTTGGCTTCATCTCCAAAAACTTCCTGAATAACGATGCCGGTCAGGCTATCATTTTCGGAGGGGTGCTACTCCTGATTGCTGCCTTTGCCACACTTCGAATCAAAGAAAATAAATCGATAGATCCTTCCGCTGCACCTGTGTCGGTGGGGCATTAATTCCTTGTCATAAACCAACTGAAGCCATTCCATGTACCCGGAATCTATTATTTCTGAAAAAATACAGCAACTCTTTCAAGAGCATTCCCTTGATCCGGTCAAGAAAGACAAGGCGTTTGCCGATCGACTTCATGCCCATTTCCCCAAAATTCACCGCTTATTTGGAGAGATTTATGGGGCTTGTTTTGACGGGGAGTATCAGATTGTCGAGCTCATCCGAAGCCTGATTCTTGCCCATCAGGATCGCGAAGCAGGGTTGAAAAAAAGGGATCAGGAGAAATCGGAAAAGGGAGTTTGGTTTCTCAGCAATCAGCTCGCCGGCATGAGCTTGTATGTGGATCGATTTGCCGGAAGCTTGAAGACAATGCCGACCAAGCTTCCTCATTTGGAGGAATTGGGGGTGAATTTCTTGCACCTGATGCCCATCTTTGAAAGTCCAGCCGGCGAAAGTGACGGTGGCTATGCGGTTTCTGATTTCAGAAAAGTGGATCCACGCTTTGGGAGCTTGCAGGATTTGATTTCCCTTCGGAAAAAAATGCACAGTCAGGGCATGTACCTTATGCTGGACATGGTGCTCAATCATACCTCGCACCATCACGAGTGGGCCCAAAAGGCCAAAGCTGGGGACTCCTATTACCAGAGTTTCTTTTACACCTATGACAATCGCTCGATTCCGGATGAATTTGAGCGGGATATGCCTGAGATTTTTCCTGAAAGTGCTCCGGGCAACTTCACATGGAGTGAGGAAATGGGCAAATGGGTGATGACCGTTTTCCACAAGTACCAATGGGATCTAAATTACACCAACCCGAATGTCTTCCGGGCCATGCTGGATACCGTGCTTTTCTACGGGAACCTTGGGGTGGATTTAATTCGTATTGATGCTCCTGCCTTTATCTGGAAGCAGATGGGGACTTCCTGTCAAAACCTTCCTCAGGCTCATACCCTTCTTCGCCTGATCAAGCAATGTGTGCAAGTGGCCACCCCGGGAATGGCGATTTTGGGAGAGGCGATCGTGGCTCCAAAAGAAATCATGAAGTACTTTGGCACTGGGGAATTCATCGCTCAGGAATGTGATTTTGCCTACAATGCCACCCAAATGGCACTTCAATGGGACATGCTGGCCTCCGGCGAAACCCGTGTTATGCTCAATGCCCAAGGTGAAATTTTAAACAAACCCTACGGAACATCATGGATTACCTACACCCGCTGTCATGACGATATCGGTTTGGGATATGACGACTACATGATCGCTCAGGCTGGGAAGACTCCTTATCAGCACCGCAAGTTTCTCAAGGAATATTACTCATTTTCAGGGGATCAGTGGATGAGTCCGGCTCGTGGAGCCCTTTTCTCCTCCAATCCAAAGACAGGAGATGCACGAATCTCCGGAACCCTGGCTTCCCTCTGTGGCTTGGAAAAAGCGCTCATCGAGGGAAATGGTCCCGCCATCGACCAAAGCATTCAGAAAATTTTGATGATGCAGGCACACTCCATTTTCATCGGAGGATTGCCTATGCTGTTTTACGGAGACGAAGTCGGCTACACCAATGACTACAGCTACCAAACTGATCCGGGAAAAAGCTATGACAACCGCTGGATGCACCGTCCGGTGATCGACTGGGAAAAGGTCAATCGCAAAAAGGTGGAGGGTACAGTAGAGCAGCAGATTTTTGAAGGCACCAAAAGATTACTTCAGGTCAGAAAAGCCCATGGACTTTTCAGTGACCTCAGCAATATTTCTTGGATGAGTCCTCACAATATCCATGTGGCAGGATTTATCCGAAGAATGGGAAATGAAAGGATGTATTGCCTCTTCAATTTCTCTGACAAAGCGGCTTACCTAACTTGGTATGCTTTCCGCGAGCAAGGGGAAGGCGCTGGAAAACTTTACGATCATTGGACTCAATCGGAAGTTGTCCTAGGTCCGGATTATGAGCACTTGATTTTGGAACCGTATGGGTTCCGGATTTTTGAACCAAAAAATTGATGAATCCTGGCAGGTTTTGAAAATCTGCAAGGATTTTTTGTTTAGCATTTCACCGATGATTTGCGAACCACTAGCTCGGTTGGGAGCTTGACGAGTTCATTTTCTCCCAAATCCTGATGCTTGAGCAGCTCTATCAGCATTTCGGTCGCCTTGCTTCCCATGGTATAGCCAAACTGATCCACGGAGCTCAAGGCTGGAGTGGTAAATTCGGAAAGCATCCAGTTGCTGAAACCCATCAGCCCAACTTGATCGGGGATTTGGTAGCCGGAAGACTTTAACTGATTCATTGCCCCGAGTGCTACCAAGTCGGTAATGCAAAAAATCGCATCCGGTGGATTTGGGCTTTCCATCAGGCTTTTGGTAAAGTCAAAACCTTCTTGTTCGGAGATGTCAAAGCAAGGACGAACCCAAGCTTCGTTTAGCGTGAGTCCGTGATCTTCCAAGGCTTTTTTGTAGCCCAAAAATCTCGCATTGGCATTTTTCACTTCCATTCGGCCGCTGAGATGGGCGATTTTGCGATAGCCCTGCTTGATCAGGTGGGTCACGGCCTGATAGGCTCCCTCAAAATCATCGACGACCAATTTGGGTCCAACCAGAAAATCCGTGATTTTGTCAAACTGCACCACCGGTTTGCTTTCTTCCAAAAATGCCTGAAGGTGGTCTGCCTCCTGAGTTTCGTTGGAAACGGAGATCAGCAAGCCGTCTACTCCCATGCCGAGAAGGTATTGACTGGCAAGAATCTCATCCTTCAGATGATCATAGGATTGTGCCAAAAGGATGCTGTATCCATGTTTTTTCGCTGTTTCCAAGGCTCCGCTGATGGTCGTGGAGAAAAAGTGATGCACAATCTGAGGCACGATCATGCCTAGGATCGAAGTCCTGTTTTTCCGAAAATTGACCGCCATGGTGTTGGGCGTGTAGTGGTGCTTTTCGGCGTATTCTTTCACCATCTGGATGGTTTCTTCCGAAAGGGAAGGGTACCCGTTTAGCGCTCGGGAAACCGTGGATGGGGAAAGTTTCAATTCCCGGGCAATATCTTTTAAGGTTATTTTTCGCTTGTC
>CAYONF010000131.1:0-6995 GCA_964405255.1 uncultured Limnohabitans sp. | reverse complement strand
AATTGAATAGAATTTTTAAACTCCCAATTGAATCAAAACTCCTTCTCCCCAAACTAACTCTTGACAAACATTGCGGTGATTTAACTGAGCTTTCTGACCCATTGGGAATCCTGAAATTATTGGCCGCAGCCTCATTATTTCTATGAAATAAAACACCATCTCAAAAATTCTTTGCGCGATCTGCACCCCATCTGTGAATTCAATAAAAAAGCGGCCCCTTTCGAGACCGCTTTCGCGTGTGATTAGCACTTTTCTATCTAATTATTTCAGATCAAATCGATCCAAGGTCATAACCTTGTTCCAAGCTGCCACGAAGTCTTTCACAAACTTGGCTTTACCGTCTTCGCAACCATAAACTTCAGCATAAGCTCTCAGTTCAGAGTTGGAACCGAAGATCAAGTCCGCGCGAGTTGCAGTCCACTTAGGCTCGCCTGTTTTGCGGTCGCTCCCCACGAACACGTTCTGCTTGTCAGAAGTCGCTCTCCAAGTGGTACCCATATCGAGCAAGTTCACGAAGAAGTCGTTGGTCAATTTACCAGGAGTAGCCGTGAAGACACCATGCTTACCACCGTCCCAGTTGGCACCCATCGCTCTCATACCACCTACCAAGGCGGTCATTTCAGGAGCAGTAAGCGTCAACAATTGAGCTTTGTCGATCAACGCTTCCTCAGCTTTCACGGTGCAATCAGCAGACATGTAGTTTCTGAAACCATCAGCCCAAGGCTTCAACCACTCGAAAGAATCCACTTCGGTTTCTTCCTGAGAAGCATCGGTACGGCCTGGAGCGAAAGGAACTGTGATGTCATATCCAGCGTCTTTTGCTGCTTTTTCTACTGCAGCGCAACCGCCCAATACAATCAAGTCAGCCATGGAGACTTTCTTGCCTCCACCTGCAGTGCTGTTGAATTCTTCCTGAATGCTAGCCAATACGCCCAATACCTTGTTCAATTGAGCAGGGTTGTTGGCTTCCCAGTTTTTCTGAGGCTCCAGACGGATACGGCCACCATTGCCACCGCCTCTGAAGTCAGAACCACGGAAAGTAGAAGCAGAAGCCCAAGCAGCAGAAACCAACTCAGCTACGGTCAAACCAGAAGCCAAGATGTTGGCTTTCAAGCCAGCGATATCTGCTGCATCAGCCAATGGATGGTTTACCGCAGGGATTGGATCTTGCCAGATCAGATCTTCAGCAGGTACTTCAGGACCTTTGTAACGGGCCTTAGGTCCCATGTCGCGGTGAGTAAGTTTGAACCAAGCTCTTGCGAAGGCGTCTGCAAAGTACTCCGGATCTTCATAGAATTTTCTGGATACCTTTTCATACTCCGGATCAAATCTCATCGACAAGTCGGTAGTCAGCATGAAAGGCTTGTGGAATTTGCCAGGAATGTGCGCGTCAGGAATGATTGCTTCAGCATTCTTTGCTTGCCACTGCTGTGCTCCTGCAGGGCTGTGTACAAGTTCCCACTCGTATTCAAACAAGAACTTGAAGTAATCATGTCCCCACTTGGCTGGAGTAGAGGTCCAAGCACCTTCCAAACCGGAAGTGATGGTATCAGCACCATGACCTGTACCGTAAGTACTGTTCCAACCTGTGCTCATCTCTTCGATAGAAGCACCTGCAGGCTCAGCGCCCACATATTTGCCAGGATCAGCAGCACCGTGTGTCTTACCGAAGGTGTGTCCACCTGCGATCAACGCGCAAGTTTCCTCATCGTTCATTGCCATACGGCCAAATGTCTCACGGATTGCTTTTGCAGCCAAAAGAGGATCAGCTACTTTATTTGGTCCTTCTGGATTCACGTAGATTAAGCCCATTTCGGTAGCTCCCAGTGGATTTTCCAAAGCTTCCGGATTACGGTGAGCAACCCATTCTTTCTCAGAACCCCAGTAGATATCTTGCTCAGGCTCCCATACGTCTGCACGACCGCCACCGAAACCGAAAGTTTTGAAGCCCATAGATTCCAAAGCCACGTTACCGGTCAAGATCATCAAGTCAGCCCAAGAAAGCTTTCTTCCGTATTTCTGCTTTACCGGCCAAAGGAGCAAACGCGCCTTGTCCAAGTTGGCGTTATCAGGCCAAGAGTTCAACGGAGCGAAACGCTGCGTACCTGTTCCGGCACCGCCACGTCCGTCCTGAACACGGTAAGTACCGGCACTATGCCAAGCCATACGGATCATGAATGGACCATAGTGACCGTAGTCAGCTGGCCACCAATCCTGAGAAGTAGTCAATACCTTTTCGATGTCAGCTTTTACTTCTGCAAGGTTCAACGATTCGAATTCCTTCGCGTAGTCAAATCCCTCATCCATTGGATTGGAAAGGGAAGAGTGCTGACGAAGAATGTTCACATTCAATTGGTTTGGCCACCAATCAACGTTCTGTTGGCCTTTGCCTGCTGCCGCAGCCATTGAGCCATTGTGGAAAGGACACTTTGAGATGTCGCCTCCATTTTTGCCGTGTGTATCCATAGTATGTAGTTAAGTTAAATTGAAATGTATGCGAATTTAGAAAAAGGAACTCGTATAAAAATTATTTTCCGATTGATAAAAACTATGACTCTTATCATAAAAACAACTCCTCTAACCTAGGGAGATTTGATTTAAAAACTTAAACCAATTGGTATTCTTAATCAGAACTTAACCTTGGAGAAGGGAGAATTCAAAGCTCCCTTTATTTTATCTTGTTTTCTTCCAAACACTGCCAAATTTCTATTTTTTGGCCTATTTTTAAACTTAGAGTGACATCAATAATGCTCAGTTTCTGAGCATTTGCTTTTTCCCACTTAAATCCATCACCGCATGCTTCCAGCAATTGACAGAAAGGAATTTTTAGCCCAACTTGGCCTCTTGAGTACTTCAGCTTTTCTTCTTCAAGGATGCGAATGGATTCCTGACCGCAAGGGACTTTCTCTTCCGAAAATCAAGAAACCTGACGGAGCCGAGGATATTTTCACCTACATCCAAAAAGAAAAAGGAAAACTTGACCAAACGCTCTATCGGCAGGTCATCGGCGCCGCCAATGAATTTAAGGAAGGTGACTTGACCTTGGGAATTTCTGCTGAATCAGAGACTTCCCGGCAAAATGCCCGGGCACTTTTGGCAAACACCAAGATCGGTGACCTGAAGAAATACAGCCTTTTTTCAGATAATCAGTACGAACTCATTCAAAAAACCACCCAAGAAAACTCCAACCTAGATTCCTGGACCATGGGCGAATTGAAAGAATTTGTCCTTACCAAGTCTGAAGAAGAAATCAAGAACATCATGCCGGCGCTCAGCAGTGATGTGATTGCCTGCCTGGTCAAGTTGATGGGTAATGAAGAGCTGATCCTAGTGGGGCAAAAGGTCTTTAATCCCATCCCTGGGACACAAATCGGCAGCAAAGGCTATCTCAGCGCCCGAGTACAACCCAACTCCCCCACTGACCACCCTGACGACATCGTCTGGCAGGTGTTTGATGCTTGGGCTTATGGAGTCGGGGACTTGGTTTTGGGAACAAACCCTGTCTCCAGCGATCCCAAATCGGTTGCTGAAATAGAAAAAGCCCTCTATGATATTTTGACCACATTTGGTTTGGAAAAAACCCTGTCCAATTGCGTCCTGGCCCACATTGACGTACAAGCTGAGGCGGAAAAAATTTATCCCGGCACAACGGGGATTTGGTTTCAAAGCATAGCCGGCTCGGACAAAGCCAATCAGACGTTTGATGTTAGCATCGAAAAAATGAATCGGCACATGGACAGCCGAACCGGGCAGTTTGGATTCTATGCCGAAACCGGTCAAGGAGCAGACTTCACCAACGGCCACGGGGAAGGCGTTGACATGGTGGTCCATGAATCCCGTAAGTATGGTTATATCCGAGCGCTAAAGTATAGATTGGCGGAAGGAAAAACTCCCGAAAACACCCCTTGGGTACATGTCAACGATGTAGCGGGATTTATCGGTCCGGAAGTATTCAAAAGCAAGGAGCAACTCGTTCGCTGCTGCCTGGAAGACACGGTGATGGGCAAGCTCCACGGCCTCACTATAGGATTGGACATCTGCTCCACGCTGCATATGGATGTGACTTTGGACGATCTAGACTGGTGCATCGAGCAGGTCATGCCGGCTAATCCCGCCTACCTGATGGCCCTTCCTACTAAAAACGATCCCATGCTGAGCTACCTCACCACGGGATTTTACAATCATGTCAAAATCCGTGAGCAGTTTGGCTACAAGATCAACGATGCCATGTGGGATTTTTTCAAGCGCATTGAAATCATCGGTGAAGACAACCGGCCCACAGCTCATTTTGGGGATCCGACCTGGGTGTATTACCAATATCGTCTGGCCAAAAAAGACCTCCGAACCCGGGAGGAAATCTTGGCAGAAGGCCGAAAAGCCATCGCTGAAGTGGAAGCGAGAGGTGTTCCGATTGCACAGGGTTTTGGGGAAAACATCTGGGATCTCAAACCCGAACTCGACAAAAAAATCCACGACCTCTACGACGATGCCAAGCTATGCCTGTGGACTGAGCTTCCCGAATCATTTGTGAAAAGCATCCCTGCGGCTGTTCCACTATTCACCCAATCCCTAGATCGAAAAGACTACGTCTATCACCCCGAATCAGGGGAAAAACTGAGCTCAAAATCCACCAAAATCCTGAAAAAAATGGCAGCGGACTGGAATCAAAATGCTCCCGACGTACAGCTGATCATCTCCGACGGGCTCAATGCGCTTTCCTTGGCCGATGAGGGACATGTGTTGCCCTTTTTGGAAGAACTGACCGCTCAGTTGCGGCATAGAGGAATCCAAATCAGTCCTAAAAATCTGGTCTTCAACTATGGCAGAGTGCGAGCAGGCTATGCTACGGGAGAAGAACTCTTTGGTAAGCTTGCTCGAAAAGAAGTGAAAAAAGGAATCATTCACATCATAGGCGAACGGCCCGGAACAGAGCATCGTAATTTCTCTGCTTACATCACCGCTGCACCCATTTCTCTTTGGTCACAAAAAGGAAAAGTAGATCACGACATCACACGTGTAGTATCGGGGATTTCGGATACCGCCTATGATCCAAAGGCAGCTGCACGGGAGGTAGCCGAGATTTTTGAATCGTTGTTTAAAGGAACTACTGCCTAAACCCTTTTTTACTTAAAAAGGAAAAATCAACAAGGCATGCTGACTGACTGTGTTGAAATCCCTCCACACCCGATTGAGCTCGGTGTGCGTTTTGGCTGCTTCCAAACCGGCAAAAGGATACAGTCGGGAATTCACTTCACGACAGACTTGGGTGAGTTTTCGGCTCGCTAGGCTAACTGATTTCAGGGATTTTTTGGAGATTTTTCCCTTTTTCTCAAGTTCTCCCCAACTTTCCTCCACAGATCGGTAAAACTTCTTTCGGTGCGATTCCAACCGTTCTGAGCACTTTTTCTCCAGCTTTTTAAAATACTTCAATTGCTTCTGATCATACTTCCGAAACTCGTTTCTTCTCCAAAAGGATTCCTTGATCAGCTCTTGCAGATGTTGGGTAATTCCCAAGATATTGACAGCCAGGGTCGCCTCCGCCAACTGTAAAAACGGGTAGCGATAAATCAATTCCCAACGGGTGACTTTTTCAGGTAAGATTTCAAAAACACGATTGATAGGAACTCGAAGATTTTCGGTTTTGAACGCATGACTCCCCGTGGCAATCATCCCCATATAGCTCCAACCGTCGAGGATTTTCACTTCTTCTCTTTTGAGGATAAAAGCCTTTATCACGGGCTTTCCTTGACCATCCAAAAGCGCTTTACCATCTTCCTGCATTTCACAATTAGCGGTGAAATGCGTGGCATGCAAGGCGCCTGAAGCATAGGTCCAGCTTCCGGAAATCTCATACCTGTCCCCTACTCGGTTAGCTTTTCCGCCTATAAATCCACTTCCTGCTAGGCAAACTTTTGGATGATCAAAAATCTCCTGACTCAGCTTTTCATCCAAAAACCCAATAAACCAACCCGCTCCGGCACAAAGGGTCACCGTCCAGCCCATACTCGCATCGAGCCGGGCAATTTTTTCTTCTAAAAGCAAGCCCTCCGGCAAAGTCAGTCCGAGTCCGCCCATTTCCTTGGGAATAAAGAGCTTGAACCATTTTTCTTGGTAGATCAGATCGAGCATTTCTTCAGTCAAGCTACCCTGCTTTTCAGCCTTGGAAGCCCAATGGGCATTGATCAAGTCGGTGGATATCATGGCGCAAGTTTACGAATAAAAAGACCTAAGCACTGTACTTCTCCTCCTATGGCTTTTGGAGCTGGACTTGCTTGGTTTCTCTCTCGCAAAGACTGGAAGGCTAAAAGAGTAAAAAAATAGCTTAGCGCCCCTGCGCCTCCGCGAGAAAGAAATTTTGGATAAATACCAGTCTATCTTCTCCTGCAAGTCGAATTAGTAGAGCTGGAAAAAAAAATCCTGCTCCGATGACTACCGGAGCAGGATAATTGAACATGGAATCAAACTTTTGAAAAATGACCAGAAGATGACTTACTTCTTCTTTTTCTGGGCGGCCATCCACTCCATGATCGTAACCGGACGTCCATTCAGCATCACAGGCGATCCGTCAAAATCAGTTCGGGCGACATTGGCATGGGAGAAAATCCAAGACCAGTGGCCATTGTAGCGATAGTCTTTTCCACCGTAGAATCCGGTGATGTCGTACACATTGTCGTAGTAAGTGAAATAGACATTTTTAGCACCAGCTTGCTTGAGTCTGTGATACAAAGGAACCACGGTTTCATCAGGCTTGGTAGTCATGTCATCTTTGGCATGCACAAACCACATCGGTACATTTTTGATCTTTTGCACTTGCTCGTCGGTGATGTATTGGTTGCCATACGCCAAAGCAGAAATGTAACCGGCTGCAAAATACTCCGGATGCTCCAGGATCAGCTTCAGCGACATGTAGCCACCGTTTGAGCAGCCACCTACATAGATGCGAGTAGGATCTACCATCGGATTCTTTGCCACATAGTCCTGAATCAAGGCAAAAA
>CAYONF010000130.1:0-7009 GCA_964405255.1 uncultured Limnohabitans sp. | reverse complement strand
CCCCGAAATCCCTAACAAACCCAAAAACAAAAAAATCAAATACCTCATCGAACCAAACTTTTAAGATGGAGAGCCTGGAAAAAATCCTCCGATTTGGCCACTGAAACCCACAACATTCCTTTGGGCTTAATGGTGACCCGGTATTCAGAAACGCCATTTTCCCATTCCATCCTGATAATCATCGAATCAGAATCAAACTGCCACTTTCCCCTGAGTTCATTCAGCGCCCCTTCCCTGACCCACGAAAGATGAAATCTCCCTGAAGGATCCAGGACATAGACCCTGGAGTCTGCTTCCATCCAGAGGTTTTCCTCTTGAATCGGACTGAGTTGTTTGATCTTTGTTTGGTTTTCAGGCTCAAGTCTGCTTTTTTGTTCGGGCAGATCCATTTTCCAAACTCCAGATAGTTCGAGACTTGTTTTTTCAACTTCCAATGAGTCCGTTTCCTGAGAATAGGCGGCAACCAATAACAAAAACATTACTGGAAAAAGTAAAAGGATCTTTCCTAAAGTATTCAATTTCATAAGGCTCAGGGTTTGATGTACAGGTATTCGTAATGGTTTAAGATATTCCCGTCCTCATCTCTGACGGTTTCCAGCCTTCCGAAGGAATCGTAGTGGTAATACATTCCCAGATTCTTTGTATCCAACTGAGATCTGATCCCCAATAAAGGCAATACTGTATAAGTGGTCATCTGCCCCATTGAGGAATGAATTCTCAGTTCGTCCACCAATGTGTTGCTCCCGGAAATGGTGATTGTCCCACCAGTTCCGCTTACCTCGATCAGTTTCCAAGTATTGCCCACCTGTGAGGTGTAATTTGTGCCATTGATGGTAAGGGTTTGGCCGGAAGTATTTCGACGAACCCATAAACTCAATTTATAGGGCCCTATAAAGGTTTTGGTGATGTCTCCATTATTAAGAAGATAGACATTGGAGCCTGTTTTCGCTTCGCCAGGCAAGACCCGCGATTCAGTACCGGCATAGTTCCAGCCCCCCTTCTCATTGGTCTCAAAGGAGGTGAACGCCATAGCAGAGGACGCAG
This sequence comes from uncultured Limnohabitans sp., assembly GCA_964405255.1. Classification (GTDB taxonomy): domain Bacteria; phylum Bacteroidota; class Bacteroidia; order Cytophagales; family Cyclobacteriaceae; genus Algoriphagus. The sequence continues at coordinate 5,965 of CAYONF010000130.1, read as the reverse complement.
TATTGGTCGCTTCCGCAACCACATAGGCACCTTCATGAGCATATAAAAAAGAGTTGGTCTGCCCGTCCGTCAACGTGTATTGAAGAAGATTTCCCCGGGTGTCGTAAGAATCCATTGTCATCCTGAGCTTATGCCGACTGTCCCGGGTAAGACCACTTGTTCCTGAAAGCTGTACGGGAGAATATAAAGGACCGAGTGCAGACACCTCCAACTGGTAGATGGATTTGGGGTGGTAATTAGATGCACCGGAAACCAGGTCATAGTCCGTTACCTGGGCAGATATAATTTCCTGATTGCTTGCTGAAGTAGGCTTCACCCAGGTATACTGCTCAATCGGATAGCCTAACATATTTTTGAGCAGCATCTGTTTGAGCACATTAGGGAGGCCGGTATAGCTCCCCGAGGGACTCACCACATCGTAAGCATAACGGAAATTCGTTCGCACAATTTCCGGGTTGGAGGAAACGACCTGTTCCTCATAGACAGGCTGGAGGTAGGTCGCATGGAAGGTTCTGTTGGTTTGGGTTGATTGGGCTACCGCTCCGAAATTCAACGTTTCAGTCCTGCCAGTTTCCTTGTAGTGCCCGGTTGTTTTGACCAGATTCATCAAATTGATTTCCTTTCCATCAACCGTATTTCCACAGTTGACATACAAAAAACCACCCCAGCGGCCCACAATCCATTGATAGCCAGATTGACCAATATTCCCGGTTTGATCCCCATAATTGGTGTAGCTGATAATGGTTTCAGCCACTTGACCTCCCGAAGAATTGCTCACTGTTTTCTTAGTCAGCTTGCCCCTAGCCCAACTCATCGAATTGCGAAAGGTTTTATTGCTGTATGGAACAGTAAACAGCGGATCACCGATCAAGGTATTATTATCGAACTCATAGACCGTTTTGCCATTCGCTGCCGTCCCATTCTGATATTCCGCAATCTGGGTATAGACAACAGGGGCGTCCTCATAGCCCGGTCCGATCACCGAATTAGAAAAGAACATCCTGTTTCGGTATTGCATGTTGCAGGGCTGTTGGGCACAGGATGATCTGACCAACTGTTCGGAGTAAAAGTAAAATCCCCGCAGGTCGAAATTCTTATGCCCTAGACCATTCTCCCCGGTTCCGTACTTGTAAACTTTGGAAATCGATTTGGACCCGTCAAACGAAGTGATCGCTTTCACCCGAAGGCCTGGAACATACGTGGTCACTCCTCCTTCACTATACCGGTGAGGCTCATAATCAAACTCCGTGTATCCCATGGTCGGGAATGTGATTCTCTTTAGAACCGCATTTTTTAGATAAGTGGTATCCGTGCTCCGGTCGGCTGATCCGATCACGATGTTGCTTGCTTGGGTTTGGACGTTAGGCTGAAAGGAGATCGTAGTGGCCGGAATAAGGGTGTTGTTTGACACTTTCCCGTTGTAAAACCCAAAATAGTCTCGGGCATGGGCAGCATCAGGCCTTGCCCAGGCAATCGTATTGCTATGGTAGGTAAAGGAATAGTTATGGATCAAAGTCCCTGAACCGTCCTGGACTTCCAATCTGTCCAGTTTCAAATGGGCATCTGCAGTGTTATTGTAATTCCTGAACGAGGAGGTCTTGAAATGGTAGCTTTTCACCAGAAAATACTCTGTGCCTTCCTTCCGGTAAATTTCGATCCGGTCCAGTTTTTTAATTCCCTGAGAACTGACCAGATCGCTTCGGTTGGCCCCGAGCACGAATCGGACTTTACCGGTTTTAAACAAAATCTCATTGATTCCCAACTGAGTCGTGCTTGAATAAGTCATGACCTGCTGCTGCACACCTATGTTACTGGTACAAGGCAGTGCTGTCGGGTTATCCGCATTGCACTGGTCAATGACTGCCAGATTGTATTCAAAATCAGAGTTTTCCAGAGTACCCACGGTTTGGTAGGTGAGGGAAATGTAATCATCCGTATTGGGTGAACGCATTTCCTGTAAATGCCAGGCCACAGCTCCGGAACTGACAGTTCCTCCGCTTTGGGAATACAGGTTTTCCCTGGCAGGAGTGCTTCCTGACCAGTTGGCCCCAAATCGGTGGATGATTCCCAAATCATTGGTGATGTCGAAGTAATCCACAGTATTGTAACGCTGGATTTTAATCGGCTGGAAGGGAACCAAATACGGGCTTGTACTCCCCTGCTGCAAATAAAACTTGCCGCTAAGTCCGGGAAAGGAATAGTTGAAAAGATCAGGTTCACGGTCGTTTCCATACAGAACCGTATTTTCTTTGTAGGACCAAAAATTACAGTCTCCAGCACCCGATACGGAGTAGTCATTGGTCAGGGTCAGGAAACTCTCCTCGTCCGGCTTTCCCTGAAAATTTCTTGAAATTTGTCCTCCGGCCTGGACTGTCCATCCTAATCCCACCCAGCTCCCTTGGTCGGTATACTTAAAGCCCGTTGCCTGATAAGTTAGTGTAATCGGGATTTTAAGCGGTCCACTCTGCACTTCGAACAACGGAATCGAAATTTCCGGTAGCCCTGTATATAGGTTGACACTGTAATCTCCATACTTCTCTACCCCTGCAACATTTGGTGATTTCAGGGCGGGTTTTGGAGTGAGCTTTGCTAGCTGAGCACTCACTTCGGAGGGAAGCTGTGCCAGAATAGGGTTGGTACTCAAAAAGAAACTGATTGCAAACAAAAGAATTTTTCTAATGACCATGGTTCCGGCTTTTTCCTCAAAACAACGGACTAATCAATAAAAAATACTTTGAACTAAAAATACCCTATATAGGGTATAGGATTTATTCTCAATTTTTAAATCATGATTTCAAATCCATTTTTTTTGATTCAAACCTAAAAAAATAAAACACGTAAATATTTCATATGTTTTTCATCAAAAACATCATCTAATTGATTGTCAGGATTATAATTTTTAAATATAAAACCTCCTTTAGAATAAAAAAACCAACCTATAGAAGGCTGGTTTTTTTAGGACATAGCTGTTCTTTCATGAAGTGGGAAGCCTTACCTGCATATGCCGATGAAACTGACCCCCTGTCGCCGATGGAAATTGACCCCCTAGAGTTGTTTGGATTTTTGGGTCAGAAAAGTGGTTCTTCTTCGGGTCTAATTTAAGAGTTGGCTTGGTTTATTTTTCTCTTTTTTCTCAGAGATTCTCCCTGTAGTTCCAGACGGTGGGCATCATGTACGATTCGATCCAGAATTGCATCTGCCAACGTCTGATCGCCGATGACTTCGTACCATGCGGTTACAGGAAGCTGTGAGGTGATGATGGTTGATTTTTTACCATGTCGGTCTTCGATGATCTCCATCAGCAGCATTCTTCCCTGAATGTCCAGAGGCTGTATTCCAAAGTCATCCAGGATAAGTACATCCTGCTTTTCGAGTTTGATCATTTCTTTGATGGAAGATCCGTCTGCCTTTGCCATTTTCAGTTGGGTGAGCAGTCTATTGGTATTCGTGTATAGCACTTTGTGTCCCTGGGAGCAGGCTTGATTACCCAGCGCACAGGCAAGGTAGCTTTTACCCGTGCCTGTACTTCCTGTGAGCAGGATGTTCTCTCCTTTTTTGATGTAACCGCCGTCAGCCAGTCGGAGCAGTTGGTTTTTGTCCAGCTTTCTTTCAGGATGGAAGTCAAGCCCTTCCACGGTTGCCTTATATCGGAATCTGGCGTTTCTCAGGCTTCGCTCCATGCTCCGGTTTTGGCGTTCGTCCCATTCATTTTCCACCAGCAGGTGGATGAGTTCGTCGGCCGTCAGGCCTGACATGGACTGGGTCTGGGTGGCATGTTTGAAGCTACGGAGCATGCCGTAGAGCTTCATTTTTCTCATTTTCTCAAGTGTCTGTTCGATCATGTGATTTGGTTTTTAACTGTAATATTCTTTGCCTCGGATATTGTGATGAGGGGGCGTCAGTGCGGTGTCGTCAAGCTGTTCTTCTGCCGGACTGAGTGTGTCCAGGTTCTTGGAAAGGATATCCTCAATGATGGGATAAGTATAAATTCCGTATTCAGCAGCCCGCTTACAGGCTTGAATCAGCCGGGAGGTTCCGGCTTTCTTGGCCAGATGTAGAATCCCCGCGCAGGACTTGTAGCCCTGCTCCGCATGGGGCTTGGTTTCCATCAGTGCCGCCAGGTAGTCACCGACTTCTCTGCTGATCCTGTTTCCTTCTCCCACAAAATAATCATAACTCCAGCTGGATACGTACCGTTGGCTTACGGCCAAGTGATCGGCACAGGTGGTATACTTGTGCTTGCGGCGGTCTCTTTTGTGTTGGGCGATGCGATGGTATCGGTAAAAGATCTCCACCCGGTCGTCATTGTGGAGCACTTTGACTTTCTTGCCGATGAACTGATGGGGAACGCTGTAGTAATGCTTATCCTCAGCCAGACAGATGTGTGTGTTTTTCATGACCGTGGAGATCTTGACCTTCATCAGCTGATAAGGCAGGGCAGGAAGTGCCTGCAGGCTTTCCCGTTCGAGCTGTTCAAACTGTTCTCTTCGGCTTTCCTCCCCCCGGAGGGCCCTTTCATTGTAGGATACAAGAAGTGTCCTGATGGCTTCATTAAGCCCTTCCAATGAAAAGAAGACCTTGTTCTGAAGGTGGATATAGATCCGCTGATAAACCAGTTTGACAGCTCCTTCCACCAGCGATTTTTCCCTTGGCTGACGCGGACGCGTGGGAAGAATACTGGTACTGTAATGTTCGGCAAAGGATTCAAACGTCTCGTTGAGTACCGGGGAATACTTGCTGCCCTTCTGCACGGCAGACTTGAGATTGTCCGGAACAATGGCTCTGGGAACTCCCCCGTAGTACTCCAGCATTCTGCGGCAGCTCTCTATAAAATCCTCCTGCTTTTGGGTCAGGGTTGCTTCCATGTAGGTGTATTGGCTACAGCCCAGCACTCCCAAAAAAACCTGAACCGGAATATGCTCGCCGGTCTCCGGATCTGTGATGTAAAGGGGTTTGCCGGCATAGTCAATGAATACCTTATCGCCTGCTTTATGCTCAAAATGCATGGTGAGGCTCCTGCGGTTCAGGTATTGGCTCAGATAAGCTTTAAACTGGCTGTTGCGGTAACCCTGAGGATGCTTGGCGATGTATTCTTCCCAAAGACGCTGCTGGGTCATGCCTTTGCGACGGAGTTCTTTGGAAATGGTTGGCAAAAGTGCGGACAGGATTTCCTGTCGCTTACTCTGTTGCTGGGGCACCGGAGGACCAAGGATCAGCTCAGAAAGGGCTTCATCGGAGAGAGATTCGACATCTCGGTAAATAAGCCCGGTTTCTTTAAAGCGTCTGAGGTAACTTTTTATGGTATTCCGGGCTACCCCGGTAAGCTGGCTCAGCTGTTTGGAGCCACGGCCCTCGAAATGGCCTCTTAAAATCTGTCGTATCTTATTCATGGTTAGGGATCGGTTAGCCATCGGTTCAGGGTAGTTAATCCTGTTCCAACAGCCTTCGAAAGACCACTATTCCATTCCCAAAAAATATTTCTCCGAGGGGGGCAATTTACTCCGGCTAGCGGGGGTCAATTTGCTCCGGCCAGAAGGGGTCAGTTTACTCCGGCTAGTGGGGGTCAATTTGACCGGTTTTTGCAAATAAATTTGGAATTGGGATTCGAAATGCTACTTTTGCACACATCAAAAATATGGGCAAAAATTGTTAAGCGTAAAAGTCGGCGTACCTGATTCCAAGCTTAAAAATAATGCTGATAATCAATGAGTTAGAGAGAAGGTTCGAATCCCCCACTCTCTGCACGCGGACCAACCTTAGATATGAGGTTGGTTTTTTTGTTTTTGGATGGAATAGCCCAAGGCCTAGGGGATGAGAACCCCCGGGGTTCGAAATCGACCGAAGGGAGATTAGCGAGGGATTGTGCGGCATGGAGGTGCGTACGAGCAATCCCCTACGCTCTGCCAATTTAATTTTCAAAAGAAATCAAAGCTCAGCAAAGTCAATCTTGCTGGGCTTTTTTTGC
>CAYONF010000129.1:2099-7126 GCA_964405255.1 uncultured Limnohabitans sp. | reverse complement strand
CGGCTGAGTTTGCCTCCGATCTGAGTCAGGGCCGGGCCGAAGTCCACGCCTTCGTTGCCGACCTTATGGCAGCTGAGGCAGTAGGAAGTCGCGAGGGTTTTGCCGCTTTCGACATTGCCTTTGGCCGAGAGCATCTTTACGAGGTCGTAGCCTTGGGCAATGCTGTCTCCGTATTTTTCCACAGCAAGCACCCGGATATTTCCGTTCCAGCTGCTCATCAGGATCTTCTGTGCTGTTGGAAGCAGATCGGTTGGTATCTGGTCGGATTTGGCAAACTCCCACAGCACGGGTTCAGACTGATAGCCCTTGGCCTCCTCCATTGCAGCGGTGCGGATGGCTGTGGAGGCCTTTTCATTTTTCCAGAACTTGCTCAGCAGCTTGGCCATGTCAGGCGTATCCACCGCACCAAACTTGCGGATGGCCGCTATGGCCTTCACTTCGTCCGGATTTTTCATCGCCTGCTCGATTTCTGCCATACCGTAAAGCGAGGCAAAAAGTCCGGCTGCCTGATTGGCCAAACCCCGGTTTTCTTCCTGATACACCAAGCCCAAGAGTCGATCTTTTTGATCTTTGAGCTGGTATTTGCGGACGATCTCGAGGAAATCCCGGTCATCGGCGATTTCTCCCGCTTTGGCTTTGGCCAAGCTGAGGAGTTGGGCATCTGGGGTTTTGGCATCAAAGGCTGCCTGCCGGAGGATGATGACTTGGTCCTCGTTTTGGCCTTTGGCTAGGAGATTTTTCAAAGTTTGGTTTTTCAGATCAGCCTTTTGGAAGTCCAAAGCCCGATAGTAGCGGTGGTCAGCCGGACTGTTTTCCGCTAAGATCAATTCCTCCAAGAGGGCCGAGGTACCTGCCGATCTCGATCTCCAGATCAGGTCTTTGGCCTCGGCCGAGTTGGTCCAGCCTTGGCCGACTTTGGCCAGATAGGCCGGCAAATAGCTGTCCCAGTGGTAATCTGCCGCGATACCAAGCGCCTCCAAATACCATCTATCTCCACTTCGATAGCCTTCAGCCAATTTCAGCCAAACATCGGGGGCATCTTCGTATCGGATGGCCACCGCCACTTCCCGACGCACCTGATCGGAAGGATCTGCAGCAAGGCCAAGCAGGAAGGCTGAATCCTTCATTCCGTTGATTCGGGAAGCTCTAACTGCCGCCACACGGATGTTTTCGTCCGCATCGGCAGCCGCTTTTTGGATGTATTCATTGCCATTGGGTAGCTTGGTCAGCAACCAAAACGCACGGGCCTTCATGCGGGAGTCTTCTGATTCATACAGCTTTTCCAAGGCTGCTTTTGCTTCTTCTCCTTTTTCCTTCAAAGCCATAAATGCCTTGAAATGAATCGCCCGGTTGGGATTTTGAAGAAGGTCGATAAGGGATTCAATCGAGGAATAATCCGGTGCTTCGACTGAATACTTGGACTTTTTGGGAGCGAGACGGTAGACCCGTCCTTTGTCCAGATCGCCTACGGCATGTCCGCCCACTCCCGGATCGTACCAGTCGGAGATAAAGATCGAGCCATCCGGAGCGACCGTCACATCGGATGGTCGGAACCAGTTGTCGCGGGTATTGCCATCCAGGATCGGTTTCACCTCCCCCGTAAATCCAGCGCCTGAAGTTGCCACGGGATACATGCGGATCACATTCGGTCCGGCATCGGCGTGGATGACTTGATTTTGGTATTCGGCAGGAAGAAGCTTGCCTTCGTAGACGAGGATGCCCGTCGGCGAACCCGCATAGTTTTGGATCAGGTTTGGAACGACCCCAGGGTCATTCAAATGCCAGTGCTGACGCCACACGGAGTCTTCCATATTCACGCGGCGGGTTCTCCAGTCCGACTTGGTCATTTCGTCCTTGAAGCCGTAGTTGCCATAGTCCATCACGAAGTTGATCCGCGTGGAGCGGTTGCCGTCATCGTCGTTGTCACTTTGCCACATGCGTCCGTAGCTGTCCACGGCGAGTTCGTAGTTGTTTCGGAAGTTCCAGGCCAGTACTTCCGGATTGCTTCCGTCCGGATCGCAGCGGAAGACCATGCCTTCCTGAAAGGGGGCTGTCTCGGAAGTAACCGGGCGACCCAGCGGATCCAAAATCGGTGTTCCGTCGGCATGATGGAGTCCTTTTCCTTCATTGCCATAGTTGAAATAGAGCTTTCCGTCAGGCCCGAAAGTGAAAGCGTGCATGCCGTGATCGTGCTGCACCCCGCCGACTCCGGTGAAGAGAACTTCTTTTTTGTCCGGCACGTCGTCCCCGTTTTCGTCGGTGAAGACAAAGACATTCGGGCTGACGGAAACAAATAATTTATTGCCAAAAACCGCAATACCCAAAGCTGCATTGATGTCTGTGCCTTGGTAGAAGACGGTGGATTTATCGGCTTGGCCATCTCCGTCCGTGTCTTCCAAGATCAAAATCCGATCTCCCTCCGCCTTGACGGGATTTTTAGGATTGAGCTGGTTTCGGTAGTTATACGCTTCGGTGATCCAGACTCGGCCACGATCGTCGATGTCCATGTTGGTGGGATTCATCATCATGGGTTCGGAGGCAAAAAGGGTCAGTTGCAGGCGATCGTCGAGGACCTCGATTCCGTCCAAAGCAAACTCCACCGAGCGCTTTTGCTCATCGGTCAGCGCATCGTATTGTTCTTGGGTGAGTTGAGGCTTGGTCGTATCGCAGGAAAAAAACAGGAAACCGGAAATTCCTGCCAAAAAGAGGTACTTCTTCATAGATCCATAGGTTTTTGGGTAAGGGCTTTTAGGAAAGCAAAGCAAAATAACCGATACAGACTGGTTTACCAAGCCAAAGACTAACCTTTCAAGAATGTCCCGATTGCGGAACAAGCCTGCTAAAAGGGCAGGATAGAATCAACCAGTTCAGAACGCGATTTTTTCCCGAAAAAAGTTGAAAATCAGCGAATAAGCTAGGACATGAAAAAAACAGCTCCGTTCATTTACTTGACTTGGCTGTTCTTTTTGAGTCTGTTTGAGAAGCGAAAGTTTGTCAGGTACTTCGTCATAACAAAGGCAAAAAGCGGGTTTTTGGGTGTTTTATTCCAGATCGATGACTAGAAGGATATCAATAGTGGCTTACCACCGACACCTGTTCGATTGGTATTTCAACCGGTTCAATGGATCGAGTGTCCACGCTTTGGGAGTCCTGATAATGCTTATAGGTTTTCTGTTCGTAAGGTTTGCCGCAGAGGCCCAGAGCCGGAAAAACATTTCTCAATTTTCCCACTTTCAAAGCTATTTCAATCCGGGGCTGACAGGCTATGAAGGCTCCGCGATCAGGGGTTTTGTACGGAACCAATGGTCGGGATTTGAAGGGGCGCCCCAGACCTTTTTCTTCAGTACGGAACTTGATTTTGGGGAATTGGCCGGGGAAGTGGATCCTGCTCTGATGGGCAAAAATGCCCTGTCTCTGAATTTACTCCACGATACCTACGGAGCCTTCCGGGAGAATGAACTGCTGCTCAATTATGCTTCCCGGGTGCGTTTGACCGAAAAGCACAACTTACGTCTGGGCGTGGGGATGATCTATCAGTCCATCCGGCTGGACGGAAGCGCCCTGACTACCGAAGAGCAAAATGATCCGACATTGGGCCAGTATTACGGGACTTTTTCGGACATGCAGCTGATCGACCTGAATGCCGGGATCGCTTTGACGCACAAGAATTACTATGTGTCTTATGCCCTTCAGCGACTCAACAGCGGGAAAGTCAGCAAAGGAGATCCATTCATTACGGGCTATCCTATGGAGCAATTTGTGCAGGCCGGATTTCGGGAGGCGCTGACTCCGGATTTTTCGGTGATCACCCATGTTTTTTTTCGCAGTAGAAAAGATCTGCCCAATGTGCTTGAGTTGAACATAAAGGCCCTGGTCAGAGACAAAGTCTGGATCGGTGCCGGACACCGGGTTGATTATGCCAGCAACCTGCAGTTTGGATTTCTGACCCGACGGATGAAATTCGGCTATGTGTATGAATTTCCGATGGGCCAAAGCTACCTTTTACCCGGAACTACCCATGAATTTACCGTGGTGCTGAACCTGTTTCGGGATAACGTGAAGAGCAAATATGCTGCAGATGAGGTCCTGATTTGGTGATCTATTTTTGTTTTCCCAATTTCAGGTTTTTGCCTGGGCATGTATTGAGTTCAAAAACTCCTTCAATTCCTCAATTTCTCAATGTTTCAAAAAAATCAGTAACTCTTCTATTGAGAAAAAATCATGTTTCTCATACCTGATCAAAAACGGTTCTGCCGAAACTGAAACCGCCGAATACAACGACTCAATCCCCGCTTTGACAAGCGCCTTTTCCACCCAAAAAACCAGCTCCTGAGGTCCAGAAATCTCGAATTTCAAATCCCGAACCTCCATTTCCATTTTTCCCCGCGCAATGCTAAACCTGTACTTTTCACCGGGAAGCAATTGGTTGATTTGGCCGGAGAGGATGAGATCTTCGGGTTTGCCGGAGATCAGGGGCGTGCCGCAGTTGAGCAACCAAAATCGGTCTGCCGTCTCGATGGCTATGTCCAGGTCGTGGGTCACGACCAAAATTGCTTTTTGCTGGAAATGGGCGATATCCCGCAACAAACTCATGATTTCAAAGCGGTTGACCAAATCGAGATGGGCGGTGGGTTCGTCGAGGATCATCACTTGTCCATCCTGTGCCAAAGCACGGGCGATCATTGCTTTTTGGCGCTGCCCGTCGCTGATTTCGCTGAGTCGCTCGTCGCGGAGGTAGGTGATTTTGGTATCGGAGAGGGCCTTTTCGACCACTTCTCGGTCGGCTGGATTCAGCTTTCCAGACCAACCCGTGTGCGGAGTTCTACCCAAAGCCACCAATTGCCCGACTGTCATATTTCCGGGGAAAATGGGGTCTGTCAGTACTACGGCGATGCGTTTGGCGAGTTCTTCCAGAGAAAAGCTAGTGATGGCTTCTTGATCGAGTTGGAGGTATCCTTTCCAAGGGTGGATTTGTCCCAAAATGGCCTTGATCAAGGTTGATTTTCCGACGCCATTTGGACCAAGCA
>CAYONF010000129.1:0-1999 GCA_964405255.1 uncultured Limnohabitans sp. | reverse complement strand
TGTCCCAAAATGGCCTTGATCAAGGTTGATTTTCCGACGCCATTTGGACCAAGCAAGCAAGTGAGTTCGCCCGAAAACAACTGAAAATCCAACTCGGATAAAATCTCCTTTTTTGCTTTTTGGTGAATATAGCCGAGCGATAATTCCTTGCCTGATAAGGCGATATTTCTTTGAAATTTCCCCATGACTTAAAGCTCTTTTTTAAAATTCATGGTAAGAGTGTGGTAATTAAGTTGACGCTTCGATTGGGCAACTCCCCCTTTTCCAAAGGGGGCTAGGGGGATTTTTTTCAAAATCTGATTGAAATTATCGATCCGTCTATCCATGTCCTTAAAAATCTTTGCTGAAGTTTTTTCTCAAAATCAACGTAATCACAATCGGCGCCCCAACTAAAGAAGTTACGGCATTGATCGGCAGCGTACTCGCCAAACCCGGCAATTGCCCCACCGCATCGCAGAGCAAAAGCAAAATCGCTCCGATCAAAGCCGAACCCGGGAATAAGACCCGGTGATCCGAACTTTTCCAAACGATCCTCGCCAAATGCGGTACCGCAATTCCCAAAAAGGCAATCGGCCCGCAAAAAGCGGTGATTCCTCCTGCCAAAATCCCTGTGCTCAGAATCATCAGCCAGCGGATTTGTTCGGTTCGGATGCCCATGCTTCGGGCGTAATTTTCTCCCAAAAGCAAAGCGTTGTAAGACTTGATGGAAAGTAAAACTGGCAAGCTTCCCAACCCAATCAGAGCACCCAAAATCGATACTTGGGACCAGCCTAGGGCTCCCAAACTCCCCATCGACCAAACGGTGTAGAGTTTGAGCGCTTCAGCTCCAGAGAAAAAAGACAAAACCGAAACCACAGCAGAAACCGCACTGCCAAACATCAAGCCGACGATCAGCAGAGTCATGGAGTCCTTGACTCGCCAAGCCACCAGACTCACGCCGGATAGCACCAATGCCGCACCCAAAATCCCTGCTGTAGCAATGACCCAAGAGTTGATTCCGCTCAGGGCAAAACCCAAAGCTGAGCCCGCCAACATCAAAATAGCGACACCCAAACCAGCACCCGAACTGATACCCAAAACGAAGGGTCCGGCCAGCGGATTTCTGAAAAAAGTCTGCATCTGCAAGCCGCTTAGACTTAGTCCGATCCCTGCAAAAATGGCCACCAGCGCCTTGGGAAGTCGGTAGTTGAGGATGATTTGCTCCCAGGAAGTTTTGGTCCATTCACCCGAAACCAATCCGCTGAGGATCTCTCCAAAGGGAATCCATACCGAACCCAGACTCAGGTTGAGCAAAAAGCTCAGCCCGAGGAGGAGGAGGACGACGGGGAAGAGGTAGGGGCGGATAGGCATTTATTTTTTTCTAAAAGAGGTTTGTGAAGACACAAACCTCGGCGAAGATAGTGGAGTCAATCTTTTTCAATTCTATAACATCAAAAGGATTAAGATTTAGTTTTAAAAATCGTAAGTTATGTTGTGAAACAAAGACTTTATTTAGATACATCAGTTTTTGGAGGCTATTTCGATGAGGAGTTTTCCGCGCATACCATTCCTTTGTTTGAGCGAATTGAAAATTATGAGTTTGTCGGATTATTTTCTGAGATCACAATGTAAGAACTTGAATATGCCCCAGAAAAAGTGAAGAATCTGCAATCAATTTTCAATTCTGTTAATTCAGAGTTTTTAGTACTTACTGAAGAAATGATTGAACTCGCTAGAGCCTATATCTCAGAGAATGTTGTCGGAAAAACAAGTTTTGCGGATTGTCTCCATATAGCAATCGCAACGGTAAATCATGCTGATTTTTTGGTGAGTTGGAACTTTAAGTATATTGTTAATATTCAAAGAATTAGAGGCTATAATTCAGTTAATGTTAAATTAGGCTATAAACAATTGGAAATCCGTTCACCTAGAGAATTTCAGAATTATGAGGACAACTGAAAAGACATTTGATGCGGTGAAATTTATGCGTCAGGAGCGTGAAAAACTTTCTAAAGAATTG
>CAYONF010000128.1:0-7239 GCA_964405255.1 uncultured Limnohabitans sp. | reverse complement strand
AAGCCCATCGTCGAGGATGGAACCTTGGAGGAAGATCTGGAGCGGAGAGATTTCACCATTAATGCCATGGCAATTTCGCTTAATCCAGAGGACTACGGTGAACTCATCGATCCTTTTGACGGATTGGGTGACATCAAGCGAAAGCTGATCAAAACTCCCCTCGAGCCGGGAATTACCTTCTCGGATGATCCGCTCAGGATGATGCGTGCGGTGCGGTTTGCGGCGCAGCTTACCTTTGACATTGACGCGGATACGTTTTTTGCCCTTTCGGAAAATGCCCCGAGACTTCAGATTATTTCAGCTGAGCGGATCATCGATGAGCTCAATAAAATCGTCATGACGCCAAAGCCTTCCTACGGGTTTAAACTTTTGTTTGCTTCAAAGCTTCTGCATCAGTTTTTTCCTGAAATGGTCGAACTACAGGGTGTGGATTCCGTGGACGACAAGTCTCACAAAGACAATTTTTACCATACGCTTCAGGTGCTTGACAATGTTTGTCAGACAACGGATAATCTTTGGCTTCGCTGGGCGGCTATCATGCATGACATTGCCAAGCCAGCCACCAAGCGCTTCAATCCCAAAGTCGGCTGGACCTTTCACGGACACGAAGACAAAGGGGCCAGAATGACTCCTCCGATCTTTCGCAGAATGAAACTGCCGATGGACGAGCGAATGAAATACGTCCAAAAGCTGGTCCGTCTTCACCTCCGGCCGATTGCTTTGGTGAAAGATGAAGTGACAGATTCTGCCTTAAGAAGGTTGTTGTTTGACGCCGGGGACGATATCGATGATCTGATGAAGCTTTGTCGGGCGGATATCACTTCCAAGAACAACAAGAAAGTCCAGCGCTATCTGGAGAATTTTGAAAAAGTAGAAGAAAAACTCCGGGAGGTAGAGGAAAAAGACCAGGTCCGAAACTTTCAGCCTCCGATAAGCGGGGAAGAAATCATGGAGACCTTTGGTATTCCCCCTTCAAAAATCATCGGTGAAATCAAAGAAGAAATTAAAGAAGCTATATTGGAGGGCAAAATTCAAAACAATACCGATTCAGCCCGGGCACTCATGCTTGAAATAGCCCATAACAAGGGGCTGACTCCAGTCGGAAATTAATCAAATCACAAAAAAATAACGAAGTAACAATGAAGCGCACATTCCTTTTGCTGCTACTGGCCTTTTGTGCCGGAAATCTGGCAGCCCAGACTGCCAATGACTCAATTCCGAAACTGGATCCCAAAACAAAAAATGCACTCAACGCATCAGATCAGATAGTTTACCAGGCGGCCATGCGTTACAGCGATATGGCGATGGCCAAAACCAAACTCTATGAACTGATGATCCGCAATCCTGAGGATGTTCGCTACATGGAAGCCTTGGCCAGCTTGTATTTCGATGCCAGTCAATTCACCTCCGCAGCTTTGGTATCCCTGGATTTGCTCAAGCTGAATGACAAAAATGTAGGAGCCTTGGAAGTGGCTGCCTATTCTTTGGAGCAACTGGGGGCTCTCGACCGGGCTTTGCCTCACTTCGAAAGCCTCTATCTCCTTACCGGAGACAACTTCAGCCTTTACAAATCGGCGTTCATTCAATACAATCTGAAGCGATACGATGAAGCGATGAATTCGGTCAATATGTTGGTGAAAAATGCCAAAGCCGAGGAAAAAATCGGATTTCCAAAATCCCAAACCGAAACACAGGAAGTAAGTATGAAGGCGGCGGCGCTCAATTTGAAAGGGCTGATTTACCTGGATCAGAATTCCAAAGCGGAGGCAAAAACAGCCTTCAATGAGGCAATTTCTCTGGATCCCGCATTTGATCAGGCAAAAGAAAACCTGAAAAAAACCAATTGATAGTTCCTTAGATCCTGTTAAAACCGGCCAAGTTGCCGGTTTTTTTTATGAGAAGAGATGATGGTATTGTGATTTGGACTTTAGCAAATGGTTAATTTTCTGGATCAGGATGCAGGTTCTGGCGAAATTCCATAGCTTGAAAGTTCTTCAAAAAGGGTGTTGTTCCGGTTTTGTTTTAAAAAGAATCCCAAATCATGAGAACTAAATTAATTCTGGTCATCTGTTTAGGAATGTGGTCAAATTCCTTCCTTTTTGCGCAGGAAACCAAAGTGTACAAAGAGCCTAAGTTTCATTTTGATTGGTCCAAACCTTCCGAGTATCCCGATAGGATCGTGTTGAATTTTGGTGAAAAACCTTCAAAAGAGGTCAATGTTACCTGGAGGACCAATATAGAAATTGATACAGCTTATGCAGAAATCGCCATAGCCACAGCTGCACCCAGGTTTTGGAAAAATGGTAAAACCCTAAAAGCTAAAACAGAGGAACTTGATGCCAGTGCGGTGCCAACGGCCGAGGTGATTGCAAATTACCATTCTGTTGAATTTAGAGATCTGCTTCCAGATACCACCTATGCTTACAGAGTTGGAGATGGAGAGCGATGGAGTGAGTGGTTTCAATTTAGAACAGCTTCTGAAAAGCCGGAAGAGAAGTTTTCATTTCTCTATGTGGGCGATGCCCAAAATTACATTCTGGAGTTGTGGTCCCGCTTGATTCGGGAAGGATTCCGAAAGGCTCCTGAGGCCAAATTTATTATCCATGCCGGAGACTTAATCAATACCGCACATCGAGAACAGGAATGGCATGAGTGGTTTACCGCAGGAGGCTTTATTCACAGTATGATTCCTTCCATGCCTGTACCCGGTAACCATGAGTATCGGGCAAAAAATCAAAATGAAGCAGACAGAAAGGAGAGAAGCCTCGCCGTCCAATGGAAACCTCAGTTCACACTTCCTGAAAACGGTCCGGATGGATTGGAGGAAACAGCTTATTTCATGGATTACCAGGATGTGAGAGTAATTTTTTTGGACTCCAACCGGGATCATGAACTTCAGGCTCAATGGCTTGAAGAAGTTTTGTCCAATAATCCCAAAAAATGGACGATTGTCAGCTATCACCATCCCCTTTTCTCGGCCTCCAATGGACGGGATAATGAAGAGCTGAGGGCGCTTTGGAAGCCGATTTTTGATAAATATAAGGTTGATTTGGCGCTTCAGGGCCATGATCACGCTTATGCCAGAGGTCGTGTGGCTCCCGGAGAAAACGTGATGGATGGATTGAATATGAGGGATCTTACCGGCACGGTGTATGTGGTTTCGGTAAGTGGGGGTAAAATGTACGATATCGGGGACGACTGGACCGAGAAGGGGGGTCAGAGGGACCGCATTGCAGAGAACACCCAGCTCTTTCAGGTCATTACAGTGGAGGGAAACCGGTTGGTTTTCGAAGCTTACACCGCCATAGGAGAATTGTATGATTCCTTTGAATTGATCAAGCAGCAAAATGACCTGAACCAGTTTATCGAACTTCGGGTACGGGCTGTACCTGAAAAGAACAATTCCAATACGATTCCTTACAAGGATTGATCAGGGAAAAATCAGGTAAGCCACTGTAGTGGTAACCAAAGCCAGGAAAATACTGACCAATAGAATTTTAGCGTGGTTTGTTTCCAGTACTTTTTTATTCCCGTTGGAATCTACTCCCAGCCGACTTTTGGGGTGTATGACCAATTGTACAATTGCCAAATAGCCCAGAAAATAAATAATGAGTAAAAGGAAAAAGGTGGCTACTGCTTCCATCCTTTCAATTTAAGCCAAACCGGAATGGGGTAAAATGACTTTTGGCAGGCTTAACAATTTGATAATCTGAGAAAAAAAGACTGTCAACTGAAAAAGTGACAGCCTATGTTTTCACAAAGAGGTATTTGGGTTAAATCCCTGTTCAATTCTCAGTCTGGAAAGTGGAAAAAAGGGAGGGATTAATTTCCCGGAATCAAGTTGAGATCCTCAATCATCACTCCAGACCTGGTCTTTTGGTCTAGGGTGCTGTTCAAGTCCTTTCTGTCCAGTTGCTGGTATCGGGCTCCGGAGGGAATGCCGGTGATTTGCTGGATCGCAGTTCTCAAAAGCAATTCATTGACGTCTCCCAAAGCCCGCATTCTCTCCTGAGATTCTTTCACGGTGATGTTCGGTTGGAATCCATTGGTATAGTCTGACTGGTCCAGACTGTTGAAACTTTGAGAGACTATCGGTAAGATTCCGTAAAGATTTTCTTCATTTTCAGTGTCTTCAAAAGGAACTGACCCGACATTTTTCCCGGTGGTTTTGTCACCGATCAGAAAGACATCCATATAAGGTTTTAAGCCATTGATGATCAGTTCAGAGGCTGAGGCAGTACGGGTCGAGGTCAAAATATAGACACGGTTTCCCTCGAGGGTATTTCCAAGATTCTGGGATTTTGCCTCAAAAGTAGTTTGTACATTTCTCAATCCGTCGACATTTTCGGTCAGGAAGCTGTTGTATTTGGTCTTTGAAAAAATGCTGGTAGATCCCACCCCGGGAGCAATCAAACTCGCCAAATTGACCGCGGAGTTTACAAACCCACCGCTGTTGTATCGAAAGTCAACAATCAGGTGATCAATGGACTGGGCTTTGAAATTTGCGAAAATCGCATCCATTTCATCATCGTAGGCTGTACTGTTCTCTCCGGGGCCTGGAGCAAAGAAATGGTAGATCACATATCCGATTTTCTGATTGTTGATGGTGTAGATGGTGTCAAGAAAATTGGGATTTTCAGCGAGCTGAATGGCCGTCAAGGTCACATCCGGCATTTGGACAAATCCATTGCTTTCCTCATCGAATCGCCGATAGGAAAGGGTATGCATGCCGTCGATTTCTCCGAGCAATTGCTGGTAATTATCCAGAGTAAGCTGGGTACCGTTGATTTTGGTAATGACATCCCCACGCTTCAAGTCCACATTGGAGGCCGGGCTGTTTTTCTTGATGTAGGATACTTCTGCGAAAACGACCGAACTGGTTTGGCTTTCCCGGTAAAGAATAAATTCATATCCCGCTTCCAGGGTGATTCCGTTGAGTGAATTGATTAGTTCTTGATAATCCGCATAAATCACCGAAAAGCGGTCAGTCGGCCGGAAAAGCAAAGCTTCAAAGTAATCTTCAGGATCAGAACTTTCTGCAATGGGGGTTCCGAGATCATCCAGCCAGAGGTACACTTGTTCCATCACCTCCAGAATCCATCGGTTGGCAGCTTCGTTGGACCCGGGGTCTACAGCCGGTAAATTATCTTCGTCCTGGCAAGAAAATGCTATGGACGCAAGAAGCAGGAGGAGAAGTGATTTGGCTAGTTTCATATCAAAACAACTGGTGTTTTCTAAAACGTCCGCATTTAGGCTGATGTTTTGGCAGGCCGGTTATTTCTGCCCTCAAAAGGAAGATCCAAACGAAACATCATGAAGTTGGCTGTCGAGAAGTTTTCCTTTTTCACATTTCAAAACGCGGTAAGGAAACTTACGAAGTAACTCATGGTTGTGGGTTGCCATCAAGATGGCTGTTCCCCGTTTGTTGATGTCCTGGAAAAGTTTGAAAATCCCATCGGCCACGTCCGGATCGAGGTTTCCGGTAGGTTCATCGGCCAGAAGAATGGAAGGCTCGTTAAGCAAGGCCCGGGCAATTACCACCCGCTGCTGTTCTCCTCCGGAAAGCTGATGAGGCATTTTTTGCAATGAATCCACTAAACCTACTTGAATCAGCACTTCGCTGATCCGCTCCTTGATTTTGATTGGATCTTTCCAACCGGTGGCTTTGAGGACAAAAGCTAAATTTTCCTGGATCGTACGGTCACTGAAAAGCTGGAAATCCTGAAAAATGATTCCGATTTTCCGTCGGAGATAGGGGACTTCGCCGGTTTTTATTTTGGAAAGGGAATACCCTACGATTTCTGCATGACCGGATTTGAGGGGTAAGTCGGCATAGAGCGTTTTGAGCAGCGAGCTTTTGCCACTTCCTGTTCTTCCGATCAGAAACACGAATTCGTGTTGTTCCACTGCGAAATTCACGTCGGTCAAAACAGGCGAATCGCCCTGAAAAATGGTTGCCTGCGTCATCTGCAACACAGGTTTGGTACTGAAATCCATGGTTTATAGTTCTAATTTTTGAAGTTTCCCGAAAGGAAGATTTTTGATCACCTCCTCGAGCTGATCTTCTTTTCCTTCCAAGCCAAATTTTTCGATGTTTTTGAGGGGTCTGTCTGCCCGGAAATAGGCGACCAAAACGAAATTTTCATCCCGGATTTGGATGTAATCCGGGATTTTGGCTTTTCCTTTTACTTTGATGATGTACATGCTGTAGGATTGAAAAAGAGGCTGTGTCCGGGAAGAAACAGCCTCTTGGTGGGGTTATTTTCCGGCTGCTTTTGCGTGATCAGCCAGAAACTGTGCCAGACCGGAGTCGGTCAGCGGATGCTTGAGCAATCCGGTGATTACTTTTAGCGGACAAGTCACCACGTCAGCACCCAGTTCGGCACACTTGATCAGGTGCATGGTGTGGCGGACAGAGGCGGCGAGGATTTCAGTCTCAAATCCATAATTCTGGTAAATGTGGACGATCTGCCCGATCAATTCCAGACCATCGTAGGAGATATCATCCAGGCGGCCAATGAACGGAGAAAGGTAACTTGCACCTGCTTTGGCGGCGAGAATAGCCTGTCCCGGAGAAAATACCAAGGTACAGTTGGTGCGGATTCCTTCGCTGTGAAAATATTTGATGGCTTTGATGCCGTCCTTGATCATCGGGATTTTCACGACGATTTTGTCATCGATTTTTGCCAGCTCCTTTCCTTCGCGGATCATTCCTTCGAAGTCTGTGGCGATCACTTCAGCGCTTACTTTGTCATCGACAATGTTGCAGATGGCTTTGTAGTGAGCTCGGACATTGGCATCTCCGCTGATTCCTTCTTTTGCCATCAGGGATGGATTGGTAGTCACACCGTCCAATACCCCGAGGTCGTAGGCTTCGCGGATTTCGTCGAGATTGGCAGTGTCGATAAAGAATTTCATATGATTACAATTTGGTTTTTAAAGGTCCTGTGGAATCTCGCACGGATGAGGCTCATCACAAGGAATGAAGATTTGCCTCGTGCTCGATTTCATGAGAATAGGTTTTTTGGTTATTACTTAAACTGGAAGCTCAGGATTGAGATTGATTTAGCTGAGGCTAACGAACAAAGTTAGAAGATAAATCAGGATTAGGAATTCCAAAAAGTGGAGGAATTGGAAAATTTAGGGCAAAAAAAGAAGCGGCATCGCACCGCTACAACCGCCTACCCTTGCTTCCTTCCGGACCTGGGGGATTCAGCAGGAGCTGGTCGTGCCGCTAGG
>CAYONF010000127.1:0-7340 GCA_964405255.1 uncultured Limnohabitans sp. | reverse complement strand
CTCAAACACACAACCCAAACGAATGAAAAAACTTTTCGCAGTATTGGTGATTTTGCTGGTAGCACAGACGACTTACGCGCAGCGCGCAGGTGGATTTAGGCTTCAGATGGATCTGGGAGCAGCCGTTCCAAAAAATGGAGGCATTGGTGCCTTGGTCAATCTGGAACCCCAGATTTTAATCAAAAACAACTTAGCTTTTGGACTAAGACTGGGCGTAGCCGGTCTTGCCAAAGATGTAACTTACTATGACATCTCCGAAGACTACGAAGGCGAAGTTTCCGCCAATGCTTCTGTGGCAGGAACGCTAAACTACTATTTCAACAACGGAAACAGCCGGGTGGCACCTTACATCGGAGCGGGTTTTGGGTATTATGCCCTGAGCAGTATCGATCTGGAAAGTACCGATATCAACGAGGATGAAGTTGGAAATCTCGAGGCAGACTTTGCCTGGGCGCCCATGGTGCGGGCCGGAGTGGAATTAGGAAAATTCAGAATCGGAGCAGAATACAATTTCGTGCCGACCAGCAATCTGCAAGACATCAGTGGAAATGTGATCGGAGAAGCCGTCAACGAATACTTCGGCTTTACGGTGGGCTTTTATGTTGGCGGAGGGAAGTGGGGAAAATGATTTCGGATGCTTCGACGAGCTCAGCAAAAGTTTGAGATTTCGGATATAAAAAATGCGGCTGGGAAATTCCCAGCCGCATTTTTTATAAAGTAATTGATCGTTTATCCCTTCAATCCGGCGAGCAAATACAACACTGCCATTCTCACGGCCACCCCATTTTCGACCTGATCCAAAATGATGGAGTGCTCGGAATCTGCCGCATCAGAACTTAATTCCACGCCCCGATTGATCGGGCCTGGGTGCATAATGATGATCTCCTTGTTTAGCGACTGAAGCATCTTCTTGTTGATCCCGTAGTAGAGCGAGTATTCTCTCAGACTTGGAAAGTACTTGATTTGCTGACGCTCCAGTTGGATTCTCAGGACGTTTGCCACATCACACCATTCCAGCGCTTTTCGCACATCCAGCTCCACCTTGACTCCAAGACTGGTGATGTACTTAGGCAAAAGCGTAATCGGTCCGCAAACCATGACCTCAGCCCCAAGCTTTTGAAGGCAGAAAATATTGGAAAGTGCCACTCTGGAATGCAGGATGTCCCCGATGATGGCGATCTTTTTCCCTGCTAAATCCCCAAGTTTCTCCTGCATGGAAAATGCATCGAGTAAGGCTTGGGTCGGATGCTCGTGGGTACCGTCACCTGCATTGACGATGTTGGCTTTCACATTTCGGGAAAGGAAATGCGGAGCCCCCGGACTGGCGTGACGCATCACGACCATATCCACTTTCATGGCAAGGATGTTATTGACCGTGTCGACGAGGGTTTCGCCCTTTTTTACAGAACTGTTGGAAGAGGAAAAATTGACCACATCCGCACTGAGCCGCTTTTCTGCCAATTCGAAAGAAAGGCGGGTTCTGGTGGAGTTTTCAAAGAAAATATTGGCAATGGTGATGTCGCGGAGGGAAGGAACCTTCTTGATCGGTCGGTTGATCACTTCCTTGAAATTCGCTGCTGTCTCCAAAATCAGTCGGATATCCGTCTCATTGATATCCTTGATTCCAAGCAGGTGTCTGGTGCTGAGTTGCGACATGGTTAACTTTTATCTTTCTCTGTGATCCAAATAGCATCCTGAGGAAAGCCTTGCTCGGCCCATTCCACGATGACATGCTGTGTGTCGAGGGTATTGACTTTGACCCCGACATAATCCGGCATAATCGGAAAATCCCGGGTCAGCCTGCGATCTACCAACACCATAAGCTCTACCTTTTGGGGCCGTCCAAATGCGATCATGGCATCCATGGCTGCACGGACTGAGCGGCCTTTGTAGAGTACATCATCGATGAGGATTACCTTTTTCCCTTCGACCAAAAAATCGATTTTGGTTTCGTTGGCTTTGAGCGGGAAGTCCCTTCTCCGGAAGTCATCGCGGTGGAAAGTCGCATCCAGGTATCCTGAGGGAACCTCGATTCCTGAGATTTCCTTCAGCTGGGCGACAATTTTGTCCAAAAGGATGGTTCCGCGGGGCTGCAGGCCAAGAATCACGGTGTTTTCGAAATCGTCGTGATTTTCGATGAGTTGATAGCAAAATCGTTTTAGGGTGATGGCGATCTGCTGCTGATCGAGTACAAGCCGCTTTTGCATGGGATGGATTTGCCCGTAAATATAGAAAATAAAACTAGTCCTGTTTCTCCTCAGGCTGGTACAAATCCCCGTCGACGAGAATTTTGCTCATGAAAAAGACATCCCGGACTTGCTCCCGATTGTCTGATCCCAAATAGCGGATCGTCTGCTGTCCGGTCAGAATAAAATATCGGTCATACCAATGAACCAACCGGAGCGTGGCAAAGTCCGTATTCCGGATTCGTTCATTTTCATCGGTCAACTCCAAGGGGAAGGTCATGTGGTCAAAGACCTTTTCCCCGTCCCGGAAAAAGCTTGCCTTGATCTGGTCATTTTCGGCATACAGGTGATAGAGATCATTACCCACCACCGCGATTTCCCCAAAAGGCTCCGGATAGGTAGTCGTAAAGTCATCGTATCGGGCTGAGTTGTCCCAAAGCACCTCCCCTGACTTGGCCACTTTCACAAAATGCGCCGACAAATACTGGTACTCCGTTGAAATACTGAACGTCTGCATGGGCAGGTTGGGAGACACAAAGGGATCCATGTAATAAGGAGCATAGCCCATCCGGTTCATCCGGTCATAGCGATACGCATTATTGGGGGATGCCAAACCTCCCGGCCGGCCACTTCTGGAACTGATGATATTGATCTGGTCAAAGTATACGTAATAGGCATCGGCTGTCTGCCGGATGTCCCGGATCGAATAGGTATTGCGAATGGAAGGAATCTTTGACTTTTCGATTTCATTCAGGACTTCCTTGTCCCGCTTTTCTTTTTGCTTCTCATCCAGGTAGTTGTAGAAATTAGGGAAATCCTCCAGGGTATACAGCTTAAACTCATACTCCCCAAATTCATTGATTTCCATGATGTACATCCCTTGGTAAGCACTCCTTCCATCCAAGCCATAGGATCCAATCATGACCTGCTGATAGTTTTCATCCGCCAACAGCAAGCCTTCCAAAATTTCCTGCCCGGGCTCTCCGAATTGGTCTACCTTCACTTCCCGGACCAGATTTCCCTGCATGTCAAAAGTGAGAATGGAGGTTTCCAGGCTTTTGTATTGGCCTTTTCGGCTCATCACCACTTCTAAGGCTTCCAGCTCAGGCATTTTCCGGATTTGCAACACATGGGTGTTGTTGCCATACACTCCCTGAACCGTGCTGATGCTCTTGTCATCCAAATCCATGATCTGAAGAACCGGTCTTCCTTCGGCACTTCCCATGAAAACTGCCTTGCGGTTTTGTACCAAAAACTCCACGAGTTCGATATCCAGGAGGTTTTCTGCCGCATATTCAAACCCCCGGTTAGTTTGCAGATTGACATGCAGGATGTATTTGTCGGCATTGGCCGTAAAGCCCTTGGCCATGAGTACATACAAATTCATTCCATCCGTGTCGTATCCAACCATTTCAAAACCGGATCGCAAACTCAACTCCACCAAGCCTGGGGTCTTCAGATCCAAATCCGACAAAAAGAATTGGAACACCTTAGAGCTTGAGAAATTTCGTGGCTGAAAAGTCCGAAACGAAACCAAACCATCCGGAATCCGCATCATCTCAAATACAGGGTCATAGGGATCTCCCTGCACCTCAAATCGGGACACAAACTTCACCTGAGCCAGCGTACTCCAGCTTAAAAAAAGACTAAAACAAATCGTTAGAAGTTTTTTCATTGACCCAACGCTAAAATCAGATTGAATTCTTCTTTGGTCACGGCCATCACGGAAAGTCGGCTTTGGCGAAGCATCAGCATGGCAGAAAGCCTATCCTCCGCTTTGATGGTTTCCAAAGTGACCGGCTGATTCAGGGCTTGTTTTACTTTCAAGCGGACAGCTACCCAAGCCTCATCTTTGGGATCAGGAAAAGCTTCCTGAGAAACTTCCGCTATGCCCACCACGGCTTTGTCTTTTCCGCTGTGGTAAAAAAGCACCGGGTCCCCGACCTGCATTTGGTTCAGAAAATTCCTCGCCTGATAATTCCGTACCCCATCCCATACATCCTCCCCTTTCTTCACAAAGTCCTCCCAGGAATACGAATTGGGCTCTGTTTTTACCATCCAATAGTTCATAGGTCTAGTATTGGTTTTTGGGTGATTGCTTTTAAAGTTATCGTCTCTGACTGAGGGAAAAATCTTAAATCCGAAATCGAATATCCGGTACCCCTCATAAGTTACCCCTTACGTCTTTAAATTGAAACAATAATTAAAGACATTTGTCTAAGGACTGACACGAAAATCTGACTGTTTTGGATCATAAAACGATTTTAAAAAAACTGAAGCTGAGTATCCAACTGATGGAACTCCACGAGGAAAACCCGTTTAAAATCCGGGGATACCAAAGTGCACTTACCTCGCTCGAGCGCGGTGATCAGGACATCATGGAGCTCAGCGACAGCGAGTTGACCCAGATCAACGGGGTAGGAAAAAGCGTCATCGAAGCGATCCAAAACCTCAAATCCACGGAGACTTTTCCCTTGTTGGATCAACTCCTGGAAAAAACTCCCGCAGGAATTCTGGAAATCCTCCAAATCAAGGGATTGGGTCCCAAAAAAGTCAAAATCCTCTGGGAAGAACTCGGAATCACCTCCACTCACGAACTGATGGAGGCCTGCCAAAGCGGAAAAGTCGCCCAGACCAAAGGATTTGGCGAGAAAACCCAGGAAACCATCATCCAAAATCTGGAATTCAAAGCATCCAATGCCGGAAAATGGCTTTATGCAGATGTGGAAGAAATAGTCAATCAGTTTGCCCAGTCCTTGGAGCATCTCCTCTCCCATTCCGAACTGGCCATTGTGGGGGATTTTGCCAGAAAAATGGAAATCATCTCGGCAGCCGAAATCCTGATTGGTTCCGAAGGATTGACTACGATCAAATCACACCTCAGCACCCTGGAGCCCATCGAATGGAACTGGCAACAATCCGGGCCCAAAACCTGGAAAGGAAAATTCCGCGATCATGACTTGGAGATCGTATTTCACTTTTGCTCCAAAAATGATTTTCCCTGGAAAAAAATGGCTTTTTCATCTTCCAAGGCTCATTTGCTGAGTTTTGTAGACGATTCTGAAACAGTTGCCGAAAAACTGAACAAGAAAGATTACCATTCTGAAGAGGAATTTTTCTCCAAAAACCACCTTCAGTTCATCCCGGCCGAAATGCGGGAAGGAATGGGAGAAATCGAACTGGCTAAGGATCAAAAAATCCCAACATTGCTGGAAGAATCCGATTTGAAAGGAATCCTTCACAACCACTCCACCTACAGCGACGGCAAACACAGCCTGAGGCAAATGGCAGAATACTGCAAATCCCTCGGTTATGAATATCTCGGAATTTCGGATCATAGCCGAACAGCCAGCTATGCCGGAGGTTTGGAAATCGAAAAAGTCCTGAAGCAACATGCCGAAATCGATGAACTAAACAAGGAACTGGCACCTTTCCGTATTTTCAAAGGAATCGAAAGCGACATCCTGGGAGACGGTAGTCTGGACTATCCGAATGACGTGCTGTCGAGTTTTGACTTTATCGTGTCTTCGGTGCACTCGATTCTGAATATGGATGTCCAACGAGCCACCGAACGACTGCTTCGGGCCATTTCCAATCCTTACACCACCATTTTAGGCCATCCAACGGGGAGACTTTTGCTCCGAAGAGAGGGCTATCCCATCGACCACAAAGCTATCATTGACGCCTGCGCCCAGCACCAAGTGGTCATTGAAATCAATGCCAATCCCTGGAGACTGGACCTTGACTGGAGATGGGTGCGATACGCCATGGATCGTGGAGTCATGCTGTCCATCAATCCCGACGCCCACGAAATGGAAGGCTATGCCGACATGAAATATGGCGTGCTGGTGGGAAGAAAAGGTGGCCTGACTAAAGAAATGACCCTGAATGCACTCAGCGGAGAAGAAATAGCTTCGTACTTTGCCGACCGAAAAGCAAAAATCCAGTAGGCAGTTTGCAGTGATCAGTTTGCAGAATCGAGAATTTGAACCTATATCTTTTCTCTTACTTCTTGTCCCCCGAATCTTGCTTCTTCCCTCGTTATACTTGATTCTAAATTCTTGATACTTGACCATGAAATGGACTGACCAGCCCGAACCCGTACTACTCCAGAGAGCCTTCCTTTTTGGAATTACCGGAATTGTCTTGGGTACACTTTCGATACTCAATTCACTTTATCACCTTTTGGAAGCTCCCATGGGGCCTCTAAACGGAGCCAGCCTTTTGCTCCAGATCATCGGATTGAGTCTGGCAGTTTTGGTGTTGAGAAAAAGAAAACTCGCACAGGAATACAAGGAAAAGGCTCAGATGATGATTTTGATCCTGACGGTGGCCTTGCTGTTTTTCATTTTCTCCCTCTGAACAAACCCTCAAAAAAATAAGAGCCTGAAATCAACTGATCTTCAGGCTTTTTATTTTATGCCCAAAAAAATTTAACTTTTTTTCATATCCCCACGCAACCAATTTTTCCAGACCCGCATCTACCCTTTTGAAAGCCAACCGGAATGTTTAACAGATCCAATTTTTCAACTGAAGAAGGACTTATCAAGGGATGCCTCAAGGGTGATCGGTCAGCCCAGCGTCACTTGTATGATTCCTATTCGGGGAAATTTCTGGCCATCTGCATGCGATACCTCAAGGATCGTGAACATGCCGAGGATGTGATGATCGAGAGCTTTATGAAAATCTTCGAAAAGCTTCCCCAGTTTCAAAGCAAGGGGAGTTTCGAAGGCTGGATGAAGCGGATTGTCGTCACTCAGGCGCTCATGACGTTGAGAAGCAACCGACACCTGATGATGGAAGTCAACTTGGAAGCAGAATATGAATACAGTGACCATCACTACGAACTGACTCACCTGGAAGCAGCCGAACTGATGGAACTGGTCCAAAGCCTCCCGGTGGGATACCGTACGGTCTTCAACCTCTATGCGATTGAAGGCTACGCACATCAGGAAATCGCGGATCTGCTCGGAATCACCGAAAGCACCTCCAAATCTCAACTCAACCGCGCCCGAACAGCGCTCAAAGAAAAAATTGCCAGTCTGCAACCCAAAACCAAGACGAACCATGGCTAAGACAAACGAACAATTCGACCAGCATTTCAGAGAAAAGCTGGAAGGACATCGGGAAAAACCAAGTGCACTCGCATGGGAA
>CAYONF010000126.1:0-8012 GCA_964405255.1 uncultured Limnohabitans sp. | reverse complement strand
ATTTTAAGGTAAGATGGGTCAATTCTCGGTTCCTGACCGAAATTGTATCCCCGAAGAACTAATTCCTGATACGCACAATGTATTCCTTTTCTGCTTTGGGTGCTTTGGTTTTTGAAACCAAAATTCAATACTTCCTTGAATGGCTTAAGGAAGGCATTGATCTCTTTGAATCTTTGCCTGTATATCAGCTGAAGGGGTGTTGGATGGGTTTTGTTTCTATGACTGGAAGGCAGTCTCCGCATGATGGTCTGCCCATTAAGTTGGTAAAAGGTAAATCCTCCTGTTTTTCCTTGGGGGTTGATTCCTCCCGGTCCGATTAGTTTGGCCATGTTTTCCGTTTTTTAGGATTAGATAAAATGAAAACAAAGGATCGCAAAGCTTACTTTTTCTGCAAGCAAACGTGCGGATTGTGCGGTTTTTGCGGATTGTTCAGCCGGGGAATATTGCATCGCTCAAGAAATTAAGTCAGGATTTACCCCGAATTAACCTCGAAAAAAGGATGAATTTGTATTAAGGTTGCTAAGTGACTGAATCAACATCCTTCGTCTTTTGCGCTGCTCGGATTATTTCAAATTCTTCCTGTGCACCTTTCAGGTGCTGGGTAAGCAATTCAAAAAAGTACAGTCTTTCACTCATTTCAGCGGAAGATTTTTCCCTCTCAGCAAGGAAGATCATCCAACCCTGAAGTAGCTCCCATAAGTAAAGATTGCGTTTGGAGACTGAAATTGAATCAAACAACTCATCCTTAGGATAGTCAATTTCAAGTGTAAGGATCATGTAATTAGGGGTTAAGGTGATCGGCAACCTGCAATTCCAACAATTTTTGCTGCTCGATAAGATGATGGATTTCAGCATATAAATCCTCCTCATTATCCCAATCTGCATGGATGATAGAAATCAGCCTTCGGTTGATTTCAACACATTGCAAGAGGAGCTCGACTAATCGCGAATCAGGATCTAGCATATTGACCTGAATATCTCCGTTTACAGTGACATTGGAATTGTAGAGATTAGAAAGCTGGAGTAGTACAGGATTCATGATTTAATTCATTTGGTCACCCCAAATTCAAGACTTTCAAAAGGATAGACTATTCCAAAGGGGAATGATTTAGAATGAAATTGCGGATAAAATATTCTTTCATGGGAAAAGGCTCCGAAGGAATTAAACTCTTCCTAACCGCGGGCGGTAGCCCGTGGAAGGCAGACGTTACAAATTCGAAGCTATGGAAGGGTGAAATTCATTAAAAAACTGAATCACCCCTTTCGGGGATCGGTACAGTTTCGTTCTGTTTTCCCCTGGCTCCTTACAGTCACCGGGGGTAATAAAAAATACCGATCCTTCGGATCTTTTTTGCCCGAAAAATCAACTTCTCTTAAAAGCTACATTTTGCGGGAATACTGGCTCCAAAGGAGTTAAACTCTTCCTAACCGCGGGCGGTAGCCCGTGGAAGGCAGACGTTACAAATTCGAAGCTATGGAAGGGTGAAATTCATTAAAAAACTGAATCACCCCTTTCGGGGATCGGTACAGTTTCGTTCTGTTTTCCCCTGGCTCCTTACAGTCACCGGGGGTAATAAAAAATACCGATCCTTCGGATCTTTTTTGCCACATTAATACTATTGAGACAAAAAATGTCAGGCAAAAATCCCTATGACTTGGAGGATAGAACATAATGGAATAATTTAGTTTATTCCATTACGGGAGAATCCCCTATTTTCCCAGTATACAATACAACTATGAACGAGAAAATCCACCACGGCAGAAATATCAAGCGATTCAGGGAAATGATGGGCATTAAACAGGAAGCCCTTGCAGACCAACTCGGCCCGGACTGGTCTCAAAAGAAAATCAGCCTCCTTGAGCAAAAGGAAGAAGTCGAGGAAGAACTCCTTCGTCAAGTCGGTGAAATCCTCCGCATTCCGGTGGAAGCGTTTAAGAATTTTGACGAGGAAAAGGCGGTGAATATCATATCAAACACTTTTAATCAAGGATCATTTCTAAATACAGGTGATGCTCCAACTTTTAATGTCAATCCTTTGGAAAAAATTATCCAACTCCACGAGGAAAAAATCGCCCTTTATGAGCGGATGCTGAAGGAAAAGGATGAATTGATGGCGAGGTTGGAGAAATTTTTGTCCAAATAAATAAGTTGGACCTGTTTCGGGCCTGTCTCCCGACAAAGGCAGGGTCCTGGGCCAGCTTTTATAGTGGCTTTTTCCACGGGTTGGGTTCGAAGAGCTCACCCAAAACCCGCGGATATTGAAAAGTTTGATCCTGCCTGCAGCAGGTAGGGTTGAACTTGTGGAATGGGAATTACATCTCGACAGCTGAACGGGATCTAAAGAATATAAGGGCGGAGTTATAACCTCCGTCCAGGAAAACAATCATTTTACCCTCAAATGGGGATTTAACCCATCGTCAAGGGAACCACAAAGCAGAAAGGCAATAGACTACGCCGAGATTAGACCCTAAACCAAACCAGACTCAATAGTTCATCTCTATCGCAGATGGGTTATAGCCGAAATGTTGCTTGAACGTGCGGGAAAAATGGGAAAGGTTCTCAAAGCCCACTTCCAGATAGACTTCGGAGGGTTTTTGTTTTTTACGACTGATGAGGAAATGGGCTTCTCGCAGCCTCTTTTCTAAGAGCCATTTTTGGGGTGTGGAGTGAAAAGCCTTTTCGAAATCCCGCTTGAAGGTGGCGAGGCTTCTTCCAGTCAGGTAGGCAAATCGTTCCATGGGTATGTTAAAGGCGTAATTTTTCTGCATGTAATCCACCAAGTCAAGCTTTCCTTGTTCGGCAAAATTTGCAAGTAGATTGTCCGCACGAATGTCAACTGCTCGAATAATGGAAATGGCCTCCTGCAATTTCAACTCTGAAATAGGGGTTGGAATGTTGTCACTATCAAGCTCTTCATAGGGTAATATGGAATCAAACAGACTGGTAATCAGGGGATGCTTTTTGATCCGGTATAGCTCCATTTTGGGTACATAATTCTTGCTAAGCTCATTGGTTGAGTAGAATTTGGACAGAAAAGGCTGTGAAAACGCTATTGCAACCGATTTAAAGGGAGTCTTATCGGCAAGGTATTTAATAAATTTCGCCAGCATATTTCGGTAAAACAGGGCTGTTTCTCCCTGTTTGATCAAATAGGTGCCATTTGCATCTGTCACACTAAGGCTTCCTGTGAAGATATGAATAGCCACATGTTCAGGCACATTGCTTTCAATGCTTCTATAGGCTTGCTCGGT
This sequence comes from uncultured Limnohabitans sp., assembly GCA_964405255.1. GTDB lineage: Bacteria > Bacteroidota > Bacteroidia > Cytophagales > Cyclobacteriaceae > Algoriphagus. Next base: position 4,760 of record CAYONF010000126.1, on the reverse strand, counting down.
GCAGGAGAAGAATATATTAGATATTGAGGTGTAGTTAAGTGTATCCATTTCTGGTAAGTGAAGCTTTCAAGTATGAGGAAGCTTGGATTTGTTCAATTCTCAGCCTTTTGAACCAGGAGTTCTTTGGTATATTTTTCAGCCCGTTCTTTGGCAAATCCGTCGATCAGAAGACCGGAGAAACCGAGAAATATGATGCCCAATGCCATGCCTTTGGAATAATACCCGTCTTTTAGAAAATATAGGGAGGCTCCTACCAGCAAACCTAAGGTCCAGGTGATGTTGAGAGGAAGCCACCATTTGTTGACTCCATTAGGTCCTTCAAATCGGTGAACCTCCGCTTCGACAAATGCTTCTCGATTTTCGAGAAACTTCGCCGGAAGTTCCTTTAGCCTCTTTTCATTATTGTAGGCATTAAATGCCCCTGCGAGGATTGCAATCAGAATGAAAACAGAAACCGGGTAGGTCAACCCTTTGGCAAGGTCGCTTGGGTACTTCCACAATAAACCGGAAAGCAGTGCGAGCACTAGAATCCCTGAGATTAACAAGATTAGGGCCTCTGCCTTTTCACCCCGGTAGTAGGCGATAATTGAGTCAGTGAATTCCATCAGTCCATCAGATTTTTGTCAATTACTACTTCAAGTTTCCCGGTATTTTTTCCCATCAGCCATTTGGCAAATCCAATTTCACCCTTACTAGCAGGCTGCATAATGCTTCTGATCTGAAGCTTTTGAAAAGCCCGTTGGGGTAGCAACTTTTTCAGGAACGCAAACAGTTTTGCGTCACCTCCCGAAATGATGTGGAGCTTTCCATTTTTTTGATTTGCAGCAGTCCAGATTTCATCGGCAATATTGGAAGGAGCAGTTACTTCTGAAAGTCCCACTTGGGCAGAAAAAAAGTTTTTGTAATACTGGCGATAGGCTTGGAAGGCGTTTTCCCCATCGTAAATCCCGTAATCCAATTTGGTGAAAATCTTGGTAGCATGTGAACCTGGATAAATTGCTTTCACCTCAATGTTGAATGGGGCCAATTCGATCCCGAGGCTTTCTGTCAATCCTCGAACTGCCCATTTGCTACTGCCGTATGCGCCAATGTAAGGATAGTTGAATTGCGCACTGGAGGATGCGATGTTGATGAACATGCCTCCGTTGTTTTTTCTGAAATGTGCAATAAAAGCCTTGGTAACAGCAAATACGCCAAAGACATTGGTTTCAAATTGCTCGGTGATTTGTTCCATGGAACTGGTTTCGGTTGGGCCAATCAGACAGTAGGCCGCATTGTTGACCACCACATCGATTTTTCCGTATTTTTTAATCGCAAGTTTGGATACTAAGCGAACCTGTGCATAATCAGTTACATCCAATTCATACACCGTGACATTTGGTAAATTTTTAAAGAGGTTGGAATGGATGTAGGTAGTCTTTACCGTTGCAATTACATTCCAGCCTTGCTTGGCAAATAGTTCTACCGTTGCCTTGCCGATACCAGAACTTGTTCCTGTGATGAAGATTGTCTTTGTCATTTTAATTCTTGTTTGAGATTTATATGACAAAATTAAGTTGTGGGTGACTGGCCTTGTTTTTCTCTACGGCTCAAAAACACTTTGCTCAGTGGCTCATTTTACTGTCAAGTGTAGGAATAAATAGCTGATAGGACGCTGACCTTTAAAAACCCCGAGTTCAGTTCCTAGCTATATGATTTCAGTTTTGAGGTGGAGGAAAAAGAATGAATACACGGTTAGGTTTGCATAACCCCGAACGGGGTTGAACTTAAAGCAGAAACCTCTCTTCAAACTCGATTTCGTGTTCTTTCAAAATACTTTTGTATTCATCCAAAAATGAAACTTTTCGATGATGCTCCTCTTGATTTTTGATGTAGTTGATCAATCGGTCTTTCGCGGAAATAGACTCTGAAAATGCACCGTATCCATCCTGCCAACCTTTAAATTTCGGGAATATCTCTTCCCGCTTGATAAAATCATCCGCTGCCAATTTGATGTCTTTGATCAAAGATGAAATGGAAATGCTTGGATGGACATGAGTCAAAATGTGAAGGTGATCCTCTACCCCATTGATCCGATATAGGTGGCAGTTTTTATTATTCAGGAGATGGTGTATGTATGCAAAAAGGCGTTTTTTCTGATCCGGAACCATGGTGGGCTCTCGGTGCTTGGTCGAAAAAACAAAATGATACAGGAGTTGAGTGTGAGTTGCCATAGAAAAGTGGAATACGTTGAAAAATAACTGTAGGGAATATCGGAAATGGGTATAAAGAATGCAAAAGTTCGACCCCTTGCAGGGTCGGTGGAAATGCATAGGCACCATTTAATCCACGGGTTGCACCCGCGGTTATTGAAAAGTTTGACCCCTGTCGGGGTCGGAAAACTGAATATTGGATGAACCAACAAATGACCACGTAGTGGTCAAACTTCTGAATAACCCTAGGTGCAACCTAGGGCAAAATGGAAAGAATAACAGGAACCACAACCCTGAAGCGTTATCCCGATGAGCGAAGCGATTTCGGGAGGGTTGAACTTGGAAGGAAAGGAAATTACAAATAAGTTCGACACCCTTCAGGGTCGTTGGGGTCATTTTACGTCCCATTATCCACGGGTTGCACCCGTGGTTATTGAAAAGTTTGACCCCTGTCGGGGTCATGGGGATGGCCGCGTCATTTGTTCTCCACGGGTTGCACCCGCGGTTATTGAAAAGTTTGACCCCTTATCAGGGGTCTTTAATCAGAACCAATATTTCATTCAGCTAAAGATCCTGAAGGGATCGAACCTTGAATAACCCTAGGTGAAACCTAGGGAAAATGGAAACGATAACAGGAACCACAACCCCGAAAGGGGTTGAACTTAAAAGTAATTGAGGATGGACCCGGTACGGGTCAAATGTGTGTAGAACCGAACCGCGATAGATGAGGTACGACCCCTATCGGGCCTGCCTGACGTCAAAGGCAGGGTCGAATAGGCGGTTGGATGGATTTTTTCTACCCACAGGTCATCCCTACGGGATGAGGAAATGGATAAAGGAGGAGAAAGGGAATTACTCCCGACAGCTGTACGGGATTCCAAAAAATATGAAGGCGGAGTTACTCCCGATAGCTATCGTGGACTCCGCCTAGTCAAACGCTTATTCTACACTCAGACGGGGGGGGTGAACTTGGAAGGAAAGGGAATTACAAATAAGTTCGACACCCTTCGGGGTCGGGGAGATCACTTTTCGTCCTCTTATCCACGGGTTGCACCCGCGGTTATTGAAAAGTTTGACCCCTTATCAGGGGTCTTTAATTAGAAATACTATTTCATTCAGCTAACGATCCTGAAAGGATCGAACCTTGAATAACCCTAGGTGAAACCTAGGGGAAAAGGAAATCAAGATGATGGTAGACAACCCCGGATGGGGTTGAACATTTGGAAAATGGAATTACAAATTCCAAAAAATATAAAGGCGGTTTACAAACTCCGCCTAGTCAAAGAAAGAAATAGACTACGCAGAGGCAGGAAATCTGATTTATTTTTTCAACTTCGTTAATCTATTTTCAATCCTTTTAAAATATTTTTCATTCTCATTTAACTCAGTGTAATCTACTAGTTTTAATAAAATTTCATCTCTTCTTTTTATAAACTCTATTCTATCCTCTTCATTCTTTAATAAATTTTCTATAGAATGATTCATGATTTTGATTAAAAACTCAGTGGATAAATCAACATACTTTTTAAGTTCTTCTAATAAATTAAACTTAAAAGAAATATTATTCTCATCGATTGCCTCAATACGTTCGCCGGTTTTCGTTAAATGGACTTGAACTATTCTGAAACTTGTAACCTTATTTATTTTCCTTTTAATCACTATTTCAGAATCCAATTCAAAGTTCACAGTGTGAGAGGCTGCTATACCTCTTAGTTTATAAATAGGCAATTTGCTAAAATCTTTTTTTATAACTTTAAAATTTGAGAAATAAAGCAACTTTGATAATTCAATGATTGAATAGATTTGTAAATATATTGCATTTAGAATTCCATATAATCTTATATTTTTCTCTCCGAAATCAAAATTCTTGTTTCCAAGATATCCCAATTGAAATTTAAAGGCACTTATAATAGCATATTCTGTATCTTCAAATAAATCAATGCATGCTCTAAATTTTTTCCAATCTGATTCTTTCTCAAAATTTAACGCTTCTCTATAGGCGTCTTCAAAGTTTATTTTTCCTGATGCCTTTTTGCCTGCAATTTCCAAATGCCAAAGAAATAGATTACTCAAATCATTTCTAAAAAATCTATCATCCATCACTTTCTTTCTCACCCCTCACCCCCTTCCACTATCCTTATCTCCTCCTCCGTCAAGCCATACAACTCATACACCAAGGCGTCGATGTCGCGGTCGAGGCGGGTGATGTCGGCTTGCAGGGCTTGGGCCTTGGATTTTTGTTCATTGAAATAGGCCATCCATTCGGCTTCTTCTGCCAAACTCAACTTTACACTGGCATTTTTAAATACTTGAATGAAATTATTAGAAACTAATCGAAATACAAATACCTCCATGATCGGAGGTTGGGCTTGTGCGGAAAGGTATTTCTTGAGGACTGAATTTTGGAATAAGGCCATTTAAAAAAGGAATTAATATTAATTGTTCCTGTGAGTGGGAACACTCACAGGGGCGAGGACACTCACTTAGGCGTCATTCACTCAACTCGTCAGTTTAAAACTGATTCCTAAAGATATCAGTTTGACTGAAAACGAAAAGTGGTTTTGAAAG
>CAYONF010000125.1:5766-8041 GCA_964405255.1 uncultured Limnohabitans sp. | reverse complement strand
ACTGAACCATGAGAAAATTCATTGAACAGGATCGAGAAAAAATCATTAACATTTTAGTAAACTCTTTTGAGGGGAATAAGTCGGTGGATTTTGTCGTAGGTAAATCACCGGAAGGAAGGAGAGTGTTGATGGAATACAGTCTGGAAAACTGTTTGGAAAACGGTGATGTGTTCGTTTCAGACTCTGGAAATTCCTGTGTGCTGATCAAATATTCCGACCGAAAGCGTAAACCTTTCAAGCTCTGGATTTGGGATCTCAAGCTTGCCCTTCAGGGAATTGGCCTATCCCGAATCTCCAAGGTTTTGAAAAGAGAGTCTGCCATTGAATCAGTCCAACCCAAAGAGCCCTTTCTCTACGTGTGGTTTATAGGAGTAGATCCTAAGTTCCAAGGTAAAGGAGAAGGGTCCAAACTTTTAAAATCCGTCCTATCCCTGGCAAAAGAAAAGAGTCTACCTGTCTGCTTGGAGACTTCCACAGAGCGCAATTTCAAATGGTATGAGAGTTTCGGCTTCTCAGTGTATTCTTCTTCTGCTCAGTTTGGCTTCCCATTTTATTTCTACAGAAAGGATTAACCATGAATGTATTCGGCACCGAAATGCACTTGGCGACATTCATTTTTGTCGTTTGCGAGATTCTATTCTTTATACCTCAACTGGTCTTTTATCTCCAGAATCCTGCGGACAAGACCCGGAGATATTACCTGATCCTGTTGGGCTTATTGATTCTGTACAACATAGCCGGAGGTCTTTTTCCTGATCCAAATCTTCCTATAGACATCAATTTGCAGATCAATTTGGCCTATGGAACTGGATTCACCATGGGCTCTTATTTTCCATTCTACTTCTTCAAAGTATTCGGCCTGCATGATTTGGAATGGCATGCAAAGAAGGGGGTTTGGATTTTCTTCGTTGCCCCTTTTCTGATTGCCTTTGGAATTCTCCTCCCATTGTCGAATGACCTCCCAAATGTCATTTGGTACGGGATGGCCATTCCTGTCCTGTACGCCATATATATGGATATCCTGATATTTCTCTTCATCCGCAAAAAGTACAGAGAAAGCCAACTCAGCTTGGACGCCATCTTGAGCTATGCAGCCATGTGTCCTTGGGTCTTCCTCCCGATTTTTAGCTATTTCGATACGTCCCAGTTTGTAGAAGTGATGGTGACTAACCTGGGGTTTGTGGTAATCACTTTCCTGTTTATCCGAAATATGATCTTCGAAAACAGGAAGGTTTTTCAAAAGCTCAAGGATATTGACCAGAGACAGCCGGTCGATACCAGTGATTTTTTTGAACAACGATGCGCCGAACTGGGATTGACCAAAAGAGAATGCGAGGTTGCTGAAAAGGCCGCTCAGGGACTCACCAGCAAAGAAATTGCAGACGTACTTTTTATTTCTGAAAAAACAGTCAATAAACACCTGCAAGCCATTTACAAAAAGGCAGGCAGCAAAAACAGGGTTGAGTTGATCAACGCCCTGAATTCCTACTCCTAATCACGTTTTTCGGGTACAAACCCTCCGACTAAGTATATCTGCGTATATAGATTTCTCTATACGCAGATATACCTAATTATCCCTTTTACGCAGTTCTGGGTATTTTTTTCCATTTGGCGAATCCGATTCTTTGCTTCCATCAACATGTCGCCATGAAGGATAAAAGAGAAAATCTCTCATGGGTATCTGTCAGGTTAAAGCCGGATGATTATACCCGATTGAAGGAGGAAAGTAAGTCCCTGGGGGTGTCATTGAGTCAATTGATCCGAATGAAATTGAGTAGCGAGGGGAGCAGGATCATTGACACCAAAGGCATCCTAAACGCCATTGATAAGGTGGTCGCAGAACAGGCCAGAGTGAATAACAATATCAATCAGCTGGCCAAGCACGCGAATACCTATCGGGACAAAATTTCCCCGGAGATTTTTCTGAGTCATACCATCCAGATGTCAAAGCATCTGGAGTACCGCGATTGTATGAATAAGTTTTTGAAACAGATCTACCGGGCAATCAAATGAGAGTAAAAATTCTTTCCAGCACCAGTTCATTCAATGGGGTGACCTACAACACGAACAAAACCCAGAATGAGAAAGGAGAGCTCACGAGGCTCCGGAATTTTGGATACTTACAAGACACCAAAGATGTAGGTCCCTATGAGGTCAAAAACTTTCTGATTGCCCATTCCAACCGGAACAGCATTGTCAAAGACAAGCAGTTCCATGCGATGATCAGCTGCAAGGGAAGGGAATACTCCAAAGAGGAACTGACGGATATTGCTCA
>CAYONF010000125.1:1805-5666 GCA_964405255.1 uncultured Limnohabitans sp. | reverse complement strand
GGCAAAAAGAAAAATCAGATTGGGTACCGTTCTGAGCTTGGAGATTTTATCAAGGACAAGTTTGGAGTTCAGCTGATATTTCACGGCAAAGATGGAAAAACTCCCTATGGCTATACGCTGATTGACCATACCCACAAGATCATTTTTAAAGGAAGTGAGGTATTTCCGCTTCAGCGATTCTTTACTCAAGAAGGTGAAAACAAATCCTATCGTCTGGAAAAATCTAGCCGACCAAAGCCGCTTGATCCGATCAGTGCGAAGGTGAAACTCCAATCCGCACTCAATGATTTCTCCTCCGTTCGCCACGGCCTAGAGCACCACTCCTTAGAAATTGAGCATAGGGAAGGCAGCACTTACCTGAAAACATCCCAGGGAGAAATAGCAGCCAAAGACATTCTTTCACCCGAGCAGCAACTGGCATTACGAGAGTACTTCAGTGAAATCGGATCTACCAGAGAGGTATCGACTTCTGACACTTTTGATCTGGTTCCGGTACTCAGCATTGCGGATGATGTCGACGATGAAGCGGCCCATGGAAGAAAGAGAAATAAAAAGCGAAAGGGGGACAATGAAATCACGAGATAATAAAACGGCTATGATCATTCTATTCGCAAACCAAAAAGGGGGAGTTGGAAAAAGTACACTGGCTGTGCTCTTTTCGAATTTCGCTGTCCAAAAAAGGAAAAGAAAAGTGAAAGTCTTTGACATGGATTTTCAGCAATCCCTTTATAACAAGCATCTCAATTCAGACCAATTGGAAAATGAGAAGCTGTATGAAGTGGAGCTTTCATCTATTCCCGGATTCAAGTCCATCCATAAAAGGGCCGCTCAGGAGCCTAAGACGCTCACCGTGATTGACCTTGCCGGGAAGATGGACGATGATAATCTGGTGCAAGTTTTCAAGGGTTCTGAATTGATCATTTGTCCCTTTTTCTATGACGAATACAGCGTCACCAGCACGTTTGAGTTTTGCTACGTGGTCAAAAAGCTGAACCCATCCAGCCGGATTATCCTGGTTCCCAACAGGGTCAAGTCTTCAGTCAAATACGAGACTTTGGAAAGTGTTAATCAGGCACTCAGTCAGTTTGGGGAATTGACTACCCCGATTTCTGATCGGATTGATTTTCAGAGACTGACCACCACCTACACCCCTGAGTCTCTCACCCCGATCCTGGATCCCATTTTCAATAAACTATTTGATGACCATATAGACCCAGACCACGCATGGCAAACGGAGACTACATAAGCAAGCTGGTGAAAGGGGTTCGTGGGGAAATTGAAGCTAAACCCAAAAAGGTAAAACCAGCAAAGGAACCTGCGCAAAAAGCCTCTTCAAGAACCCTAAATCCCAATATCCACGACCTCTTGGAGACCATTAAAAAATTTGAGGTCAATGGGAATTACAAAAGGCTGATCCGAATGGATTCCCGGACAGAGGAAGTCCTGAAGCTTCTCAGTCCCACGTTTGGAGTCGACGTGACCTCCTTTGTGAATTTTCTATGCTGGGATTTTTTGGAGAACAATCCTGAGCTGGTCAACGAAATCAAGCAATCAATTCAAAAACTATAGCACCATGAACTGGACAGACTTCTTTCTCTACCTATCCCTTTTCTATGTAGTCTACTATGCATTCAATGTCATTTTCGATGTACTGAGGAGACCCCGACTTTCCGAAGTACAACAATGGAGTGCGTACACCTTTCAGACAGACCTAAACGAGTTTGATGAAAGCCCAACAGTTATCGAAGATAATGAGCCCTTGGTGATGCCTACCAAAAAACCACCCGTTTTGGATCCGCAAAAGGAAGAATGGGTCAACAGTGATGAGGATTCGGAAGAAATTGAATTTGAGATCAAGGATCCCAGTCCATTCAAATCCACCGGAGGAGTAACCAACCTCAACTCTCTTTTTGTACTCGCTAAGGAAGGAAGTATTGAAATGAAAAAGAAACTGGTGTTCTCATGAAGACTAATCGATTCCTAATCCTTGGCGGTATGCTTTCCCTCTTTTTCCTTTTGTCAGGAACGGAAACCTATGCCCAGTCTCCTCCCGGTGTGGCAAAATTTCAAGAGGTAGAGTCGGATATGGAGAGGTTCTACGTCGCTCTTTCCAGACTCTCATTTGCAATCGGAGCAGTCACGGGATTGCTTGGAGGCCTGAGGGTTTACAACAACTGGCAACTGGGAAGACATCATATCGATGTTCAGGTGATCAGTTGGTTTGGCGCCTGTCTTTTCTTATCCACTATCGGCTTTTTTCTCAGCGGATTATATGCAGTTCCACTTACCTGAACTCCATCACTCCAACCCAAAAAATAGCACTCATTTATTTTCTCACTAAAACAAAAAAGTCATGTTCAACAGAACTAAAAAACGGATCGCAAGTGCATTGATTCTTACCCTTGCAACCCTATCGGCCAGAGCCCAAGGAGTACAGGGAATTACAGCTGCCGAATCATCTCTTCTCGCTTATGTAGATCCAGTGGCAAGTCTTTGCCTGGTGATAGGAGCTGTAGTCGGTCTCATTGGAGGCGTGAGGGTCTACATCAAATGGAATTCCGGCGATCAGGATATCAATAAAGAATTGATGGGCTGGGGCGGTTCCTGCCTGTTTCTGGTATTGGTGAGTGTCATCATCAAGGCGTTTTTCGGTGTCTAATGGCTAAGCAATTTCCGATTTATAAGGGGCTTCAAAAGCCTCTTATTTATCGGGGTTTTCAAGGAAAATACATCGGATGGGGAGTCGCTTCCCTGGTGATCGGAGTGGTTTTGGGAGGGCTGATAGGAAGCCTAACCAGTATGGTTTTGGGCGGAGTAATTACCATTTCGGTAATCGCAGTCGGTCTATTCATCACTTCTCAGCAACAGAAAAAAGGCCTGCATAGCAAAACAAGGTATTTAGGTGTGTTTCAGATCGCCACATCCTTAAAATCTAAAAATCATGTTCAGGAAAAAAAGGAATGAATTTAAGCTGCCTTACCTAGGGATTGAGGATCAGATCAATGGTTTCCATTGCCTGTTCAATCTCAAGGGAGATTTCGGGGTGATTTTGAAACTGGACAATCCGGTTTTACAATATTCAGCCGATTCATCCAAATACGATTCCTTCCACCAGTTGTACACCAATCTGATCAAGATCCTGGGTGAAGGACATTTGATTCAAAAACAGGATGTTTTTTCCAGAAAGACCTATTGTGAAAAATACTCCAAAGAATACCTGCAACAGAAGTATGATGACCATTTTCATGGACGGCAGTATACTTCGCTGAAGACATTTTTGGTCATTACCAAACGGGCAAAAGGCAGATACAATCAAAAGTCAGTGATTGATTTTGTCCAGACACTCGGAAAAGTAACAGACCTTTTTGAACGTGCGGGAATGAAGGCGGAAGCGCTTTCAGCTCTTGAAACAGACCGCTATGTGAAACGAATTCTAAGCATGAATTTTCACGAAGAGAAAATTGTGCTTGACAATCTTCTTTCGGAAGAGACTCAGGTGGAAAGCGGAGAAAGGGCCTTTCGGTCGATTACGCTGGTAGATACTGACAAGGTTGAACTTCCCGAGCATGTCAAAACCCATTTAGAGCGAAACGACAAGGACAGCCTCAAGGGCTTCCCGGTGGATAATATGGCATTTCTCTTCGAGGTACCGAAGTTCCAGACAATCGTTTACAATCAGGTCATTGAAATCATTGAGCAAAGGTCCACACTGACCAAACTTGAATTGAAAAGAAAGCGGCATTCCGGAATTCCGGATCCCGCCAACAATATATGTGTCGAAGACATCGATAGGCTTTTGGACGATGTGGCCAGACACAACCAGCTTTTGGTCAATTGCCATTTCAATGTGGTCGTTTCAGC
>CAYONF010000125.1:0-1705 GCA_964405255.1 uncultured Limnohabitans sp. | reverse complement strand
GAAAATCCAATAACCACCAATCCTTTTTCAATCACTGAGGAAGAATACAACATTGAGAAAAAGGACTACCTCCTGACTCTGGTATCACTTCTTTGGAAAACTGCCGAGGGGACAGTTTCACAGGTAGAAGCAGATGTGATATCCAGTACCATTTCGGCTTACTATTCCTCTTTCTTTTCCCGAGAAGGAAAAATAGACCGGCTATGCTTCAATACCTTTTATGAATTCGCCCTTGAAAAAATCCCCCAAATCAAAGAGCGGGAAAGCATAGGATTTGAGCTCGATGAATTTCGGTTTGTACTCAAGAAATTCTACAAGGGAGGGGAATTTGAAAACCTGCTCAATGAAGAGGTAGACCAATCTCTGTTCACCGAATCATTCGTGGTCTTTGAAATTGACAGTATCAAAGAGCATAAAGTACTCTTCCCGATTGTGACGCTCATCATCATGGATGTATTCATCCAGAAAATGAGATTTCGGACCAAGTACCGGAAAGCCCTTATCATCGAGGAAGCCTGGAAGGCAATTGCCTCCCCGCTCATGGCAGGCTATATTCTGTATCTCTACAAAACAGTCCGGAAATTCTGGGGTGAGGCGATTGTGGTGACTCAAGAGCTTGGGGACATCATTGGAAATGCGGTTGTCAAAGACAGTATCATCAATAATTCGGATACGATTTGCCTCTTGGATCAGACCAAGTTCAAGGACAATTATTCCCAAATCGCCTCGCTGCTTTCTATCAATGAGAATGAGCGAAAGAAGATTTTCACCATCAACCAACTCGACAATCAGGAAGGAAGAGGCAGATTCAAGGAGGTCTATATCAGGCGAGGAGCTACAGGTGAAGTGTATGGAGTAGAAGTCTCTTTGCACCAATACCTGACCTACACTACTGAAAAGCCTGAAAAATCCGCCATCGAGATTTATATCAAAGCTTTTGGAGGATATCAAAAAGGACTGGATGCGTTTGTCGAGGATTATACCTCCTCGGGACATACACTTCATGCTTTTTTCAGTGAGGTGAACAAACAAGGCTCACCTCTGCGAGAATCTTTAGTCCCCACTTTTTAACCCCAAACTTTATGCGATACCTGCATTCACTCCTTTTTCTTCTCCTATCCGGATCTGCTTTCGGGCAAGTAGTCTATGTAGATCCCGCTGTAGCCGGTGCGACGGCTGCCCATTCGGCAGTAATCAATTCTCAGCTGAATGCGACCAACGAACGCTTGACTTTGATCGAGCGAGGCCAACTGGCTATCACGGGAAATCTGACCATAGTCAATTCGATGCAGGATAAAATTTACAAAGGGCTCTCCGAGGTCAGTTCCATTCTGACCAATCTTTCCAATGTTCAGGAAATAGCAAGGATTGCCACCGGGATTTCGAGTGACCTCAATGAGGTGGTGAACCTGGCTGGAGAAAACCCGGCATTGCTTCTTTTTGCCGAACGGAATGCAGTCCTATTCCAACAAAGAGCGACTTCCTTAGCCTTGGAGGTCAGTTCCTTTGTGCTAAAGGGAGGGGAAAATAACCTTATGGATGCAGGAGAACGATCCAAGCTGATCAATCAGATTTTGACTGAAATGGTCATCCTTAGATCCTACACCTACGGCATGTATCGAGCCATGTATTTTGCTCAAATGAAAGGATTCGTGAGGGCTTTGAATCCATTTCAGGGGTATATCAATGTGGATATCCAACTTGC
>CAYONF010000124.1:2817-8242 GCA_964405255.1 uncultured Limnohabitans sp. | reverse complement strand
GATTGCTCCACTGGATATCCGCTACGGATTGATGGGGCATTTTATCGATGGAAAGCTTCATGCCGGAGCCAATCTCCGTTTTGTATCTGATCAAAACCGGGTTTCTGAAGCATTTGGAGAAGGAACAACACCGGGATTCACGTTGGTGGATTTGGATGTCAGCTATCCGATCGGAAAAATGCTGCTCCTCAAAGGCGGAGTTCAAAACCTCCTGGATGAAACCTATTACGAGCACCTCAACCGACCTATCGGGGTGGATAAAACTCCTATGTATTCCCCGGGTAGAAATTTCTTTATGATGGTGAGTTTAAAGTTTTAAAAAAACAAGATTCCAAAAGACGGCTCGGTTTGAAGCCGTCTTTTGTTTTAAAAAGTGATCAAAATCAGCCTATTATTTAAAGGACTTTTTTGTCTTTTATTGTTTTACAAATTACATTTACCCAACAATGAAGAGTTAAAGAAACTATGAAATGGCCTGGAATCAGGCACCCCTAAATCCAATAATCATGAAAAAGTTGTTTTATCCCCTGATGGTTGGTTTGGCTTTCGCAGGTATATCCTGCGGAAGCCCTTCCGCCGTAAATCAAAATGGCGCTACCGAAGGCGCTGCACTTACTCCGGGACAATCTGCTGTGGTAGACAATGTCTCTAATCCAAACATTGTACAGGTAGCTGTCGGGTCTGCCGATCATAGTACCCTAGTGGCAGCGCTAAAAGCTGCCAATTATGTGGATGCACTAACGAATGTGGGACCATTTACTGTTTTTGCACCGACTAATGCTGCCTTTGATGCGCTTCCAGCAGGTACATTAGACGATTTGGTAAAACCGGAAAATCAACGAAAACTCCGAGACATTCTGGAATACCATGTGCTTTTAGGCGTCTACAAACCAGAAGACTTTGTAAATGGCAGAAATCTCGGAACAGCTGATGGCAGGTCCGTCACTGTGGCCGTGGCAGAAGACGGTGCCGTCACGATCAATGGAGCCAAAATAGTCGGGACCGTTTCAGCCTCCAATGGCATCATCCATGTCGTGGACAAGGTACTTCTTCCCAAGTAAAAAAAGGTTGTGGTTTTCTTACTAGTTAAGGCCGGATTGAACTTAGATCCGGCTTTTCTGTTAAAGTGTGAAAATCACCTTAATTTTCGGACAAGTTTATCCTGAATATCCCGAATGTTTTCCCAAGCAGCAAAGTACGCAGCCAAAGCTGTTATTTATATCTGGACTCAAAGTCTGGAAGACCGGAAAGTTGGAGCCAAAGAAATCGGCAATAAGATTGACACCCCAGAAGCCTTCACCGCGAAAATTCTCCAGACTTTGGTAAAAGCCAAATTAATTGGATCAGTCAAGGGTCCAAATGGGGGATTTTTTGTGGATGAAAGCCATTCCAAAGTCACATTGAAAGACATCATCAAAGCCATCGATGGAGACAATCTGTTTACCGGTTGCAGTTTGGGTCTTCCCAAATGCTCTGAAAAGAACCCTTGCCCCTTGCACTTTGAAGTGGTCAAGGTTAGAAAGGAAATCGACCATATGCTCACATCAAAAAGCATCAAGTTTTTAGCTGTTGAAGTGATCAAAGGAAATTCAAAGTTGACTGAAAAGACTTATTTAGGTTGAAAATTTATAATTAGTTTTTTTATGTTGTTAAACTTCAAAAATAGAAGGCCTCAAATGACACAATAGTATTGCTAATTTTTGTCTCCTAAAATTTGAGTGGTAAACCCAAACTCATCCTTCTTGTTTTCAAAATACAAGGTTGAGTCCTACTTTGTGGCCAAAGTATAAATAATACTCCCTCTAATAATTCCTAGTTACAAAAACAATTCGATTACCTTCTATTTAAGCCAAGACTGAGAAAAGTACCAAAGTTTTTAATAGTCTTTATTGCATTTTAATTAACACACATTTTGACACAATACTTTATATTACATCATTTTTTTGACGCTTTAATTTTTATTACGTCATTTTACTTTTAATATTGTCGCAATACAAATGGGAGAAACATGAAAAATCGAGATGAGCTAAAACTGATTATAGAAATAATTGAATCATCATCTAATGGCTTAGGAATAGAACAACTCCTTAGATTGCTCCCATTTAAAATTGAAAAGAGAGCGCTTCAAAGACGATTAAAAAGCCTCAGAGAAAAGAATCTGATTCTAATAAAAGGAGAAGCTAGATCCACACGATATTATACAAATGTCCCTGAACAAACACAGGATTCTGGAAAGATAAAATCAGAAGAGGAGCTACAATCGACCATTCCCCTTTCACAAGAAGGGAAAGACGTTTGGGCCTTGGTCTCCCGTACTGAAGCGCAAAGAAAACCTGTCGGTTACGAACGGGATTTTTTGGAAAATTACCGTCCCAATATTGACAGCTATCTCAGCAAAGAAGAAAAACAAAAACTGGCAGAATGGGGAAAAACAAGGAATGAAGAACAACCGGCTGGAACCTATGCCAGAGAGATTTTGAATCGATTGTTGATCGACCTTTCCTGGAATTCAAGTAGACTGGAAGGCAACACCTATTCCCTTCTCGACACGGAGTTGCTTATCCATAATGGAAAAGCCTCTGCAAACAAATCTCCAATGGAAACGCAGATGATTCTCAATCATAAAGAAGCCATTGAGTTTTTGGTGGAATCGTCTGGTGAGGTAGGCTTCAATCGCTATACCTTTCTCAATCTTCATGCTTTGCTGTCGAACAATCTGCTACCAAATCCGGCTGCATCAGGAAGGCTTAGGATATTTGGCGTAGGAATCACCAATTCAGTATTTACTCCTTTAGGAATTCCACAACTCATTGAAGAATACTTTAATCTAATCCTGGCAAAAGCAAGCCAAATCCAAAACCCATTTGAGCAGGCTTTTTTTGTACTGGTTCAGCTTCCCTATCTCCAACCATTTGATGATGTCAATAAGCGTGTATCCAGATTGGCTGCCAATATTCCGCTAAACCGACAAAATCTTGCTCCTCTTTCCTTTATCGATGTTCCAGAAGAAAGCTATGTCAAAGGAATGCTAGGCATCTATGAATTAAATCGTATCGAGTTATTCAAAGATGTTTTTCTATGGGCTTATGAGCGGTCAGCTTTGAGGTATGCAGCAATTCGTCAATCCCTTGGGGAGCCGGATCCTTTCCGAATGAAATTCCGGGAAGAAATACGAGCGATCGTCAGCCACATCGTGAGCAATGCAATGGATAAAGAAGCTGCATCCCAGGCAATAAAATCTGAAGTCAAAAAATTACCAGAACCAGATCGATCAAGATTCACCGAGGTAGTAGAAACCGAACTTCTAGGATTACATGAAGGGAACTTTGTCCGGTATCGAATAAAACCCTCTGAGTTTTCTGCTTGGAAAAAGACATGGGATTCTTAAAATAGAATTGGAAGACCGTTATAAACCAAATATTTATATAAAAACATCTTTACTTATTTAAACAAAAAAACAGAACGACTTTGATTCAAAACCGTAAGTATTAAGATGAATTTCAAAGAATAAGACTATGTGGCCGACAATCAAATTTTTAGGAACCGTTTTTATCAGTTTCATTGCCATGATCGGAGCATTAGGAGCCGATAACCCCTTTCCTCTTTTTGCTGTTGCCTGGGGGATTTGGATCATTTACCTCTTAAGCTTACGGGCAAAAAGAGAAAAGGAACTAGACAGAGAGCGTCTAATCCGTGATATTTTAGATAAACTCGATAGGTAAATCTAAATAAATCCTGAAAGTAGAATTTTTCAACACCGAAAGTCTCAAATATTTATCCCTCTTTCCCTCAACGATCTCAGACAGGCCTGTAACTTGATGTCGTCTCCCTGATCCAAGTAAGAAATCGCCGACAAACACAATTCCTTTAACTGCCGACCAGCTGAAAGTCGTTCATAGGGCAACTTTAGGTTAGTGGCGCAAATTCTCCGTATCTTCATACGGATCCGCTCTTCTAAGATCACCAACTCTCCCCGGAGCTTCTCTTCTTCTAGTGTTAATTTTCTTGACATTTCCATGTCAACATTTTAAACAGTTGAACTTAGAGTTGCAAGAGAAGCTTTCTTTTTTCGGTGAAAAGGATATAAATGACTGGAATAGAGAAATTTCCGACTGACTTCAAACGCTTGTCAATTTTCCAGATTCTCCATCCACTTATTGGCAGCTATTTTCCAATCTCGAATTTTAGTGCCGGATTGCGTTCGCCAACAAGTTGATCGATGAAAGAAAAAGAAAATCTCTCCTTCCTCTTTGATAAATCTGTGAGTTAAGAAATACTGTCTGGCTTGATTTAGAGTAGGCCTTTTGCGAACTGGGTTTTCCCCTTTTTTTGCTCCATTATTCATGATCTTTTGATTTAGTGGAGCGATAAACTTCCTTTAAGAATTTCTCTATTATTCAGAAGTACCACCGGAGGTGGTTAATTTTTTAGAGGAACAGATAAAGAAAAAAGGGGGATTATTCCTCCCCCTCTTGGTCAATTCCTAGAATATAGTTTGCTGCTTGGTGGGCCTTTTGTGCTGCATAGATCAGCATTTTGGGATCGTCTTGGAGTGGCTTCAACCATCCTTTGAGGTAGGCCAAGGAGTTTTTGAAATTGGCATCTTTGATCCCTGCAAAAGCATTCAAATAACTGGCTCCCATTTCGGCAATCAATTCCTCTTTGGGATATTCCACCGAACCAAAACCTACCAAAGCGGGTCTTTCAGAAAATCTTCCTAATCTGCTTCCATGGCCCGTAGAGTGAATCATCTCATGAAAAAGAACGGAATAATATTGCTCGTCACCTTTGAAAGATTCCTTTGCCGGCATGTTTATTAAGTCCCTTGAGGGGCTGTAGTAAGCATCATTTCCCTCGTGAAGGATAGCCGGGCAAGTATGGAAACCTGAAATAATGGACTCGCAAGCCTCAATCGGAGAAAAGACTTTCGGCTCATCTTCATTGAAAGAGTAATCAATTCCTTCTATCTGATCTACATTGAAAACGGTCCAGATAAACGGAGTAAATTTTCTACCAAAAATATCTTGGTCCTGTCCATCCTCAGTGGTGGTTTGCCCTTTCACAAACTTGGAGATTTTCCAAAATACCACCTTTGAACCTCTTTCGTCTTTCTTGACATTTCCGCCAAGCTGTTTAGCCTGATTGAAGGTCAAAAAGTAAGGTTTTGAAAACTTCTTATGGATGGTAACCCAGGAAAGCCAAAGTGCATTGAATCCCAAGTAAGGGCGGTCTGAAGCATAATTTTTTGGTGCATTTTGAGGACTCCAAACCTGCTCCCAGGTAAGGTTTTCATTTTCGATTCCGGCAATAATTTCCTTTGTAACGGATTCTGCCAATTCATTAAAATTTTCCCAAGCTTTCATAATAGTGATGTTTTAAGGTTTGTCAAAAAATGCAGTTCGCTGATCCCACGTACCTGAGAGCC
>CAYONF010000124.1:0-2717 GCA_964405255.1 uncultured Limnohabitans sp. | reverse complement strand
ATGTTTTAAGGTTTGTCAAAAAATGCAGTTCGCTGATCCCACGTACCTGAGAGCCCATGATATCCAAGGATATTAGGAAGTTCGACCCGACACTTAACCCAAGATTTTCCCCGATCATTGGGGTCAGATTTTGGGAAGTGAAGGGCGATATGTAGGTGCGAAGTGACATTTTTTTTAATCCACTGGTATTGAGGTTCTGACCGACATGCAACCCACAGAGGGCGGTTCTGCATAGGGCAAAAGGCTGGGCGAAAAAACTGGGAGGCAGTCCGTAGGAGACCCTGTTTTTTATCACAGGGCGAAGCGTACTTTTGACTAGTGCAGGTTCGAACTCAACCTTTGCATTGGCGTGTCATGTCCTCACATACCGAGGCATTGGGCAGGAAAAAATGGAACGGAGCGGATACCGCCCGAAACGGACTGAAAATCCCCCTAGGAGCGGAAGGAAAATCGAAAAAGGCTTGCCCCTGTAATGGAGGCTAGGGGCAGTGTTCCCCGCAACGGCCTTTCCGAGTCCCAGGCTTGCCGGGACTTGGGAAAAGGTAAAGTGAAGGGGAACTTTGCCCGTGGGGAGTGAAAGCCCTATTCCAGAGTGAAGAGAGGAAAGCTGTCATTTGCAAAATGGTGCTGAAGGATCAAACTCGGGAAGTGGGCGAAACGGGGAATTGGCTTAAGGATAGCTGCGTAAATTCTTTCTCTTTCAGAAAGATAAATTGAAGCGAATAGCCTGACCGTAGGGAAGCCCCACTAAATCGAATTCAATCAAAAAAGGGGAAACTTAAATTTCCCACCTTTACTGTTCAAATCAATCCGAAATGTCCACGCCTATCTATGTCACAAAAAAGCTGGAAAAGCTGATCAAAAAACACATCACCCCAAAAGCAGAAACTGAAAACACAGGGATTCTGGGAAAATGGAATGCTACGGTTTTTTTCACCAATCGGAGGAAAAACTGGCTGCTTTACAATCCCAAAACTCACTACTCCCTGATTTTGGAAAACCTCACCGCCAAAGACTTGTCCAACATTAGGGAGCTCATCGCCGAAGAATTCCAACTACAGCTAACCGTAGACGAAATCGATGCAACTCAAGAGCAAGTTGACTGGCTTCTGGATGAAATCAATTTCCACCCAACAGATGCTGATCGGAGCGCTACTTCCCATATTAACCAAATTTTGTCTATCATAGACTTCCATCAACAACCTGGGTACTATTATAAAAGCCTCGCCGAAATCAACTTAGATCTAAACGACAGTGTCTTCAGTCTTGACGGAGCGTCCAAATACACCAACATCACCAAACCCAAAAGAGAAATGAAAAAAATCCTAAACAATTACCTGGCTCCAAATCCTGTAAAACCAACTGATTCAAGCCAATTGAACTGATCAGTAAAATCCATTTTCCTTCATGAATTGCCCTGTAAGAAATGGCTCAGGAACACCAGAAGTACATTAAAGATGTAGGTTGAAACTTCACAATCACAGGAATTATCCCACAGCCTTGAAGGCTTCAATCAAGAAGTAAACACACATTTAAACTTTTATATAAAAACGTATTTAAGCAATTACTTTTTTCCTTTTGCTGAACCTTTCTTGTTCGGAAATCCCTATCTTCCAATAGGTTGATCATCTGCAAAAACCATGTCATGAGAAAAAAAGAAAGTAAACCGGTAGATCCTTCCCAAGAGGCCCAAAAAAAAGTTAAGCCCTATCCGGTTCCTGGCGAGCAAGAAAAATTTCCGCTGACAACGGGCAAGAACAAAATAGGTTACGATAGAGTAAAAAAAGGGAACCTATAGATTCCCTTCATCTGCGAAAGAGTAATACCCTTCGCTGGTTATGATAATATGATCCAGGATCGGAAGGTCAAGCAATTTCCCAACTTCGACTAGCCTCCGAGTTAATTTTTCATCTTGTACACTAGGTCGGAGGTTACCACTGGGATGGTTGTGACCTAAAATTATAGAAGTAGAATTCGATTTTAAAGCAGCTGCAAAAACCAACTTTGGATCTACCACCGTGCCGGAAATTCCTCCTCGGGAAATCTCAACTACTCCGAGAACTTTATTCCCGCTATTGAGGAGGATGATTTTAAAGGACTCATAAAACTGAATCGTATCCGTAGCCCAAACCTCCTTGAAAATTTGATAAGCACATCTTGAACTGCTCACTTTTGGAGCATTCAGGAGGTCGAGATTAGGCTTGTAAATCAATTGGATTTCTGCAACTACGGGAAGAGTTTGGGACGTGATCATGATAACGTGAGTTAGGAGTTAGAAATTAATTATGGTGCTACTCCCAGCTTTTGAGCGATCAAGACCAATTGGAAACGGAATAAATGAAGGGACGCGGGCAGGCGGTGTTTATGCCGTAGTCTATTGGGCGCTTCAGAAGTGAAAAAGCTACCTTTCCGCCATTATTAATGATAATCTCCTAGCACGGCTTGTCCCTTTTTGTAGCACTAAAGGCAGTGTTTCCCGCAACGGCCTTCCCGAGTCCCAGGCTTACCTGGACTTGGGAAAAGGTAAAGTGTAGGGGAACTTTGCCTGTGGGGAGTGAAAGGCCTATTCCATTTTGCGGAGAAAATGTTGGTCTAAAAAAGGAAGGAAATCCATCCAAGAAAAAATGATTTTAGCGGACTATCTTCAAGAAAATCTCTTTAATCAAATAACCCGATTCATCATACTTTTTTACAATTTCAACATCACTATCATCCAT
>CAYONF010000123.1:2252-8541 GCA_964405255.1 uncultured Limnohabitans sp. | reverse complement strand
ATACAGGACAGCAGGCCATTGATTTTATCCGAGAGGCACCCAGCGAAAAGCCTTTCATGCTTTCCCTCAGCTTCAGCGCTCCACATGCCCATGATCCGGCGGAAAAGCAGTATTTCTGGTCGCCGGAGTACGATACGATGTATCAAAACGTCACGATTCCAGACCCGATCATGGCCTCCGATGCAGAGTTTTTGGCGCAGCCGGAGTATGTCCGCACAGGCGAAAACCGCACCCGTTGGTACTGGAGATTTGATACGCCGGAGAAATACCAGCACAGTGTCAAAGGCTACTACCGCATGATCTCGGAGGTCGATGCCGAGATCGGAAAAATCCGAAAGGCCTTGGAAGAAAAAGGATTGGCGGAAAATACTGTCATCATCCTGATGGGGGACAACGGGTATTTCCTCGGGGAAAGGCAGCTTGCGGGCAAGTGGCTGATGTACGAACCCTCGCTTCGGGTGCCGCTGATGGTCTTTGACCCGAGAAAAGACGGAGGAAAGAGGAATTCCAATTTTGCGCTGAATATCGATGTGCCGGCTACGATTTTGGACTTGGCTGGAATTAAGGTGCCGGAACCTTGGCAGGGTGTTTCGCTGAGTTCTTCAGACTTGGCTAAGCGAAAGGAATTTGTGACCGAGCACCTGTGGCAGACACCGATAATTCCTCCGAGTGAGGCGATCAGAACCGATCGGTGGAAGTATTTCCGCTACGTCAATGATCTCGCTTGGGAGGAATTGTACGATTTGAGTGTGGATCCGTTGGAGAAAAATAACCTGGCGAAAGACCCTGCCTATCAAAGTCGGTTGATTGCGCTTCGCAAGAAGTTGGAAAAAAGGACCTCAAAGCTGTTATCAGATAAAGGGAAGTTTTAATGCCTAATGATTATCCGCTTTCTTGGCAACTAGTGAATTTTTGAATTTTGCAGTGCGGACAATCGACCGTAGACGACTGTCGACAGTCCACAGTAGATGAAAAAGGACTTCAAGCTTTTCTTTTTAAGCTTGCTATTAAGAAAACGGATGGTCTGTCAGGATAAAAGCAGAAAAGAGAGCAAGGAAAACCTCGCTCTCTTTTTCATTTGGGTGTTAATTCAACTTATTCTACTCTTACTCATACTTAAATTCTAGATTCATCTTAGCTACTGAATCTCCTCCTACAAATACACGGAAGAGTCCCGGTTCTACCATCCAAGTGCCCTCAGGGCTGTAAAATCCGAGGTCTTTCTCAGTGAGAATAAAAGTCACAGTCTTCGATTCTCCGGCTTTCAACTCCACTTGCTGGAAATGTTTGAGTTCGCGTACCGGTCTGCTGATGGACGCCACAGGATCTTGTAGGTACAGCTGGACGGTTTCTTTTCCTATGCGATTCCCTTCGTTTTTCAGGACCACACTCACTTCGATTGAGCCGTTTTTTGCGAGGGTAGGTTTGTTGATTTTCAGGTCAGCATACGAAAAACGGGTGTAGCTCAACCCAAAGCCAAAAGGATAAAGCGGCGAGTTGGGTGAGTCCATGTAGTGCGACCAAAACACCAGATTCTGTCCCGGATCGTTGGGTCGGCCGGTAGGCTTGTGGTTGTAGTAAATGGGTACTTGACCCACATTTCGGGGGAAAGTCATCGGCAGTTTTCCGCTTGGATTGTAGTCGCCGTAAAGCACCCGGGCGATTGCGGTTCCGCTCTCACTTCCGAGTTGCCAGGCCTCGACGATGGCAGGAATATGCTTGTCGGCCCACTCAAGGGTAAGCGGCCTTCCGTTCATCAGGACGAGTACAATATTTGGATTGACTGCATAGACTTTTTCCAACAGCTCCTGCTGGAATCCAGGAAGTCCCAAGTAAGTTCTGCTACGTGCCTCACCCGATTGAAAACCGTGTTCACCCAACACCAAGACCACCACTTCGGCTCCCTTTGCAGCTAGAATGGCTTCTTCCATTCCGCTTTTATCGGTCACATTGACCTTGACTTCTGTTGCAAAGTTGGCACTGCCTTCAAAAATCACCGGACCCTGAGTGTATTGGATCGAATTTTTACCCAATTGTTGGAGTCCTTCCAGTACCGATACCGCTGAATTTGGAGCGACCATGGCTCGCCAGCTACCCAAGGGGCTGTCTTTGTCCGCAGCGAGCTGTCCGATTAAGGCGATTTTTTTACCTGACTTAGGTAATGGAAGGAGGTTGTTCTGATTTTTGAGGAGGACGATGGATTTTTGGGCCATGTCCAAAACTGCCTCACGAATGGCCTTGCTTCCGGTATGCTCAGCCTCACGCTTGGGATCGCAGTAGCGATACGGATCTTCAAACAGCCCGAGTTCAAATTTCAATTTCAAAATCCGTCGCACGGCATCGTTCACGTCACTTTCTTTCACTTTTCCCTCCTTGACCAAAGCCACCAAGTGCTCCACGTAGAGGTATGATTCCATGTCCATGTCCGAACCGGCATTCACCGCGAGTTGGGCCGCGTGCTTGCCATCTGCTGCAAAACCGTGCGCCACCATCTCACCGATCGATCCCCAGTCAGATACCATCAGCCCGTCAAAGCCCCATTTTCCTTTGAGGATTTCGCGTTGCAAAAAGGAATTTCCTGTGGCAGGAATGCCATTTAGGACATTAAATGAATTCATGAAGGTCTTCACATCCGCCTCCAGAGCAGCCTGAAAAGGCGGTAAAATATCATTGTAAAGGGTGATGGTACCCACATCCACGGTGTTGTAATCCCGGCCAGATTCCGAAAATCCATACCCGGCAAAATGCTTTGCGGTAGCCAAAATGGTATGGGGTAAAGCCAAATCCGATCCCTGAAATCCTTTTACCCTAGCGATGGCGATCTGACTTCCGAGGTAGGTGTCTTCACCGGCACCTTCCATGACCCTACCCCAACGGGCATCGCGGGAAATATCTACCATCGGCGCAAAGGTCCAGTTGATCCCGGCAGCACTAGCCTCCAAGGCTGCCACTTCCGCCGACTTACGGATGGCTTCCAAGTCCCAGCTTGCCGCTTCTGCCAATGGCACAGGACTCAGAGTTTTAAACCCGTGAATCACATCGTAGCCGATCAATAGCGGAATGCCCAGTCGGGTTTCCTCGACCGCGATTTTTTGCACTGCGCGGACATTTTCGGTTCCCGTCACATTGAGCATGGAGCCGACCAAGCCTTTTCGGAGGTGGTTGTATTTTTTGGCGGCGTCCCCGTCTTTGGGTGCCGGGCCTGTCACTTCCCAAAAGCCGTTGTACTGATTCATCTGTCCGACTTTTTCCTCCAACGTCATCAAGGCTAGCAGAGAATCTACTTTTTTGTCTACCTGTGTGGGTTGGAAGGCTCGGACAAATCCGGAAGAAAGTAGGAGAAACAGGAAAATGATACCGCGTCGCATGGGGTCAGAAGTTTAGGATTACCAAGAAAGTGAGGCAAGATACTTCCAGCCCCGGAGCTTTTTACCGGTATTCCTTAGCTAAGGCCCTGATAAAAATCAGGTTGTCGCTGAGTTGCTGCTTAGGGATTGCAGCGGATCCAGCGTGCGCTCGACCTCCCCGGTGAAGGTGCCAAGCAGGTCCGTATCCAAGCCTTCCGCCAGAATGCAAGTCACCTCAAAAGCTTACTCCAAGAGAGGCTTCAGGACATGCTCTTTCCCGTGTTTGGCAGCGATAGCCATAGTTCGGTCCGCGAATAGTTCCTTGACTTGGTAAATGCTCATGGGCATTAAAAAAAGGAGGTTTGACTACAAAGAATTACTGGAATTCCTATGCGTGAAAAAGTGGTGTGTCGGGATATGAAAGCTGTTTTTGAAATGCAACTCGAATAAAAAAAGCGGAATGAATCATTCCGCTCTCTCGCTTTACTACTCGAAGATCACTGCATCTCCCAACCTGCTCTGACCGGTTCTTTGATATACTGGTCCGCCTCTGGGATGCCTTTTGCCTTCATGTTGTCGTAATCCCATTCGATCAGTTTTCCTCCCAATCGCAGGGACAAGACACCCAGCAAGGTGATTTCAGTCAATCTGGAACCGTATTCAAAATTGGCAGAAGATTGCTCCTTGTTGCGGATGGCGTTGACCCAATCCTGGAAGTGACCGGCAGAACGTGCGATGGTTTGCTTCGGAGGCTTGATGCTGTTTCGAAGCGGCTCTGGGAATACCTGAGGCTTGCGCTGGCTTCCGTCATTGATGATCACTCCTTTGCTTCCCACAAACATGGATGCACGGGCAGGATAGGCATAGCCTTTTGGCAAAGCGGGATGCAGGTCAGGCTTTAAGCCACCGGAATACCACTTGATTTTCATTTCTTTTTGATCCCCTTTTTCAGAGAAATTGAAATAGCCGACTTCCCCATACGGTGCGATTTTGCTGTCGGAATAGCCAGCCGGGAATACCTGAACCGAGTCGGGACTTTTCAGATTAAATGCCCAAGTCACGGCGTCCAAATCGTGGCAACCAAAATCGCCCAAAGCCCCGCAGCCATAATCCCAAAAATCCCGCCATGTGACCGGTACATAATTCTCATGAAAAGGCACCATTTCCCTTGGCCCGATCCATTGGTCCCAATCAAAACCTATAGGCATGGTACTTTTTCCTTCTGGCAATCCTCTCAAGCTGGGAATCCAACGGCCCGCAGGAACCCAAGCATGGCATTCTTTGACTTCGCCGATCACGCCTGCACGCAGGTACTCCACCGTCTCTCGGATCCCGTCGGTCGAGTGACCCATATTGCCCATTTGGGTCATGAGGCCAGTTTCTCGAGTAACTTTGGCTACCTCTCGGGCTTCCCAAATGTTGTGAGTAAGGGGTTTTTCACAAAAGACATGCTTGCCCATTTTCAGGGCCATCAGGGCAATGTAGGCGTGGGTATGGTCAGGCGTGGAGACCACGATGCCGTCCAGTTCGGAGGCATTTTCCATCATTTTTCGAAAGTCGTTGTATTGAGCTACCCGCTTGGTATTGCCTTTTGCCGCTTGCTGTGTCTCGATCATGTCCGCGACAGGCCCTCTGCCGGCCTCTGAGCGGTAATAGAATTCGGCCAAATTCCAGTAGTATGCCGGGTCTGCCACCGCAGCGATGTTCACATTCTCCAGTTTCAAAAACTCGGCGGCGTTTTGCTTGCCCTTTCCTCCTGCCCCGATGATGCCTAAGTTGACCTGATCACTGGGGGCCGTATAGCCTGGCCCTCCAAGCACATGACGGGGTACAATCATCATTCCTGCACCGCTCAGGGCAGCGGCTTTCACAAAATCTCTCCTGGAAAAGGGTGCTTTATCGTTTTTCATCTGGTTATAATTTGATTTTTAGCGGTCAGATAGCCTGTCCCGAACTCGATTCGGGAGAATCTCGCATTCAAAATAATCGCATCAGTGTGTGATTTTTTAGTCATGCTCGATTTCATTGGTTATAGGGTTCGGTCGGTTTAAATTTATCGGATTTGATTCTTCGAACCCAACCATTCGGGTTTTGAAATCGGCCCTTTGAGGAATATTTCAGGACTTCGTTTGGGTCGAGTTGGAATGGAATCAAGCCTCATTTCTATTCCTAGCTTTCGTATATCGAGAATTGAATAGCCGGCACCTCAAAATGGAGTGTGAAGGACATGATCGGGTTTTGGAGCGTTTTAGCTCAATTTTTGGAGTGAATTAGGAAGTGAAAATTTATAAAAAATAGAAGGGTGTGATTGCTCCCGTACAGCTGTCGGGATTACACCCAGCGCCTGGTTGAACTTCAAATTGAACAAAAGAGGGGGCCAGGCCTAAAGGAAGTGAATTAGTGAAAAAAGCGCCTTGAAATTCTTTCCATCTGGGTATCTTTCCCATTCAAATTTCCCTCTATGAAGCGCTTCCTTTTTTTGGTATTTCTCCAACTGATTTTGGTTCACTCCATCCTTTTTGGCCAGCAAAAGCAGCAGCGCTATCAAAGCGAAAACCTGCAAATTTTTCAGCTGGATAGGCATACGTTTTTGCATGTCAGTTATCTGAAAACCCAGGATTTTGGCAAAGTGGCCTGCAATGGAATGGTGGTCATTGACGGGGGAGAAGCGCTGGTCTTTGATACGCCCACCCATGATGAAGCCAGTGAAGAATTGATCTATTGGCTGGAAAACGAGCAAAAAGTCCGAGTCAAAGCCGTTTTGGCGACCCACTTTCACAACGACTGCCTCGGTGGGTTGGGGGCCTTCCATGCGAAGGGTGTGCCGTCCTACGGATCAGTCAAGACGATCGAATTGGCCAAGGGGGCCGGTGAGGCTGTGCCTCAGGAGGGCTTTGACGAACAGCTGATTCTGAAGGCCGGGGACTTGGAAGTGCTCGCCC
>CAYONF010000123.1:0-2152 GCA_964405255.1 uncultured Limnohabitans sp. | reverse complement strand
ATCCCTTCAAAAAACCAAATGCCGTGTAAATGACGGGAAAAGGTTCCCGGTTTGACGTGTTGCTTTTACCGGTTCGCTGCTACACTTGCAAGGTAAAAATCAACATCAAAAACCAATGAAAAAGGTATTTCTGGGAGTCGCAGCGGTATTGGTTGCACTTGTTCTCTTTAGCCTCTATTTCGCTTCCCAAATCCCCCCGCTTCCCGCCAATCATGGGAAATTTGACACCCGGCTATACTTGGGAGACAGTGCCAATCAGCCCTTGGTGGTGGCATTTGGGGGTGGAGGTGGTGGCAATGATTGGGAAAGGCACTACCTGAAAGAAAAGCGGGATGAATTTCTGAGGCGGGGTTTTGCCATCCTTGCTGTTGGGTATTTCAAGACAGAACAATCTCCAAGCGCGTTGGATCGAATCTCCCTCAATGCACTTTCTGACACCATTCTTGCTATTGCCAGACGCCACCCTGAGATCGACTCGACACGCATCATACTGATGGGTGCTTCCAAGGGAGGGGAGCTGGTGCTCAACCTGGGCAGCAGGTTCCCTCATTTCAAGGGGGTAGTGGCCCTTTCGACCTCACACGTGAGTTTTCCTGCACTCACGATTTCGGCCAATACCTCATCTTGGTACTACAATGAACAGGAGGTTCCCTTTGTACCCGCTTCCTGGGAAACGATCGTGCCGGCATTGAAAGGGGATTTGCATGCTGCATTTTCCATGATGCTGGAGGATACAGAGGCAGTGGAGCGGGCAGCGATCGAGGTGGAGAAGATCAATGGACCTATTTTGATCCTGTCCGGTACGGACGATGAACAGTGGCCTGCCACTGAGATGTCAGATAAGCTTATGGCCCGTCTGGGGGAGAAAAAATTCGGGTATTACCATCAGCATCTGGCCTTTGAAGGAGGGCATATCGTGCCATTGGACCATTTTGATGTGGTTTATGAGTTTCTGGAAGCGCAGTTTAAACAGTAAGCTTTTAGGTTGGGGAGGAGTTGATATTCAAAAACTGAATTGCCTACCCCTTCAGGTGGAGGAGGGAGAAATTGACAAAAAGTGGGTAGGGTTATTAACCTTGAGCCAGGAGTTAGAGGGGCAAACTCCGATTAGGCTAAGATTCTGCTCCAAGAAGGGAATTTAAGCTAGATGAAAAAGCCCTCACTAGGATGAGGGCTTTTGATACTAGGCGATGATTGTTGCTTTTTGAAGTTCTGTCGCCAACTGATGGAGTGTATGCTCAATTTTTTTGGCTTGGTCTAAGGATGGGCTTTTAGCACCAGAAACATACTGTCTCAGTAGTCCGGGATTCATTCCGGCATGTTCGGCCACATTGGAGATTTTCAGAAAGTCAAATCTCTGGAAGAGTGCAGACACATCAAATAGATGTTCGAATTGCACAGATTCTGGATTTACTTCTTCAAATTCCCAGAGGAGTTTTTTCATTTTTTGTTCGAGTTCGGAGATGTTTTCGGCGAAATCTGTAATCAGATTTTCGTTGTATTCCACTCGTCCCCATAGCATTTTACCTTCGCCTCTTTCGATGGTAAGGGGGATTTTCACGATTTTCATGGTGCGATCTTTTTGTCCTGTGTAATTATCTGAGAATTCTGAAGGAAGGAGGGGCTATTTTAGCCCTGCCTGCTTTAGAATGGAATTTAAGGTTCCTATCGGTACGTCCCCGCCATGGATGGGAACGGTAACCTTCCCCGTCTTTATCGGGTGAATGAGTTGTAGATGGCTTCCTTTCTGATCTTTTTTAATCCAGCCATCCTCTCGAAGTAACTTGAGCAACTCGTTTACTTTCAAGGCCCAAAGTAACAAAAACGCTACCGGACAAAAAATAAGTAACAAAAAAGTTACTTTGTTTTTATTTTCATCCTTTGTCTTTGTTGGTTCAATCAAAAAATCATTTTAGCATTGAGCCAGGAGGTAAGGGGGCAAACTCTGCTTAGGCTAAGATTCTGCTCCTAGAAGGGGACTTAAAGCCAGATGAGTGATTTTCTCTGAATTTGAAACAGCTTCAGCTGAGGAAGCTGAAAGCATTACAAATTCTCCAGGATAGAAGGGTGGAATTACTCCCGATGGCTATCGAGGATCCCACCCAGCCCCAATCTGAACTTCATAGATTGAAAGAAGAATCTACGCTCAGGT
>CAYONF010000122.1:0-8739 GCA_964405255.1 uncultured Limnohabitans sp. | reverse complement strand
ATGGTATAAGCCATTTTCTTCAGACCCCAGTTTTCCACATTGATTACATCTGCCCCCTCTTCTTTTAACAAGTTTACAAACTTGTCGACGGTATCCTTCATCTGAATTTCAGACAAAACGGGAGTTAAAATGAATACCGTCTCATAATTTCTTTGGAACATTTTTAATGTGTTTAAGGAATTTGAATAAACAGACCGCAAAAGTAGAGGAATCAGCGCTGGAATCCAAATCATTATCCGAAATCAATTCGGGTATAAAGCAGAAAAGCCTCCAATTCGGAGGCTTTTTATAAAAGTGTTGAAGAAGATTATTTTACAGTGAAGGTTTTTGAGCCCACCTGATAATTGTCCACGAAAACTTTGACCTCATGGGTACCAGAAGCATAAGCTGAACCTTTTTCATAGTAAAAGACCAAATCCTGCTCAGAATTGTCAAAGATAATATCCTGCTTAACGGTGTAGAACTGCTCTGCACCATTGATCATGAAGGTCCCGGATCCTTTGGCTACATCGAAAATCGGCTGGGAATTTGGACCCAAAACTTGCACATAAACATTTCTCGGTCCCTTTTGAGCTACTTTGTTGTCAGCCAGATTAAAGCTGACTTTCAAACGCTCAATTTGCCTGTTTCGGAAATCCTTGGTGGTTTCCACCCGCTCTTTTCCTCTGGAATTGACTGCAGCAATGCTGATGTTTTCGGCTTTGAGCATGGAAGCTACGTCAACCTTGGCCTGAAGATCCTGTTTCTGGATATTCAGCTGGGCGACTTCTTCTTCGATCTGAGCTTTGGTGGTTTTCAGGTCTTCGTTTTCAGCGAAAAGTTGTTGGTTTGCAGCTCTTAGTTCCAGGATTTCCTGGTCTTTCTGAGCGATCAGACCATTCAAATTGGTGATCTTGCTGTTTAGGGCTGCAATCTCGGAAGAGCTTCGCTGTTTGGAAGAATTTCGCTCGGCGATCAGTTGGTCTCTCACAGCCTCAAGTGCCTGGATGTCGCCTCCCAATTTTTCGATTTCCTGGATTCTCAGGTCCAACTGGTAAGTGACGGAGTCCAGTCGTTTATTGAGTTCGTTGTTTTCTGTGGAAAGCAGAAGGATTTCCTCTGTTTTTTTGGTGCGGTCGACGTAGTCGGTGTAAAGCTTGATACCGCTGACGATGACTAAGAGTACAAGGACAATAATGATAATGTTCTTGTTTTGATCCTTTTTTTGAGTCGATTCCTTTTCGAAATTAGTGCTCATGATTTGTTAATTTGTTTAGGGCTTGATGATATGCTGATTTTAGACGAGAACTTTTGGACTTCCAGATACCAAGATGGACAAACAGGATGGGATCTGGGCACCGTCTCACCACCCCTTTATCAATATCTTTGCCAAATTCATACTAAAACTATTTCGATGCTCGTTCCCGGTGCCGGTAACGCTTACGAAGTGGCTGCAGGATGGGAATTGGGCATCCATGACATTCATTTGCTGGATATTTCACTTTCGCCCATTAAGAAATTTTTAGAAAATAATCCTGGATTCCCATCTGCTCAAGTTCACCATGAGGATTTCTTTGCCCATCAGGGGAGATATGATTTGATCTTGGAGCAGACGTTTTTTTGTGCTTTGGATCCCTCACTTAGGCCAGCCTATGCCAAAAAGATGCATGAGTTGCTTAAGCCTGGAGGAAGATTAGTCGGTGTGTTGTTTGATCGTGATTTTCCGTTTCAGGGTCCCCCATTTGGAGGCAGTGCCGAGGAATATCAGGCGTATTTCCAACCCTATTTTGAATTTGAAAAGTTTGAACCCTGCTATAATTCCATTCCAGCAAGGTCAGGCTCGGAATTATTCCTAAATCTCAGAAAATTAGACTTCGAGGATTAAATGGGTCTTTTCCCCGGGATTATCAAAAAATACGATACCACATTCAAAGAAGTCAAAGGTCAGTTTCACTTGTGGACACTGTTTTATTTCCTCCCAGGCTTTTTCCATTTCAGGAGTCCAATGGATGTCCCCAATAGCAAAAATAGAAGTAACCTTCGCTTTTGGGAGGAGGGTATTAAAAGATCCCATAGTGCCGGAATAGGTGTGATTGGCATCAATCAAGGCAAAATCCAACCTTGGGATAGGTTTTAGGATTTCAGGTAAAGTTTGGTCAATGGGTCCCAAAATGAACTCGGTGTTTTGGGGAAACGGATCTAGCTTGGCGACTTTTTGGATTTCTTCTGATCCTTCGAATGAAAATAACTTTCCTCTGGTACTTTTTCTCAAATAACGGGTTGAAATCCCTACACAAGTTCCGAGTTCAAATACAAATTCAGCAGGGGTGAGGCCACAGAAGAATTGATAGATCTGCGAAAATTTTATCCCGCTGGTCGAATGCCGTGTGATTTGAGCTATTTCTCGCTGTGGATTTGGAAGTTTACGAGATCCTGCACCAAGATCCAAAACAGTGACCAGACTTCTGTTTTTAAGTAAGCTTTTCCTGAATTTTTCTATTTCTGAATCACCTATTGGGTTTTCTTCCAAAAACTTCAAAAGATCAGAATAGATTCTAAAGATATGCGTCGACTGTTGGCTATATCGGTCTTCCTTCTCCAGCCAGTAAGCAAGATAAGCTTTAAGTGAAAAAAGGAGTTTTCTCAACTCAATTGTGGAAAATATGGGCAATCATCTGAAACTCCGGGATGGCTACATCCACCAGTTTTCCATCAAAAAGTTTTTCCATGGTGTAGATGCCTTTCATTTTTCCCAACCCGGATTTGAGATTGCATCCGGAGACATAGGAGTGAGAATCACCCGGTTCCAGGATGGGTTGCTGACCTACTACGCCATTTCCTTCTACGATTTTAGAATTTTCTGCAGCGTCAAAAATCTGCCAACGCCTTTTCAGCAGCTGATAGGTATGTTGGCTTTTGTTTTCAATGGTTACCTTGTAGGTGAAAACATAATGGTGCTGATGAGGATTTGAAAATTCAGCCTGGTAAGTTACCTCGACACTTACTTTTATACCTTCAGTTACCGCTGTGACCATTGGAGAATGTATTAAAAAGAAGAAAATTTACGATTCCTTGTGATTAAATCAATGTGGTAGGTAAATGGAAGTTAAAATTGAAGATAGTTGGAAATACGCATTAAGTGAAGTTTTTGTTCAGGAGTTTTTCAATCGACTTGTGTCTTTTGTCAAAGAAGAATACCAAAGTCACCCAGTATTTCCCCCCGGTAAAGAAATTTTCAATGCATTTTGGCATTGTCCTTTGCCGTCGGTAAAGGTAGTGATTTTAGGTCAGGATCCGTATCATGGGCCCGGTCAGGCTCATGGATTGTCATTTTCAGTGAAGCCCGGAGTGCCGTTCCCACCGAGTCTTTTGAATATTTTCAAAGAAATAAAAGCAGATATCGGAACTGATATGCCTCCGAACGGGGACTTGACCCGATGGGCAGATCAGGGAGTTTTTCTCCTAAATGCCACCTTAACTGTAAGAGCCAATCAGGCAGGTTCCCACCAAAATCGAGGTTGGGAGATGTTCACTGATGAGGTGATTCGAGTGATCAATCGTAGCAAAAGTCAGGTTGTTTTTATGCTTTGGGGAGCTTATGCCCAAAAGAAAGCCGAGCTAATTGATCCTCAAAAGCATTTGATATTAAAGGCTCCGCACCCTAGCCCGCTTTCTGCTCATCGAGGTTTTTTGGGTTGCAGGCATTTTTCTCAGGCAAATGCTTACCTGGAAAGAAACGGAATTGAACCGATCAAATGGTAACAAAAAAGCCCCGATTTCGAATCGGGGCTTTGGGTTAGTCAATTCCTTTAAAGAATCTGCTCCATCGGATTTTACTGAACATCGACTCGTATTTGTCCAAAGACAACCAGAGAAACCATGCCTTTCCAACAATGTGATCTTCAGGGACAAAACCCCAAAATCTGGAATCCAATGAATCATGTCGGTTGTCTCCCATCATGAAGTAATAATCCTGCTTGAACGTGTAGCTGTCCACTTTTTTTCCATCGATAAATAGCTCTCCGTTCCGGATTTCTACCTGATCATGTCCTTCGTATTTCTCAATAGCTAAACCATACCGCAACACATTGTCCGCCGTCATTTCGATGGTCCAGTCTTTGGCCGGTACTTGAAGCGGGCCAAAATTATCTGCATTCCAGCCGTAATTGGAATCCTTTGGGAAAATCCTACTGTCATTTACTCCAGGACTTTCGATCCGCTTGGTGATCGATACGACAACCGGCGAGGTTTTTAGCCTTTCCATCATCTGATTTGTCCCAAAAACCAAATAGCCGGCACCATTGGTAAATGCCATGAAGCTTTCCGCATTGATCCCGTAGTCAGCAAAAAAATCAACTGTCAGAGGTCTGTTGGAAATCAGATCGTAGGAATACTGCATTTCCTCAGGTTTGGGAGATGCTTCTCCATTTACCACGAGTTCACCCTGTTTCACTTCGATGATATCTCCCGGTATGCCTACAGCCCTTTTGATGTAATTGGTCTTTAAGTCACTGGGATACTCAAATTCAACGGGATAATTGAAAACCACGACATCGTTTCGCTCCACGTTGCTAAAACCGGGAAGCCGGTAATAGGGAAGTTGAATGGCATCCGAATAAGAGGAAATATCCGTTCCCCAGATCTTTTGATGAGTAAGTGGTACCTGCAAGGGTGTTTTCGGGATACGGGTGCCGTAGTGCATTTTGCTCACAAACAGAAAGTCCCCTACCAACAGGGATTTTTCCATGGAAGCAGTGGGAATGGTAAAGGGCTCGAGCAACAGCCAACGAATTAAGCTGGCCGCAACTACTGCAAAAACCAAGGCATCCAGCCATTCTCTGGTTGCTGATTTTGTCTTTTTGGATTGACTCATGATCTAATGTTAATTTCAGAAAGATAGAAAATCGTCCATAGAAAGTACTCCTTTTCTGCCTTGGATCCATTCGGCAACCAACACTGCCCCAAGCGCAAATCCCTGTCTGCTATGGGCGGTATGGCTGATTTCAAGGTCGTCAATAGCAGAGCTATAGCGCACAATGTGGGTTCCGGGAGCCGGGTCAATTCGCCGGGCAGTGATGGGTAAAGATTGTTCGGTTTCTGTCGATTCTCCCACCAAGTGCCATTGTTTTAATGAGGCTACATTTCGGATGATTCCTTCGGCAAGTGTGATCGCAGTCCCAGAGGGAGCGTCTTTTTTTTCGGTGTGGTGAATTTCCTCCAGGGAGGCTTTGTATCCGCTGGTTTCGTTCATCAACTTGGCCAGGTACTCATTGACCTTGAAGAAGATGTTGACCCCAATGCTGTAATTTGAAGCATAAAAGAAGGCACCGTCTTTCTCAGCAGTAAGTTTTTCGACTTCGGCTTTTCGAGATAGCCAGCCTGTAGTGCCTGAAACTACCGGAATACCTCGCTCCATCGCCCAAGTAATGTTTTCGACTGCAGCTTCCGGCTGGCTGAATTCGATCGCTACGTCAATCTGACCTGGGTTTAGCGTATCAAGCACTTCCCGATTGTCGATATTGATTTTGGCTGCAAGGGAATGGCCACGGGATTCGGCGATTTCACCGATGATTTTTCCCATTTTGCCATATCCAAGAATTAAAATGTTCATTATTTAAATTGAAATTTCAGGGTAAGCCCCATGGATGAACTGGAAGCTGCGAAAGTACCCACATTTGGCTCAATTTTCATTGCGATGTCATCGGAAATGTCAAATCCAGACAAATGCGCATCCACGTTGGCATCGATGAGGTTGAGCGCATAGATGGCCCCTAATAGCAAAATGGTCAAATCTCGGTTTTGCCGCCAATAATCTACATTTCGGACTAAGGCGTCCCGATTGAGGGAAGGAAATTGAGTTTGATCTCCGTCGTCGTATGCAAATAGCGCTTCGCGAAAGGTTTGATAGCGCTTATTGTTGTAGCCGATAAAGTAAATATCCGTCATGAACCCGGCATAGAGGATCGGGACTTTCCAGGCTTTCCCGTTATACACCTGACCTGCCCCCGGTAAAACGGCCGAGAGGATGGTCGCTTTTTTTGGGTTTTTTGGTAAAGAGGAATAGTCAGGTTTTTCTTTTTTTACTTTGGGGGGCTTCGTGTCAGTTTTTATTTCTGCATCACTTTGGGAAAAAGCCGGTTGACCTACTGCCAATGCCAAAAGCAAAAGCCCCAAGGAAATCCATGGGGTCTTGTTTTTTAGCCTGATAGTTGGGCAAAAGGATTTCAATGGCTCAGATGATTTCAAGGATTTCCAGAATCCGGTTGAGGTCAGTGGCTGAATTGAAAGGGATTTTGATTTCTCCCCTGTTTTTATCGTCTGCCTTTAGGGCGACTTTGGTTCCAAAGTGGGAGGCTAAGCGTTGCTGAATTTTGTTGATCTCGTATTTGCGAACGGGGTCCAATCCTTTTTTATCCGCCTCTTTCTCAGCTTTTCCCTCGTTGAGTGCCTTGACCAGGGCTTCCACTTTGCGCACGCTCAATTCCTCTACGACGGCCTTTTTGAAAATCGCCAACTGCTTGTCCACGTCTTCCACATTGATCAGCGCGCGGGCATGCCCCATGGATAATTGCTGGTCACGAATGGCAGCCTGGATAGTAGGGGGAAGTTTTAGCAGTCGGAGGTAATTGTTGACGGTGGTTCTGTTTTTTCCAACCCGGTCTCCAAGTTCCTCCTGCTTCAGGTTACACTCTGCAAGCAGGCGCTGATAAGAATGGGCAATTTCGAGTGCGTTTAGGTTTTCCCGTTGAATGTTTTCGATCAAAGCCATTTCCAGCATTTGCTGGTCGTTGGCTGTTCGAACGTAGGCCGGGATTTGGGTCAAACCTGCCAGTTTGGAAGCTTGAAACCGGCGTTCCCCCGAGATCAACTGGTACTCGTTTGGAGCCAGTTTTCTCACCGTAATGGGCTGGATAATTCCCTGCACCTTGATCGACTCTGCCAGTTCTTGGAGCGCATCTTTGTCAAAATGAACTCTGGGCTGATAGGGATTGACCTGGATTTCATCCAGTGAAATCTCAAATATTCCGGTTTTTGCTACCTCAGGTAGGATATCGGTTGGTTTGTTTTTGGCCGGACTGTCTTCCAAAAGTGCACCAAGCCCTCTTCCTAATACGTTTTTTCGATTCGGTTTTTGATCGGACATGGTCAGTTGGTCTCTTGTTGAAGGCCGTTTTTCTGGGCTATTTCGCCGGCCAGGTTTAGGTAAGCGATAGAGCCCTTACCATCAGCATCGAAGGCAATCGCAGGCAGTCCAAAGCTTGGTGACTCGGATAGACGCACATTCCTTGGAATGATGGTGTCAAAAACCATGTTTTTAAAGTGGAGCCTTACTTCCTCGACTACCTGATTGGACAGTCTCAGACGAACATCGTACATGGTCAGCAAAATACCTTCTATCTCCAAATCAGGATTTAGACGAGTCTGAATGATTTTGATTGTGTTGAGCAATTTGCCCAAACCTTCCAAGGCGAAATATTCACACTGCACCGGAATTATCACCGAATTTGCCGCAGTCAGTGCATTGATGGTGATCAATCCCAAAGAGGGCGAGCAGTCAATAATGATGAAATCATAACGGTCTTTGATGCCCGAGATGACTTCTTTCATTTTTTCCTCCCGGTTTTCCATATTGATCATCTCGACTTCTGCGCCTACCAGATCAATGTGTGAAGGGACTAGGTCCAAGTGCTCAATGCCGGTGCTGATGATGATATCTTTAACATTGATTCCCTCTACCATGCATTCGTAAATGCTTGTGTCTATGGCTTTTGGATCTTGGCCCAGCCCGGAAGTGGTATTGGCCTGAGGATCGGCATCGATCACCAAGGTCTTAAACTCCAGAACCGCCAAGCTGGCAGCCAGATTCATTGCTGTGGTTGTTTTTCCCACACCGCCCTTTTGGTTGGCAATGGCAATAATTTTTCCCATGGTTTAGTTAGAGGGTATTTGGACTTCAATATTAATCAAATTCAGGTCTTTTCCCGTGGTGGTTTGGCCTTTTTTTGGATTGCTGTTTAGGTGAAAAATGGTTAAATCCTTGAATTTCAACCTTCCTGAGACTATGTTTTGATTTTTCTCTGACAAGAAGCGACCAAAAAAAAGGAGCCCGACAAAGGCCCCTTTTTGTGATTACTTTTTCTTGTTCGCCTCTGCGGCTTTCATCGCATCTTCCAGTCTTTGCTGGAATTTGGATTTCTTCTTGTTGACGTTCTTGGCTTTGTTTTCCTCTACTTTCTGACGGATCTTGGCATCGTCGACAAACAGCTTGATCAAAGCCTGTTGTCCAAACGTGACCATGTTTGAGACGAAGTAGTAGAAGCTCAAACCGGCAGGGTAGGAGTTTAGGATAAACATGAACATCACCGGCATGATGTAGCCCAGATTTTTCATCGGGCCAGTTGCAGTGGTCAGTTGGTTGTTGAAATGAGTATAGATCAACTGCGATACAGTCATCAGCAAAGTAAACAAACTGACGTGTGCACCATAAAACGGAATGGTGAACGGCAACTTGATAAACTCATCGTAAGTGGACAAGTCACTTGCCCAAAGGAAGGATTCCTGACGCAGTTCTACCGCGTTTGGAAAGAAGAAGAACATTGCAAAGAGGAACGGCATCTGCAATACCAAAGGAAGGCAGCCTGAAATCGGACTCACGCCCAATTGGGAGAAAAGCTTCATTTGCTCCTGCTGCATTTTGGTAGGATCTTCCCCGTATTTCTCTTTCAGTTCATCGATTTCCGGCTTGATCACCCGCATCTT
>CAYONF010000121.1:2496-8890 GCA_964405255.1 uncultured Limnohabitans sp. | reverse complement strand
TTTTCCCGATTGCAGTTCCTTGAACAGCACATGGCAAAATCCATGGTAAGCATAAAGCAGGACCACAAATCCAAGTTTGGCGTGCATAAATCCCTGCTCCATATAGCCCCAGCGATAGCTCAAGACCCAAGCTCCAAAGATCAAAGTCAAGACGGCCGATGGCCAGGTGATGATATACCAGAGCCTGCTGGCCATCAGGTCAAGCTGTGGCTTGAGGATCTTTCGTTCAGCTTCAGGTTTTTGTAATGCTTCGGTTTGGTAAATGAACAGGCGGACGATGTAAAAAAGTCCTGCAAACCAGGTGACTACGAAAATGATGTGAAGTGACTTGACGTACTCGAAACCCATTGTCAGAATTTTGGGCTAAATTAAGGTCTAAACCCCGTAAACCCGCTAAAGTTTTTGAAAAGGAACCGTCTCGTTTTTTATTTAATTGCGATCTGTGTCGGATTGGTGATGTATTGGATCATTCAAGATAGTATCTCTCAGCCTGGCCAAGAGCGATTTGCGGGCAAATTTGAAGAATTGGGATTTTACCGGAATGAAAACAACACCGGGCCGGTAATCCGGATTTTTGCGGTCAGGACCTTGGAAACTGATCTTGATTTGATGAAAGAATTTGGGGATGCTCAGCCCCACACGAAATATGGCCGGACTTTGGTCTTTTTCTTTTCTCCTGATTTGACCGAAAAAGTGATTCTATCTCCGAAGGAACCCCATTTCCCGGAGGAATATGGTCCCTTTTTGAAGGCCCAATTTGAAAAGACCCCGATGGGGGAGGTCCGGTTTTCCCCAGTGAATCCATGAGAAAGCGACTTGACCTTCAGGCCTATCAGGAAGGCATTCTGGCCGGCAACCGGGTGATTTTGAGCCAAGCCATTACCTTGGTCGAAAGCGCTCTGGAATCCGATCAGGCCCTTGCCTCCGATTTGGTCCAATCCCTTATGCCCCACACCGGTCGATCGATCCGCGTCGGAATCACCGGAGTGCCGGGAGTGGGTAAGAGTACATTTATTGAGGCATTTGGAAAGATGCTGTTGGATCTGGGGAAAAGGGTAGCTGTTTTGGCTATTGATCCCAGCAGCCAACTCACCAAGGGAAGTATCCTGGGTGACAAAACCCGAATGGAAAATCTCGCTGCCGACAAGCGGGCTTTTATCCGGCCCAGTCCCTCAGGACATACCCTGGGAGGTGTGAGTGGAAAAACCCGCGAAGCAATGCTGCTGTGTGAAGCGGCCGGGTTTGATGTGATTTTGGTCGAAACTGTCGGTGTAGGCCAAAGTGAAACTGCCGTCAAAAACATGGTGGATTTCTTTCTTCTGCTTATGCTGGCCGGTGCGGGGGATGAGCTGCAGGGAATCAAAAAAGGAATCATGGAGATGGCCGACGCATTGCTCATCCACAAAGCGGACGGAGCTAATTTTGAACTGGCACAACGAGCCAAAGCCAATTACCAAATGGCCTTGCATTTGGGGCAGGACTCAAGCAAAAACTGGAATCCCAAAGTTCTGTTGGCTTCTTCGGTTTCGGGACTTGGAATGGAAGCAACCTGGAAATTGATTTTGGAGTATGAGCAGGAAATGAGAAAGTTTGGATTTTGGGAGTCGATCCGGTCTGAACAGCGGCTCAATTGGCTGGAAGATCAAATCCAGGAGCTTTTGGGACAAGCATTCCTAAAAAATGCCAGAGTCCAAAGCACGCTGAAGCGTGAAAGGCCAAAAGTCCAGTCCGGAGAGCTCAATCCGGGTTCCCTTGCTAAGGATTTAATCCACTTGTTTATGTCAAAAAAATGAAATCAATGAGAATAGCGCTTGTTTTGCTCGTGGTGATTTGGGCTTCCTGCACTGAGAAAAAAACGGAAAGTTCAGCAGGTGACAGCTTGACTTTTACCCTGGATTCCCTTCAGGAAAAATCCTGTGTGGGAGAAAACTGTGCGACTCTGAGACTGATTTGGCCAGTCGCCCAAGGCGGAGATCCCGCAGA
The DNA here is from genome assembly GCA_964405255.1 of uncultured Limnohabitans sp. GTDB lineage: Bacteria > Bacteroidota > Bacteroidia > Cytophagales > Cyclobacteriaceae > Algoriphagus. The sequence goes on along the minus strand of CAYONF010000121.1, from coordinate 6,907 downwards.
AAAAATCAATCATTCGATCCGGGAAAGGCTGGAAATGGTGATTCAGACAGGCGAGGAGCCACTGCCTTTTGACTCTGCGAAAGTGACCTATTTCCGAACGTTCGAGCAGTTCAAGACCGACTTCCCGGATTCTTATGGCGGATGGGAACTGGAAGCTGAGGCAAATTTGTCGTATCGATCAGACAGTACCTTGAGCATCGGGGTTTCTTGGATGAGTTTCCTGGGTGGAGCGCATCCCAACCATGGGAAGGATTTTCTGAATTTTGATTCCCAAACCGGTGATTTTCTGAGTCGAGACCGGTTGATTTTGGATGAAGTCGCACTCTTGGCTAAAGTGGAGCAAAAATTTCGTGAGTTTCATCAAGTGGCAGAGGGGGTGAGTTTAGCAGATGACGGTCGGTTTTTTCTGCCCGAAACCGGATTCTTCCTGCCCAATGCCATGGGATTTGATGAGGGTAAATTTTGGGTGATTTATATTCCCTATGAAATCGGTCCTTATGCGATGGGATACACGGAACTGGAGTTTTCGCCCGCGGAATTGAACGGAATGGTGAGGTGGTGAGTGAAGTGGGGCCAGAATAGATTTTTTGCCTGAGCATATTCACCTGGTCTGATTCGGAGTATACAAAGGGCCAGGGCCATATCCTTTTTTCAAAGGGATGATTAACTTAGAGTTTTTCCATTGTCACATATTTCCCACATGAAGCATTTTCTGACTTTCGCTTTTCTTCTGATGATTTGGGCATCTTGCCGGGAGATTACTCCCGAGCAGCAAACCAAAGTGGACCCTTTCGCTGTGCTTTCCCAAGTTCAATGGGTTGATCTGAGTCATCCCTTCGATTCCACGACCCTTTATTGGCCAAACAACCTGAAAGGCTTTGTTTTGGAAACTGAGGCAGAGGGAATCACCGAACTGGGGTATTACTATTCTTCCAACAGCCTCTCTACCCCAGAGCATGGAGGGACACACTTGGATGCACCCATCCACTTTTCGGCCCAAGGTAAAAAGCTGGACGAATTGTCCCTAGATCAACTTACCGGTCCCGCGATTCTCATTGATGTCAGTGAAAAAGCCCTTTCCAATCGGGATTACCTGATCGATTCCACGGATGTTCTTGATTGGGAGGCTGATCATGGACAAATTGAGGAGGGCACCATCGTACTTTTCCGGACCGGATATGGTGCTTTTTACCCTGACCGGGAAAAGTATTTTGGCACAGCCAAAACCGGAATGGAAGCGATACCCGAGCTTCACTTTCCGGGAATCCATCCTGATGCTGCCCGTTTTTTGGCAGAAAAGCGAAAAGTTAAGGCGGTGGGCTTGGACACCCCCAGCTTGGATTATGGACAGTCCAAGGATTTTGCTGCGCATCAGGTGCTCATGGGGCACAACATCCCCGGATTCGAAAATGTCGCCCATTTGGATCAGTTGCCCGAAAAGGGATTTTATGTGGTGGCCTTACCTATGAAGATCAAAAATGGAAGTGGTGGACCGCTTCGGATCATCGCCGGATTGCCTAAAAACTGAATCTGGTTTGTCTAAGCTTACTTCACCTCCTCTTCCGGAATCGCCATCGTATGATTTCCCAGAAGTTTCCACCGGCCGTCTGTCCAAGCATAAGTTCTCATAAAATGGTAAGTCGTGGGACTAGGGCCTCGATCCACCACAGTGAAGCCGCTGACCACACCTGTCTGACCTAGGATGACCACTTTCTGATCTCTGGAGGTACGATTTCGGGTATCATCAGCTTGTCCGCCCTGAATCCGCTTGGCGCGGGCAATCACTGCCTCCTTTCCATCGATCAGTCCTGCATGATTGTGCACCCAAACGAACTCGTCCGCCAAAAGCTTTTCCAAAAAGTCAACGTCTGAGGATAAGAGCGCATTTTCCCAGCCCAGGTCGAGTTGGCGAAGTTGTTCTTGAGGACTTTGCGCAAAGCTGCTATAGGTACAAATGAAGAATAAGGAAGTGAGGACCAAAGTTTTCATGCTTATTTAGGCTGTGTTTAGGTTATGATGCGCCGATAGTTCCAGTTTGAATTGATCCGGCCTTCCGATAGTGGGCAAGTATCACTCCTTTGGAATTGACCGTTGAGAAGACAAGATCGAAGGAATTGGGTAATGCACCCTCGGTAAACAGTTTTTTTCCACTTCCCAAAATTACCGGGTGAATCATTAGCCAAAGTTCATCGACCATCCCATATCGGAGGAGGAGTTGCACGAGTTGGCCGCTTCCCCAGACTTGCAAATCCGAACCTTCGGTCGATTTGAGTTGAGAAATGGCTTCGAGGTCAGATAGGAAAAACGTGTTTTCCCAATCGGAGATTGTTCTGGAATTCGACAGGGTGTATTTGCTTACCTCATTAATTCCAGGCCAGAAATCTGCATGTTTTGGCCAGTAATCTTCCCAGATATCAAAAGTCTTTCTCCCAAGAAGCAAATCGGTCGGTTTCAGGAGCTTTTCCATGATTTTGCCCGAGATCTCGTCGTCATATGGGGCTACCCACCCTCCGTAAGCAAAGCCTCCCGATGGATCTTCTTCGGGAGACCCCGGCGATTGGATGACTCCATCCAAAGAAATAAACTGGAGAACACTTATTTTTCTCATACTTAGGCTAAGATGGTAGGATTAATCAATTCAATTTCAACCAGTTGATCTCTGAAAATTAGCACAAATGGATTGGATTCGCCCCCAAGCTTCACAAGTTAAGGTCTTGAGCTTACCCGGGTATTCATTTGCCTGGTCATGCCGTACATCCCTATCAGGAATATTCCCAGGAAACCCAGCAGAAAGGCATGTCCGGTCAGCACCGCGATTTCTCCGAAGAGAAAAGGCATCAGCGTAATGCCTACGTAGGCACTTGCCATCTGCATTCCCATGATCGTTTGGGAATACTTTTCACCAAAATTGACCGGAGTTTCGTGCAGCAAGCTGGGGAATATCGGTGCACATCCCAATCCCACGAGCAGAAATCCCGGGATAATCAGGAAATCAACTGGCAAGAGCAGGCATCCCAGTCCCAATCCGATTACAGCCTGCCCCACGTACACCAGTTGGCGATTGCTTAAATGGGCTGTAAGGAAGCCCGAAAGGAATCTGCCCGCTGTAATTCCCAAAAAATACAAGGAGGTAAGTCTGGCTGCTTGATCCGGTTGATATCCTCTTTCAAACACCAGAAAACTTGCGCCCCAAAGTCCGAAAGTGGCCTCTATCGTGCAGTAGAAAAAAAATACCACAAGCGCATGCTTCAGTCCCGGAAGTGCTGAAAGGAGACTGAAAAATCCGGGTGATTTTTCCTGCTGTCCCGATTCTTGGATGCTTTGGTTTTTGACCCAAAGCGGAAGCGATAACAGCAAAATCACCACCAAGCTGAGCTGAATCCAGGCAATGGTATGGTAGCCGCTGTTCCAGGATTCTCCCTTGGCCAAGTAGCCTGCCATAATCAGGGGTCCTATCGCTGCCCCCACACCCCAAAAGGAATGAAGCCAGTTCATATGCCTCGCTTGATAGTGCAGGGCCACGTAATTGTTGAGCGCAGCATCCACACTTCCGGCACCCAGCCCCAGCGGGATAGCCAAAAGACAGAGGTACCCAAAGTGATGGGAATAGGAAAATCCCATCAGGGCCAATGCCGTCAGGGATACACTGAAGGTCGTCACTGCCGGGACGCCAAAACGATCGATGACTTTTCCGCTGAAAAGGCTGGAAACCACCGTCCCTGCCGCTACGATCATCGAAATCAATCCCGCAAAATCGACGGACACTCCCAGTCCCTCGTACATCGCAGGCCAGGCCGCACCAAGCAAGGAGTCCGGCAACCCCAAGCTGATAAATGCCAGGTAAATGACCAGAAGTAGTAGCTGTTTTTTCAAAATAGAAGGGTGGGGCTGTGTGAATTTGTTCCTGAATAAAAATAGGAAAAACACTTTTCCCTTTTCACCTATTCCTACAATCAGCCTCCTTATTTTCATCACCCATCCTTATGATTCCTGCGCTGATGTAGGGAAACCAACCTTTCACCTTCGATTTCAGTTTATTTTACCAACTAAATCACTTGCGTATGCCTCGGCTGAAAATTTCCTGTGCAGTAGTGAGTCTGCTTCTTTTTCTCTGGTCAAAAACCGATGCCCTGGCGCAGGCAGATCGGCTGACTGTCCATGTCTACGACCAAGTGACCAAGCAGCCCATCCCCTTTGTCCATGTCAAGGTGAAGGGAAAAGAGCGGGCCGGGACCACCACGGATACCCGAGGGGCGTTCTACGCAGATTCTTTTGGGGAAAATGAGGTATTGATTTTTTCTCATGTCAGTTACCAGACTGAGGAGATCTCTCTAGCCTCGATCCGAAGGACTTTCTCCGTGTATTTGGTCCAAAACACCCAGGAATTGGCGGAATTTGAATTTTCCGCAGG
>CAYONF010000121.1:0-2396 GCA_964405255.1 uncultured Limnohabitans sp. | reverse complement strand
TCCGTCTACACCGATCACATCCGTGTCCTGGAGATCCCCTATGTCAATCCCATTTCCCAGGACGGGATGAGGAAGTACGAGTACTTTCTCGAAGACAGTTTGCAGACCGATGCGGGAACCGCCTACCTGATCAGCTATCAGCCTAAACCCGGCAAGTCTCATCACCTCGGCAAGGGGCTGGTCTACATTTCATCCCAAAATTTTGCGCTCGAAAACTTCCTCCTCAAGCCTGCCGATGAGAGCGGTCAGATTCTCTTTGAAATCCAGCAGAAAAACCGCTACGATGGCCAACATTGGTTTCCTGAGCAGCTCAACAGCATTTATGTGTTCACCGAACTCGACCTCAACGGGCGTAAAGCAAAACTCGTCAATCAAACCTTTCTCTCTGACATCGGCATCAACGACCTCGGTCCAGACCAGAAAATCTCTCCTGTCAGTGTGACCTATGACCTGACAAAAAACTACGACTGGTCCGCCCTGCGAAAAGACTCCCTGAGCACGAGGGAATTTCTGACCTATCAGCGATTTGATGAGCTGGATGCCAAAACCAAGCTGATCCTCAACAAAGGTGCTGACCTGATCTCCTACCTAAGTACAGGCCGGATCAAGTTGGGCGTGGTGGATCTGCTCCCAAGGCGCATCCTCCGGCTGAATGAATACGAGCGCTTTGGCCTGGGACTGGGCCTGTCTACCAATCAGACCCTTTCGGACTTCTTTCGGGTAGAAGGCTACTTCCGCTATGGGACTCGGGATCGGGCTTGGAAGTACGGAGGTCTACTCAGCCTCTATCTCCATCCCGATCAGGATGCCAAGCTCCTGCTTAGCTACAGTCAGGACATTGACGAACCGGGCAGGTCGATCTTGGGAACGGGAAGGACTTTTGCCACGGCAGGACACCTCTATCGTAACTTTCAGGCCAACCGCATGGATCTCGTGGAGCGCTACGCCTTCGAGTACACCCAAATGCCTCTGCCCGGATTTCGGTACCGACTGATCGGCTCGGTCGAAAACCGACAGCAGCAGTTTGGCTATGCCCTCACCGCACCGCCGGATGAGTTTCCGGCTCAGTTTACCGCCACTGAAGCGACCCTGGAGCTCAACTACACCGGCTCCCAGTCCACCACGAGGATCGGTAATGAGCTCGTGGCGCTGACCCTTTCTTACCCGGTGATCGGCCTGCGCATTTCCAAAGCCATCCCGGATCTGTTTGGGGGCAATCAGGACTTTGTCAATACGGAGTTTCGGGTACAGCATCAATGGAGTTCGGGCAACTCCCTCCATCAGCTTCATCTTTCCGCACAAGGCGTGTGGGGTTCGAACTTGCCGATTTCCTATCTGAATACCGGCTATGGCGTCCGCGCTCAGGACAGCAACCGCTACGACCTCCCGGTGTCTTTTGCCGGATACCTGCAGACGATGCAGATCTATGAGTTTCTCTCCGACCGCAGTGCCCATATCAATTATGCCTATCTCACCGGTCCTCTTTTTGTGAAAAAGGCCAGAGGGATATCGGTTGCGCCTCAGCTGAAGTTTCACCAAAGCTTTGCGATCGGCACCCTCAGCGATCCCGAGCGCTACAGTTTTGTCCCCTTCAAGACGATGGAAAAGGGGTTTTGGGAGTCCGGACTCGAGCTCACCAACCTGCTCAAACTGACCTCGGGGATTCAGATTCAAGGCTGGGGAGTGGGAGTTTTCTACCGCTATGGACCCTATGCCTTGCCGGATTCCCGTGACAATCTCCGCTTTACCCTGTCCCTGACCGCGGGAATCTAAGTCAGAGGCCAAGAGCTGATTCCGGAAGGGCAGGATGGCAAAGACGGGGATTTGGGCTTATCTTCTCGGATGAAAAAGTTTTTCCTCATCGCTTTGCTGCTGGGATGGGTACAGGCCGTGACAGGTCAAGACTCCCGGCCCAATATCATCTTCATCCTCACCGATGATCAGCGGTGGGATGCTTTGGGATTTGCCGGAAATCCGATCATTCGTACCCCTGAAATGGACCGATTGGCTGCCGAGGGAACCTACTTCGAAAATGCCTTTGTGACTACTCCGATCTGCGCCGCGAGTCGGGCGAGTATCCTGACAGGGCTGTATGAACGCACCCACGGCTACACCTTTGGGCAGGGGAATATCAAAGAGCCTTTTATGGCGCAGTCTTACCCAGTTCAACTCCAAAGGGCAGGTTACCACACGGGCTTTTTTGGAAAGTTTGGAGTTAATTATCCTGATTTTGCGAAGCTATTTGATGAGGGAGAAGACTACGATCGCAATGGGAAATTTGATGACCGAAGGGGGTATTTTTTCAAAACCATAGGGAAAGATACCGTGCATCTAAGCCGGTATACAGGACAGCAGGCCATTGATTTTATCCGAGAGGCACCCAGCGAAAAGCCTTT
>CAYONF010000120.1:0-8901 GCA_964405255.1 uncultured Limnohabitans sp. | reverse complement strand
CAACCAACTGGCCGGTGTGATCGGCATCAATCCGTATGGGGTAAAAGAATATCTGGCCGCCTCCAAAAACTACAAATTGGGCAAGGTAATTGAGGTATTCGGGTACATCAAAGAGGCAGACCTTCGTTTCAAAGGAGTGGAGTCCGGAAGTATGGACGAGGGTGAAATCCTCCGCGAACTGGTGTACAAGATTTTGCACTGATTACCCAAACCAATTATTGATGGAATCGAGTATGACTTGAACTTCGAAAGAAGGTCAACAAGGCTATGCTAGATTTCATCTGGCCTTTTAAAACCAATTATTATCACATGAAATACTACCTGGTGCTGCTTGCTAGCCTGGGTCTGAGTGTGGAAGCTTTTTCTCAGTCCACGCTGTATCAGACCAGTCCACAGCAAGCGTTGGATTATCAGTTAGAGCTTTTCGACAAACAGCTCTTTTCTGCCTCCCTCTACGACAATAGTCGTCTCCTTGACCAAAACCTCAGCAGTGAGCAGCAAAAGTCCGCTGAACTCCATCGAGCCATGGCTGCACTCCAGTTGGAAAGTCCTGATGGCCCCGGGCTGATGAAGAGCTACATTTTCGATAACGGCAATCATCCTACCGTTACCACAGCGGGATTGTATTTGGGAGACCATTTTTTCTACAAAAAGAACTACAAAGAAGCAGCGGAAGGCTATGCTTTGGTCAATGTCAACGGGCTGAGTGAGGCCAACAAAGCCGATGTCCTGTTCAAGCAGGGATATTCTTTCTTTCAGTTGAAAAATTACAGTCAGGCGGCTCCGTTTTTTGATCAGGCAAAAGTCCTCAACCAACCGATCAGTGCTGACGCCTCCTACTACAGCGGCTTTATTGCCATGGAAAGCGGGAATAACTCCAAGGCAATTTCAGACCTTCAGGCAGCTGGTCAATCCTCATTTTATTCAACAAAAGTTCCCTATTTGTTGACCGCCCTGTATTATCAGGAAGGAAACTACGATCAGGTAATCAGCTATGCTGAGCCGATTTTGGCTTCGGGTCAAAATCTGGATCGAAAGGAAACCATCCATTTGTACCTCGCAGAGGCGTACTATGCCAAGAAGAGTTTTGCCTATGCGGCCAAAAACTACGATGAATTCATCAATGCCAAAAAGGGCACACTGTCTCGGGAAGAAGTGTACAAGGCTGGCATTTCCTTTTTTGAAATCGGGAATTACCAGCGGGCTACTGACTACCTGAAAGTTTCCGCTTCTGCTACAGACGAAATCGGCCAGTCCTCCAGCTATTATCTGGGACATGCTTACCTGAAACTCGACAATTACCAATTTGCGACAACCAGCTTTCAGGCGGCTGCCAAATCCAATTTCAACACCCAAATTCAGGAAGAATCGCAGTTCAATTTTGCGAAAGCAAGCCTACAAAAAGGAAGCTTCCAAGTGGCAATCACGGCCTTGGATGAATACCTTGAAACGTACCCTTCGGGAAAAAACCGAGCCGAAGCAGAGACCTTGCTCTCCGAAGCCTTGATCAATTCAAGTGATTACCTGCGGGCGATCGAGCAGATGGACAAAATCCGAAACAAGTCGCCTCGGATCCAATCCGCTTACCAAAAGGTGGCATACTATCAGGCGATGGTGTACTATCGGGATCAAAAGAACAAACAGGCCTTGGGGTTATTGGACAAGTCCCAGGCTTTTCCGGCGGATAAGGATTTGCTTTTGGAAACCCATTTTTGGAAAGGGGAGATCCACACTGCTGACGGGAATCTTCCCCAGGCGATCCGATCTTATGAGGCTGTCAGGGCAATGAATCCTGCCACCTCACAACCTTACCTGATCAAAACCCATTATGGATTGGGCTATGCCAATTTCAACTCCCAGAATTACTCCAAAGCCGAAGAACAGTTTCGGGTATACACTGAGAAATTGCGAGGCCGGGATGAAAAGCAAAACTATGACGATGCCCTCCTTCGATTGGGAGACTGTCAGTATGTCCAAAAGAAATTTGGGGATGCGGCTTCCACTTTCCAGCGGGCTATTTCGGAATTCAATTCGGGGATGGATTATGCCTACTACCGCTTGGCTGTGGTTCAAAACTTCCAATCCAGGAATAATGAGGCTTTGTCAAACCTAGATCGACTGATTTCTGGTTTTCCTAGCAGTTTGTACATCGAGGATGCGATGTTCCAACGAGGACAGATTTACCTCGAGGAATTGCGGTACAATGAGGCTTCTTCGGCTTTTTCTCAACTCATCACCAGTCGTCCCAATTCTCCTTTTGTTCCTTTCGCTTTGGAAGGCAGGGCAGTAGCCAATTTCTCCCAACAGAATTACGATCAGACGATTGCCGATTACAAAGCGATTTTGGATCAACATCCTAATGCCCAAAACTCGGAAACGGCGCTGAAAGGCCTTCAGGAAACTTTGGCGCTTCAGGGTCGATCAGCTGAGTTTGGAGACTATTTGGCCAAATACAAGAGTTCCAATCCAGGAGCGGGCAATGTGCAATCTCTGGAATACGAGGCAGCGAAGAGCCTTTATCTCGATAAAAACTTTGCACAGGCCGCCCGTGCTTTTGAAAGCTACCTGAGAAGCTATCCTCAGTCTGCACAGCGCGCTGATGCCTTGTACTTTGCCGGAGATGCCTTTTTCCAGGCTGGAGATCAGGAGCGGGGACTAGGTTTTTTCAGGCAATTGGAAAAAGAACCTGCCTCTCCTCAGCGTGTCAGAGCGATGTTTAGAATCGGGCAGATTGAACTTGAAAATAAGAACTACGCTGCAGCAATTCCTTATTTGGAAACAGCATCAGCGAATGCCCGCAACAAAGTCGAGGAAGCTGAAGCGGTTCAGGGGTTGATGGTCGCCAATTTCGCTATCCGGAAATTCCAGCAGTCGATTAACTATGCCGAGAAGCTGATGACCTTGGATGGTTTTCTTCCGGAATCAACTCCTTCAGCCATGCTGACCAAAGCAAAAGCTCAACGGGAACTGAACCAAAAAGCACAGGCTGAACTGACTTTGGAAACTTTGGTCAAAGACTACAAGACTGTGCAGGGAGCGGAAGGCTTGTATTTGTGGGCATTTTCTCTTCAGGAAAAGGGCGATGTCCCCAAATCTAATGATGCCATTTTCGAATATTCAGGTCCTTTTGCGGATTATGATTTTTGGTATGGAAAGATGTTCCTGCTCTTGGCAGACAATTACCTGAAAACAGGCGAGGACTTCCAAGCCAAAGCGACCTTGGAATCCATCGTGGAGCGATCCACCAATGGGGAAATCAAAGCAGAAGCCCAAGCAAAACTCAAAACCCTGAACTAAGCCATGCGAAAACTACCCGTACTACTCATTTTTGCCGGTGCATTTTCTTTGGGAAATTCATTGGTTTTTGCCCAAATCAAGCAGCAGGGCGCTGTCCAAGATCAGGAATTCGTCATCCGGAAAGATCGTGTGCTTACCGTCCCAACGCAGCCCAGAGCATTCGAGCGGTTGCCAGTCCTGCCTCAGCCCAAAGGTTTGGAGGATTTCAACTATCAGGTAACGCCCTTTTTTCTGAATCTGCCTGCACTGAAACTTGAGCCAACTGCCTTACAAAAGGATTACCGTCAACCCAAAATGGAACTTTATCGCGGTTTCGTCCGGGCTGGCTATGGCAATTTCGAATCCCCGCTTTTGGAAGGGCGATTTATGTCAACTACAGCAGATCCCTTAAACTATGCGCTGAAATTCAAGCATCAGAGTTTTGGAAAAGGACCTTCGGGTACCTATTCGGAATTGGGCACCGAATCCCATACCGTTTTTGGAGCGGATGGAAGTTACTTTACGGAAGCTGTAGAGGTTTTTGGCGGATTAAATTGGGGGCAGGATAAGTTTTCTTTTTATGGTGTGGATCCCAATTTCACCATACCCAATGAGGCGGATTTCATTGGTCCTATCGTCGCAAACAATGTTCAGAACCACTTCCAGATTCAGGCTGGAGTCCGCGATATTGAGAAATCAGGGCCGATTTCTTACGAAGGAAAGCTCAGTTTCCGGAATTTCAAAGACAGCTATGCCGTCCGGGAAAATGAAGTTGGAATCCAAGCTGGAGCAAAGTTCAGAACTGAATCTGATTGGTCAGGAAAGGTGGATTTGGCTTATTTTCATACGAATCCAGAAGATGTCACCTACGCTGTCAACCGGAATTATTTCTCCCTCCGACCCAGCGTTTCTTACAATTATGAGGCTTTCCGCTTCACAGCAGGATTGAATTTGGTATCCGAAAATGATTCGATTACAGACAAATCCAATGATTTCAGGATTTTTCCAGTCTTGAAGGCCAGTTATCAGTTTGCAGATGAATTTGGCTTTTATGGAGAGTTTTCCGGAGATGTGCAGCGAAATACCTATTTCAGCTTTGTCAATGAAAACCCATTCCTGGGGCCAAGTGAGCAGCTGCTAAATACGGTCAACAATTACAAAATTGAGGGAGGAATCGAAGGTCAGTTTCAGGAAGCATTTCATTACCGGGCAGGCATCAACGTCAGCAGATTCAATCAAATGCATTTCTTTGTGAATTCTCAGGCTGATTCTGCTCGATTCGAAATCGTCTACGACGACAAAACAACGGTTGCCAACATCAATGCGGAACTTGGATTTAAAATCACCGAGACCTATTCCTTGGGAAGCCGCTTGGATTTATACCAGTATGACCTGAATACGCAGGCTGAAGCTTGGCATCGGCCAGTTTGGGCCCTTTCGATTAACAATCAGCTTAAGCCGATCGAGAAACTTTTGATTCAGGCGAATTTGAATTTTATGGGGGGAATGAAGGCTAGGGGAGATCAAAGTTTTTCTGCCAGTCCACCATCAATTACAATAGTTTACGAGGTTGTCAATCTCAAAACCATCGCTGATCTCCAATTGAAGGCCGATTACCAAATCACGGATCGCATCTCCGTCTTTGCCGAAGGCAACAATATCCTGAACGGAAAAAATACCCGTTGGCTGAATTATCCCGTCCGGGGCATCCAGCTGATCGGTGGAGCGAGCTTCAAATTCTGATATAGTTTGGATAGGGGTTGGGCTTTCGATGCATTTCGGTTAGTTTCGTAGCTTTTCCAATTGATCATGTCAGCAAAAGATTCAGATAAACACCAGTGGTCGGATCCGAAAGACTATGGATTACCTTATGTGGAGATCACACCTATTCGTTCTGTGTCCAAACCGGAGCCGGTCCAAAAATTGCCTGTTGAGGCAATAGGTGAAGCGAAAGAAAGCCCTGAAGTTCCACCTGCGGTTGAAGCTGCCGTTGTTACTGAACATCCTGAAAAGAAAGAGAAAAGCAAGCCGGAACCAAAGGTTTCGACACCTCCTGTAAATCGAGTTAAGGAACCCCAAAAATCTTCAGTTTGGGTTTGGGCGGTAGTGCTTATCGGCTTGGGAATTGTGTCAGTGATTGTTTGGCAAATCCAATCTCAGTTGGATTCTTCCCCACAGGAACCGGTGATCGAAAAAACTGAAACTCCAGCCGTGGAACCTCAGCCGATTTTGACCGAAAGTGTATCAGATTCTACCCTAACTGATCAAAATCAACCTACTGTAAATCAGGATTCTATATCATCCATAAATAATTCAAATCCTAATATTTCCAAACCTGCTCAAACTGGTACAACTATTGCCAATACTGCTAGTGGAAATTTGATCCGAATAGAGTCCAAAGCAGAGCGTCCGCAATACTTTATTATCGTGGGAAGCTTGCCCAATGAAAAACTAGCCATCGAAGAAGCCGCTGTCTATTTTGGAAGATCACCTGAAGTTTATCTGATTCTTCCTTACGATGGAGGCACCAACTACCGATTGGCCATTGGTAAATTTGGAAGCTTCAAAACAGCAGCTGAGGAGCTCGAACGAATCAAATCCCAATACACCGAAGCATTGTGGATTTTGAAATATTAATATGTTGCTCCAAACCCTCTCAACAGACAGCTTATCTAATTTGAACGAAGTGGCCGAAGGTGCCACCAAAGAAAGTATCGGTCTGATGGACCTCCTTTTGAAAGGTGGTTACATGATGATTCCGCTATATTTATTGTTTGTGTTGGCGATTTTCATCTTTATTCAGAAGTTACTTGTCCTCAATAAAGCCTCGAAGACTCCAGCTCACCTCCTGGATCAAGTTAAAGTCCTCGTACAAAGCGGGCAGATCGAAAAAGCAAAAGTGCTATGCATGGGTGAAAACACACCCGTCGCCAACATGATTGCCAAAGGAATTGAGCGAATCGGTTCTCCCTTGAAAAACATCGAAGTTTCCATTGAAAACGTCGGGAAAATCGAGATTTATAAATTGGAGAAAAACTTGGGCCTTTTGGCAACCGTTTCCGGTGCTGCTCCGATGATCGGATTCTTAGGGACAGTCACCGGTATGATTCAGGCCTTTATTTCCATCGCTCAGGAAGAGGGGATGATCTCTCCGAAATTGCTTTCCTCCGGGATTTACGAGGCGATGATCACGACCGCCGCAGGTTTGGTGGTTGGGATTATTGCTTATCTGGGGTACAATTACCTGGTTACCCAGGTTTCTAAGTTGGTGCACAATATGGAGTATACCTCCATTGAATTTATTGACCTCCTTCAGGACAAATAAGTATGGCACTTCAGTCAAAAAATAAAATTGAAACGGCCTTCAGCATGTCGTCAATGACAGATATTATTTTTCTGTTGTTGATCTTTTTCATGTTGACTTCGTCGTTTATCACTCCTTCCGGACTTCCGGTGAATTTACCTTCCAGTGAAGCCTCTGACATCATTATGCAGGAGGTGACTGTCACGGTGACCAAGGATTTGCGCTTTTCGGTCAATGATCGTGAAGTAGCTCGGGAACAGATCAAATCCGAGTTGACTTCGCTTTTGGAAGGAAAAAAAGGTCAGGTCGTTTTGCACATTGACAAGACAGTTCCCGTAGAATATCTGGTAGAAATCGGCGGAATAGCTGCCGCTTTGGAAGCTAATGTTTCTATCGCAACCATTCCCTTTTAATCATGCAAAGCTGGAACGCAGACCAAGTAGAAAAGGACAGTAAACGCAAATCCGCGATCATTACGATCGTGGTGAATGCGCTTTTGCTGGTTGCGTTCTATTTCATTGTGGTTTGGAAACAACCGATTCCACCGCTTCCTACTTATGGCTTGGAATTGAATTTGGGATTTACTGATGTAGGTTCGGGAAATCGAAGCAGTCCAAATTCACCCTCAGAAACTCCTTCGGAAAGTGTGGAGCAAGCAGCTCCCGGCGAAGTGGCTCAGGCAGTAACCGAACCTGCGACCCCTGCACCGGCCCCCAAGACCGAAACTGCCAAACCTAAAGCTACTTCAAAGCCAGCTGCGAATCAGGCCGTGACAACCAAACCTTCTCCAATCAAGGGACAGGAAAAAGCTGCCGTAGAAACCAAAAAGCCAGAACCCGTCAAAACTGAGCCTGCAAAAACCGTCACAACACCTGCGAAATCTACAGCAGAAACTACCACCCAAAAAGCCGCTGAAAAGCCGAAAATCGATCAACGCGCTATTTTTGGAGCTGGAGGAACATCTGGAAAATCTTCAACTCCCGCATCCGGTGGGGCACAGGGTTCCAGTACAGCCAAAGGGGATGAAGGCCGACCGACCGGAACGGTCGATGGCCGAGCGATTATGGGAGAGGGAAGCGGAAAAGGAACGAATTCCGGAGCCGGCTACAGCTTGGATATGGCAGGATGGGATTTTGCTTCCCGTCCTACGATCAATGATCGGGTATCGACGCGAAACGGACGGATCGTTTTCAAAATCACAGTGGATGATTCCGGTCGGGTAGTGCAGGCTGTCCCTTTGGAGTATAACGTGTCCAATGATGTATTGGCTTATTATCGTCAGGTGGTCAATCAGATCAATTTCAAAAAACAAGGTGGCACAGCCGCTGATTTTTCCTCAGGCAAAATCACCTTCATCATCAAGGTAGATTAACCATGAATTACCAGGAGACGCTGGAATATTTGTTCAATTCCTTGCCCATGTTTCAGCGGGTGGGATCTTCGGCTTTCAAAAAGGATCTCAGCAATACCCTCGCTCTTTGCGCCCAATTGGGAAATCCGGAAAGGAAATTCAAGTCCATCCATGTGGCAGGAACCAATGGGAAAGGGAGTACCTCGCATACCCTAGCAGCCATTCTTCAATCTGCAGGATACAAAACCGGGCTGTATACCTCTCCCCATTTGAAGTCATTTACCGAACGGATACGGATCGACGGTCAGGAAATTTCGAAGGAAGCGGTTGTTCAGTTTGTGGCTGAAAACAAAGATTTTCTCGATGAGTTGAAGCCGAGTTTCTTCGAAATGACCGTCGGAATGGCCTTTTGGTATTTTGCGCAGCAAGAGGTAGACATCGCCGTGATTGAAGTGGGGATGGGGGGTAGGCTGGACAGCACGAATGTCATTCATCCCGAACTATGCGTAATCACCAATATCGGTTGGGATCACATGCAGTTTTTGGGTGAAACCTTGCCGGAAATTGCCGCAGAAAAAGCCGGAATAATCAAACCGGAAGTGCCTGTGGTAATCAGCCACAAGCAGGAAGAAACCACTTCGGTTTTTCTTGCCAAATCTGCTGAAATGCATGCTCCGATTGTTTTTGCAGAGGAAAAGATTCAAGTAAAGAGATTGGGCAGTAAGCGAATAGAAGACAGGACCGTAGCAGCATATGAGGTTAGAAAAGGAACTGAAACGACTCCTATTGACTATGGTCTCCTGGGTGATTACCAAAGAATGAACTTACCGGGTATCCTGGAGTCTGTTGAACAACTGAGAATCCAAGGCTGGAAAATCTCGGAAGAGGCACTAAAAACAGGTTTGGCTAAGGTTTCGGAATTGACAGGGCTGAAAGGAAGGTGGCAGATTTTGGGAGAAAAGCCGACCGT
>CAYONF010000119.1:3057-9116 GCA_964405255.1 uncultured Limnohabitans sp. | reverse complement strand
ATTGTTAAATTCTTCTTCTGTCCCCGAACCTGCAACTTGTGTTTCAGTGCCAAATTTGTTGTTCATAATTCCAACAAATAGGTCGTAATCGTTTCCTAATTGGTCGCTAATTGTAGCTTGGCTATAACTGCTCGAAAAACTTGGTCGGGTGTTATGCTCCCACATCCTTTCTTCTATTGAAAAACCAAAACTTTCACCAAGCCCCTTATTTACTTCTTTGAATATTTTCAAACAAATTTCTCTTTCTTCTTTGGTGTCACCTGGTGAAGCAACCAAACATTTAAAAATTCTCTTTTCCATTTTTTAGTCGTCTTTGTTTGTCTTAACGGGTTTGTCTCAATAGCATTGCCGCCAACTCTTTTATTACCTTCACTCCATTTCCTTTCCACTCTCCCAACCTACTAAAAATCTCTTACCCAAAAAAGCCCTTTTTAGCCGGATTTGGCATTTTTTCCGACAACAAGCGACTACAATCGAATACAAGCGCTTAGCTACCGACTCCTTTTTGCCCCGCCCCCCAACTTTGGTCCATCAACAAGCCTCTGGCGAAAACCTTTATCAAATCATTCACATCCAAACTTTTAAAACCATGAATGCGCTAAGAAACAAAGTTCAGCTCATCGGCCGCCTCGGCGCCAAAGTCGAAATCAAAACCCTCGAATCCGGCAAGGCCGTAGGGCACGTCACCCTCGCCACCAACGAGACCTACAAAAACCAAAAAGGTGAAAAAATCACCGAAACCACCTGGCATAACCTGGTCATCTGGGGCAAGCAGGCGGAACTCCTCTCCAAATACACCGACAAGGGCTCCGAAGTGGGCATTGAAGGCAAGCTCACCAACCGCTCCTACACGGACAAAAACGGGGAGAAAAAGTACATCACCGAGATCGTCGTCAATGACTTCCTGCTGATGGGCAAAAAAGAAAAAGAGGATTGAGTTCCTATTGGTTTTTCACAAATGATAAGTGGTAAGTCATGAGAGATTGAGTTTATCTCTCATGACTTTCATCCCGATTTTTAGAAAAGATTTTTAAGTTCTTTTCAATAAATTGAACTTTAAACATGATTACTATTTTGAAATCAACTATTCAAAAAAAAAAGCAATGGCAGTTCAATATGTCAAAAATGAGGACGGCGAAAACACAGGTGTTTTCATTCCCATTGAGGAATGGAAATCCATTTTAGAGATGCTCAAAACTGTTTCTTCCAAAGATTTCCAGCCTCAAGAATGGCACGAATCCGTGGTCAATGAGCGCTTAGAACAATACCTGACCGGAAAGTCTGAGCCTTTGGATTTTAACGAAAGCATGGATGATCTGGAAAGCAACCTCAGATGAACCGAGCCGTAATTTTGCCCCAGGCAAAGCAGGATATCAAAGAAACTTCAGCTTGGTACGAAAGTCAGCAAAATGATCTCGTACTCCGGTTCTTACAAGCAATTAGGGACAAAATCGATCTAATCAAAGAAACTCCTGAAGCTTACCCGATTAGATTTCAGGATACCAGAGGAGCAGTAATGGACAAGTTCCCCTACTGGATATTTTTTAAAGAATTATCGGAAAAAAGCCAAATCTTGATCATAGCAGTGTTGAGCTGCTATCGAAATCCAAACAAAATTGAAAAACGTCTGAAATAATTCGGTTGGAGAAAATGGATTTGGATTCCCGGAATTGAATCTTTCTGAGAATTTGTATCCCGTGAATTGAAAGTGGCCGGTTGTCTGGCCCCAATTACAACTCACTGCTTACAGTTCACAAGCGCCTGACCGAAACCCAAACTCACCCTGCCTCAAAGAAATACACCACCAGCATCCGGGCTGGTTGATTTCCGTTATTTACAGGATTGTGCTCGATCCTCCCATCAAAAAGCATCGAGTCTCCCTCGTTCAATTCGATCTCCTGATCTCGGAACACATACTTGACCGAACCCGAAATCATATATTTGTATTCAAAGGCGTCGGTTTGCACAAAGTCCCGGGTAGCTCCGGGCTGAATCTCCAGCAGCACAATATCGATGGTGCTGGCCTGGACCTTCTTGGTGAAAATCCGGAAATACTCATAGCCTGAAGCAGGTTCTTTCTCAAAACGCTGGTAGTTTTCCCTGCGCTGCACGAGGATCTTTCCCTCATTTCCATAGAAACTGAGATCGTTGAAAAATTCGTCCAGTCCTACACCGAGGGCCTTTACGATCTGAATCAGAACCAACAGGGAAGGGATGGTCCGGCTGTTTTCAATCTGTGAAATCAAGCCCTTGGTCACTCCTGCCCGATCGGCAATATCCTGAAGGGTCAGGTTTTTTTCCTTGCGGATATGCTTCAGCTTGTTGCTGATCTGTGCGATTACTTCTTGTTCCATGAAAAAAGGACCTAGTCGAATGAGTCGGAAAACTAACAATAAATGCTTTTCGGGGAAGAGGCTTTCGGATTAAATAATGCAAAACCAACCTTTGGGTAAAGCCAAAAGACCAACAGCGGAATCTTGGGCTGATGCCGGGCGGCACGTTTTCTAAAAAAATCAAAGTCCTGTGCTTGGGTTCAGGCGTTCTTTTTTTGGTTTTCTGCCAGCGTATGCTCCGCAAAGCGTTTTTCAAATCCGGGATCCTCCGTATTCATCCACACGTCCCAAAAGGTGAAATACAACCCATAATTGCAGCGGTACCGAAGGTGGTGCAGATCGTGATGTGTCGCTCCCACCATCCATCTCCAAACCGGCGAACGCAGCGCGGAATTGGGATAGACTTCCACCCCGGCATGGTTGATCACCGCAGTCACCGACATGGTAATCAACAGGGCAATCAGGACAAAAAAGTGCATCGGAAGGACCAGTATCAAGACCGGTAAAAATATCGCCTGCAAACCCGCCTCGATCGGATGAAATGAGAAAGAAGTAAAGGAACTCGTATAGAGACTATTGTGGTGAATGTGGTGAAAATGCCGGATCACCTTGGGCTGGTGCATCCAGCGATGCAACCAATAGTAATACGTCTCGTGGATGAAAAGCGCCAAAAAGTAACTGAGCGGAACCCAAAGCAAATCCCACCACGTCAACTGGGTGTATAGCAGGGAAATTCCCCGCTGCCAAAGGATCAGCAAAACCACCCCGGCTACAGAGAAAATGATGGCTCCCAAAAAGGAATACCAGATTTCCTTACGGACCTGAGGCAGTCTGACCTGCTCATGAAGCCGGCGGTAAGGCTGAGAATCGCCCATCCTTCGGTAGACCAACTCGTGATAACCCCAAGCTAAAATCAGGTACCTCAAAAATATCCCCAAAAGAAAAATACCGCCCAGAAGAAGAAAATTTCCGGGTTCGGTGTAATCAGGAGAGAGTAGCCAGTCAAGATTAAAATCCATTTCTGAAGGTTAATTTCCGCAATAAAACAAAATTCCGGAGGCTAGGTTTCTCCCCCTTGAATTTTTTGGAAAAAACCCAGAAACCACTATCCTAATCCGCGCTTTGAAGAATTCTGAATTGGGAAAAACCTCCGAACGGGAACAAAAATTTAATCCGGCAGCTTCTCGACCACTTCTTCTCCCAAACCAAACGAAAGGGTCATTCCATTTCCACCCAGCCCGTTGACGATCGTCACGGTATCGTCGATTTGCTTGACAAATTCGGTTGCTCCGTTGGTCATTTTGGGATAGATGCCGTGCCAGGCCGAGCCAATTCTCCAGTCTTTAAACTGGGCAAAGCTTTTCAGAAAGTCCAAAATCATCCGGTTGACATCCTCCCGGTCAAAAGGAGAAAGATCCAAGCCATATTCGTGACTGTCTCCGATGGTCAGTTCCCCGAGACCATTCTGCGACACCATCACGTGAATCCCCCACTCGATCAGTTCGGGATACTGGTCCTGATAGACCTCTTTTAGTTTTTCCAACGAAGGAGCCACATGAAACCCTTTGTAATGGATAAAACTCAAGCCTGCACAAAGCGGCGGACCGATCCTCCAATTCTCCGGCTGCTGCACCAGTCGCATCATCTGGAGTTTGCACTTGGTGATTGGCGTAGACTCAAACATCTCCGGATATAGCGTCTCAAAATCCGCCCCGCTGCAGACAAAAATCCGGTCAGCGGACCAGCTTTTTTGCCCTGAAAAAACCGTATTGCCTTCGATTCGGCTGACTGCCCGATTCCAGACAAACTCAATCCCGTCCAAGCTTTCCAGGTATTTCCCGGTTTTGTAAATCGCTTCGCGAGGATCCACAATGAGTTCATCGGCGGTCCAAAGTGCCCCTTTAAGTCCTTCCATTTTTGCAGCCGGACTTTTCATCCGGGTTTGTTCGGGACTGAGTAATTCGGCCAATTTGATTCCGGACATTGCCCTGACATATTCCTCCACGACCTTGAGCTCCAAGTCTGTGTAGGCGAGATGAAGGGAGCCAGTTTTTTCTGCAAAAAATTCGGCCTTTTCACTCATCTCCAGCCATATTTCCCGGGAACGCATCGCCCGGTTGAAGGCAGGACCCTGGGGCTGACCTACCGGCCAGACCATCCCAAAGTTGCGGACCGAAGCTCCCTGGGCCTTGGGATGACGCTCGATGACCGTCACGGTCCAGCCTTTGGCATGAAGTGCCCGGGTGATGGCCAAGCCGACGATTCCTGCGCCGATGACAATAGCAGATGGTTTTTGCATATCAAATTATTTGGGGAAAAGTGAGTTCAGCCTTGTCCCGACGGCGGAGCTTTCGGTGAAAATACCCGAAGGAACCTGCCATCAAGACTGCGGAAATACTCAGAAAGATCAATACGGAAGACAAATAGAAATGAAACCAACTCAAGTCCTGCATGAATCCAAATTGCTTGGACACCAAGACCAAACTGCTTCCCAGATATCCAAAACTGTCGACCAGATACATCAGAAAGCCCACGTTTCCGGCTGTTTTGAACGTAGCGATCAATCGGTCAAACAGCAAACTGTTGAACGGAATGTAGGCCATGTATACCCCGGTCCCGACCAGCACCATCCAATAAAAGGGAGTGATAAAGCCCGATTGAAAGCCCAGGGTCCCCACTATGGCCAAGGCAAACCCGGCCAAAATGATCCACAGGTTGAGAAAGAATGCCTCCTTGTTGTTTTTCACCAAAACCAGACAAGACATCATCACCAGGAGAACCAAAGTAATCGGAATCTCGGTCTGGGTCAGTAATTCGGGGGCCACTTCAATCTCCATGGCTTCCCAGATCTCCACGACGAAATTATCCCGCAGGTCCCGCAGTCCGGTGAGCATCATGTACACCAAGATCAGCATGATGATTCCAGGTCGAAATTCCCTGAAAAAATCCCTCCGGCTTGCACGATCCATGGACGGACGGGAGCTTCGCAAAGCCACATCCTCTGCACTCGGAGCAGGGATATGATTGAGCAAAAAGACACTCAGCAACAATACCGGGTAAAAAATCCCTCCTGTCAAAAAGGGCATCCAAAAATCGGAAACTCCCAGATTTTGAATCAGGTAAGTCCCTACCGACTTCACAAAACCCGAAGAAAACACAAAACTCGCCGCCAGCATGCTTCCCATCATTTCGGTGAATTTGCGCCCCTCCATGTAGTGAAACACAATCCCCCAAATCAGCCCGAGGGGAAATCCGTTGACAAAAAAACACAACACGCCAAACGGTGCGGGCAAAAGCGCAAATCCCAACAACCCCAACCAGGAAACAGAAATCAGTGCGACAATCAACTGGGCCCGGCCTTTATCTTTCAATTCAGAAATCAGCTTGATCCCGTAAAATTTGCTCGCCATATAGCCCAGGGTTTGGGCCAAAATCAGCCATACTTTCAGATCCAAGCCCAAAAAGCTTTCTCCATCAAAGGTGGCTGCAGCAAAGGGCTTACGGAACGCATACATGCTGCTGTACACCAAAAACCCCATCAGCGCCGCAAAAACGCTCATGGGAAACGTGCCCATCCGAGCCAATCGATCTGAAAGAGCAGGAATCCGAAGCATCAGGAGGAATGAACCAGTTCGTAAGCTTTCACGATTTCCAACACCTCACTGAGGCTTTTTGCCAGGTGAGTAGGCCGATGAGGAATCAGCTCAGCCTCTGAAAAAACCCCGG
>CAYONF010000119.1:0-2957 GCA_964405255.1 uncultured Limnohabitans sp. | reverse complement strand
GCTGAATCCCGTATCCAAAGCAACCTTGATTCCCATGGCTTTCAGTGCCATAAAAACCGCTTCCGCATCAGCAACCGGTCGGATAGAAGGGTCCGTCTCATAGTAGGTCAGCATCCCCTGTACAAAGTCCTCATGAATCTGAGTAATCAATTCATCCGTGATTTTGGAAGGATCGGGTTCATGAATTTCGAGCAGTTCACGGATGGCTTGGGGCTTGGAATAGCCCATTTTTTCATTGGCTTCCTGAAGGCTGACTGCCGGATATCCGTGTTGATTGAGTGCAGATTGGAAAGCTTTTGCCACGCTGTTTTCATCGTGGATGGTCGTGCCGGCCATGTCAAAAACGGCCAATTGGATCTGAGGCATGCTACTTTTATGGATTTTGGGCCTTGCACCAAAGGGAGATTCATGCAAAACATGATCCCCCTTAGCAGTGCAAAACCAACTCAATAATTGTTTAGCTAAAGTATACACTCTATCGATTGGGAAATAAAACTAAGAGTTATCCTTTTGTTATCTCTTTGTGAACAGCTTCGATAAAAACAGTTCAAAAATCTTAAAAATGAGCCATATTTTTAAAATATGAAGCAAAATCAGGGTTCACAAAAACTTAATCCCACCTCCTTGATGGGAGGAGACATTATTTTTATTTTAGTATTTGTAAACTAAATAAAATGAATCTCCAGTCTCTTTCGAACGAAGAAAAATTAAACCTGATATTTGGTCTGTATGAGAAACATGGCCATGAGGACTACATCGGCGAGCCTGTCTCCCAGATTGAGCACATGTGTCAGTCAGCTCAACTGGCCGAAAAAGAGGGCTATGATGAGGAGGTAATTTTGGCCGCATTTTTCCATGACATCGGCCATCTCTTTGCCCACTTGGGAAAAACCGAATCTATGGGCGGATATGGCACCAAGCGACACGAGCAGATCGGCGCGGAGTACCTGAGAGCTTTGGGCTTTTCCGAGAAAATTGCCAAGCTGGTCGAAAACCATGTCCAAGCCAAGCGCTATTTGACTTTTCGCTACCCGGAATACTACGAAAAACTATCCGAGGCAAGCCGGCAAACGCTGGTGTACCAAGGCGGCCCCATGAACTCGCAGGAAGCCGAATACTTTGAAAACGACCCGCTCTTTACTGCATCGCTGAAAATGAGAACCTGGGATGAGGAGGCGAAACTTGAATCGATGCCTCTTCCCAATCTGAGCCACTACCGGGAAATGGCGGCAAGGCTACTGGGCTAATACAATTCATTTCGCTTAAAGCAATTCATCAAATCCACTCCTATCCAAAAACAAGATAGGTTGCAGTCGGAAACCAGTGATTACCGGTCACCCGTCAATACGCGCTTGATTTCGCCTTTTTCTCTAAGCAAAAGCCAAAGTAAATACGGAGCAAAAAACAGGATCCCTAAAACCATCGCCATCAATCCGATCGGGACTGAACGGAAACTGAACTTATCCCTCCACATAATCCAAAAGCCCGATAGAGTCAGGTAGCAGAGAAAATCAAGGTTAAACTGACCTGCCCAGGTAAGTGACTTCACCTGACTTACAAATACGCTCAGGAGGTCTGCGCCCTCGGCCTGGAAAACATAGAGCGTATAAACCAAAATGATCAGGGTTTGAATGAGTAAAAGTGCGGCAAATACGAAGGATCGCTTCATCGGAAGTTAGGTTTAGGATTTTTGTGAGGTCCAGAGTGGTCCCACTGCAACAATAAGTACAACCACATTAAACAAGACATTCGCGGGATTGCCCGAAGCAAATGAACCCAGGCTATCCAAGATAAACCAGGCGACCAACCCACCTACGACTGACTTGCGGGTTTCATCGGGAGCTTTGTCGTAGACCCACTTTTGGAGCAACCAGATGCAAATCCCCCAGCCGAACAAAAACCCGCCGGTCAACGCAGACAAAAAACGGGTAGTCGGAGCCTCATAATTCTGGACCCCATCCAGGGGCCAACTCAAAAAATCCAAGGTCCATTGGGCAAATGCGTCCGTGTTGGCCATCGTGCCCAGAAAAAACACCGGACCAAAGGAACCGACGACAAATGCAGTTACCTTCAACCAAGATTTATGATCTATTCGCAGCATAGTAATGGAGGTTTGCTGCAAGAATAACTTGTCTCAGGCCAGTGTTTTAGTCGGTTCCGTACAAGGGTTTAATAAAATTCCTGCTGATTCGGTTAAGGTTTTCAAAATAGGCTTCCAACCACGATTTGGTCAGATTTTCAGGGTTGATTTGAAGGAAAAAATTTTCCAGAGCAAGCTCAAAAATCCCCTCGGCTTGTCTTTGTGTAATTTCGATTTTGGAATCGGACAACCAAAGCCGGATGAATTCTTTGCCGATAATGGCGTTGGATTTGACCAAGGTCTCCTTGTACTCCGCTCTGTCGGAATGGAATCGCAATTGCCTGTTGAACAATAAATCCATCTTGTGCTCAACCAAAATGTCAATCAGTTCGGGATTGACGGATTGGGCCAACCGCTCTTTTTCAGCTATGATTTTTGAGTTCTTGAGATGATGGAAAAACAGTCTTTCAACAAAAACATTCACATCAGAAAAGTAATGGTAAAATGACGAC
This sequence comes from uncultured Limnohabitans sp., assembly GCA_964405255.1. Classification (GTDB taxonomy): domain Bacteria; phylum Bacteroidota; class Bacteroidia; order Cytophagales; family Cyclobacteriaceae; genus Algoriphagus. The sequence goes on along the minus strand of CAYONF010000119.1, from coordinate 365 downwards.
TTGCTGGTTCCTACTTCTTTGGCAAGTTGCTCCACTTTCAATCCTTCTTCTCCCCAAATCGCAAAGGTTTCATATCCTTTTTTAATCCATTTTTCTTCCTTCATCTCCATATTCGCTGTGGTTGGTCAGTAAAAAACAAAGATGGTATTTCCCTATACCAAAACAATTACTTGGTATAAGGCGGCAAAGTACCCATTTCTCCTCTCCCATACCGGAGGCGGGTGGCAGTCATTTGCTCGGGAGTAGTCATCACAAACGGTCCTCCGTACGTAATCGGCTCCTGATGTGGCGTACCTGAGCCAAACATGAACTCCAATCCCTGTTCACCCGCGCTGACGAGGACTTGATCTCCTGTCACAGAATAG
>CAYONF010000118.1:7550-9407 GCA_964405255.1 uncultured Limnohabitans sp. | reverse complement strand
ACTTTGAATCGATTTTGGTTCTCAAACCAACTCTTGTTTTTGGGTTGGAGCTTGGGATTAAAAGGGAATCCGGTGCGAAACCGGAGCTGTCCCCGCAACTGTGAGTCTGCCCTGATTAATCTCAGGGAAGTACTTTTGCACCACTTAGCCATTGTCCCGATCCGCCACGGCGGACAAGTAATCGGGATGAGAAGGCCGGCAAAAGTCAGACGAGCCAGGAGACCTGCCTAGATCAACTGATTCTGTGCTTTCGGAGGAAAAGCGAAGAAGACATGTCGACTTCTCTATTGACCCTTGTCGGTGGAGAAGCATTCATTTCTTTCTTAACTTCTTTCAAGGCCGAATCGAATTGTCTTAACCTATTCGATCGGACATGACCTTGGTATTTTGGGTGTTTTCACTGTTTGGCCTAGCAGCCGGGCAGGACACAGTGGCTTTGGCTGAGGTGGCGGTGTATGCGCCTGCCTTGGATCGTTTTGCCCAAGGGCAAAAGGTAGTTTCCTTCGAAAAAAGGGAATTGGAAGCCTATTCAGCTCGGTCCTTGGGCGATTTGCTTCAGGAAAAATCACCCGTTTTTGTACGGCAATACGGAGCAGGAATGCTCGCTTCGCCTTCTTTTCGCGGTACTTCGGCTGGGCATACGGCCGTTTTTTGGAATGGCTTGCCAATCAATAGCGTTTCTTTGGGTCAAAGCGACTTGAGTATTTTGCCCATCCAAGCCATCGATCAAGCTGAAGTTCATTTTGGGAGTTCGGGAGCACTTTTTGGAAATGAGGCCATTGGAGGAAGTGTACATCTTGGGACGCAGACGCAGTTTGGGCAGGGATTCAAAGGGCGATTGAGCCAGATTTTTGGGAGTTTTGGACTTAGCAACACGGCGATTTCCGCGGGATTATCGGGGAGAAATTTCAGTACGCAAACCAAGCTTTATCGTCAGTTTGCAGCCAATGATTTTCCATTCCGTGACCTCTCCAAACCCGGTACTCCCGAAGTCAAAGCTGAAAATGCCCAAACCGAGCAATTCGGATTTGTGCAAGATGCAGCTTGGAATCTTTCGCAGAAAAGCCAGTTGAAAACTTCCTTTTGGTGGAATCGGGCCGATCGGCAGATTCAGCCCGTGATGGGTTCGGCGACTCGTGATGCGCAGCAGGACCAAAGTGTGAGAGCAGTGCTGGACTATTTCCGCTTTGGAAAAAGCTCCGTTTGGAATGTCAAGGCGGGTTGGGTTTCCGACCAACTCATCTTCAACGGCAGTGAAAATCGTACCCGACAATTTCTGCTAGCCTCCGATTGGGACGTTCAAAAATTCGAAAGTTGGACCTTCAAAGTGGGTGCCCGTGGAACTTTTGCCCAAGGCGATCTGAGTACGTATTCAGCCACCGATCAGCGGCTGGAGTTGTATCAAAGTGCGAAATGGGAGGCAAGTAAGCGACTTTCGCTGTCTGCAAATTTCCGACAGTTAAGCTATCAAGATCAATTGGAGCCCTTTCTTCCGGGTATTGGGATGGATTTTTTGATTTGGGAAAAAGGAGAAAATCAGCTTTTGCTCAAAGCCTCGGCTGGAAAAGGCTTCAAAGTGCCTACACTCAATGATCGGTTTTGGAGTCCTGGAGGCAATCCGGATTTGCTTCCCGAGAAAAGTCAAAATGGAGAAATCGGGCTTCATTGGCATCGAAAAGCCACTTTTTCCTGGGAGCAAAGTCTCACCTACTACCGCATGCAGGTGGACAACTGGATTATTTGGCTGCCTCAAGGATCCATTTGGAGCCCTCAAAATATCCGTGAAGTCCGAAATCAAGGTTTGGAATATCAGGGAAAAGGCACTTGGGAAATCGGGCGATGGAACTGGGAAGCAAA
>CAYONF010000118.1:0-7450 GCA_964405255.1 uncultured Limnohabitans sp. | reverse complement strand
TGGAATATCAGGGAAAAGGCACTTGGGAAATCGGGCGATGGAACTGGGAAGCAAAAGGAAGCTACACCTTTTCCCAAGCCCTAGATCTGACCTCCGATGCTCAAAATCCAAGTCAGCTTCCCTATACGCCCGAGCATCAAGCCAATGGAAATCTGGTGGCTGAGCGAAATGGATTTTCGGTCAATCTATCCACTTTTTATGTCGGGCAGCGATCCATCGGAACAGGCAATACCCGGGTGCTCGATGGCTACCAACTCTGGAATGCAGGCCTCTCTTTTTCCCAACTCCGATGGAAAAAACTCCAACTTCCGATCAGCTTTCAGGTGCTCAACCTGCTCGATCGGGACTACCAAGTGCTTTACCTCCGGGCCATGCCCGGCAGATCGTATCAATTTAATCTAACTCTTTTACTATGAAGTATTTGTTTAAAAACCAACTAGGAGCATTGGCCCTGATTACCCTGCTTTTTGCCTGTGAAAATGGGGGAGATGAGCGACCGCTCGGAAAGTACGATACAGGTGTTCTTATAATGAACGAGGGCAACTTTGGGACCAATGATGGGGAAATCTATCACTTCGATCCGACGACGGGTTCCTTGATGAGGGACATTTTCGAACTGGAAAATGGCCGTCCTTTCGCGGGTTTGTTGGAAGACATGGTCTTGGAGCAGGATCGGCTTTACCTTGTGGCTAATACCGGAAAAGTGGAAATCGTCAACCCAAGTGACTTCAAGTCCATCGGTGGGGTAACTGGCGATTTAGATCAACCCCGGTCCTTGGCCACGAAAGGGACTAAGCTTTTTATCTCAGATTACGGCCCTTATGATGCCTCGTACAACACTCCCGATTCGTATGTGGCTGTGGTTTCCGGACTGGATGGAGGCACTGTGAAGAAGAAGATCCCAGTGACCAATAAGCCTGAAGATCTCTTTGTTCATGGCAAATATGTCTGGGTGGCAGGATCGGAAGAAGGGAAAATCGAAATCATCGATGCCGATACCGAAGCGGTTACCAAAACACTGGAGGTGGAAGGCAATCCGGTACAGTTTTTTGAGCTGAATGGAGAGGTTTGGGTGTATGCCATCGAATACGACAAAATCTTTTTCCACTCCTTAAATCTTTCGGGTCAGACAATAAAAGACACCAAATCCTTCCCTGTTGCCAATCCCACAGGCAGAATTGCGGCAGGGCAAGGAGGCAAAATCTACCTCACGCTAAGCACAGGCTGGCCGGATTACATAGACAATGTGGTTGAAGTGTCCTTGGTTGACAATTACGCCAGAATGTTCAAAAATGGTTCGGGCATATATGGTATTGGCTTCGATCAGGATCGCAAAGAGATTTACGTGGCAAATGCGAAGGGATTTCAGGGAAATGGAGAGGTGGTGATCTTTTCGGAAGACGGTACAGAACTCCAAAAAATGGAAGTAGGCCGAGGACCTTCTGGGTTTAAGTTTCGATAAAAGAAAAGGGAGGAGGATTTCAAAATCCTCCTCCCGACTTATTTTGGAAAGCGAGGTTCTTCCTCACTCTTCCAATTTCTTTTTCATGGTGTCCTCAAACTTCCCGAGCAAGGGAAGGTATTTTCTTCGGATGTTTTCCAGGAATTTTTGTTGGGTGTCAAGGGCATAGACAGGGTTATACTGGATCCGGTCGATGACCATATCCAGCCAGGCTTTGCCATCGTCGATCAGGTCTGCATGAAATGCCTCGACGGTAGCATCCCGGGAACCGGAAAATGGCCCTTTTCCCATTTTATGGAAGTATTTGCTGATCAATTTCAGTGCGAGCTCGTGTGCAACTTCGAAGTGAATGATCAATTCTCGGGACTGGGATTCAGAATAGCCTGATTTTTCCCCGCGGTTGGCAAAGATGACCAGTTCTTCCAGAGCCGTGCGAAACTCTTCATAGCATTGTTCGCAGGATTGCGGTAAGGTTTTCATTTTGGGTTTTATCAATAATTCAAATTAGGTAAAAATGGTCGGGAATGCGAGAAAACGCGGGTGATTTTCGATTTCCATTTCCACTTCTGTTACCTCACATTATAGCTCTGCATAAACGGCTGACCATTCGGCGCTACTCCCTCCAACCTCAATCTACCACTGAATTTTTCCAGGTATTTTCCGGCTTCGTTGGGATCTTTGGCGGGAATCTGATTAATGTGGGTGATGACATACCCGTCCCTGAATCCCAAATCCCGAAGGTAGCCTCGGGTCAAAGAAGTTATTTTTATACCATAAGGTACTTTCAGCCGGTCCTTTTCGATGGTGTTGACCGCTTCCAATCGGGCGCCCAGCAGCGCAGAACTGTAGTATTCCCGTTTGATGACGCCGGTTTCTCCCTCCAGATTTTGCAGGGTCAGTTGGGCGGATTTGACTGAACCGTTGCGGATGTATTCCACGGTGACTTTATCTCCGGGATAATAATAAGACAATGCCTCTTCGAAGCTCCCGTTTCCGGTGATTTTCCAATCAGCGACTTTGGTGATCACATCGTCTTTCTGAAGTCCGGCATTTTCTCCGGATCCTTTGGGCAACACATGGGTGATGATTACCCCGTCCAGGCTTTTCAGCTTCATCTCCTCGGCCAGTTCTGGGGTGATTTCCACTACATCGACTCCGGGAATGGCTTTCTGAACTTCCCCGTATTTGATCAGGTCATTGGCGACCTTCATGGCAATATCCACCGGTACAGCAAAACCATAGCCCGTATAGGAGCCGGTTCGGGAAAGAATTGCGGTATTGATCCCAACCAGTTCACCGCTGCTGTTGACTAAGGCCCCGCCTGAGTTTCCCGGATTGATAGGCGCATCGGTCTGGATGAAACTTTCCAAAGGAAAATCACCTCCAAGAATATTGATCTGCCGCTCTTTGGCTGAGACGATCCCCGCGGTGACGGTGGAGGTGAGGTTGAAAGGGTTTCCCACAGCGATGACCCACTCCCCGATCTGCAGGTTTCGGCTGGTACCGAGGGTGATCTGGGGCAGGTTTTCGGCCTCGATTTTCAGCACGGCGATGTCGGTGTTTTTGTCCGTGCCGACGAGTTTGGCTTGATAAGTCCGCTTCTGATGGACCACTTCGATGGTTTCGGCTTGATCGATCACGTGATTGTTGGTGATGATGTAGCCGTCTTTGGAGATGATCACTCCCGAACCCGTACTGACTTGAGGTGCTGGACCTGTACCAAAAAAGTAGTCAAACATGCTGTAGCGTCTGGGATCCGTACCGCTGAAATTTTTGATAAAAACGACCGACCCTGTGCTTTTTTGCGAAGCTTCGACAAAGGAAATCGGGGGATTGGGCACGGTCCCGGAGTAATGGTTTTCGGAGGCAAACTGAGTGGGTGTAAGGTCTGCAGCGCCTTGGAGGAGACTTTCGTCGGATTTTTGCGGCGCTTGGATACCAGTCCAAAGTGCTGCTCCGGCCAGGCCGGCCAGAAAGGGAATTCCAAATGATTTGACCAGTGTGTTCATAGGATGTATTTACCTGTTAGCGAATCAATAGGTTTTAAGCCTGCGGTTTCATTCACAAATTTTAAGATCGTCAAATGATCCCGTTTTGGTTTTCAAAAATCATCCCACTCAGATAAAACTGACGGGATGTGCGAGGAAAAGTCTGGGCAATTGGTAATTTTGTCAGCTTCACTGAGAACCTTCCTGTCCATGGAAGGTTTTTGTTTGGTGTTAACCCATTTTGCATGACAGAAACTAAACGCGTTGCCATCCTTGGAAGTACCGGAAGTATCGGTACCCAGACTTTGGATGTGATCCGTCAGCACTCAGACAAGTTTACCGTTGAAGTTCTCACCGCTCAAAACAATTGCGACCTGCTGATTGCCCAAGCTTTGGAGTTTAAGCCCAATGCTGTGGTGATCGGCAATGAATCCAACTATGCGAAGGTGAAGGAAGCCCTGATTCCTCACGATATCAAAGTTTTTGCAGGGCAAAAAGCCATTGCTCAGATTGTGGAAATGGACACCATTGATGTGGTTTTGACAGCATTGGTTGGTTACTCTGGACTAATTCCAACAGTAAATGCGATCAAAGCCGGCAAGCAAATCGCTTTGGCCAATAAGGAAACCTTGGTGGTGGCAGGAGAGATCGTCACAGCATTGGCACGGGAAAACGGGGTCAATATTTATCCCGTGGATTCCGAGCATTCCGCAATTTTCCAATGCTTGGTGGGTGAGTTTCACAACCCCATCGAAAAAATAATCCTCACCGCTTCAGGTGGTCCTTTCCGCGGAAAAGATCGGGCCTATTTGGAAACCGTCACCCGAGAACAAGCCCTCAAACATCCCAACTGGGACATGGGAGCCAAAATCACGATTGATTCGGCTTCTTTGATGAACAAAGGTCTGGAAGTGATCGAGGCAAAGTGGTTGTTTGGCCTCAAGACGGAGCAGATCGACGTGGTCGTGCATCCTCAAAGCATCATCCATTCGCTGGTCCAATTTGAAGACGGATCGATCAAAGCACAACTCGGATTGCCGGACATGCGTATCCCGATCCAGTTTGCCCTGAGCTATCCTCATCGGTTCAAAAGCGATTTTGAGAGGTTTGATTTCCTTAACTATCCCCAATTGACCTTTGAAAAGCCGGATATGAAAACTTTCCGGAACCTTCAGCTGGCTTTTGACGCTTTAGCAAAAGGAGGAAATGCTCCCTGCATCCTGAATGCTGCCAATGAAATCGCAGTGGCAGCTTTTCTCAACCGGGAAGTTGGATTCCTGGAAATGTCGGATTTGATAGAAGAAACGATGGCGAAAGCCACCTTTATATCACATCCCAGCCTGGAGGATTACGTAGGGACAGACCTCGAGGCCAGAACAATAACAGAACAATTAATAAAGTCTAAAGTATAATGGAAACTTTGATTATGGTGGGCCAACTGCTCCTGGGATTGTCTATCCTGGTGGGTTTACACGAGTTGGGACACTTGCTTACCGCCAAGATGTTTGGCATGAGAGTGGAAAAATTCTCAATCGGTTTCCCTCCGAAAATCGCCGGATTTCAGTGGGGTGAAACCGAATATTCCATCGGAGCAATCCCCTTGGGAGGTTTTGTCAAAATCTCCGGCATGGTGGATGAATCCATGGATACCGCCCAGTTGGCTTCCGAACCCCAGCCATGGGAGTTTCGCGCCAAACCGGCCTGGCAGCGCTTGATCGTGATGTTGGGTGGGATTATCGTCAATGTGATCACCGGGATTATCATTTTTGTGGCTTTGGTTTACAAAAACGGGGAAACCTATTTTTCCAGAGAACAGGTGATCGAAAACGGAATTGTGGCCTATGAGTACGGAGAGGCCATCGGATTCAAGACAGGGGACAAAGTGCTCGACATCAACGGCGAACCTTACACCAGTATTTCTGACCTGAGCAGCGGCTCCGCATTGCTTAGCGAAAACGGTTTTTACACTGTAGATCGAAATGGAGAGCAGATTAAAGTCGAGATTCCCAGGGGATTTATCAACACGTTTAACAGCGAGGAGTCTTTCAGTAAATTCATCGCGATTCGATTCCCCTTTGAAGTAGGAGAGGTAGAAAAAGGCAGTGGGGCAGAAGGGGCAGGCATTGCTCCGGGAGATAAGATTCTCGCAGTCAACGGAAGTCCAATTCGCTTTTTCGATGAAATGCAAGCGGCTTTAAAGCCCTTGAGCAATCAGACAGCCCAGATCGTAAGGCAGCGCGAGGCTCAGGTGGATACCCTTTCCATACCCGTTACCGATGATGCCCGAATCGGGATAGCCATCAATCCGCTGATCGAGCCGACTCGAAGAGAATACGGAATCGGAGAGGCCTTTTCGAAAGGAACTGCAAGAGCATTCGGAGTGGTGATTGTCAATGCCAAAGCTTTGGGTAAAATGTTTACGGGTGAGGTATCAGCCAAAAACGTAAGCGGACCCATCGGGATGGCTAAAATCTATGGCAACCAGTGGGATTGGGTGAAGTTTTGGAGCATCACCGGTTTGATTTCCATGATTTTGGCCTTTATGAATTTACTTCCGATACCTGCTTTGGACGGGGGACATGTGATGTTTTTACTGTATGAGATGGTCTCCGGCCGGGCTCCATCAGACAAGTTTTTGGAAAATGCGCAAAAGGTAGGTATGGTCATCCTGCTGGCTTTGATGGTTTTTGCCATCGGCAATGACATTTTAAAATTATTCACAGGCGGTTGACTTTAGTAAGGAATTAAAGCACCAAAAAACACGGCTTTTAATTCCGGGAACCTGCCAATTTGGCCCGACCTTCTTTTGGCACTTGCCTTGACTTAATTGGAAGAACCTTCGTAAATAGAAGGTTCTTCTTTTATTTTAGCTATTCTCTGACAGCATGGCTGTCATTCTGTCTATATGAACCAATACGAAAATTCTTTATTCCAAAACCTGATGAACGGTGACTATGCCGGCGAAGGGGATCTGATCCAACTGATCACCGATGAGGAGGAGGAAAATCAGGGCAAGGAATCTTTTGGAGAAGAAATTCCCATTCTGTCCGTTCGCAATACCGTACTTTTTCCCGGGGTGGTCATTCCAATTACCGTAGGAAGACAGCGCTCGATCCGCTTGGTCAAAAAGGCACACAAGGGAGACAAACACATCGGGGTCTGCGCTCAGATCAATCCCAACAATGACGATCCGTCCTGGGAAGACATTTATCAGGTGGGGACACTCGCCAAGATCATCAAAATGATCGTGCTTCCTGACGGAAATACGACAATCATCATTCAGGGGAAAAAGCGCTTCAAAATCCGTGAACAGGTCACCGATGACCCATATTTTATGGCGAAGGTGGATTACTTGGAAGAAAATTTCCCGAAGAGCTCCAAGAAAATCAAAGCCTTGGAAGAATCTCTGAAAGAGGCTGCGACCAAGATTCTCCACCTGAATCCGGAGATTCCCCGAGAGGCCCAGGTGGCCTTAGACAATATTGACAATACGCCTTTTCTGACGCATTTTCTTTCTTCCAACATCAATGCTCCGGTTGAGACTAAGCAGCGACTTCTGGAGATCAATGACGGAGTAGAGCGAGCCACTTTGTTGCTTGAGCTGATGATGAAAGAGATCCAAATGCTGGAGCTGAAATCAGAGATTCAGAAGAAAGTCCACACCGACATCGATCAGCAGCAGCGGGATTACTTTCTGCGCCAACAGATGAAAGTGCTTCAAACTGAGCTTGGGGAAGAAGGCCCCGAGAAAGAAGTGGAGGATCTGAGATTGAGAGCGGAAAAGAAAAACTGGCCTGCTGAAGTCAAAAGGCATTTTGAAAAAGAGCTGGATAAAATCCTCCGAATCAATCCTTCGGCTGCGGAGTATCCCATCGCGCTGAATTATGCCGAGACCATGGTGGAGTTGCCTTGGAACGAATTCACCCAGGATAACTTCGACCTCAAGCATGCCCGGGCAATTCTGGATTCGGATCACTTTGGCTTGGAAAAGGTGAAGGAC
>CAYONF010000117.1:0-9451 GCA_964405255.1 uncultured Limnohabitans sp. | reverse complement strand
GGAAGTTTGGGGTTGTTTGGTGTTAAAGGTTGTCAAGTTGGAAAGTGGTAAGGTTGTGCGGTTGTCAACAACTCCGATTGTATTCAGGACTCCGTACTTCGTATTTCGTCTTTCGTATTTTTCTCGACTTTATTCTTCTTTTAAACTCTTCACCGGATTGGCCAGAGCGGCACGTACAGCTTTGGAGCCCACCGTCACTCCTGTCAACATCAGGGAAAAGACCATGACGAGCACAAAGAGACCGATCGAAAGCTCAGTTCGGTAGGCAAAGGTCTCCAGCCAGTCCTTCATCATCGAATAGGCCAGCGGAATGGCTATCCCAAACGCGATCAGCACCAAAATCAGAAACTCTTTGGACAGGGAAAAGGCAATCTGAGAGACTGAAGCACCCAGCACCTTTCGGATGCCGATTTCTTTCACCTTCTGCCCGATCATAAACGACACCAAGCCATACAGTCCGATGCCGGAAATCAGAAGTGCCAAAACGGAGAAGATTTTATACACTAAAGCAAGTTTTTGCTCCGATTCGTAAAACTCCGCAATGGAGTCGTCCAGAAAGTAGGCGGTAAAGATCTGCTCTGGATACACTTGCTCAAACTTACCCTGAATCGCCTCCAGGGTGGATTTGTCCGCTGATTGATCCAGTTTGACAGCAACCTGCCGGTAGAAGGCTTTTTCACTGGTGATCAACAGCTGCTTCATTTCTTCGCGAAGGGAATTCACCGTGAAATCCTTGACCACGCCTGTGATGGGCACCCACTCTCCGCTGCCAAGTCGAATCAGCTTTCCGATGGCTTCTTCCGGTGAGGGAACCATCAGTTTTTTGGCCATGGTCTCGTTGATCACAGCATGTCGGATCGTATCGCTCTCCGGATAGGCTGATCCTGCAGCAAATTCCATCTCATGAAGCGCGAAATAGTCCGAATCCGCAAACTTGAGGAAGGCAGGAAAAGGGACGTCTTCATTTTTCTGATCAAAGTAAAAATTGGAAGCGGAGTTGTTGCCTGAAGAAGGTGCATCAGAAGCCATCGTAGCTCCTACCACTCCGGGTATGCGCTGAAGCTCCTGCTTGAATGCCGCTATGCGGTTATTTTCTTCCGAGTCAGGCGGCACTTCCATGTAATAGATGGCCTCTTTGGTGAATCCCAAATCGGTCTCTTGGACCAGATTCATCTGTCGGATAGCGATCAGGGTGCCGATCATCAGGATCTGAGCGATGGCAAACTGCAACACCACCAAGCCCCTCCGAATCGAAATACCTCCGAGCTCGGCAGATTGAAATTTGTTTTTCAGGGCCTGAATCGGTTTAAATCCTGACAAAATCATGGCGGGGTAAAATCCTGAAAACACCGTCAGCACCAAGATCAGCAGGATCAGAAAACCCAGAATAGTCGGATCCAGGAAACTGATCCCCTCGGGAACATCGGCAATCTGCTTCAGAAAAGGCAAAGCCAACCGTGCCAAAATCAAGGCAAATCCGGTAGAAACCAACACCGCCAACAGGGTCTCATTCAAAGACTGAAAAATCAACTGGATACGACTGCTTCCCATCACTTTGCGCACGCCGATCTCCTTGCTTTTGCCGATGGCGAGCGAAGTACTCAAGTTGACAAAGTTGATCGCTGCCATTACCAGGATAAATACTCCGACCAGGATCAAGGTCTGAATGGTCGATTTTCGGATCAGTCGGCCACTGAGTGGCTCCAAATCCGAGTTGAAATGGATATCGCTGAGGGGCTGCATGCGGTGACTTTTGATGGAATTGCCCCTCCCTTCAAAATTCTTTTTGGAAAATGCATCTAATTGCGCTTGGGCCGCTACCAAATCAGTGATGGGATTGGTGAGGACATACACCTGAAAATTACTACTCGTACTTCCCCATTCGCTCAGATCGTAGCCAAAGATGTCCTGATTGGATCGGATCGTTTCATAGGAGGCAAGCAGATCAAAACCAAAGTTGCTGTTTTCAGGCAGGTCAGCCACCACTCCGCCCACTTCCAGCATCACGCCGTTGGTCAGGGCTAGACTTTTGCCCATGGCATTTTGCCAATTTCCAAAGTACTTAGTAGCCTCAGACTGCGTCAGAATTACCTTTTCAGGTTGGTCGAGGATAGTGGCACTTCCGCTGAGGAATGTCAAATCAAAGAGGGATGAATACTCCGAGGTGGAGAAAAAGAGGGTTTCGACCTTGTATTTGGACAGCGGCAAGTCGGATTGGGCACCGGGAAGGTTGACTTGCACCTCGCTGTGAACCATCACCGGCACTACTTTGTCAAAAGCCAATTTTTCGGCTTTAAGCGCATCGGGAAAAGGATTGGCCACACCGGGAGTATATTCCAATCCATCCTCAATCTGATCTTGGGTGTAAATCCGATAGACGTGTCCGTAATTCGTCTGAAAAGTATCGTAGCTCAGCTCATATCGGATCACCAAAAAAAGCAGCAAGGCAGCCGAAATCCCGATGGTCAGTCCCAGGATGTTGATCAATCCGATCCACTTGCTGCGGGTGAGGCCACGCCAGGCGATTTTGAAGTAGTTTGTGAGCATGGTTTGAATTGGAAAATTTTAGATTTTTAGATTGGAAGATTTGGGTTCAAAAGTTGAAAGGTTGCAAAGTGGTAAGGTCTCGTTACTCGTATGTCGTATTTAGTTTATCTTAATTCTATTCATCTTTTAGGGTAGCGACAGGGTTTTTCGTAGCTGCTTTGTATGCTTCAACTCCTACAGTAAGCATGGCGATTCCAATAGCGAAAGCTCCTGCAATGCCGAAAAACCACCATTCTATCTCCACCTGGTAGGCAAATTCCTGAAGCCAAACCGAGCCAGCATAATAGGAAATGGGGAAAGCTATGACGATAGCCACGACTATCAATTTTACAAAATCGGAGGAAAGCAATCTGACTATACTAGACACCGAGGCACCCATGACTTTTCGCACTCCCACTTCTTTTTCTCTTGATTCGGCATTAAAAGCTGCCAAACCAAACAACCCGATGCAGGAAACGAAAATGGACAAGATCGCCCCCGCTGTAATCATCTGTTTCCACCTAGCCTCCCGCTCGTAGCGCTTCAGATTGGTCTCTTTTTCAAAACTGTATTCAAAAGGCATGTAAGGAATATGCTTCCTAAATACGGTTTCAATTAATTTGATAGTTTCAGAGGTTTGGTCTTCCTTAAGTTTCACAAAAAGTGAGTTCAGCCCATATTTCGGGTCCTGTGTAAGAACTAAAGGTCTGATTTCTTCTTTTAACGAAGCAAAATGGTAGTCCTTTACCACACCGATGATCTTCATTTTTTGATTTTTCCATTCAAAATCCACTTCCTTGCCCACACCTTCAGTCCAGCCCACTTTTTTCAAAAAAGCTTCATTTACCAAAATCGACTCTTCCCGATCTGTGGCATATTCAGCTGAAAAATTCCGGCCTTCTACCAACTTAATTTCCAGAGTTTCCAGAAAGTCATCATCAATTCCGATGTATCCAAAATCCACATTCTTATCATTGACCTTAGCGAGTGTCCCGTTATAGTTGCCATTAAATCCAGCTACAGACTCTATTTGGGTCAAGGATAAAAGCTCTTGTTTGAATGCTTCTCTGGCTAAATGATTTCCCCGAAAACCGTCAATTTTCAATACGTTTTCGTCAGTGTATCCTAGATCTCTGGAGGTAAGAAAATTAAATTGGGAAAATATCAGAATCGTCCCGACGGCCAGACAAATCGAAACGGTAAACTGTACAATCACCAGGCTTTTTGTAAGAAAGCTTTGCTGAAGAAGTTTCCCCCTTTTTTGAAGGCTTTTGGAAGGACTTAATCCAGACAAAACCAATGCAGGATAGAATCCGGAGAGGACACCCGTAATCAAAAACAGCCCGACAAAAACTAAAACCAGTTCTAAATCAAGAAGGTATTCCAAGGACAAAGCCTTGTTGGACATGAGATTGAAAGTCGGTAAAACAAATTGACTCAGGAGGATTGCTAAACCAAAAGCAATGAAAGTCATCACGAATGATTCAGTCAAAAACTGAACGATCAGCTGTTTTCTTAACCCTCCAATTACTTTTCTGATCCCAATTTCTTTGGCTCGCTTGAGGGATCTGGCAAATGAAAGATTGACAAAATTGATGCAGGCTATCAGCAAAATAAAAAGTCCAATCCCACCTAGAATATAGGAATACATTGGACTGCTGGATCTGGATATTCCATTTCGGTCATTATCTATCCCATTATCCCAATGGATGTCCATGAAAGGTTGTAACGTGAAACTGACCTTAGAATCAAATCCTTGAGCGACATCAAGCTCTTGGGCTGCATTTAGCCGGAAAATCTCATCCATTTTTGGACCGACCTTCTCAGAGTTTGCTCTGCTATCCAAGAGGACAAAGGTATTCATGTAGAACCCTAGCCATTCCTCATTGGTCCATCCATTGACTACCTGCCATTCAAACGAAATCACACTGTCAAACTGAATCGTGGAATTTTGGGGGACGGACTTGGAAACTCCCGTGACTGTAAAAGGCACAAATTCATCATTGACTTTCAATTCAATGACTTGTCCAACGGCATCAGTTCTGCCAAAATAGTCGAAGGCCATTTCTTCCGAAATCACGATAGAACCTATGTCAGAAAGTACCGAGGTAGGATTCCCATACAGCAAGGGAAATGAAAACACCTCGAAAAATTGAGGATCTGCAAAAAGGATGTCTGTACTTAGCATGTCATCTCCTTTTTTTGCAACAAAAGGCTGGGTCTGAGTTCGAATTATTTCCCTTATTTCAGGTATCCCATTTTTAAACGAAGGTCCGTGGATGGCATTCGTACTCGCAATGGTCATCGAATCATTGGGAGAAACCAGGGTCACCTTGATTCGATAGAGATCATTTCCGTTGATTTGAAATCTGTCAAATGATTTTTCATCCTTGATATACAACAGGATTAAAATGCAACACGTTAGCCCCAAGGCCAATCCTCCAACAGTTATCAAAGAAAACACCTTGCCTCTATTGAGACCTCTCCAGGCGATTTTGAGGTAGGTTTTGAGCATGGGGTTAGGAAGTTAGGAGGTTTGGAATTTTCGAAGTTTTTTATGTGGTAAGGTTGGAAAGTTGGAGAGTGGTAACGTTTCCAAAAATCTGAGGCCTAAACTCTAGGCACAACGTCGTATTTCGTAAATCGTATTTCCTCTCTCATCTTGTGTCTTATGTCTTGATACTTGATGCTAAGAAACTCAATCACTTTTCAGGCTCTTGACTGGATCAGCTCGCAGACTCTTGTAGGATTGGATGAAAATCGTCCCCATGGCCAAGCCCAAACAAGACCCTGCAGCTAGCAAAATCACCCAAACGCTCATTCCTGTCTGATAGGCAAACTCCTCCAGCCAGCTATTCATTGCAATTACACCAATGGGCACAGCGATGAGCATCGCGATCAGGATCAGCTTTAGATAGGACTTGGAAAGCAAGAGAAAAATCTCTGCCATGGAAGCCCCAAAAACCTTGCGAATTCCGATTTCTTTCGTTCTCCGGTGAGCAGTAAATGAGGTCAACCCAAACAAACCCAAAATCGCTATGACGATGGATATCATGGTCAGGGTACTCAGAAGCCCCTCCATTCGCTGCTCTGATTCATACATTTTCCCAAAATCCTCATCCAAAAAGGTATAATTCATCGGTACACGTGGCTCATAGCTTTTCCAGCCTGTCTCCAGCTCTTGGACTGCTGATTTCATATCGCCGGCTTGGAGTCTCACAGAGATGTAGTCCCGCAGGTAGTAGTCTTGGAGGTATTCGATCACGAGGGGTTTGATTTCATTTCTAAAGGATTCAAAATTGAAATCTTCAACTACCCCAATCACTTCCACAGTAGCTTCGTCATCTGCCCCTTGATTCTTGACGATGAGCTGACCGATTGGATTTTGGATGATCCCAAGGATTTCGGCAGCCTTCTGATTAAGGATAACTTTCTGTACATCAGCTCCTGCCACGGTGGAAAAGTTTCTTCCTTGGGCCAACTGGAATTGATAGGTTTCCAAGTAGTTGGCATCCGCTTCGTACCAGTTCATCCCTTGCTGCTGTGACTCGGTAGGCAGATTGAAGGAGCGCATCTGAAATTGATTGGCCATCGGGATTCCGGTGGAAAAGCTCATCGATTGAACTCGCGTGGAAGATGAAAACCTCCCGATAAAATCCTCGCGTTGGCTGTTTTGGATTTCTCCGTCATTGTGGATGATCAACAGCTGCTCACGCAAAAATCCCGGATCACTTTGCTGGATAAATGCCAATTGCCGCTGCACCACGAGCGTGCAAATGATCAAAGTAAGCGTGGTCGCAAACTGAAAAACCACCAAACCATTGCGAAAACCGTGTGAGTTTTTGCCGATGCTGAGCTGCTTTTTTAGCACGCTAATCGGACGAAATGAGGAGAGGTAAAACGCCGGATAAAACCCGGAAAGGAAAGTCAATACCAGGATCAAGACTGGCGTGACGACCAGAATGAAGGGATTTTGAAAGAGATTGAAATCAAGGTTTTTTCCGGTCAGCTGATTGAAAAATCCGTTGGAAAGCTGCACTACTACCAGAGAAAGTAAGACCGAGACGAAGACCAATATAAATGCTTCGGTAAGGAACTGTCCGATCAATTGTGATTTGTCCGAACCCATCACTTTGCGTACTCCGACTTCCATCGTCCGCAATCCAGCTTTGGCGGTAGCCAGATTTATAAAATTTACCGTGGCCAAAAGCAAAATGAAAATCCCTACCCAACCAAACAGGTAGATGTAGCTTTGATAGCTATTGGGTTTGAGCTCACGAAGCAGGTGGGACTGTAGATGGATATCCTGGACCGGCATCAGGTTTAGCTTATAATCTGATTTTTGAGTCCCCTCCTCCAGAGCCGGCAGCGCATAGTTTGCCACCAACTGATCCAATTTGGAGCTAACCGCCTCCTGTTTTCCCGCAGGAAATTTCACATAGGTATAAAGGATAGACCAGCTCCAATTGTCCATCAGAAAAATCTCCTGATGCATCTCAGGATCATAGACCAGCATATCGAAGTCGAAGTGGGACTGTTCGGGAATTTCTTGGATGACCAAAGCTACTTCCCGCGCTATGGGATTGTTGCTGCCGATCAGGAGTTGCTTTCCTATGACCTCTTGAGGACTAATGTTGCCAAAATACTTCTGTGCCGCGGCCGTGGTGATGACAAGGTGCTCGGGTCCTGAGAGGGCTTTTTCCACACTTCCGGCCACTACAGGCAAATCGAATACTTCAAAAAAACCGGGTTCGGCATAGAATACTTTATCTTCTCTAAAAATCTGATCTTGGTTGCTTCCTTCAGCAGGTTGCACCGTGAAGTCATTCCATTTGAGCAATCGGGTGACAGCTTCTACCTCGGGAATATCGGCTTGGATCCGTAGACCTAAAGGAGGCGGTGCTGTGGCATAGCTTGCCGTGGCTGTCTCTCCCCAATGCGTAGTTATTCGATAAACCTGTTCAGAATTGGCAAAAAACCGATCATAACTCAGCTCATTCTGAATAAAAAGCGAAATCATCAAAAACCCGCTCACACCCAAAGTCAATCCGAGGATATTGAGTGCAGAATAGAGCCGGTTCTTTCTAAGAATTCTCCAGGCGATTTTGAAGTAGTTTCGGATCATTTTCAGCAGCCGTTTAGCGTGTAGTCTTGAGTGAGATCGACCCTCCCCCTGAGCTCAATTCGAGTCGGGGGCCTCCGCCATTGACCTTGCCTGTCATCAGGTTGGGAGTGGTGGTTCCTTGGAAGTTGAGCAGGTCCGTGCGGATGCCGTCGCCTTTTACCAGTAAGTCAAAAGCTGCCGCCGCTCCCAGCTCCACAGTGATCGCTCCACCGCTGGCGCTGAAACGCATCGGTTGGGTCACTCGGTCAAGGTTTGCTTTGATCGATCCGCCGGAGGAGGAAGCGCTGAGCGAGGCATCGAGTTGGCTGAGATACATGGAGCCCCCTGAGGAGGATACTTCCAGGGTACCGCTTGCCTTGGTGATGGAGACAGACCCACCACTGGAGCCGACTTTGGCCGACCCATCAAAGTTGGTGAGTGCAAAAGAACCACCGGAGGAATTGACTTCAAGAACCCCTCCAGAGCTATCCACCGCGATCGAACCCCCGCTGGAATTGAGAATTGCTGAACCGCTGATCCCTCGTATCGCAAGTGACCCGCCGCTGCTCTTGGCATTCACGTCAAGTTGCTTTGGGCTCTTGATACGGATCTCCATGGATATACCCGATCTCCAACTGTCCCAAGAGCCACCTGACTTTTGCCGGGCCACGATGGAAAGTTTGGAGCCGGATTGGCTGATTTTCAACTCCAGTCTGTTAAGAAATTCTTTTGCCTCCTCGGTTTCGGAGGAAATACTTTTTCCGTTTTTGAAAAGAAAGGCCTGCACAGAGGTGCTGCTTGTCCCTTCCTCACCGGTGACAGCAAGTGAATAGCCACTGAGCTCGGCCTGAATCACAGGAGAATTGCCTAGGTCAAAAGTTTCGGTACGAAACGGCGTACCGGAAGGAGTATTTTGGGAATGGACCACCCCGGGAAATGAGATCAGGTATCCGAGGGCTATGAACAAGAGAAAAGATGGGCAGCGCATAGAAGTTGGTTTTGCTTGCTACTTGCT
The DNA here is from genome assembly GCA_964405255.1 of uncultured Limnohabitans sp. Taxonomy (GTDB): domain Bacteria; phylum Bacteroidota; class Bacteroidia; order Cytophagales; family Cyclobacteriaceae; genus Algoriphagus. The sequence continues at coordinate 806 of CAYONF010000117.1, read as the reverse complement.
GTTCCAGAAAGATGCCATACTCAAAACGGCCAAATCTCCTCAATTTGGCACTTTTGGCGGTGCTACCGATTCAGCACTCGAACAATTTTGTCCGCTTTCGGGCAAAGACTTCCGAGTTTCTCAGAAGACATTCACGGTCAACTCTCTTTTTCAAGCAAAAAATACCACCTATTGAAAATTTGGATGCCTGCAGGAGACAAACATTTTTTACCCTTTTTCAAAATCAACTATATTCAATAAAGCCTTCCAAATAGACCCATGCACTACGCCATCACTCTTTTCCTTGCATTTGCCTTTTTTGTTTCAAAGGCCCCGAAGTTTGAAGCCGAAGTACTTGACCCGGCTATCTCGATCGGCTATGGACTTGCCATTGGAGACGTGGATGGGGATGGGAAAGCGGATATTTTGCTTGCAGATAAAAAGCAATTTGTCTGGTATCGAAACGGAGATTGGAAGAAGTTTGTGATGGCAGAAAATCTCACAGCCTCAGACAATGTCTGCATCACTGCCCGGGATCTCGATGGGGACGGAAAAGTAGAGGTCTCTGTCGGAGCACAATGGAATCCGGGAGAAACTTCAGATACAGACAAATCAGGCGCGGTTTTTTACCTGATACGGCCCTCCGACCCCACTCAACTGTGGACCCCCAAACAACTTCACCACGAACCGACCACCCATCGGATGCGCTGGGTTAAAAATGGCAACTCCGCCCACTTGATCGTAGTCCCACTTCACGGCCGTGGCAATTTAAATGGAGAAGGAGCGGGAGTTAAGGTGATGGCATATGAATTTCCGGCTGATCCAGC
>CAYONF010000116.1:0-9790 GCA_964405255.1 uncultured Limnohabitans sp. | reverse complement strand
CTGTCAAGTTGGGAATTCAGATGGTTTCGCAGGGAATCAAGGATGGCAGTATCCGTCCAGAACTTCAACCTGAAATCTCATTTTACACGATCTGGAGCATGATTATTGGTTTTGAAAAAATGAGTGGGCCTGTCGGCTACGAAGGCAAGGAAGCCAAAATCAGCGCTGAAGCCTGGCAACCCGGATTTATCAAACTCATGCAGGACATGCTCAGGGGTACGATTCAGGCTACCAAACCTGCTATCGTTCAGACCAGCCTTTTCTGATGAGGTTTTCGGTTTGGGCTCTGATGGCCTTGGGACTTGCATTCTCCTGCACTCCCAAAACAGAAGTCGATCTTCTGATCAAAAACGCCTCTCTTATTTCCATTGAGTCGGGTGAAATTTTCCAAAGTCAGGTTGTTCTCATCCAAGGTGATTCTATTTTGGAAACAGGAGGTGACAGTCTGCTTAAACAGTTCTCCGCAAAAATAGAACTCGATGCGGATTCCAAGTATGTTATGCCCGGACTCTGGGATAATCATGTGCACTTTGGAGGAGCCGAATATGTGGATGAAAATGAACAATTACTCCCGATCTATTTGGCTTTTGGTGTCACTGCCGTCCGTGATGCAGCAGGAGATATTCCAATTGAAGTTTTAAAATGGAAATCCGAGATTAACTCAGGAAAAAGAATTGGACCAAGGGTTTTCACTTCCGGTCCAAAGATCGAAGGAATCAACTCCATCTGGCCGGGAGATCTGGAAGTCGGAACTGAGGAGGAATTGGACAAAGCCTTGGATTCCCTGAAAAAGCTGGACGTGGATTTTGTCAAAATCACAGATAACACCCTCTCACCCGAGCTATTTTTATCCGCTACGAAAAAGGCAAAAGCAAGAGGCTGGTCGGTGTCCGGACATGTTCATCCCAGAATCACCCTGGATGAAATATCACAGGCCGGACTTACTACGATTGAGCACCAAGGTTATTTGCTTCGTGCTGCTACACCGGAAGAAAAACGGATTCGAGACGAAAAGGCATCCAAAAAACTTTCACCAGAGGAAGCCAATCTACTACAGTTCAGAACCTTATCTGACTCAATAGCTGAGTCCAATTTCAGGAAATTTGCCACTCAAGGAACAGGAGTAGTCCCTACTTTACTGATCAGTTATAACATCGCATACCTGGATTCTTTGGATTTTTCGGGAGACACAATCATGAATTACCTGGGCCCAAAACTAAAAGAAAGCTATGGGTGGAGAATCGAGAGATATGCCAACGAAGATTCGGCAAGCCGGAAAAACCGAAAGCTTCAATTTGAGGCTTCGGCAAGATTACTTCCCTTGGTACAGAAGTCAGGGATGAAAATCCTAGCTGGCACGGATGCAGGATACCTCAATACCTATGATTATCCCGGACTTGCCATCCACCGTGAACTCGCTTTGATGGTCAGATATGGTCTCAGCCCTTTGGAAGCACTTCAGGCATCAATGGTCAATGGGCCTGCCTATTTTGGATTGGAAAATCAGTATGGTTCGATCAAAAAAGGAAAAAAAGCCAGCTTGGTAATACTTCGCTCCAACCCTCTGGAAAATATAGAAAATACCCAAACCATCGAAGCCGTAATTGTTGAAGGAAAGTATTTCCCAAGATCAGAATTGGACAGGATGCTAGCGGAAATCAAGCAATGGGTGACTAAAAAGGAATCTGAAGATTGAAAAAAGTAAGGGCTGCTCTAATCGTGCAGCCCTTACCATTTATCTACTTCTCCACAGGTCCTTTAAAGGTTTCCCATTGACAATCAAGACAAATCTTGCAGGATTCGGAACTAAGACAATCCTAACATCCAATTTGTCGAATTGGTCGGATTCGATGGGTACTCCTTCCTTTCCCACCACTTCATACGTCACGACCCCTTTCGCATCAGGGAGCATTTCCTTGTATTTATTAGCCAGATAGGCAGTCGGCAACAGGATGTCAGTATCTGACTTGAGTTTGGAATAGATTTTCTCCAACTGAGGTTCAAAGATCTCCTCATACTGGTCATTGAACTCATCCTCGAGGTCATGCAATTCCTCCTCCAGGTCGTCATAGCTTTCGTCGCTATAGTCCATTTGGCTTAGCTGATTTCTTTTTTGTACGATTTCTGTGAGTTGCTGGTCCAGCTGATCCCAATTCATGAAGCAATCTTTTAAGTGAAATGCAAAGATGGCTATATCTCCATTTTTCCCCGAACAAATCGGGATAAATTAACTCATTAATAGAATTTTTCCGTTCCGGCCTGGGGTTTCATAGGCTGCCAAGGCTTCCTTATATTGGTCAAGTGTGAATTTTCCTTCCACATCAACTTTGGAATCCTCCTTCGTCAAGAAGCTAAAAACAGTTTTAAATGCTTTTGCACGATCTGCAGCAGGCATTTCTTCCATCCAGGTACTCAGCCAAAATCCTTCGATTTTTAAATCTCTGAATATCAACAACCCACTGTTGATCGGCATATTTTCCAAAGCCAAGGCACCAAAAGCCATCATCTTCCCTTTTAGCCTCAGGGTAGCCAATGCTTTGGCTCCAAGCATTCCTCCTACCGCATCAAAAATGACATGAACTCCGCCTTCTGTCTGCTCCGGAATCACTTTTTGAACTTTTTCAGTCTCAGAATTGACAACCAAATCCGCTCCCAAGCTTTGGAGTAGCTCTTTTTGGGAGTCATGGCGCACCGTGGCCGCTACGTTGATGCCTTTCGCTTTAGCCATCTGAATGGCAAATTTTCCGAAAGCAGAAGCACCTGCCGTGATCAACAACCACTCCCCTGCTTTCAAACCTGATTTCTCAATCATCCCAAAAGCGGTCATAGGATTGACAAAAGCCTGGCAGGCTACCTCATCGGGCATGGCATCCGGCACCGGGATTACCATCGCTGCAGGGACACATACAAATTCTCTCCAAGTACCGATTGCAGTGAACATCACCCGGGTTCCTGATTTTATCATTCCACTCTCGTCTGATTTCTCTACAATTCCGCAGGCTTCAAATCCTGCACTGCTGGGCAATTTGGGAGTGATTCCATACATCCCCTGGATAAACATGATATCCGATGGATTGATGTTTCGTGCAGTTACTTTGATAAGGACCTCATGAGCCCTAGGGGTTGGGATCGGACTTTCGGTCAGCTCAAGGACTTCCTGTGGCTTTCCTGTTTGGGTAAAAATGAGTTCTTTCATTTGGGTTTTGATGTAATGATATTTCTCAGGAAAGAGCGAATTGTTCCTTTATGGAAAAGTCTCGCTCACCTATTTTATTTATCTTAAGGCTCAATATAACCCAAATCACATGGATTTATCCTCGGTTTTTTCTTTAGAAGGAAAAGTTGCCCTGATCACAGGTGCAAGTAAAGGCATCGGTTTCAGCATTGCGGAAATTTTCGCTGCTGCCGGAGCCAAAGTCGTCATCAGCAGCCGCAAACAGGATGCCTTGGATCAAATGGCCAATGCGCTCATCGCCAAGGGATACGAGGTGACCGGCATAGCCTGCAATGTGGGAAACATGGAAGAACTTCCGGTATTAGTCGAAAAAACAGTGGCAGCCTACGGCACAATTGATATTCTTGTCAATAACGCAGCGGCAAATCCTGTATTTGGGCCAGTTCATGAAACCAGCTTGGAAGCCTTTGACAAAATTATGGATGTAAATGTGAAAGCTCCATTTCAACTTTGCCGATTGTGTTTCCCCTACCTCAGAAGATCTTCCGGAGCATCAGTGATCAATATCAGTTCCATAGGGGGAATTTCTCCAGAAACAGGTTTGGGGATTTATTCAGTTTCCAAGGCCGCTCTGATCTCCCTGACCAAGGTATTTGCAAAAGAATGGGGGGATGCCAAAATCCGGGTCAACGCCATTTGTCCGGGATTGATTCAAACCAAGTTTTCCGAGGCGCTCTGGTCCAATGATAAAATCATGGGCATGATCATGAAGCAGCTTGCCATCAAGCGGGCCGGAACCTCAGAAGAAATCGGAGCTTTGGCACTGTTTCTTGCCTCTTCTGCTTCCTCCTACTCCACAGGAGGTGTGTTCACAGCCGATGGAGGCTTTACGATTTAACAATATCACATGCATTCCACCCAAAATTTCTCCCAGGAGGAGCTACACGCTCTTCTTGAAAAGTATCGTGAATTCGTCAAAAACGAGCTTTTTCCAATTGATCTTGGAGTAGTGACAGGTCCGTTCAAATCGTTTTTGCCACATCTTGAATCCCTGAGAGCCAAAGCCAAAAGCCAAGGGCTTTTTGCCCCGCATCTTTCAAAAGAAGATGGTGGAGTCGGCTTGAACTTGGTTCAGTTTGCGCAGGTCTCTGAAATCTTAGGACAAAGTCCCATTGGTCACTACATCTTTAACTGCAATGCTCCCGATATCGGTAATATGGAATTACTGCATCTTTTTGGATCAACCGATCAACGGGAAAAATGGCTTAAACCCCTTCAAAAAGGGGAAATCAGAAGCTGTTTTGCCATGACAGAGCCCGCACATGCCGGCAGCAACCCTATAAATATGTCCACAATTGCTGTCCGTGAAGGAGATTCCTATCGAATCAACGGACACAAGTGGTTTACCACTGCTGCGGATGGTGCCGCTTTTACCATCGTGATGGCCGTCACCAATCCTGAGGCTGCCCCGCATCAACGAGCCAGCATGATCATTATCCCACTTGACAATCCGGGGTACAAGCTAATCCGAAATATCCCGGTCATGGGCGAGGCTGGCGAGGATTACCTTTCCCACGGGGAGGTAAAATTTGAAAACTGCATGGTTCCTGTCTCGAATTTGATCGGAACCGAAGGTCAGGGTTTTGCTTTGGCACAGGAAAGACTTGGGCCAGGACGGATACACCATTGCATGCGCTGGATTGGTATCTGCGAAAGGGTCTTTGACATGATGTGCAAGCGCGCTATGACTAGGGAGTTGGACCAAGGAAAGCCCCTTGCTGAGAAACAAACCATTCAAAACTGGATTGCTGAAAGCCGAGCAGAGATAAAAGCGAGTCGACTACTGGTCATGGATACCGCCGAAAAGATGGAGCAATTTGGTGCAAAAGCAGTCAGGGAGGATATTTCCACCATCAAGTTCTTTGTTGCAGATGCCTTGATGAAAGTGATTGATCGGGCCATTCAAGTCCACGGAGCCTTGGGAATTACGGACGACACCTTGCTCTCATTTTGGTATCGGCACGAGCGTGGAGCGAGAATCTATGATGGACCCGACGAGGTACACAAATCTGCACTGGCAAGAAGTATTCTCAAAAAATACAGTGCGGATGGAAAATCAAATTGATTTCACAAGGCTGAAAACCTTCCTTGGACAAAGCCTGAACTGCAATTCTGATCCGATAGAGGTCACAAGGATTTCAGGGGGCTTCTCCAATCTCACTTTTCTGGTTAAAACTCCCAACGGAAAGTATGCTTTGCGCAGACCTCCTTTTGGAGAAAAAATCAGTAAAGCCCACGACATGGAGCGGGAATTCAGGGTTTTAAAGGCCTTGGAGAGTGCCGGATACACTAAAATTCCGAAACCCATTTTGTTTTCCAACGATGAAAACATACTTGGAGCCCCGTTTTTCCTGATGGAATTTGTAGAAGGAATTGTCCTCAGAAATAAACTACCCGCAGGAATTTCCTTTGGTGGGCAAGAATTCAGAAAACTTTCTGAAAATGCAGTAGATAGCCTCTTGGGGCTTCATTCCTTAGAGCTGGAGAATTCAGGCTTGATCCACTTAGGAAAACCGCAAGGCTATGTCCAACGACAAGTTGAAGGTTGGTCAGATCGTTATTTTCGAGCCAAAACCAACGAGCTTCCTGAGATGGAAAAAGTATCGGACTGGCTCAAGACCAACCTGCCACAAACGGAAAATAGAGGATTCATCCACAATGACTACAAATACGACAACCTGGTTTTGAATCCTGAAAATCCGGCTGAAATCAAAGCAGTGTTGGACTGGGAAATGGCCACAGTCGGAGATCCTTTGATGGATTTGGGTACTTCACTAGCCTATTGGGCACAGTCAGACGATCCCGATATCCTGAAAATGTTCAACATGACACACCTTCCCGGAAATATGACTCGCGAAGAAGTGATCCAACACTACCGCTCCAAAAGTCCCCTTGATCTCAGCAACATGCCTTTCTACTATGTTTTCGGGCTGTTCAAAGTAGGGGTAATTGCGCAACAGATTTACAAGCGCTTTTCTCAGGGGTTTGCACAGGACACCCGTTTTGCAGGGTTGATCCACGTGGTCGATGCCGCTGGAAAAAAGGCTAAACAAAGCATCAAAACAGAAAAAATCTAACCCAAATGACAATCAAAAACATCTGCATTCTCGGAGGAGGCACGCTTGGTTCGAGAGTAGCGCTTCAGGCTGCGATCTCTGGATTTCAGGTCAACGTATATGACATCAGCCAAAAATCACTGGATTTTTCTCTGGCCACCATGCAAAAAATCCTGAAGCAACTTCACAAAGCTGGGCAAATTAGTTCAGGGCAAGATCAGGAGGTTTTAGCTAGGATCAAGTTTACCATGGATCCACTGAAGGCAATAGCAGATGCTGACTTTATCAATGAAAGCGTCACCGAAGAAGCCGATATCAAGAAAAAAGTCTGGAGGCAGTTTGGAGAAATCGCACCTGAGAAGACCATATTCACTACCAATACCTCCTACATGTTAGCCTCCATGTTTGCGGAGGACTCGGGAAGGCCGGAAAAGTTTTGCGCATTCCATTTTCACGATGTCTTCTATTCGAGGGTCGTAGACATCATGCCCCATCCCGGCACCGATCCGAGTTTGATTCCGATTTTGGAAGAGTTGGGAAGAAAACTGAATCAAGTCCCCGTTTTGGTTAAAAAAGAAAACCCAGGTTACATCTTCAATACCATGCTCATGGCCTTGATCGGAGCGGCAGGAAAGCTTTTGACAGGGGAGGTCGCTTCCATCGAGGATATTGACAAATCCTGGATGGTCAATTTCCACATGCCCATGGGACCTTTTGGAATTTTGGATTCGATCGGCTTGGACACTGCCTGGCATGTCACGCACAACATGCCGGACCGGGCCTCGCAGGCCTTTGCTGCCCTTTTGAAAACCTACATGGATCAAGGAAAATTCGGTGAAAAAAGCGGCGAGGGATTTTACAACTACCCGAACCCAGCCTATCGTCAGCCTGATTTTGTCCACTAATCGACCTTCCTTTTCCCTAAAACCGATTAAGTAATTTCTGACCAAGATTAATTGGCTCAGGATTCCTGATTTTTGTCCATTTTTTACCACTATTCTGATTTTGGAGGCCCTTAGTTTTACACTAATCAAACCTCCAAATCATGAAAAGAAGAAAGTTTTTAATCGCAACGGCCGGACTGGCCACCTGTTATTCTGATCTTGCAGCAGTAAATCTATATCCGGAGAAAGAGGGTTTTCTCTTGAAATCAGGAGAGGCTCGATTTGGAAAGCATACCCCGTTCCAGGGAGTCAATCCCAATGACCTGAAGATCTCTTCAAAAGATACCAGCGGCACGGTATCCGTTTTTGAATATGAAGGCTTTCAGAAAATCGGGCCTCCTCTCCACATACACCTCCACCAAGATGAGATTTTCTATGTGACTGAAGGAAACTTCACATTCCAACTTGGAGAGAAGAAAATGAAATTGGGCAAAGGGGACACCATTTTTCTTCCAAGAAACATTCCCCATACTTGGGTCCAAACCTCCGAACGAGGAAAATTGCTATATTTCTTAAGTCCGGCTGAAAAAATGGAAGAATTTTTCTTGGCCTTGGATTCATTTACCGGCCCCATTTCTCAGGAAGAGTTTGATAAAATCTCGGAAGCTCATGGAATCAAAAATGTCGGCCCAACACTTTCTCCAGAAGATTGATGGACTATGGTGACGTTTGACTATCGAAACCCCAGACACGAACTGAGGGAATTTGTAAGAGAATATCAGATTATTCACTTCCAATTTCCCGGGTTCGTCCATGAGCTTCCTGTGAAATCCTACTGGCCCCGACCGGAAATTGTCCTAAGCTTTTTCCCTAGAGATCGAGAGGGAATTTCCTATTCAAAGGACGAGAAACCCACACTTTCCTGTCGATCAAGGTTTCACGGACAACATACCCAAACCACGTTCAGAAAAGTCGATAAGGACATTCTCGTATTTCAGGTATTGTTTCAACCCGGTGGGTTTTTCAGACTTACAGGAATGCCATCTACCCTATTGACCAATACCTACCTTGATGCTGAACTGGTCTTTTACAAAGAAACAAAAGCGCTAAACGAACGGCTTTCCTACACCATTCACTATCAGGAAATGGTTCCTTTGATCGAGGATTACCTCTTGGATTTGGTGAAAAAATCCAACAAATCCGCGCAATCGGTTGATCAAATCACAAAATTCCTGATGTGGAACCCAGCTCCAACTAACCTGGACTGGCTTGCCTCTCAGGCCTGTTTATCGCCCAGGCATTTTTATAGGTTGTTTTCCGAAAGAGAGGGAATCAGCCCAAAGACCTTTGCAAGAATAGCCAGATTTGACAAAATCATTAAATCAAAAAATTACCGTCCTGATAAAGACTGGCTGACTTTGGCGTTGGAATACCAATACGTTGACTATCAGCATTTGAGTAAGGACTTCAAAGATTTCACAGGGCATACGCCTGTCCAATTTTTTGAACTCGAAAACAAAGCTCCTGAACGTACTTTTGGGATTATTGAACCTTAAATCGAAACTTTAGGTATTTGATTTTCTCCCCTTTATCCGAAAATAGCTTTTCGTAGCGGGTCTTGATGCCATGGTGATCATCTTTCATTTCGCTTTGATAGAAGTCATGCGTGAAGGCGATCACTTCAATATCCTGACGGGAATGGACCAGATCAAGCGTGTAATCAAAAAGTCCGGTATTGTCCGTTTTGAAATGAACTATCCCACCGGTTTTGATCATCGGCTTGTACATTTCCAGAAACTTGGGAGAAGTGAGTCTACGCTTTTCATCTCCGTCTCTTGGGAATGGATCAGGAAAAGTAATCCACAATTCAGAGATCTCTCCCTCTGAAAAAAACTGATCCAAATTTTGAATTTGAGTCCGAAGGAAAGCCACGTTGGAAATTCCTTCAGCTGTTGCCGTAGAACTTCCCTTCCAGATCCGGCTTCCTTTGATATCGACTCCGATAAAGTTTTGATTGGGATATTCACGGCCCAAGCCTACTGTAAACTCTCCCCGACCACAGGCCAGTTCTACTACAATCGGATTGTCATTTTGGAATTGCTTGGAGTTCCAGTTGCCCTTGATTTCTTCGAAAATGGGTTTTCCGGCCTGGACTACATTGGGGTTTTCTTCGTTTTGGGCGAAGCGAACCAGCTTTTTTCTACTCATTTAAAGGTCGTCGATTTCTGCGACCACAAAAGTACTCCCTCCCACAAATATCAGGTCATCCGGCAGGGCATTTTTTCGGGCAAAGTTCAAGGCTTCATTCACATTCGGAATGATTTCCCCCTTCAGTCCAAAGAAATTTGCTTTCTCTGCGAGAAGGTGAGCAGGCATAGCCCGGGGTAAATCAGCCTGGCAAAAAACATACTGCGCATCCTTGGGAAGTATAGCGAGAATCTTGGAAATGTCTTTGTCCTGCACCAAACCGATGACCATCCAAAGTTTGGCAAAAGAATAAGTTTCAATCTGCGCCAAAATCTCCCGGATTCCGGGTTCATTGTGTCCGGTATCTGCGATGACGGTCGGCTTTTCTCCCAAAATCTGCCACCTTCCTTTCAGCCCTGTCAATTCCG
>CAYONF010000115.1:0-9830 GCA_964405255.1 uncultured Limnohabitans sp. | reverse complement strand
GATGCACCTTTTGAAGAGAAGGTTGCACAGGAAAAATCACAGAAAATGCCAAGCAAGAAAAAAGGCCCCAGAAATCAATCTGAGGCCTTTTTCTATCGTAAATCTGTCCGAACAATTTTAATTTTGACCGACAGCGAACACTGATTTCTATTCCGAATCACCTGATCATCAGCAGGTTTATTTTCCCACTATTCGTTGCGGATCGACTCCACCGGATTGGCCAAAGCAGCTCGAAGCGCCTGAATCCCCACCGTGAACAAGGCGACCAACAGGCTCATTCCTCCTGCCAAGGCAAAGGTGGAAGCCGACAAGCCCGCCTTGTATGGGAAATCCTCCTGCCAAGCGCTCATCAGGTACCAAGCCAAAGGAATGGCCAAGGCAATCCCCAGGACTACTAAAATCAGGAAATCTTTTCCCACCAATCGGATCAGACTTTCGCTGCTCGCTCCCAAAACCTTCCGAATTCCGATTTCCTTGGTTCGCTGCTGTACTGAATAGGCTGCTAAGGCAAATAAACCCAGGCAGGAAATCAAAATCGCCAAAACTCCGGCAATCGAAAAGGCTAGACTCAGCTGAGCTTCCTGAGTATACTGTCTGGCAAATACCTCATCCGTAAAGGAATAATTGAAGGGATTGCCGGGAAAGACTTGACGATACAAGTCCTGAATCTCAGCGAGGTGCTGTTTCAGTTGACCAGGCTCTAGAATCAGGGTAAAAAATCCGTCTGCCTGGCTTGGAAGCAAAAGGCTTGGCCTGACCTCTTCTCTGAGGGACATGTGGTGGTAATCCCTGACCACACCTACCACTTCAAAAGGTTCGCCCCATAGGATAGTTTGACCGGCTGCATCCTCCGGTTTTTCAAAACCCAGCTGCCTGGCTGCTTTTTCATTCAGAATGACTTTGTGTGCAGCGTTCCAGCTCGCTTGGGCTTCCTCTAAGGTGAAGTTTCTTCCGGCCAAGAGTTCGATCTCATACACCGGCAGAAACTGCTCATCCACGATCAGCATGGAATAGTTGTACTCTTCATCCTCAGGACGGGGTACCAGAGGAGAAATTCCTCCTGCCGAAAAATTATAGCCGATTCCGGGAAGGTTGTTTGAGCCGGCCAAGCCCTTGACATAGGACCGGGATCGAAGGGCATCCTTGAACGCATTCATTTTGGAGCTGCGATCTTCTCCGGCATCATTCGGTCCGGCTATTGCTACCTTCTGATCCACGTTCATTCCCAAACTTTGGCTTTGCATAAAGAAAAGCTGATCGCGGATCACCAGCGTGCAGATGATGATTCCCACAGAAATGACAAACTGAAAAACCACCAATGACTTGCGAAGGAGCTGACTTTCCGGTTTGAACTTGAGTTGGGACCTTCGGTCAAAATTCCCTGACAAGACTACCACATAGCCACCCGAAATCATTGAACAGGACATCAACACGCCCAACACAATCAAACCGACTTTGGGCTGAAGCAGAGAACCGATCCAGATCTGAGTACCAAAAATATCATCCAAAAAGGGGCCAGTGATATAAATCAGGACCGCTGACACCAGAGTGGCCAAGGTCAGAAGCAACAAGGTTTCGGTCATGAATTGTTGTGCCAAATGCCAGGATTGCGCTCCAAGGACTTTTCGCATTCTGATTTCCTTGATGCGTGTCAGAATAGATGCTGAAGATAGGTTGAGGTAATTGACATAGGCTATACTTAAAATCAACACAGCAATAGCCAAGAAAACCAACACTGAACCCATCTCCGAAGTACTGGGAAGCGGATCGCTGAGACTACTTCCCAAGTGTAAGTCTTCGAGGGGCTGGAGGAGAATTTGGGTTTTTTCGGATCCGGGATTTTTTTGGATAAATGTGCTCAATTGCGCGGCAAGCGATTCCGAACTGATCCCAGGTTGGGTCAGGAGAAAAAGATTGACAAATCCCGATTCCAATCCATTCGGATCTGCCCAGTCATTTCCTAATCGATTTGCCGGGTTATCAAGGGTATGAATGGACACAAAAACATCCCCCTGAAGATCAGAACGATCCGTGATGGGCTCGATGACACCGGTCACTGAGAGTTCTGTTTTTCCAAACTGATTGCTCAGGGTGAATACTTTGCCAACAGGGTCCTGATTGCCAAAGAGCTTTTCGGCCATGGTCTCTGTGATAACAGCGGTATTTGGAGTGTTTAGATCTGCATTTCCTCTGGTCTTTGGGAAAGAGAAAACCTGAAAAAAGTCCCCATCCACCAGGTTGATATTCTCCTCGGAAAAAGCCAAGTCCGTGTCCGGTACCGCGATCAATCCGGATGCAATTCCCTCAGCGATTCGGTTGACAGACTCGACTTGTTCAAAATTGTTTTCAATGATGGCCGCATAACCGGGAGGAAGATAGGTTTCATAGTTTCCATCCCCTTCGGTGACTACGATTCGAAAGATGTCGTCTTTGAGGGAATGAAAATCATTGTAACTCCATTGCGTAGCGACGTAGGCGAAAAGAACCAGAAAAGTCACCAATCCCAGCACCAGACCGAGCAGATTGACCAAGGTAAACAGCCTGCGTTTTAGGAGACTTCGAAATGAAATTCGGAGGTAGTTGAGGAACATGGTAGTAGTTTGGAGGTTAGGAAGTATGGAGGTGGTTATTAGTTAATAGTTAATAGTAAGTGGTGAGCAGTTTTTATGTATTGGGTCTTGATTCTTGCGTCTTGCGTCTTGTGTCTTATGTCTTGATTCTTAAGTCTTATGTCTTATTCGGTCTTGATGGCGTTCACGGGATTGGAACGTGCAGCTTTGAGCGATTGCAATCCCACGGTAAGCATAGCAATCCCCATGATGATGGCCGCAGCGAATCCAATAAACCACCATTCAAAATCGATCCGATATGCGTATCCTTCCAGCCAATCACTCATGATCCAATAGGCAAACCCAGATCCGATTAGGATGGAAATCGCCACAATGGCTATAAACTCCCGATTGATCACATTCAAAATGGACAGTGTGGAAGCTCCCAACACTTTTCGGATTCCGATTTCCTTGGTTTTTTGCTCTGCAACGTGAGCCGAAAGCCCAAGAAGACCAAGGCAAGAAATCAAAATGGTCAAGACACTGAAGTATTGCGCTAAGTCTCTCAGACGCACATCGTCTTGGTAGAGACTGGCATAGTTCTCATCCGCAAACTTGTAGGAAAATGGAAAGACCGGGTTAAGCTCCTCGGTGATTTTCTGAATGGAGGCTAAGGTCTCCTGAATATCTCCAGGCTGGACCCGGATGAACACATTAAATGCAAAACTCGGGTCCAGTAAAATAAACGCAGGCTCCATGGATTGGTGGAAACTTTGGAAGTGGAAGTCTTCCACTACCCCGGTGATTTGCCGGGTTTCCCCGTTGATGGTAAGGGTACGCAGATCGGGATTGTTTTGGGTTACAATTTCAAAGCCCTTTCGGTTGAGAATCACCGATTGGGTAGAATCAGAGCCTTTTTCCTTTGAAAAATCACTTCCTTCGACCATCGACATTCCCAGTGTCTCCACAAAATCATAATCCACCAAAATGCGCTCAAACAAGGCATTGAAGTCCGGATCCTTGCCTTCCCACTCCACACCTCCTGTGTTACTGTTTCTTCCCAACAAGGTGTGAGTGCTTCGGGTCACAGATTCGACTTGTGGAAGATTTTCCAGCTGGCTTTTGTAGATTTCATATTTATCAAAAAAACCCTCTAGAGGCACGATGATCAACTGCTCTTTTTCATAACCCAAGTTCTGATTGAGGGCGTAATTGATCTGTCGGAAAATCACAACGGTGGAAACAATCAGCCCGGTAGCCAAGATAAACTGGAAAAGCACCAGCCCTTTTCTTGCCAAAACGACGTTTTTGCTTCCCTTCACGTGGTTTTTGAAAACAGAAACCACCTTCGTCGCAGAGAGATAAAATGCCGGGTAACTTCCTGCCACCAATCCGGTGAAGGCCAACACCCCAACCAACTGGAACCAGAATATCAAATCCGAAAATGGAATACTGAGTGATTTCCCGGTCAGATTATTGAAGACCGAAAGGGTCGCCTGAACAAGAATCATAGCCAGCAACCCAGAAAAAAGGGTAACCAAAAGGGATTCACTGAGAAACTGGGAAACCAAGGAGCTTTTGTCGGCTCCAGAGACTTTTCTGACCCCGACTTCTTTGGCCCGTTTCTGAGATTTGGCCGTTGAAAGATTCATGAAATTAATGCAGGCAATGATCAGAATGAAAAAACCGATAAGTGAAAACAGCTTGACATTTTTGATCCGACCTTCCTCGAGTTTTCCATCCTTCCAAGATCCATGGAGGTAGATTTCGCTTTGTGGAAAAACAAACAGCTCCACATTGCTTCCTTCATTTTCCTCCTGCTTTTGCTTGAGAATATAGTCTTTGATCGAGGCGGAGAATTTTTCCGCGTCGGTACCTGCATGAAGTTTGAGGATCGTGCTCGGCCCATTGTTTCCCCAATACTTAAGCCACTCGTTGTATGGCTTGTCAAACATGACTTTGTAAGGAATAATGTACTCAAAATTGGAGGCTACTTTGTTTCCGGGATTTTCCAAAACTCCCTGAACGACCATGAGTTCACGGCCATCATTGGTCACCATTTCCACCGACTCTCCGAGTACATCCGTCTTTCCAAAAAGCTTCATTGCTCCTTCCTCGGTAAGAACAATATGGGATTTATCAGTGAGGGCAACGTCCCGATTACCATAGACTAAAGGGTACTGCATGATGTGGAGATAATCCTCACCGGCATAAAATCCAGTGAGCTTCACCCGGTTTTCTCCACTGACAAAAAGATTGTTTTCAGGCCAGGAATACGTGGCCGCCCGCTCCACCTCTGCCAGGTTTTCTTTCATGGATTCCGCCAGAATGCCCGGGGTAGAATTGGTGGTGAAAATTTGGGCCCCGTAGGATTGGTGTTCCATCACACGGTAGGCCTGCTCGATTCCCGGAAGTCCCTTTCCGACTTCGAATTCGCTTTTGACCCAAAGTCCGATCAGGATAGTAGCCCATAAGCCCAGCGAAAGTCCGAGCGTATTGATAAAAAACGTGAGCTTATGTTTGGTAAAGCCCCGGAGTGCGATTTTCAGATAGTTGGTTAGCATGAGAGTTGGGAAGTTGGGAGGAACAGATGTTTGGATGTAAGGAGGTTGGGAAGTTTTTTATGTTCAGGGTTCAGAGTTCAAAGTTTGGGTTTCAGAGTTCGGATTCTTGTCTCTTGATTACCGATGCCTTTGATTCCTGTCTTTGTCTCTTGTTTCTCGGCTCTTGATACTAGTATCTAATATCTTGATACTTATGTCTAGCTACTTCCTTCACTCGCTGCGAAGGGAATGAACGGGATTGGAAGATGCCGCCTTAAATGCCTGGAAACTCACCGTCAGCACGGCAATCAACACTAAGAGTAGACCCGCTCCGGCAAAAATCCACCAGCTCAGCTGGGTTTGAAAAGCATAGGTCTGAAGCCAGGAATTGGCCAAATACCAGCCTAAGGGAAGAGCAAGGGCCACTGAAATCAGTACCAAGCGTACAAAATCCCTGGTAATCAAAGTCATGATTCCACCCAAGGAAGCTCCCAAAACCTTCCGAACACCGATTTCTTTTTTTCGGCTTTCTGCAGTGAAGGCAGCCAAACCGAAAAGTCCCAAACAGGATAAGAAGATGGCCACGAATCCAAAGTATTCGGACAGAACAGAAATACGCTGCTCCTGAACATACAGAGATTGATAGGCTTCATCCAGGAAACTGACTTCAGGTTTTTGACCCAAAACCGTATCGAATACGTCTTCGATTCCGGCAAGAGTTTCCTTCTGATTTTCAGGCTGAATCCGAATCATAATCCGTTGTGCAAAACCCGGATCGTATTTGATGAATGCGGGTTTTACGGTTTCTTTCAGCGACTCGAAATGGAAATTTTTCACCACTCCGATCACTTCCATGTCATTGCCCCATAGGTTTACAATCTGACCTACCGGGTTTTCAAATCCTATGGTTTTTACTGCCGCTTCATTGAGGATGATTTTGGTGTTTTCTTCGCCGAATTCAGGGGAAAAAGTCCTCCCGGAACTCATTTCAAAACCCATTGTCTCGATGAGACCCATGTTGACCGAAATATTTTCAAACTTCACTTCCTCATCCGGATCTTTCCCCTCCCACTTCAATCCAATCGTGGAGCTCATCAGTCCGATCAGGGGGTGGGAAAGGCTCGAGACATTTTGGACTCCGGGAACTCCTTTTATCTGCTCCAAAACCGCAGGTAATTGGGACTTAGGGACAGATTCAGCGGGAATCTGTACCAGATGAGATTGGTTATAACCGAGATTTTGGCTTTGGATGTAATTCATCTGCTTGCCGATAACCAAGACGCCAATGATCAGGACCATGGATATTCCAAACTGAAAAACCACCAGTCCTTTTCTGGCCAAAAGCTCAGCAAAACTGCCTTTAAGCGTACTTTTCATTATCTGAACCGGGCGAAACCTGGAGAGGTATATCGAGGGGTAAATTCCTGCCATGAGTCCTGCCAAAGCCCAAATTCCGGCCAGCAAAAGGATTTCATTCCAAGTGAAGTTCAGGTTAAGCTCCTTCAAAGTGACTTTGTTGAACACCGGCTGAAGAATAAAAACCAAGGCCAATCCCAATAGTATGGCCAAAAAAGCTAACAAAAGAGACTCCACCATAAACTGTCCGAATATCCCTCCCTGACTCGCTCCCATGGACTTTTTAACTCCGATTTCCTTGGCTCTTCCCATGGATCGAGCCGTGGTTAGGTTCATGAAATTGATGCAGGCAATCAAAAGAATAAACAGGGCAATGGCTGAAAAGACCCAGATGTAATTGATTCGGCCACCTGCAACCTTACCGTCTTCGTAAGTTCCGTAGAGGTAAGTGTCTGCAAACAACTGGACGAAAGGAGTCACATTGGAACCCTCTGTTTTTTTCTTGATGAAATTGGCTAGTTCGGCATTGAATGCCTCGGGATCAGTTCCTTCAGCAAGCAGTACGTAGGTCGATGCGTTGAAATTATCCCAGTGGGCATCGTCCCCAAGCATTTCTTTGAAATACGGGAAAGAAAGCAAAAAATCAGGCTTTTCGACATCCTTCGAACCAAAATCACGGTACACCCCGGTGACTTCCACTTCATTTTGAAAATCAAAAACCTGCCATTTCAGGGATTTGCCAATGGCATTTTCTGAGGTTCCAAAAAGCTTCCTGGCCATCGATTCGGATAAAGTCACCGAATTGATCCCTGTCAGCGCTTTGGACTTGTTGCCCAACAAAAATTCATGGCTAAACAGATCCAAATACGCCTGATCCACAAACAAACCCGAAGCGTCGATCTTTTCTGTTCCGGTCTCTAAGACTACCCCGGAAATGAATGGGGAAGTCCCTGCTGCAAGTTCCACTTGCGGCAACTCTGCCTTCATGGCCTCTGCCATATCGGCCGGGGTAATGGACCAAGTCACCACACCACCCGAATTGTCATGATTGGTCAGCACGGTGTAGATCCTATCCGAATGCTCATGGTAGCGATTGATGCTGAGTTCATCCTTGACCCACATTGAAATTAGGATCACTGTGGTCAAACCCAAGGTCAGCCCCAAAAGATTGATAAAGAAGATGGATTTGAACTTGCGGAAATTCCGGATAGCGAGTAACAGATAGTGGCGGAGCATGAAGTCGGGTAGTTTGGAAGACAGGAAGTGGGGAGGTTAGGAGGTGTGGGAGTTGGGATGCTTGGAGGTATGGGAGTTTGGAGGTTGGCAAGAAGAAACGCTCTGAGATTAGAGAGGGATTTTGATCATCTAATCCAATTCAATAAATTGATTTTCAAATTTTTAAACCGATTAAAATCCTCCCTATATGGAAACTTTCAAATTTGAGAAACTGAGAATTTGGCATACAGCGATGGATTTTGGAGAGTTGATTTTTGAAACTTCAGGCAAATTTCCTTTAGAAGAGAAATACAATTTGACCTCCCAAATTAGAAGAGCTGCAGACTCAATCGCTTTGAATATAGCCGAAGGCTCGACCGGCCAATCGATCAAAGAATTCAGAAAATTCATAGGCTATTCTCTTCGCTCTTTAGCCGAAGTAGTCACTTGCCTTCACAAAGCCAATAGAAGAAAATACCTGTCAGAGGCTGAATTTTCCAACTTTTATGCTCAAGCCTACACTTTCATGAACAGCATGGGAGCTTTTCGGGCAACTTTGAAAACTAAAAAGGACACCAAAAAAGGAGATGCAGACTCGAAGGATAAACCAACTTCCTAACCTCCCTACTTCCTTACTCCCCAACCTCAAACATGAAACTGCTCCCGGATATTCTCCGTCACCACTTTTCCATCAAATAGATTGATGATTCGGTGGGCATAGTTGGCATCGTGCGGAGAGTGGGTTACCATCACGATGGTGGTTCCCTCGTTATTCAGCTCTTCAAGAAGTCTCATTACTTCTTCCCCATTGGTGGAGTCCAAGTTACCGGTGGGTTCGTCGGCGAGGATCACAGCCGGCTTAGCTACAATCGCACGTGCAATAGCCACACGCTGCTGCTGACCACCGGATAACTGCTGCGGAAAGTGATTGCGACGGTGCATGATGTTCATGCGGGTGAGTACTTCTTCCACTTTTTTCTTTCGCTCGTCAGATGGGATTTTGAGGTAAAGAAGCGGGAGTTCTACGTTTTCAAATACAGTCAATTCATCGATCAAATTGAAGGATTGAAACACAAATCCGATGTTTCCTTTTCTCAAGGCCGAACGCTGACGCTCTGAGAATTTGGCTACTTCCTGATCGAGGAAATAATACTCTCCTCCATCAGGATTGTCCAATAGGCCGATGATATTCAGCAAGGTGGATTTTCCACAGCCTGATGGGCCCATGATGGCGACGAATTCGCCTTTTTTGATTTCGATTTGGATTCCGTCCAATGCGGTAGTTTCCACTTCTTCGGTTGCATAGAGCTTTCGAAGATTTACTGTTTTGATAACGTTTTCCATAGTTTTTAAGTTTGAAGACCGAAGACCGAAGACAGAAGTCATCGAAAATCCAATCTTAGTTGCGTTTTTTATTTTATATTTTTTTGAAATCCAATAATCATATTCATCAGGTTGAAGGAATCGGAATATAGTTTTCTAAATCCTTCCTCATTAATGTATTTTCTACTCTTTGCTTTATAAAGGCAGGTAATGACTTCAGCTAATGACCTCAATGAGTAACCTATAAATTTTCTCTGTTCAGGATCACTTTGGCCAATAGATCCTTCTGCGATATTCAATGCTATAGAATCGACAGCTCTTCGGATTTGAGAGGATAAATTGTACAATTCATCTTTTGGGAATTCCTTAGCTAAAAGGTTTACCTCTTCTCCCAGCTCCATCGCCCGTTGCCAAATGAGCAATTTTTCAAACTTGAACCCTTTTTCATTTTCCATAGCTCACTATTTTAAATTCTGGTCAGAAAGACTACTTAAGCTTCATCCGTCCTTGGTCTTCGGTCTCCTGTGTCTCCAGTCTTCGGTCTTCGGTCTCTTGTGTCTCCAGTCTTCCGTCTTCGGTCTCTTGTGTCTCCAGTCTTCCGTCTTCCGTCTTCCGTCTTCGGTCTACCGTCTACCGTCCCAATCCTCACTTCATCTCCAGAACCTCATTATCCCCAAAATTTTCATAACCGCTGATGATGACTTTTTCACCTTCAACCAAGCCTTCGAGTACCTCATAAAATTCAGGATTTTTGCGGCCCAGTCTTATGGTTCGCTTTTCGGCATTCCCAGTGGTTGGATTGAGGACAAAAACCCAGTTGCCACCTGTGTCTTTGAAGAAACCT
>CAYONF010000114.1:5548-9868 GCA_964405255.1 uncultured Limnohabitans sp. | reverse complement strand
ATGGGCTGATGGCTGATGCCAAACATCTCATAGCACCAATCTCTAAACTCTTCGATTTCCGCCGGCATCAAATACCGAAGTCCTTTCTTCAATTCCCGCTCAAACAGATACTTGCTAAAGCTGACTTTTTGCAAAATGGTCTTCACATATTCTATCATACACGTTGGATTTGGGTTTATTAACTGATTTTAAGGTTTCCTACGAGGTCTTTTCCACGTATGTTGCGTTATTTTGGAGGCTCCCGAGAAGATAATATTCCCTATTTTCGCATCCATGACCAAAACGATGCTTCGTCTTGCTTTCGTATGTATGGCCTTCCTGTTTGTGAATTTTTCACAGGCGCAGGAAGTGCAGATTGAATTGGGTCCGGATGAAATCGGACTCAATGAAACCTTTACCATCAAAGTCACCTTGTCCAACGACAAAATCAAATCCTACGATCAGTTCCCGGAGATCCCCGGTTTCCAAAAGCAGGGCTTATCCCAATCCTCGTCCATGAACATCATCAATGGACAGATGAGCAGCTCCAACAGCATCATCCAGTATTACAAACCTTCCCGCAAAGGCCAATTCACATTAGGTAATTTTTCGGTCTTGATCAATGGAGCATCCTTTTCTTCCCCGGGAAAGCGAATCACTGTAGGCGATGCGGTGAGTACTCAGGGCTTGGGCGGAAATATGGTTGACCCATTTGCAGATTTCTTTGGCCGGGCAGCCGAAGAGCCAGAATATGTCGAACTGGAGGATGATGCATTCTTTTCTGTCTCAGTGGACAAAAAGGAAATCTTTGCCGGTGAAGGATTCAATCTCAACCTGGCATTTTACATGTCTGAGCAAAATCAAGCTCCCTTTCAGTTTTATGAACCGGGGAAGCAATTGGATGCTGTCCTGAAAAAACTAAAACCCAACAATGCTTGGGAAGAAAACTTCAACATTACCAACATCGAACCCGAGGTGGTTGAAATCAACGGAAAACGATGGGTCCGATACAAGGTGTATGAAGCTTCATTTTTCCCGTTTTCAGAAGGTACGATCGAAATCCCCCGGGTACCCTGGGAAATGATCAAATACAAAGTGGCCAAAAACCCCTCCTTATTCGGAGCCAACCGTCAGGAGGACTTCAAGACGTTCTATTCCAATCCCCAAACCATCACGGTTAAACCTTTGCCTCCCCACCCCCTCAAAAACGAAGTCAGCGTGGGCGTTTTCCAATTGAGAGAGAATGTCAGCACGCTGGAGGTAGAAACAGGCCAAGGTTTCGACTATAACTTTGGAATCAACGGAGTGGGTAATATCAATTCAGTCTCTGCTCCCAAACGCATGCCTGGGGCTAACCTGAACACTTTTGATCCCAATGTCCGACAGCAAATCAACCGGGGGTATGGCAGAGTGTCTGGGATCAAGGAATTCAACTACTTCATCACCATCAACGAAGCCGGAGAATACGACTTGTCCGACCACTTCAACTGGATTTATTTTGATCCGGCGAGAGCTGTGTATGATACCCTGAAGCCTCAGGCTAAAATCATCGTTTCCGGAGAAAGCAAGGTCAATCAGGCCCTTTCGGGTCAACGGCTGGGAGGCATCTACGACCGGATCGATACAGAAAGCAATCAGTTCGCAAACGAACAATACAAATACTACTTCATGACCGCCATCAACCTCCTCCTGTTGGGAGCGGTTGCTTTGCTGGCAGTCATCATAATCAAGAAGAAATAATGGGAAATTCATTCGGCAGGATTTTCAGGCTTACCACCTTCGGGGAATCACACGGCAAAGCGTTAGGAGCTATTGTGGAAGGCTGCCCCGCAGGCTTGGATCTCAATGAGGAACAAATACGTCTGGAAATGCAGCGCAGGAAGCCCGGTCAATCCAAAATCACCACCCAGCGCAAAGAAGAAGACGAAATCGAAATTCTTTCCGGGGTATTTGAGGGAAAAACCACCGGAACTCCAATCGGGATCGTGATCCAAAACTCTGATCAGAAAAGCAAAGACTACTCCCACATCGCAGATAAGTTTCGCCCTTCCCATGCAGATTACACCTACTTTGAAAAGTACGGAATCCGGGATTACCGAGGGGGAGGAAGATCCAGCGCCCGGGAGACTGCCGCTCGGGTGGCCGGCGGTGCGATTGCCAAGCAGTTTTTGGCTGCCAAAGGGGTAAAAATCCAGGCCTACGTCTCTCAAGTTGGGGATTTGACTTTGGAAAAACCCTACACAGAGCTTAATCTGGATTTGGCTGAAGAAAACATCGTGCGGTGCCCGGATCAGGAAATGGCCGAAAAAATGATCACCCTCATCGATTCGGTTCGCTTGGATCGGGATACCATCGGCGGCGTAGTAACCTGTGTCATCAAAAACACACCTCCAGGCTTGGGCGAACCCGTTTTTGACCGGCTTCATGCCGAATTGGGCAAGGCTATGCTCAGCATCAACGCCGTAAAGGGCTTTGAGTACGGAAGCGGATTTGAAGGGGTGAAAATGCGCGGATCCCAACACAACGATACCTTTGTCAAGGAAGGCGAAAAAGTCCATACCCTTTCCAACCATTCCGGCGGGATTCAGGGAGGCATCAGCAACGGAGAAGACATCTACTTCCGGGTTGCTTTTAAGCCAGTAGCCACCATCATGCAGGATCAGGAATCCCTCAACGAAGCCGGAGAGACTGTCACGGTTAGCGGAAAAGGTCGCCACGATCCCTGCGTGGTGCCCCGGGCAGTGCCAATCGTAGAAGCCATGGCTGCCCTGGTGATCGCAGACTATCTCCTGCTCTCCAAGACCAACAAGCTCTCTGATATCTAGAAAGAAAAAATGCCCGTCACTAACCGGGCATTTTTCTTAGTAGTTTTTCAAAAACTCAATCAGTCGATCAAACTCCCCGTCAGTAATCGCCGGGAAGTTGGCAATTCGGAAACTGGTCGGCTTGAGCGGACCATAGCCGCTGCCCAGCTGCATGCCTTCTTTCTCGGCTGCTTTTTTCACCGCAGAAATGAGCTCTTCTGAACCAGCCACGGCCATGACCGTGGAGCTTCGGGTTTGGTCATTGTCCACCAGCATTCGGAATTTGGAAGACTGGGCAATGCAGTTTTCAAGCTTCCGCATTCTTGACCGGATTCTGGCATCGACATGATGGATCTCCTCCATATCCTTCAAAACCCGGTTTAGAAGGTAAATCCCAAACACATTAGGCGTGTAATGGGTCTGGTATCCGGCTGCATTTTCCAGCATAAAGGTCAGACTGTTGTATCGGCCCTTTTCTCCTTTCCGCTCGGTCTTTTCGATAGCTTTTGGAGAAAGAATCAATAGGCCCAAACCTGCTGGCAGCCCGAAGCATTTTTGCACGGAGGCATACCAGATATCTGCCAAGCTGAAGTCCAGTTCGATTCCAGCCATGGAAGAAGTGGTATCCACTGCGATCATTTTCTCCGGATATTTTCTTCCGATTTCTTCAATGACCGTCATCGGCACCTGGGAGGCATTGGCAGTCTCATTTTGGGTGATGGCAATGAGATCAAACGCTTCACCTATTTCCAGATGGGCCACATCCACCGATTGGTTGGCTTCGATTTTCATGCCCGCTGAAGCCGGAACAATGTGCTTGGCGTATTCAAACCATTTTTTTCCGAAGGAACCGGAGTAAATATGAAAGCTTGCCTGCTCCACGACGGATTGGGAAATGATCTCCCAATTCTCGGTCGCCGAGGAAGTAAACAACAGTTTGTAATCGGCCGGCATGTGGAGCTTTTCGCGCATCAACTGCTCGGTCTCCTGATAAAGCTGCATGAATGCACTGCTGCGGTGATTGGCACTGAGGATTCCCTGATGGTAGGCATCCTGCAGGTAGTTGGGAAGCGCGTCGTAAACTTTGGACGGTCCTGGGGCAAAGGTGATCATAGGTCTGGAGAATTGAGAAAATACATCACGCCGAGTTCGTAGCCTTTGAGCCCAAGGCCGGAAATCATTCCGACGCAGGATTTGGAAATAATGCTCTTGTGACGAAACTCTTCGCGCTTGTAAATATTGGATATGTGTACTTCGAGTACAGGAGTCGTTACCCCGGCAATGGCATCAGAAATCGCCACCGAAGTATGGGTATAACCACCCGCATTGAGCAAAATGGCGTCGAAGTCAAAACCGACTTCGTGAATCTTGGAGATCAGCTCTCCCTCCACATTGCTTTGGAAATACCGAAGTTCGACTTGGGGAAATCGCTTTTGCAATTGCTCAAAGTAATCTTCGAAAGTTTCGCTCCCGTAGATTTCAGGTTCCCGCTTTCCGAGCAAATTCAGATTGGGTCCGTTGATAATTTGAATTTTCA
>CAYONF010000114.1:0-5448 GCA_964405255.1 uncultured Limnohabitans sp. | reverse complement strand
GACTGGAGAATCAAAGGTAAAGTTTAGCCCGGCAAAGGCAAAGGATAAAGGCTTGAATCCAAAGGGGAGATTGAACACCTGCGGAGGTTCTATTCTTTCCTTTCCTTGATCCGGAAAAGATAAGCCAGCGTGAATTCGAGGTTGGTGGATCTCATATCAAAAACCCGATCCTGGGACTCCGGATTGGTGAAATCGTAGGCAAACCGGACCTCCCCTGAAATGGTACTTTTGCCAAACAATTTAGAAATACCTGCTCCAGCAGTGATTCCGTACATGAATTTGTTGGGATCGTCGCCCTCCCCGCCATAAGTTGGCAGTTCTGGGGGTGTAGCTCCGGAATATTCCCTTGTCAAATCCTCTGCTTGGAGTAAATATCCCAAATGAGGTCCAAACTTAATCTGGAATCTCCCAGACCTTCCCGCAAAGAAGCTGGCCAAAAAAGGTGTCTTCAGGTAGGTTAGTTCACTTTGATTCAGTTCTCCATCTCCGTTTGCCTGCCGAAAACCCAAGGTTAACTGTTGAATATTTAGCTCCACACCGGCATTTTTGGAATTGAAATACTCTACAACGAATGCAAAAGTCGGTGCTCCGATACCGTCCACGGTGGTACTTCTGTTGGAGGCGGTCGCCTGATAACTATACGAGGAAGTGGCATATCCTCCCCTAATTCCCACACTCAGCTGAGCAGATGCTGCGATCGGCAATGCTAGGAGAGTCACCACGATGAAGGATTTTAGCATGGCCAAAATTAATGGAATTAGACTTAGCTCCTCTACTTTTGAAAAAGTAGAAAAGTGCCGGATACAATCTCGCCATCTACTCCCAGCCCTCTGACCTCCACGACAACGGGACCACCGGAGTCATTGGTATCAAAGCTAAAAGATACCGTACCCCGCTCATCCGCTACCAAGTAGGGGAACCATGCCAAGGTCTGACGATCATCTTTCTCAATCGGAGTGGTGAGCTGCTGGTGATCCAGCGGGATATAAGTCCCGGTTGGCTGGTAACCTTGCACGAGGAACTCTTTGATTCCAGGCATATCTCCCGCTCCCATGTTGAGGTTGTCTTTGAGATATACGGCGATGATGCCATTACGCCCTTGATCCCCGAGCATAGGAGCCATCCGGGTGACGACCTCCACCCGATCGATGTCAAATGGATTGATGTTTCGCAGGTTATCTGCTGCACTGGAGCCCGCACCCCCGTTCATGATGGCCCCGTTGACCATCACGACAGGTTCCATTGTACCCCTCGAGGAAACAGAACCTCCTCTAATCCGGATTTGCTGCTGGCCTGTAGCACCCACCTGAGTTACCTGCATGCTGGGTACATTGCCAGCCAAGCTATTAACCAAGTCCGTATTGACACCCGTTTTGGTCAGATCTTCACCCTTAACCACAAAGTCAGGACTTCCATAGATTGCTTGCTTGCTTTCCGGTTTTTTATTGTCCGATTTAGCTGCTGAATCCAAGGAAACCTCCTCCGTCAGTTCCCGGATTCGAAGTGGGTTGGCAAGGGTGATCAGTTTGGGGAAATAGGCCTCTAAAGGCAATGCTACCGGAGCCTTGAGGGGTGTGATTAAATCGGTTTTAAGCGGACGGCCTTTTCTGTCAGCAGCCACGAAAGCCAATTTCATAGGACCAAAAAATTCCATGTTATCCAGAGAAAAAGTCCCATCAGAAGCTGATTCCAGCTCAATCATTCCCTGAAAATCATTGACAAAAGCGGTCACTTCGGCAGCGGTTCCTTTTCCCTTGTCGTCCAAAACTGTACCTGAGAGGCTGAGGCTTTTTTCGATCGGAAAAGAAAATCGGTCAAGTCCCAACTCCTCCGGCACACCCTGGAGATCGAGAATATTGGCCATTTCGGCATTTTGTCGGATCGGTACGATCTGCTCAGCATCCCACACACTGACCGAAAGGATGGCTGGCATCGGTATTCCCTGCTGCTTAAAGACCGAGAGGGTCACGTTTACTTTTTCCCGTGTGCCCACCTCAGCTTTGTCCGTGACCAAGGAGGCATTGACATTTTGCCAAGAGGAAACTGACTCTTCCGGAGCTACTCGCTTGTAGGGGTCGAGGATACTTAGGGGCTGAAAAAAGTAATGATTTGGTCCATAGTTTCGCATCCAGTTGGTGTAGGCGCGTAGGAAATATTTTTCTTCCCCGAGAGAATCAGGCAGGTAAAAATCTCCGACAACCACGCCATCGCGGATTTGGAACTTTTTCTCCAGAACAATATCCCGGTCAGCCGAGATCACCTCCAGGTACATCACCTTGCTCAGCTCGTCTCTCAGGTAAGGATTCCCATATTTGAAATACCCTTTGAAAAACACCTGATCCCCTGCATAATAATAAGGCTTATCGGTATGGAGGTAGACTTTCTCTTGGTAGTTTTTGGCTGTCTTGGCCAGGTCCATCAGCTGAATGGCCTTTTCGGCATTATAGTCGAGTGGGAGGAGGGAGGAAATGCGCTTGCGGTCCATGTCACCTGAGAACACCAGTTTCTCGGGATTGAGCACCATGCCATTGGCTCTGACCCTGACCTGACCTCCCTCCACTTCAAGCCAAGAAATCGGATAAGGCGCATCGCGGTAGGTATTGGCTTGCGCAAAACCTTTTTGGTAATGGATCTCGATCCGGCCCTTCATCGCAATCAAAAACTGCCCCGGCGCAGGGGCAGGCTTGACCAGACTGTCCACTTTGTAGGGAACCACCGACTTGCCCAATTCATTGGCAAAGATATCCGAACGCATGTTGCGAGAAGCGGAGCCGCCCGCTTTGTCTCCATAAAGGTAAAATCCCTCCCGTTCCTGGGTGCCCCTGAGAATGGAGCGAAACATATTCATGGGTGACTTGCGATAGACATCGGCCCTATTTTTCTCCCATTGGGACTTTTGGGCATCGGACTCCGGGCTGAGTTCTTCAAATCTTGCTGCTCCCACGATCCGGTAATTGGTTGGAGCGTCCAAAAACTCCTTCAGGTTAAAATAGATTTTATAACCCAGGTACCGGTTTTCGATCTCAATCGGAAGCGCTGCCGAAGCCACAAAAGCACCTTTTTCTGTAGGTGTGGGAAAATCAATGACCCAAGGATTCAACAACTGAGTCTGACTGGCAGCCTCGTCTATTCCCAAAAAAAGATTCTCGAATTTGCGAAGCTCCCTTTCCCAGTTTTTGTCGCGGGAAGCCTTGATCTCCACGTCAGAAAGTTCCTGAGCAAAAGGCTTCATGCTTAGATTCAGAGTCACCGTTCCGCCGGGATTGATGGTCACTGTCTTGGTTTCGGCAGTGTATCCTAAAAATGAAAATCCGATTTCCACCGGTCCCGGCGCCAGTCCGGCGAGGACAAACTTTCCTTCCATGTCGGTGACAGTGGAGATGGTCGTGTTGTTGATGAAAACACTGCAAAAAGGCAAGGTTTCTCCAGTCTCCGCATCCTTGACCGTACCGGTGACAGTTCCGGATTGGCTGAAAGAAACATGGATAAATCCGATCAAAAGCAGCAGGATGAGGAGGGACTTTTTGAACATCGAGGTTGGAGTTGGGGCAGAAGGGACGTGGTAGGATATGGATTAGGCAAAGCAAAGCTCAAAGCCCACTTTAGATTTTTTTTTCGAAAACCAACGGGAAAGAAAGAGAACATGTTTCCCGATCATTGGTTAGAAAGGGGTGTTTGGTTAAGGATAAAACTACCAAAAACCGGAACCCCCAAGTCCGTGATTCCCCGGATTTCGACATAAATCGGTCCGGCTTCGGGATTGAGCGTAACCTCAATTTGCTGTGACATACGGGACTCTTGGGCTACAAGTCTCGGATTCCAGTACAAGGTAGGACGATAAGGTGCCAAAAATGGCAATTCCGGCCTACTTTTTTCGGCTTCTTCGAAGGTTCGCTCTTCTGAATATCCCTTAAGGTCAAACAGGGTATATTCATTCATGCCTGCCTGAAGCGCCTGAGACTGATCCATATTGGTTTTCAAAATAATGGAAATGATGCCGTTTCGACCTTGGTCGCCATACTGGGGCACCAAGCGGCGAATGACCTCCACCCGCTCGATGGTCAGGACATCCAGACCATTGATCACATCAAAGGCAGTCCTTCCCCCACCGCCTCCTCCCAAGGTGGAGCCACTCACCGAGCTGGCTGGAGTGCCATTGATTAAAATCAACGGCTCACCGCCACGAAATCGAATCGAAGGTGGACTACCTATGATCTGCATTCCTGCGACTTGGCCGGCCAGCGCATAGAGAAACTGGATCGGAGTGCCGTTGAGGAAAAGATCCTTGGTCTCCACCACTTTGTCGGGTCTTCCATAGATCATCGGCCCCACTGAAATTTCTCGCTTGTCTTCGATGATCGCTTCTTCCATCAGTATTTCACCCTCCCCAAGCCCCGGGAGAGTCCGGGCATCGGGCAATCGCTGAATCCCACGAACCACAATGCCCGGATAACTCAGCGTAGTCGGGAGAGAGGAAGCAGGATAATCTTTGATCTCAAGGCTGATGTTTCGAATAGGGCGGACTTCCTTATCGGTAGCCTGAAGGGCAATCTCAAACTTCCCTCTAAAATCTACCGTGGGAAAATCAAATCGGCCTTCCCGATCAGTGCTGAGATTTCGTACATCCGTATACCCATTGACAAAGGCTTTTACTTTGCCCTCAGCAGGCTGTCCTTTGGCATTCAAAAGCTGCCCTTGCAGAGAAAATCCCCGCTCAACAGGGATAAACTCGCCGAATGGGCGATTGGCTTTTTTCGGAACAAAAGCCATGGACATGCCCTGAGATTCAGGGATAGCCACAGCTTGATTCAGGTCCAAAACGGATACCGATAAGTGAGCATTGGCAGGATTGCCTGCCGGGTTGAGCGCCATGATATTAAGCCTCACCTTATCCCCTCCCGCATAGCTCTGCTTGTCAGAGAAGATACCGACGCCCTGTGCTTCAAGCTGATAAGGAGCTGCCTGAGGCTGCCGCTGATGCCCGAGGATCTGAATAGGGAGAAAAACATCCGCCCCGGAATAATTTTGTCCCCAGGCCGTGTACGCTCTCAACATGAAATTGCCTCCACGGTCCACCACCGGCACCTGAAGCTCACCCGTCGCCACTCCTGCACGAATCTCTGCTACCTGATGTGCCCATCGGTTACCGGTGCTGTCCAACAATTCCAGATGAAGTACGGTACTCAGCTCTTCGGAGAGAATCGGATTGGCATAGTTCAGGTATGCCTTGAAGTACAGATTTTCCTCAGGCCAGTAGTGTCTGCGGTCCGTATGGATATAAATCCGCTCCTCCATCGTCTCGGCGGTTTTTTCCAGATTGGCCAGTTTGATAATCCGGTCTGGATTAAAGTTGGAAGGCAAGCCCAAAATCGGATTTCTCTCTAAAAAAGCTCCCCCGAGGACCAATTCTTCGGGAATCACGGGAGCACCATTTAGTTTGATCTCGAG
>CAYONF010000113.1:0-9955 GCA_964405255.1 uncultured Limnohabitans sp. | reverse complement strand
TCACCAATAAGCCAATCTGATCCATTATATCTTTGTATCATAATTTGAAAACAATAAATAATACCTATGAATATCCAACAGTTTTATGACGAAGGCCTGGCTCACGCAAGCTATGCTATTTTGAGTGAAGGAAAAGTAGCCTTGGTCGACCCGGGAAGAAATCCTCAGCAATACTATGATTTCGCAGAAGCCAATAATGCCAAAATCGTAGCCGTCATCGAAACGCATCCTCATGCTGACTTTGTGAGTTCTCATTTGGAATTTCACAAGAATGAAGGAGCCTCAATTTATGTATCCAAACTGGTGGGAGCAGAATATCCACATATCGGTTTTGACCAAGGGGATTCTTTCCAATTGGGAAAAGTAAGCTTTCATGCCCTTCATACTCCAGGCCACTCCCCTGATTCGATCAGCATTTTGTTGAAGGATGAAAACGGAAAAGACCATGCGCTTTTCTCGGGTGACACCTTATTTATAGGTGATGTAGGCCGTCCTGACTTGAGAGAAAAAGCCGGTAACATGACCGCTCAGCGAGAGGAATTGGCCAGAATGATGTATCACACGGTACAGAATAAATTGAAACCTTTGACTGATGATGTACTGGTTTTCCCTGCTCACGGAGCCGGTTCGCTTTGTGGGAAAAACCTGAGCGACGCCCGTCAATCGACCATCGGAGAGCAGCGTGCCACAAACTGGGCTTTCTCTGATTTGGATGAAAAGACCTTCATGGACTCCTTGCTTCAAGGACAGCCTTATATCCCAAAATACTTCGGCTATGATGTGGATATGAATAAAAAAGGCGCACCTTCTTACCAGAGATCCATCTCTCAGGTAAGCATTTGGCCGGAAGGAGCTTCTCTGCCGGAAGGGGCGTTAGTTATCGATGCCAGAAAAAACGAGCAGTTTGTACAGGGGCATTTTCCTGGAGCAATCAATATCATGAACGGTGGCAAGTTTGAAACATGGTTGGGATCTATTGTTGGTCCTGAGGAGAAATTTTTCCTTGTAGCAGATTCTACCGCTGAACTGGAGATTCTTATCTATAAGGCGGCAAAAATCGGGTACGAGCAATTGATCCAGGGAGCCGTGGTCAATCCTGCTGGTATGACTGAAAAAGGAACCTCGTTTGAGTTAGAAGCTTTCAAATCCAATCCGGACGCCTTTACCATCGTGGATATCCGTAGCCGTGATGAACACGCCAATTCCCCGATTTTCGAGGAAGCTCTGAATATTCCGCTTCAGGAATTGAGAGAAAGAGCACTGGAAATTCCGACAGGCAAGCCAGTATTGATCCACTGTGCAGGAGGCTACCGATCAGCAGCCGGGTCGAGCATTGTTGCTGGAGTCTTGAAAGGTGCGGAAGTCTTGGACTTTAGCGAGGCCATCAAAGATTTCCAGGCTGTAGCTCATTAAGGAAACAAAAGGTTGAAAATCACCCCAAGCCCTCAGAATTTCTGGGGTTTTTTGGTTTTACAGGAGTTGAGAAAAAATAAAACGAACCAATTTGGGTAATTTCAAGTCTTTCTTGAAAACTGAAATACATGAGTCGGGAAGAATTCAGCCAACTGCCCTTGCACCAAAAGATCAAGACCCTTTATCTGGAGGGTACTTTTGTGGTGGGCATTCGCTACTACCGGCACAAAATCAATCTGTATTTGTTGGAAAACGAATATGTAGAAGTGTTCTACAATCACAAGCTGGACAAAATTGACAAAATCGACTTTTTGGAACGAGATCACAGCCGGATGAAGTTTTATCTGGATCAGATTAAAATTGATTGATTACCTCGCCCAATCTGGAATATCCTCTCGGAAAGCCATTTTTAATTTACCTTCCAAAGGCTCTCGAAATACGTAGCCTTCTCCGTTTAGAATCTCATACATCTGGATTTTAAGTTCAAATTCTACAAGAAGCAGACGTTTTTGTTCTCCTTTGTCATTTATAAAGGTGCCCTCTCGTTGGTTTATTACACGAAGGAAGTTGTCAGTTGGTATTTCATATTTTCCTTCATGAAAGAAAGGATTGTACAGCCCTGACTCAAAAGGTCTTTCGGCCCCATTTGGAACGTAATAAACCTGAATAAAATCTGGTACGGCTCCAAAATCCTCCTTATTGTAGTTGAAATCTATCACATTAATTTTCTTTTCCCCTTCTTTCAAAACCTCCTTCACTTTGTCAAAAGAATAGATTTCTTCAAAGACGAATTTGGAATTAAATTCGTTTGTGGCTTGATCCGACCATTTCAACTCAGGGAGTCTGATGTATATCTCAAAACCCCTCGTAACTTCTTTAATTTTCATTAGATGGGTGGCCACATTACCTTGGTAAATGGTTCCATTTCCATCTGCGTCGGTTCGGAAATTAAACACGATTGGGGTGTTTTCTGCCTCAAAGTTGCTCTCTAAGCTTGAGGTTTCACCATCCGGTAAAGTCCCTTCAAATCCTACCTGTTCTAACAGATTTTCAGGAACTTCATTTTCTTGGCAAGAGAAAAAGACTAAGCATAAAAGCAGCACCGGA
This sequence comes from uncultured Limnohabitans sp., assembly GCA_964405255.1. Lineage (GTDB taxonomy): Bacteria > Bacteroidota > Bacteroidia > Cytophagales > Cyclobacteriaceae > Algoriphagus. The sequence goes on along the minus strand of CAYONF010000113.1, from coordinate 7,435 downwards.
AAAATTTTAAAGGCATTTTTCATAAAGATTGATTTTGGTTGACAAAAGTGTTTGATCTCCAGACGATTGATTTTCAAAAAGTGCTACAACAAAAAACCGCAGAATCTTCATCCTGCGGTTTTTTATTCGGGGTTATTGAGTTTTTACAGTTTTCTCTTTAAAAAATCCGTCATCATGGTGTACAAGTGCCAAGTGGTATTGCCACCATAGATGCCGTGGTTTCGGTTCGGATAGTAGAAGGATTCAAACTGCTTGTCTGCCGCAATCAAGGCATTGGTCAGATCGACTGCATTCTGGAAGTGCACGTTGTCATCTCCTGTACCATGGATCAAGAGTAAATTACCTTTCAGCTTGTTCACATGGGTAATCGGGCTGTTGTCGTCATATCCTGCAGCATTGAGCTGTGGAGTCTGTAGATAGCGCTCGGTGTAAATCGTGTCGTAATATCTCCAAGTGGTGACCGGTGCTACTGCAATGGCGGTTTTGAAGACGTCGTTTCCGATCATCAGCGAAAGCGAAGACATGTAGCCTCCATATGACCAGCCCCAGATTCCGATTCGGGCTGGATCCACGAAAGGCATTTTCGCGAAATGCTTCGCCCCTTCGATCTGATCGATGGTTTCCAGCTTACCCAGGTTTGCGTAGGTGGAATGCTTGAAATCCCTTCCTCTCGCACCCGTTCCGCGATTGTCCACGCAGGCGACGATGATGCCCTCAGCTGCCAATTGCTGATGCCAGAAATCTCTGGTTCCTCCCCAGGAGTTCAGCACATTTTGCGAACCCGGTCCGCCGTAGACGTACATCAGGACTGGATATTTTTTGTTTGGGTCAAAGTCAGCCGGCTTGATGATGTAACCATTCAATTGGGTGCCATCCACCGTCGGGAAGGAGAAAAATTCCTTTTTACCCAAAGCAAAACCTGCCAAACGATCTTTCAATGCCTGATTGTCTTCCAGTACTTTCAGTTCTTTGCCAGCAGCATCATTCAAAGTCACCTTTACCGGAGTATCGGCAGTGGAGTAGTAATCAATAAAAAACTTATGGTCTGGGCTCATGTTGATGGTATGCGTGCCCTTAGCCGGAGTGAGGAGTTTTTTACCCTTTCCGTCTAGGTTGATCACATAGAAATTACGCTCCAGCGGTGAGGCTTCGGTGGAGATGAAGTAGAGTTTTTTGGCTTTTTCATCGATCCCCACCATGGAACTCACTTCCCAGGCACCGGAGGTGATCTGACGGATCAGCGTCCCGTCCAGATTGTGATGGTAGATGTGCTTATAGCCATCTTGCTCGGATGTGCGGATGAAGGTTTTTCCATCACTTAGGTATTGCAAATCATCGTTGTAATCGAGGTCCACGTAGGTTTTGGAGGACTCGGAAATGATCAGGCTGCTTTCACCTGTAGAAGCTTTGGCATGGAAAAGGTCAAGCTGATTTTGAAGCCGATTCATCCGGATAAACGCCAACGTGTTGGCATCCTGAGTCCAATAGATTCTGGGCAGGTAGATGTCGGTTTCAGTTCCTGCATCGACTTTTTGAGTTTTGGCTGTCGCCAAATCGTAGACATGAATGCTCACCAAGGAGTTCTTTTCTCCGGCTTTAGGGTATTTGAATTTGTAATCCTTGGGATAAAGCGGTCCCCAAGTCTGCATGTTGAATTCCGGTACTTGGGTCTCATCAAAGCGGATAAAGGCGATCTTTTTGCCGTCAGGAGACCATTTGAAGGCCTGAGCCATGGAAAATTCCTCCTCATACACCCAATCTGCTGCTCCGTTGATGATCTTATTCCACTCTCCGTCTTGGGTGATTTGGGTCAGTTTGTTGCTTGCCAACTCGACCATATACAGGTTGTTGTCTTTGACAAAAGCCACCTTGTCATTGTCCGGGGAAAGGGTGGCGTAGGAGATTTTCTCTCCATTCATCAGTTGTTGCTTTTGGCCAGAGGCCATATCTACGACATAGAAAATGCCTTTGGAAGAACGACGATAGATGGATTCCACGTCGGTGGCGATAAGTGCCTTGGATTCATCGGCATTGAAAGAATAACTGGAAAAATTCACGCCCAGCTTCGCACCATCCAAGAGGACTCCGGCTTCCTCTCCGGTGGCCAGGTTGATTTTGACTACTGCAGGTGCTCCGCCTCGCTGCACAAGCGAACTGTAAAACTGCCCGTCCTTCATCCAGTTGATGCCATAGACGGACTTTTGGTTGAAAGTGCCTTTTTTGAAGACATCTTCCAAGGTTACTTTTTTCAGGCTTTGGGCCTGTGTGCTGAGCGCCATGCCAATCATTGCGATGAAGGCTAGGCTGAGCACTTTCATACTTTTAATCATATCCTATTGATTTTGGGTAAAATTCTTGATTGAAACGAGGGCGAATATATAAAACCCTCCAAGGGATTTGAAACCCTTGGAGGGTAAACGGAAAATTAGCTATTTCGTAAGCCAAATTTTTCCCCCTATGAAGAAGAAAATAGCCTTGGTCACCGGAGGTTTTACCGGTGAATCCGTCATCTCGCTAAAAAGTGCCGCAGTCGTGGAAAAGACCATCGACCGTGAGCGCTACGATGTGTACAAGATCTTTGTCTATCCGGGCGATTGGCATTTCTTCTGTGCTTCAGGTGAGAAAATCCCCGTGGATCTGAATGACTTTAGCATCACGATCGGAGACGAAAAGGTAAAGTTTGACGGAGTATTCAATATCCTCCACGGCTCACCGGGTGAAGACGGCAAGCTTGCCGGATACTTTGACATGCTGGGGATTCCCTACACCACCTGCGATCAGCTGACTTCGGCGATTACGATGAACAAGGGCTATACCAAAGCCATTGTCCAGGACATCCCTGAGTTGAACGTTGCAAGATCGATCCAGCTTTTCGAAAACGTGGCTGAAAACGCATCCAAAATCCAATCCGAACTCACCCTCCCGCTTTTCATCAAACCCAACAACGGGGGCAGCTCGATCGGGATGAGCAAGGTGAAAACTTGGGAAGAATTGCCGGAAGCTTTGGAAAAGGCTTTCGCTGAGGACAGACAGGTATTGGTAGAAGAGTTTGTTTCAGGGAGAGAATTTTCTGTTGGGATTTTCAAAGGAAAAGGAAAAATCACCGTACTGCCTGCCACCGAAATCGTGAGCAGCAAGGAGTTTTTTGACTACGAGGCCAAATACGTCCCGGGAGTCTGTGAAGAAATTACTCCCGGAAGGATGAACGAAGAGGAAGTGGAGCGAGTCGGTCGGATTGTAACCAAGGTCTATGAAAAGCTCAACTGCAAAGGAGCCGTGCGGATCGATTATTTTCTACAACACGAGACCGGAAAATTCTACTTCATTGAGATCAATACGGTTCCCGGACAAACTGAAACTAGCTTGATTTCCCAGCAGGTAAAAGCTACCGGTATGGAAATCCGGGAGTTTTACACCCAATTGATCGAAGAAATGCTTGGCTAAAAATAAAGAGTCAAAACTGCCCTGATTTGATCTAGGGGCCTTCTCTCTATAAGCAACAAATTCAACGAAATTGTAAATTTGGTGATCATAATCCCCAAAAAGACGAGTTTTTGGGGATTACGATCGCTGAAAATTCTTTTTCTCAGCTTCCGGCCAGCAAATACAATCCAGCCGCCAAGGCACAACCGATGATCGGACCGATTACCGGCACCCAAGCATAGCCCCAGTCTGTTTTCCCTTTTCCCTTAATGGGCAACAATTGATGCATCAGTCTCGGGCCAAAATCACGGGCCGGATTAATCGCATAACCTGTCGTGCCCCCCAATGAAAGCCCGATCACCCAAACCAAAAAGGCTACGGGCATCGCTCCCAAGGCACCCATCCCAATTGGGGTTTGATTGGCATCTGAGATCGTCACTCCCTGATGGTAAAGAATGGCAATCACCAAAACAAAGGTCCCAAGGGCTTCGGATAAAACATTGAGCGGAAGGTTGCGAATTGCAGGAGATGTGCCAAATGGCCCTGCAATGACTTCAGGATCATCGGTGGATTCGTAGTGGTCTTTGTACATCAGCCAAGCAAGCCCCACTCCGACCATTGCCCCTAATACCTGAGCGACTACATAACCCGGCGCCAAAGCCCAGTCAAATTTCCCTGCCAATGCCAAACCGACAGTTACTGCCGGATTCAAATGCGCTCCACTGTAAGGTGCGGACACCACGACTCCGATAAATACCGCAAAGGCCCAAGCGGTACTGATTTCCATGATTCCTCCTCCATGGCCTTTGGTTTTGGGAAGAAGCATGTTGGCGACTACTCCCGAACCGAGCAATAGAAGTATTCCGGTTCCGATAAATTCTGCGATATATGGATTCATCTGTTTATGATTTGTTTTTTAATTGATACATGAAATCCCTGCTTGCGCCAGGTAGGTCGCAAGGTCTATAACCAATTGAATGTTTGACTTTTTAGTCATTTTCGATTTCAACTTATTCTACCCAGTGCTTTGAGCGTTCTACCGCTTTGTGCCAAAAATGTATCAATTTTTCCTGCATTTCGGCAGGCATTTCCGGTTTGAAACTCCGGTCTGCTGTCCAAAGCGCCTGAAGTTCTTCCTGATTTTTCCAAAAACCCACTGCCAAACCCGCAAAAAAAGCCGCTCCGATAGCTGTGGTTTCGATGATTTTTGGCCGTTTGATTTCGCAGCCCAGCAAGTCTGCCTGAAACTGCATCAAGAAATTATTGGCAGTAGCACCTCCATCGACTCGGAGTTCTTGAGTGGGTTTGCCGCTGTCCTTTTCCATGGCTTTGAGCACGTCATACACCTGATAGGCAATCGCCTCGAGAGCTGCCCTCGTCATGTGGGCGATGGTGGTACCGCGGGTAATGCCAAAAAACGCTCCACGCGCATCCTGGTCCCAATGCGGTGCTCCCAAACCTGAAAGCGCGGGAACAAAGTAAACCCCATCGTTGTCTTCCAAACTCATCGCCAGTTTCTCGGTTTCGGAGGCTTTTTTGAAAAGCTCCAGTCCGTCCCTCAGCCATTGCACAGCCGCTCCTCCGATGAAAACCGAGCCTTCCAAGGCATAATTAATTTCATCTCCGATTTTCCAAGCAACGGTGGTCAACAATTGATTTTGTGAACGGACAGCTTTCTCTCCGGTATTCATGACCAAAAAGCAACCCGTACCATAAGTAGTTTTTGCCATTCCCGGCTCGATGCATAGCTGTCCAAAAAGTGCCGCCTGCTGATCTCCGGCTACGCCGGCTATCGGGATTTTGGCATTGAGCACATCGCCGGCAGTCTCACAAAAGACCTCACTGCAACTTTTTACCTCTGGCAACATGGAATGAGGGATTCCAAAGAGATCCAACAATTCCTGATCCCATGCCTGGGTGTGAATATTAAACAACATGGTCCGGCTGGCATTGGTGATGTCGGTCAGATGAGCCTGACCAGAAGTAAGCTTCCAAATCAGCCACGAATCCACTGTCCCAAAGGCAAGCTCGCCTGCTTCGGCTTTTTCACGTGCACCGGATACATTTTCTAAGATCCACCTGATCTTGGTAGCTGAGAAATAGGCATCAATGATCAACCCAGTCTTGGCAGCAATCATTTCGGCATGTCCTTTCTCTTTCAGCTCGTTGCAATAAGCAGCAGTTCGGCGATCCTGCCAGACGATGGCCTTGTGAATCGGCTTGCTTGTTTTCCGATCCCAAACGATGGTGGTTTCCCGCTGATTGGTGATCCCGATAGCGGCCAGTTGATCTGGTCGGATATCCTTATTGATCAGAGACTCGATCATCACAGAAGATTGGCTGGACCAGATCTCATTGGCATCGTGCTCCACCCATCCCTGATTGGGAAAATATTGCTTGAATTCCTTTTGGGCAACAGAAACGATTTGGCCCTGTTTGTCAAAAATGATGGCTCTGGAACTGGTCGTGCCTTGATCCAGCGCCATGACGTAAGGTTTGTTTTGGGTCATTTTGGGTTAATTTTTATTAGATATTTCTCTGCGGTCTTGCGGAAATCCGCCAGTTCTTCCTGAATCCAAGACTCTTCTTTTCCAAGTTCCGAAGCCATCAATCGGGCTACTTTTTCGGCGGATTCCAAAGCTGCTTTAGCGTCCAAAATCAACATTCGAATCCTTCTGGAAAGTACGTCCTCCACTTTCAACGCCATTTCATTCCGTACTGCCCAGACCACCTCGGCAAGAATATTCGGGAGGTCGGGATGGATTTTTTCAGAAAGTTCCGGATTGGTCTTCGCCAAGTCCTGAATCAACGCTGCATCTGATCCATACACACCCCAATGTCCATCAGGTATTACTCTGCTGTAACCATGCAGCAAAATATCCTTGGAACGCGAGGCAGCCATAGGTTGACCGGTGATTTGTGGAAAATACTCCAGGGTATCTTCTCCCATCTTTCTGAAGGTCGTCCACTTACCTCCGGTGATGGAGACCAAGCCACTTTCAGAAACAATCACTTTGTGTGATCTGGAGATTTCCTTGGTTTTGGTGCTCCCTTCTTTGGGTCTGGCCAAAGGTCTAAGCCCCGCAAAAACGGCCTTTACATCTTCTCGGGTGGGTTTTTTGACCAGATATCCGGCAGCAGTCTCCAGCACAAAATCAATTTCCTTCTGTAAGGCTTCAGGTTCAAGTTTGGCTTTTTCGCGAAGCGTATCGGTGGTACCTACCACTAACTTTCCATGCCAGGGCACCGCGAAAAGCACCCGCCCATCACGGGTCTTGGGAATCATCAGGGCATCTTTTCCTCCCAAAAAATCCAAGTCAAGGACCAGATGTATTCCCTGACTTGGCTGGATTGTCTTTGGGGCTTCGGGATTATCCATTCGGAGGATTTTGTCAGCAAAAACCCCCGTGGCATTGACTATCATCCGGGCTTTGATTGGGTATTTCTTTTTTGACAAAAGATCCTGAACCTGTAATCCGCTCAATTTCCCCGATGCATCCTTTTCCAGGGAATTTACTTTGGTATAGTTTAAAATACAGGCACCGGCATGGTCGGCTGTCTGAGCAATGGAGAGCGCAAGCCGCGCATCGTCAAACTGCCCATCGTGATAAACAATTCCTCCATAAAGGCCTTTGGGATTGATCCCCGGCATTCGACTGATGGTTTCTTCCTTTGAAATATACCGAGAGGAACCCAGACTCAGATTAGCCGACATGTAGTCGTAAATCTTGAGGCCGGCGCTGTATTGCACCCGATCCCATCGGGTGTAAACCGGAATAATAAAAGGCTGATTGCGGGTGAGATGCGGAGCGTTTTTTAGCAATCTTCCCCGCTCTCTCAAAGCTTCCATCACCAAAAACACATCTCCCTGAGCCAGGTAACGCACGCCGCCGTGAAGCAATTTGGTACTGCGGCTGGAAGTGCCTTTGGCAAAATCCGCCTTCTCAAAAAGTGCTACCGAAAGTCCTCTGGAAACTGCATCAAGCGCGACCCCAAGTCCTGAGGATCCTCC
>CAYONF010000112.1:0-9995 GCA_964405255.1 uncultured Limnohabitans sp. | reverse complement strand
GGTGGAGCATACTTTTGTGCTGACCAATACCGGTACGGCTCCTTTGGTGATTTCCAATGTGGCAGCCACCTGTGGATGTACTGTCCCTAGCTGGCCAAAAGAGCCCGTAGCTCCCGGTAAGTCTGCCGAAATCAAAGTTTCTTTCAATTCTGCAGGAAAAATGGGAAAACAAAATTCCGTAGTGAGAATTTATTCCAATGCCTCTGAGCCTATTGAAAAGGTTTCGTTGATTTCCAACGTCCTTCCAAAAACAAATTAATCTGAGAGTGTTTCAAAGATCTAAAGCCTGTCCTATTTTTGACAGGCTTTTTTGATTTACCCCAACCCTCAACCCTTAAGTGAGCACAAATGGAACTATTTCTTCAAACAGACACCTGGATAGCCTTATTGACCCTTACCTTTTTGGAAATTGTTTTGGGGGTTGATAACATCATCTTTATTTCGATCGTTTCCAACAAACTACCGGAGCAGGTTCGTCCAAAGGCAAGAATGCTTGGACTGAGTTTGGCACTTTTCTTCCGGATCGGCTTACTGTTGGGGATTTCCTACATTATCAAGTTTAAGGAACCACTCTTTTCTATTTTGGAACATGGCTTTAGTGGTAGAGATTTAATTCTGGGAGTAGGAGGTCTTTTCTTACTGTATAAATCTACCCTTGAGATTCACCATAAAATGGAGGGAGAGCCAGAAGAAATTAAGGCTCAATCCGCCAAAAGTTTCGGAAGCGTGATTGCTCAGATCGTTTTTCTGGATATCATTTTCTCCTTTGACAGCATACTGACTGCCGTGGGTTTGGTCGATCATGTGAGCATTATGATTATCGCGGTGATCATTTCTCTTGGTGTGATGATGACTTTTGCAGGTCGAATCAGTGCATTTATCAACAGTCACCCGACTTTACAGATTTTGGCTCTTTCCTTTTTGATATTGATTGGATTCATGCTTTTATTGGAAGGATTCCATTTTGAGGTGCCTAAAGGCTACATCTACTTTGCGGTGTTTTTCTCTTTAGGTGTGGAAGTGATCAATTTGCGAATGAAGAAAAAGGCTCAAAAAAATCCAGTCGAACTGAATCCAAGATTTAAAGACGACATAGACGACTAAAAAAGGAACCCCGGAACGTAATCCGGGGTTTTTTCATCGATTTCACTGAAAATGACAAAGAAAGCAGAACGACGAGTCACCATGGGCCAGGTCTTTAAGACCATTATTTGGCCAAGAAGAAAACACCTTTTTTTAGGTCTTTTTTTAATCATCATCAGCAGACTCTCCGGATTGGTACTACCGGGAGCCAGCAAATATCTGATCGACGATGTCATCCCGAGCAACGACCTGAATATGCTGAAATGGCTGATTTTGGCGGTGGTAGCCTCCATTGTGATACAGTCGGTGACGTCCTATTCACTCACCCAAATCCTGAGTGTGGAAGCCCAGCACCTGATCGCCAAGCTCCGCTCGCAGGTTCAAAGGCATATCATCAAGCTTCCCATCCGCTATTTTGACAATGCAAAGACCGGGGAACTGGTATCGCGGATCATGACTGATGTGGAGGGGGTTCGGAATCTGGTTGGAACCGGTTTTGCCCAAATGATCGGGGGGATTTTGACCGCTGTAATATCCCTGGTTCTTCTGATTTCGATCAGTCCGATGATGACACTGTACGTGCTTTTGCCAGTGATCATTTTTGGCTTGGTTTCACTGAAAGCCTTTGGCAAAATCAGACCCATTTTCCGGGAAAGAGGCAAAATAAATGCCCAAGTGACCGGGCGTCTGACCGAGACCTTGGGTGGTATTCGCGTCATCAAAGGTTTCAATGCCGAGGCCCAGGAGATCAGGACATTTGAAAAGGGCGTGGAAGAACTTTTTCAGAATGTCAAAGCCAGTCTCACGGCGACCAGTTTTGTGACCTCGGCAGGAGCACTTCTCCTGGGCTTGGCTTCTGCGGGAATCATGGGAATCGGAGGATATATGATTATGGAAGGTCGGATGACGTTTGGAGATTTTCTGGCCTTTACGCTTTACCTGGGATTCATGATCGCACCGATAGTGCAGATGTCCAACATCGGCAGTCAGCTGACTGAAGCCTTTGCTGGCTTGGATCGGACAGAAGAAATCATGAATACCCCGTTGGAAGCGGATGATCGTAAGCGGACTAAGTCTTTGGATAGTATCATCGGAAACATGGAGTTTGACCGGGTTTCCTTTGCTTATGAATCCGGCAAAGAAGTCGTAAAAGAAATAAGTTTTGCTGCACCTGCAGGATCAGTGACGGCTTTGGTCGGAACCTCTGGCTCGGGCAAAACCACAATCGCTGGACTGGCTGCTACTTTCCTCAATCCTGACTCAGGAAGGATTTTGCTGGATGGATTGGATTTACAAACTGTTACCCTGGAATCGTTTCGATCCCGATTGGGTGTAGTTCTTCAGGATGACTTCCTTTTTGAGGGGACTATCCGGGAAAACATCCTTTTTCCAAGACCTGAAGCGAGTGAAGAGCAACTTCAAAAAGCCGTAAAAGCAGCCCATGTCCGGGAGTTTACCGATCGGTTTGAAAACGGACTGGATACGTTGATCGGCGAGCGGGGAGTCAAACTTTCGGGGGGACAAAGACAGCGCATTGCTATCGCGAGGGCAATTTTGGCAGATCCCAGGATTCTAATTTTGGATGAGGCCACTTCCAATCTTGACACCGAATCCGAGACCTTGATCCAGGCTAGTTTAAAGGAATTGATGCATGGCAGGACCACTTTTGTGATCGCTCACAGACTTAGTACTATTCGGCAAGCGGATCAGATTTTGGTGATTGAACACGGGCAAATCGTGGAGAGAGGAAAGCACGATGAACTGATTGAAAAAAAAGGAAGGTATTATCAATTGTATACCTATCAGGCGAGGATTTAAAGAGAGTTGTGGCGGAGGTTCACCTTGAGGTAATCAATAAATGAAAGTGAAATTTTATTTGTATTGATTTATGTCATAAATTCTGAAATCTTTTTAATTGCACCATGAATTTGATCATCGCCGGAGCGGGAAGTTTGGGAGAGTACATTGCGAATAATTACTCGCAGTTTGGGCTCAAGCATATCCTGCTTGGATTTGTAGATGATGATAGTAGGCTCAAGGGAAAGAAAATTGCCGGTTTTCCGGTATTGGGTACGGTTGACGAAGTCCTTCAATACCCAAAAGTTGCCCTCGTACTTGCCTTAAAAAATCCCAGTCAAAAAATGGACATTGTAAGAAGGATGCACTACCATCCTTCTTTGGACTTTCCCAATCTTTTTTCCAATGGTGCATGGGTATCCCGAGATTGCATTTTTGGGAAAGGAAATATCATTCTGAAGGGGACACTGATTAATTTTGGGACTCTCATCGGAAATTTCAACTGCATCGAAGAAAACTGCTCGATTGGGCACGAGTCCGTCATCGGAAATTATTGTAATCTGGATGAATCGGTTTCTATCGGAGGGTATTCCTATTTGGAGGACGAAGGAAAAATCGGAAAAGAGGCGTCTATTGGTCAGGGGGTCAGAATTGGACGAGATGCAGAAATCTTTCCCAAAGTCCAGATAGTAGAAGATGTCTCAGCTGAATCCCGCATTAAGAAGTAACTTTTTCTTATTTGGAAGGTATAGAAATATAGAATTCACTTCCTATCCCCAGTTTGCTGTTTAGCCAGATTTCTCCGTTCAGTTTTTTGCTTAATTCCTTGACAATGTTCAGTCCTAGGCCAGTTCCTTTGATGTTTCCTACATTTTTTGCTCTGTAGAAGGATCCGAAAATATGTTCTTGGTCTTCCTTTGGGATTCCGATACCATAATCTTTGACCATAATCTCCACAAATGATCCCCGGAATTGAAGGTGGACTTCAGGATCAAGTGCTCCTTCAGAGTACTTGAGGGCATTAATAATCAAGTTTCTAAGAATATGAGTCATCAAGGATGTATCCGTATTTATCGTTTTCTCTTGTTCAGGCCCAAAGAATCTAACAATTCGTTTTTCAAAGGTCTCTTGATTGATGGTATTCACGAGATCTTTGACAAAGCGCACAATCGGTACTTTCTTTAGCTGAACTTTCATGTCCGGCTCAATACTCTTCTCGAGCAGGAGGACGTCACTGGTAATTTCTGTCAGTCGATTGGTTTGACCAATGATTTTCTGGGTATGATTCAGGATTTTTTCCCTAATCTCCGGGCTGTCTTCTTTTTGCATCAGCATCTCGATAAGCATGGTGCTGCTTAGGATCGTTGCCAAAGGAGTCCTGAATTCATGCGAAGCCATAGAGACAAACCTTGATTTTAGCTGATTCAATTCCTTTTCTTTGAATGCGGTTTCCTTGAATTTTTTCAGGGAATTTTCCCGATCTGTGACATCCCGACCGATGGCAAAAACAGCCTTAATATCTCCGATGGAATCATATATGGGTTTGAATTGAAATTCGATCAGGAATTTTCTTCTTGAGATCGCCGAATGGATCGGGATAACCATTTTCTGGTTAGGCTTCATCAATGGGAGTGAGGGGAAATTATCCAAAACCAGGTTTATCTTTTTTCCTAACAGATCGGTCACTTTGATCTCCAATAGCCGCTCGATGGATTCAGAGACATAATCTACCTCCATAGCCGAATTGGTTAGCAGTAAGATTTCCTCTGCTTCGTTTATGAAGAGTTGGAGAATTTCTTCCTCTGAAATGCCGGATGATAAGTAGGACATGGTGGAAGTTCTTTCAGTAAGAATGAGTTGAGTTGGGAACAAGGGAAAATTTAGGGAATAATTAGATTTATACAAGACGTTGGAATTCGATTCAAAGGCGGTGATTATCGGCTTGTTATCGATTTGATCGAAATTTAGGCCCTCCTGTATCTCGGACAAAATAATACCTATCCCATACGTTTACATTTCAATGCACCTCACTGTTTTTAGTAAACTAACTGCAAAAGGAGCAACCATACATTACTTAGTTTTTTTAACTTCAAATATGAAAAAGATTCTAATCGTCGAAGATGAGGTAGAGCTGGCAAACAACATCAGTGAAATCCTCTCCAATTTGGATTACCAAGTGGCAGCAGTGGTGGACAATGCCCAAAGCGCATTGGAATTTTTGGAACACCATGAAGTAGATCTGGTATTAATGGATATTCTCATCCATGGTGATTTGGACGGAATCGATCTGGCCTACAAGATTCGTGAGAGTTATGATTTGCCGATTGTTTTCAGCACTGCGTATTCGGGAACGGAATACCTGGAACGAATCTCCTCTGAGATTCATGAAGGATACTTGCTTAAGCCATTTACCTTGGACAGTCTGAAAACAGCAGTATTTTTTGGGCTTAAACGACATGAAGAGAAAAAGGGAAAGAACAAAAAATCCAAGGGTTCCCTAAAAATAATGGACAAAGGGTATCTCGTACCAGTACCCTTTACTGAGGTGGTGTATTTAAAAGCCGACGGGCTTTATACCAAAGTTTATACCAAGGCAAAGTCGTATTTGGTGAGAGACATTCTGAAAAGCTTTGAGGATAAGCTACCTGTTGAACAGTTTATAAGGGTTCATAAATCCTATTTGGTAAACTTAGCTTACATTGGTTCATTCAATGCTAAAAAGATTAATCTCGGAGAAACCAGCATTCCCATTCGCCGTGGTTTGTATAAAGAATTGATGGAAAAATTGAATGTTTAGATTAAAAAAATCTAAACGATAAAGAGTAATTCTCTACGAGCAAAAGAATAATTTTGAGTCTGGAGTTCACCCAAATTAATTTCAAAAATGTCCTTATGAAGAGGTTCAAGGTTTTGTTGATTGAGGATAACCCTGGTGATGTCCTTCTGACTACTGAAGCACTCCAGGAAAGCAAGTTTGTAATAGATCTCGAGGTAGCGAATAACGGGCGCGATGGAGTGGATTACATTTTCAAAAGGGGGAAATTCGAGGGGACAATGAGACCAGACCTCATTCTGCTGGACATCAACCTGCCTCTCAAATCCGGACATGAAGTCCTGCAGGAGGTCAAATCCAATAGTATTACCAGTGACATTCCCGTAATAATGCTCACCACTTCCTCCACGCAGGATGACATCATGACCAGTTACCAAGAGCAGGCCAGCTGCTACATCGTCAAACCATCGGAAGCGGATCAATATCTGGAGTTTATTAAGGTTTTTGACAGATTCTGCGGGACTTTGGTAGAGTAGTCTTTTTTGGTTTGTTTTGGAAAAATCAAATTTTCATGACGGATTTTTCCAGAAGAGATTTTCTCAGATCCTCCTCTTTTTCCCTGCTCAGTCTTTCGATCCCAGAGTCGGTCACCAGCCTTTTTTACCGGAATAAGAAAATCACCCTTGGCGTGATTTCAGATCTTCATGTAGATATCATTCACGACGGGAAGGCTCGATTGGAGACTTTTTTGGTAGCTGCTTCCCGGAAAAATCCGGACTGTCTGATTCAGATGGGAGACTTTGCGATACCCAAGCCAGAAAATTTCCCCGTAATCGAGACCTTCAATTCAGCTCATGGCCGGGTACTTCACGTGTTGGGTAACCACGACATGGACTCGGGCTTTTCCCGAGAAGAAGCATCAAAAGCCTATGGCATGCCGGGACTTTATTATTTCACTGACCTTGATTCCATTCGCCTGATTGTATTGGATGGAAACGATCCGGGTTCACCCAAAGCCAATGGAGGATACGCTTCTTACATTGGGCCGCAGCAGCAGGAGTGGCTGAAGTCAGAATTGCAAAATTCTGACAAGCCGGTCTTGATTGTTTCTCACCAACCCATTGCCGGAATCTATACGATTGACAATGCGGAAGAAATACAGCAGATCCTCTCGGGATTTTCATCCAAAATCCTTCTTGCCATCAACGGACACGCCCATGTCGACCAGCATGTCGAGGTAGGAGGTGTTCACTATGTCCATATCAATTCTGCATCCTATTACTGGGTCGGTGAAAAACTTGCCCATACCAGTTTACCCAAGGAAGTTCATGAACAATTTCCCGCATTGAAATTCACCTGTCCCTATTCGCAAGCCCTTTTTGCATTTCTCACGATAGATCCGGTGGAAAAAAAGATTACCATCGAGGGGAAACGGGCCAAATGGCTAGGGCCTTCTCCCCAGCAGTTGGGTTATTCGATTTTGAATGAACGGGAGCAACGCGACAATTTGATTCCTGAGACCAAAAGCCGAAAAATCGGTTGATTGGGAGGTTTAGGCCTCAGATTTTTTCAGTTTCTTTTTTTGTGCTCAATGTCAATAAGACAATGGTAATCAGGATGAAAATTGTTCCCAGCCAATCCATTGGTCCAAAATAAACACCCAGCCAAACTACCGCTACACCAGCTGCAGCCAAAGGCTCAACACTGCACAATAAGCTGGCCGTAGTCGCTCCAATGATGGTCACGGAAGTCAGGAAAATGTAAAAAGCCGTGACACTTCCGAAAAGAATAATGTAAGAAAAGGCAGTCCAGGTCTCCCAGTCCCAAATTCCCTGGATTTGCCAAGGCTGCGTAAAAGGGGCAAAGGCCAAACCGCCCAAAAACATGCCCCAGCCGGTTATGGTCGCTGCGGAGTATTTTCTCAACAATCCCACCGGCTGAATGGTGTAAAAGGCCAAAGCTACAGCCGAAAGGATTCCCCAAAAAAGGGCAGCTTCAGAAATCACCAATTGTTCGAATGAACCGTGAGTTACCAATAGGAAAGTGCCCAACAAAGCCAAAGCCAGCGAAGCATATTCTGCCAGAATCGGCCATCTACGATGCTTGATGGCATAAAAGGCTACTACCAATAAGGGTCCTATATACTGCAAAACAGTCGCAGTTGCGGCGTTGGAAAGTGAGATGCTGTAAAAATAGGTAAACTGGACAGTGACCATCCCCAAGATGCTAAATAGCAAAAGCTTGATGGTGTCTATTGGTTTTTTCCAGATTTTAAAGGTGTCCTGTTCTTTTTGCGTCAGTGAAAATATTACCAGAATTAATCCACCCAGAATCAGACGCCAGCACACCAGCCATGCAGGGTCAAACTTCTTGTGCTCAAAAAGAAATTGGGCACAGGTGCCCGATACTCCCCAAAACACTGCGGCCATGATGGCCATGATTAAACCGGAAACTTTCTTTTTGGTGGTGGCTATAGAGGTCATAGAGTAAGGGCACTTACTTACAAATAAAACTGGAATTTTTGAATACAGTGGACAAATGAAAAAGTATAGGGCAGGGCAAGCCAAAGAGTCTGTGCCGGAAGGATTTTGAAAAAGTAGCTTTGATTTTAGTTTTGAAACTCCCTTCAAAAGGGTTAAGTATTTTAGGTTGCAATCCGTTTCTTCTTTTCCTTTTCTTAAATTAAATCTGGTAATTCCCTGATACTGATGCAAAACGACCGAAGAGAATTTATGAAAAAGTCCGGCCTTGCGGGGTTCGGCATTTTAAGCGGAAGTTTCTTGGATTTGCATGCCCAATCTCAACCTGTCATACCCACCACCCCTGTGAGCAATCCACAAGAATTGAATCTGATCGGATCCTATGGTCCTTGGGCCAAGAGCCTTCATCTGGAAAGTTTGCCCAGCCTTTCTCTCCGAAATCCTGAATCCAAGGATCTAACTAAATGGAGAGAAAGTACCCGGCAACTCATCGCAGAGCGGATGGGTGCGGTGGATTTAGGTACTGTTCCCTCGGTCACTGTTCACCGAAGCGGAGTTTATGAAGGGGTGCAATTTGAGGAAGTCAGTTACCAATTGCCCTATGGCTACCCGACCAAAGCGGTGATTTTGAAACCTGAAAATGCCAAGGGAAAGCTTCCTGGGATTCTGGGTTTGCATTGCCACGGAGGGAATAAATTTCTGGGCTTGGATAAAATCAGCAGAACCCAAGCCGATATCCCAAGCTACATCACTGATCACCACACGACATACTATGAAGGTAGGGCTTGGGCCAACGAAGCAGCCAAGCAGGGCTATGTGGTGATGGTTCACGATGGCTTTGCTTTTGGAAGTCGAAGAGTGAAGCTGGAGGATGTGCCCACTGCCATCAGAGCAGGGATAACAGATTTCAGCTTGGATTCACCTGAGAAAATTAAAACCTATAACACTTGGGCTTCCAATCATGAGCATATTTTGGCCAAGTCTCTGTTTTGCGCCGGGACGAGCTGGCCGGCGGTATTTTTGGCAGAAGATCAGATGGCCTTAAGTGTTTTAGCAGCTCGGGAAGATGTGGATTCTTCGAAATTGGGTTGTGCCGGACTATCCGGTGGAGGACTGCGCACTGTGATGCTGGGAGGGCTAGATCCCAGGATTTCCTGCGCGGTGGCCGTAGGGTTTATGACGACTTGGACGGATTTATTGCTTTATAAATCCTATACCCACACGTGGATGTCCTATGTGCCGATCCTGCCCAAAGAGCTGGATTTTCCTGAAATTTTAGGCTTGAGGGCACCGCTTCCTACGCTTGTGCTTAATGACATCGAGGATAATTTGTTTACCCTTTCTGAGATGAAAAAGGCGGATCAAATCCTTGGTGAAGTCTATGCCAAGGCCAATGCCTCAGACAAGTACAAGTGCACCTTTCATCCCGGTCCGCACAAGTTTGACAAAGCCATGCAGGAGGAAGCTTTTGCCTGGTTTGATCGGTGGATGAGATAGGTTTTGAGTTTGCACGTGAGAAGCCAAATTTCTAAAATGGCTTCAATGGTTCAATCCCTTCAGGGTTTGGGTACTCCATTGTTATTTTCCTATTCCCTAGGTTCCACCTAGGGCAATTTAAAGGTTCGACCACTTCGTGGTCTATTATTTGATTCTTTTATTTTACTTTATTGCTGAGTTCTCAGACATTTTTTCCCCAGAATTTATTTGAAAATGACCCCGATAGGGGTCAAACTTCTCAATAGCCATGGGTGCAACCCATGGATGAGAGAATGACGGAAAATTTTCACCGACCCCGAAGGGTGTCGAACTAATTCACTCCACCCGCTTATTGGTCTTCAGGTAGCCGATCAAGTTCACAATCT
>CAYONF010000111.1:0-10627 GCA_964405255.1 uncultured Limnohabitans sp. | reverse complement strand
ACGTTGAAAAGAGGTTTTGGACTGGAAGCGAAACTGAGCTCTGGAAGAATACTTAGCCCGGCAGTGGTGAGAAGGCTTGTGCTCAGGAATTTTCTCCTGGAAAAAGAAGAGTTACTCATGGTTAGGTGTTTTGGGTGGATTGATTTTCAGTGAAATGCGGAAAATAAATTACGGCTTTTCCTGTGGGAAGGAAAATTTGGGGGAGCATATTTGACCAAAATGCACTCAGCGTGGATCAAAGGTGAAAATCCGAGGAAAAACAAAGTGCCTTTGGGGCATTTTCTATTCACTTGGCTATCTTCATAGATTATTTCTATTGAATTGTTCTTTAGAAAGTTTTGCAACCCTCCAAATGACCATCCAACAACTCGAATACCTGATTGCCGTAGATAAGCACCGACACTTTGGTCATGCGGCGGAATCCTGTTTTGTAACCCAGCCCACTTTGAGTGCCCAGCTCAGCAAACTTGAGAAAGAACTGGGAGTGATTCTATTTGACCGAAGCAAAATGCCCGTAATTCCCACAGAAATCGGCGTGCAGCTCATCGCTCAGGCCAAAAAAGTGGTGTCAGAAAGCAAAGGAATCCTGGAATTGGTGGCGCAATTGAAGGGCGACATCTCGGGCACGATCAAGCTGGCTTTGATTCCGACATTAGCGCCGTACCTGTTGCATCTTTTTATCAAAAAGTTTTTGGAAAAATATCCCAACGTCAAGCTGGAAGTTCAGGAAATGGTGACCGAGGAAATCGTCAAGCGGCTTAAAAATGACGAACTGGATCTTGGGATCGTGGTGACACCGCTCGATGAAAGCGGCGTGGTTGAGAAGCCCATGTTTTATGAGAAATTCTACGTCTACCTGTCCAAAAATCATGCTTTGCTTCAGGAAAAGGAGATACACCCCAACCAAATCAAGTCAGAAGATCTTTGGATTTTGCAGCAGGGACATTGCTTCCGGGATCAGGTGATCAATCTATGTGATCAGACCAGCAGCGGCCACAAAAACTTCCATTACGAAAGCGGTTCCTTGGAGGGACTCAAAAATATGGTCAATCGCTACCAAGGTCTCACCTTGCTTCCTGAGCTTGCCACGCATGAGCTTTCGGATGAGGAAAAGGGAAGATTGAGGCCATTTGCCGGAACAGCCCCCATCCGGGAGGTCAGTATTATTCTTAACCGGAGTTTCCTGAAGCAAAAGCTGGTAGAGCTTCTATACAGGGAAATAACAGAGGCCATCCCACACGAGATGACCTCCAAAGCTCACGGGAAAATTGTCCGGTTTAAATAGCCTACTTATTGCTTTTTGAGAATGTAGGATTCAGCCAATGCACCTTCGATTCGGTTTCCATCTTGGTCCAGGTGCCAAATTTGATTTTCTCCCACTTTGTATTTGCCCGGGGCGTCACCGATCAAGCCTTCCAGTTGGATCCAAGAGCCGGTGGGATCCCAGACAAACTTTCCGGTGAAGATTTCTTCCCGTGCATCATTTAGGCCAAGGTAATTGGTCTTCAATTCAAACGTTCCATCCATCTTCAGCGTCAGCCAAGTTTCGATGCCCTCGCAACTTGCGCAGGGAAGCGTATTGAAATAGGTGCCGGCCCAGTCGAGAGAGTTTTGGGAATTGTCCCCTGAGTACTGCGTAGCCCCGGTGACTTGTTCTGATTCTGTGGATTCTTTGGTGAGTTCAGTGACCGTTATCTCTGTCTCTTTTTCCGTTTCTTGAGGTTTGGAACAGGAAAAGGCAAAAATTGAAATCAGGAGGTAAAAGATTGATTTTTTCATCGTGGCTGAATTTCTGAGCTATCAAAGTTACAAAAATCTAAAATCAGGGTATCAATCAAAATGTTCCTGTGACCGTTCTTGTGGTTACGACCGTATAAGTTTTGATGTCGATCTGCGTCAATACTTTTTCTGTCATTTCTTGATAGGCAAGTAAATCAGCTGTAGCCGCTTCTTCCTCACCCAATTGACGGTAGATCTGTGAACGAAGTTGAAGCCCGGTGGCATCATAGGGATTTTCATTCACCATCCGTTCGGCGATTTTCAGGGCTTTTTCAGGCTTTCCTTTCTGGATCAAATTCATAGCCGATTTGATTCGATCTTGTTTGGAGTTGCCATCAGTAAGGAAAAAATAATTAAATACCAAAAGATACGTTTCTCCGGGCTTTCGGTCGGCAATCATGTCATCCAACCAAAGATCCCGGACATTTTCCACAGCTTTCAAGGTTGGATCGTCGAATACCTTCCCCGCATCTTTTTCCAACTTGATCTCGGTGATGTTGGAATCAATATCCGTTGAAAGAGAGATTACTACCAAGCCTTCCTTCTTGGATAACCTGGCTTCTTTTGGATAAACAAGCTGCCGAGTAATCAATTCTTCCCAATGTGACAAAAGTGGGTTTTTGGTTTGGGAAAAGAGTGGAGTTACACCTGTGAGAAAAAATAAGGAGAGTAGAATAACTTTGCTTTTAATCATGAAACAAATTAGTCACTCCATTTTTTGGAGGCAAGAAGTTTTTTAAAAAATAATAAGCCTTTGGTTTGAAATGACTTCTATTACACCCCAAACTGAGTCAGGTGACGGTTTTATGATTTCAATAATTAGTGCCTCGGATACTGCCCGGAATTCCTGGATCTACACGCATTCTTCCGAATGCTTTCACTTCCGCTTCTGCTAATACTTTGCGTTTAACTTGCTTTGCTGCCATGAAGTCGCGTTGTCCGGATTCAGTATTTCCTGCCAAGCGATGTGCCTCGCCTCGTTTCTCATACCAGAGGTATTGGTAAGGATTTCCTTCAATTTTTTTTGTGCAAAATTCGATAGCCTTGTCAAATTTCTCCTTTTTCAGGAGTTCATCCGCTATTCGATATTCATCAGGAACCATATTCCCATCTACTGAAGCCATAAATGATACTACCCATAAGTATTCATTTCCAGTAGGTCTATTTTCCAAAAATTCAGGTTTCCAGTTTGCTGTTGCCAAATCGACTACCCGCAAAACTTCCAGGTTAAAGGACTCCGAAGCACCCTCGATGAGAAATATACTGTCTGGTCGTCCCATTTCATTGATTTTCATAGAGATAATGACTCTGGCAGACTTTTCATCCCTTAATTCCGCACTTGGAAATTTTAGATTCATTGCAATCAATTCATTCAGGGAATTCCAATTGGAAAGATCTGAAGGAGAATCCTGACCAAATACATTTGTTGACCAAAGGAGTAGGATCGTAAAGACAAAACGCATATTTACTGCTGACTTTTTCTTGAAAGGTGGTATTGATCAAATACTGTTCAAAATTCAGAAAGACCAACCAAAAAGAGGCTTACACCCCAAACTGAGTCAGGTGATGATCCAGGTGCTTATAAAATAAGTTGTTCCATTCCTGAGTGGTCATCGAACCGAAGGAGAGCGACTCCTTTCCCTGAAAATGATCCGGACCGAGTGACAGGGTATGTCTGAGGTAGGTGATCAGCCGGGCTTTTTCGGCTTCAAAATTCTTTCGGTCCTTGATGATAAAAGCTGGGGCTGTCTGAGAATTTTTAGGATATGGGACTTCATTGACGACTCCTTTTTTTACAAAAGTCTTGAGCAAAAATCTCATCAACGCATTGGGCTTGGGGTGCTTATCTGTGAAAGCCATTTCGTAAGCAACGCAGCAGTGTGCCAGCATCTGATCTACGGACATTTTGCCCCAGAGTGCGGGACTCTCCGGACGGAGTTGATTGATGCGGGAGATGAGCTCCTCGGTGACGGTTGGATCAAAGATGTTTTTCATAGGGAAGGGGTTTGCTCATGAAGTTAATCAAGGGGAGAAAAAAAAATTGAAAAATTTCTCATGTAAATTGGTTTATAATGTAAACCTATTTATGTTTGTCTCGTTCTTAGTATCAAAAGGAACTTCGCATGGAAAAAGAACTGAACAGTAAAGAGTCCCTGGCGCTGATCACCGAGATGATTAGCAGGGCAAAAAAGGAAGCTGCAGGTGATGGAGGATTTCAGCTGCTGCTGTGGGGATGGGTGATCGCGATCTGTGATTTTGCTCATTATGGTTTGGCAAAAGCGGGATTTGAGGCTCCTTATGTGGTCTGGTTGCTGGTTATTCCGGCCTCAGTGCTTAGCGCTTTCCAAAGCCGCAAAACACGCAAAGAATCTCGTGTTAAGACGCATTTGGACACCGTATTGGTTGAACTTTGGCAGGTCGTTTACCTAGTCATTGTGATTGTGTTGGTCTTTATGTCCGTATTGGATTTCAATCAGAATCCGGTCATTCTCCTCATTTCTGGGATTGGTGTTTACCTCACTGGAGCACTTTTCAAGGCCAAAGTGCTGAAGTATGGAGCCGGAATGCTGGCTTTGGGAGCAATTATTGGATTTACCCTCCCTGTTGATGATCAGTATCTGGTCGCTGGAATTGCTATGGTTTTGGGATATCTTGTCCCTGGTTACTATCTGAAAAAGTCCTACCGTGAGCAGTTTTAAGCCACTCGATCCCCTGTTGCACTCCCAGCTTAGGCTGGCTGTCATGTCACTTCTGATTAGTGTGGAAGAGGCGGAATTTACCTTTCTCAAGGATAAAACCGAGTCGACTGCCGGTAATCTCAGTGTACAGCTGGACAAGCTTGAAAAAGCCGGGTACATCAAGATCGAAAAATCCTTTCGCGACAAGCGCCCCTTAACCACCTGCAGCATCACACCTGTCGGAGTGAAGGCCTTTGAAGCCTACGTGGAAAACCTTAAAAACTACATTTCTTAAAAAATTTTCTCCATTTAGTTTATAACATAAACCAATTTACATCATGAAAACAAACTCTAGAATCTTCGCAGTACTGTTGATGATCACCTTGATGGCCATGGGCTTCCCTCAGGATCTGAAGCGCCTCAGCTACATCGCATATCTCGATCAGGACAAAAACAGCTGGAAGTCCAATGTGGCCATCGCCACTAAGGCCTACCAATCCAAACCTGACACCGAGAGTATGTATCAACTCGCCCAAATGGAGTATGGACTGCTCAATGCCTCGATGAAAGATCAGGACGAAAAGCTCTTCGATGCCTATGTGGACGGTCTGGAGGAAAGACTGGAAGAGCTCGCCAAGGACAAAACCTACGGAGCTGAGGCCAAGGCGCTGCTCTCCTCGGTCTATGGATTCAAAATCGCCTACAGTCCCTGGAAAGGAATGCTTCTTGGTAGCAAGAGCAGCGACTTGCTGGAGGAAGCGATGAAAAGTGCTCCCAATTCACCGATTGTGCAGAAAATGTATGCCGGCAATCAATACTTCACCCCGGAGATGTGGGGTGGAGACAAGGACAAAGCGCTGGCTGCTTTTCTGAAGTCCAACCAGCTTTTTGAGCAGCGCAACGACACGCAAAACTGGATGTATCTCGACAACTTGGCTTGGACGGGAATGCTATATCAGGAAAAAGGCATGCAGGCAGAAGCCAAAAAGGTCTGGGAAAAAGCCCTGGCTATCGAACCCAACTTTGAATGGGTCAGCAAAGGCCTTCTTCCTTCCCTAAACTGATTGTAAAAGAGGTTGAATCAATAAAAAAGCAGCGGTCGGTGGCCGCTGCTTTTTTGAAATCTAATTTTTTTCCTTGTCTTACGATGAGATTGCTAGTTTTGCAGCAGTCTTATCTCCTTTGCCATGACTCTTTTTCAAAGCATCCTGATCGCCATCATTGAAGGACTCACCGAGTTTTTGCCGATTTCCTCCACCGGTCATATGATTTTGGCCTCAGCGGCGATGGGCATCCACGAGAACGAATTTGTCAAGACCTTTGAGGTGTTTATCCAGCTGGGGGCGATTTTGGCCATTGCGCTGATGTACATCAAGCGGTTTTTCCGCAGTCTGGATATTTACTTTAAGCTGCTGGCGGCATTTCTCCCGACTGCTGTGATCGGTTTTTTGGCTTACGATTACATCAAAGCATATTTGTTTAATCCGATCGTAGTCTCGGTTTCCCTGATTTTGGGAGGGGTGATTTTGATTCTCATTGACAAAAAAGTGGTCAATCAACAATCCAGCTTGGCTGAGGTGGAGGATATGTCGTACAAGAATGCCTTTCTGATCGGGCTTTGTCAGTGTCTTTCTATGGTTCCCGGGACTTCGCGCGCCGCGGCGACCATCATCGGCGGGGTCTTCAACGGTCTGGACAAAAAGCAGGCGACGGAATTTTCTTTTTTACTTGCTGTGCCGACCATGATGGCCGCCGGGGGATATGATCTGATCAAGTCGGATTTGGCTTTTGACCAAGCACAATTGATCATGTTGGCTGTGGGCTTTGTGGTGGCCTTTATTTCTGCATGGGTCGCCGTGAAGTTATTCCTCAAGTATGTCTCCAATCATGGATTCACAGCCTTTGGCTGGTATCGGATTGCACTGGGAATTTTGTTTTTGATCTTTATGTGGGGGACGGATTTGGGGTAATTGTAAAATAAAATTTACAGTTTCTAGAGGTTTGGTTAAACCCATTTTACAAAAAAACCTGCCGGACTAAAATTAACAGAGAGGTCTAAGTTTTTTCTAAGAAAATTTAAATCATAGATTTTTTCCAAATCTTCTCAACCTTCTCCAATTCCCACAGCGTCCGGATGAGGGATTTTTTGGCTCTTTGGAATAGCTTGTGTTTTTTTATTTTTTTGGAATATTTTTAGTTTGGTATATCGATAGAGCTTGAGTTACTAAATCCTTTAGGTAAAGCGAATCCGGAATTTTTGAAAAGAAATTAAATGCGATTGAAAAAGGTAAGGACTGATCAATTTCCGAGAATTATCGGAATGGTTATCTTTTTGTGGGTTGGACACTTTTTCCCTTTGCTGGCTCAGCAAGACACACTGATCACCAAATACGGAGATATTTTGGTAGGTAAAATCGATAAGATCAATACCGAATCCGTCCAGCTGAAGGTGAATTACCGAAAGGATGCCATCGAAATAAAACTCTCTGAACTGGTAAAGATCAATTCTCCATCCACGTACCTGGTCAATGATGTTAAGAACAAAAACTGGAAAGGTATTTTGACTCTTGATACCAATAAGGCGGGCCAAATTGGGATTGCTCAGGGCGACTCAGTCTTTTTTTTCAGGCCAAAAGATATCTATCAGATCGCTGTGGATAAGCCCCACCGATTCAAAGACGGATTTAAGGCAAACCTTGATTTTGGGATCAACCGGATCAAAGCAGACAACTCATTGTCTGCAAATCTTGGGGTAAACATGGGCTATTCCACCCGGCGTTGGGTGCTTTCTGTGGATTATAGCGCATTTTCCAATGCCGTTGATACCACGCTGAACTACTGGAGAAATGGCATATTTTCTGTCGCTTATGTCCTTCCCAGGGAGTGGTTTGTGACAAGCAAAATGAATCTGTATACTTCCACGGAACAAAGCTTGGATATTAGGAGTAACTTTTTTTTAGGAGTTGGGAAAATTTTCATTCACCGCACGGATGAGTCCTTTTCTCTGAGTGGAGGGATCATGTCCAATCGGGAGCGGTACCTCACCTCCACTACCTTGTTTACCAGTACTGAATCATACCTGAGTATGCACTACAATGGAAAAATTGCTGATCGCTGGGAGGCAATTCTTGATGGAGGAGTCTTTCCAAGTCTCAGTCAATCGGGACGTGTCCGCAGCAATCTGGGGATGGATGTGAGGTACAAATTTCTAAATCACTTTTATCTGGGCTTGAGGTATACACTCAACACAGATAATCAGCCGCAGGTGGAGGCCTCTAGGTCAGATTATGTTTTTGCGATCAAGTTTGGCTGGACCTTTAAGAAATATTAGCGGTGCTGATTCCAGCTAGATTCCAAGTTCCTGCTTAAGGAACTTGGTGGAATATCCCACCTGGATTGCCACTTCCTCCAGATTTACTCCTTCATTGAGGAGTTCGACCGCTTTAGTTAGCTTGACTTTCTTCAGGAACTTACCCGGTGTCGTCCCCAATTTCTTGAAGTTTCTATTGAGCTGGACAGTATTGGTATCCAAAGAGTTGGCGAGACTTTCTATGGTGAGAATTTTTTCAGTCAAAATCTTCTGTTTTATATCTTCCAGCGTAAGTTCATTTTTTCCGCCATTTTTAGGACTTAATAATGCTTCCTTTCTCCTTTTTCGGAAAAACAGCCAACCGATCACAAAACCAAAAGGCGCCAAAATAGACCCCATGATCCATGTAGAGGTGCGCTCTGCAATTGGCACTTGGATGGTATTAAGTAAATTGGGAAGGTATGATTTTTCGATTTCATAGGTATTGAGGGTGTAGAGGCCATCCACCGCTCCGACATAAAGAATTTCTGAATTCAATAAAAGCGCCTCCCGGTTAAACTCCACATTGGGAATGATAAGAATCGGGGATTGGAACTCCGGGATCAGCACATAAAGCCCATTCTCAGTAGCTATCCAGAGATTTTTGAAATCATCGTAACTGCTCATTACAGTATTGGGAGTGTCTGAAAGCTTCACCGGATCTGGTTTGCTGGATTGGAATTTATAGACTCCTTCATCTGAACTTAAAATGAGGTGATCACCGGCAGGATAGATATCCTTGATTTTGGAAGTGAGTTGAGCTAAGGTGTCTGTTTTTCCATTACTCCATTTCAGACAAAGTCCCTGAAAGGTTGAAAAAACCAGGCCGCCTTCCCAAACTTCAAGATCTAAATATTCCAGGCCCTGATGAATAGGCTGAAGCTCAAATCCCGGAAGTATTTTGGCTACTGACTGTGTATACAGCGCAAAAGTTTCTCCATTCCAGGAAATCAACTTTCTGGCCTTTCCTGCAAATCGATTGGTGGCCTCGGCAATAAGCCGGGTAGAGTCTGGAGGGAAAAATTGACTTACCTCATCCCAAGGGAAAAAATAAGCCGAACCGATTTTTGAAAGGGGCCCATTGGAATACAGTGGGGCGCTCAGCCGGATGCTGTCATTGACAAAAATCCCCGAATAGGTAGAAATTACCTTTAGACTATCTTCCAGGAAAATATCCCGGATAGACATATTGTGATAGGACCGGGTATAGTGATCCCTGATCTCATATTCAAACAATTCACTGCCACTCGCAATAAAAAACCGGGAGCCGGACCGCGCGGCTGTGGCAATAAATTTTCCGCGTTGGGGTACCAGTTCCTTGATCGAGCTGATGTCAAACAATTCGGAATTGGGGATAAAATCAGATTCGTAAAAATTATCCTTGAAAAAAACGTAGGGTTTTGAAAACTCATCTTCAATTCGTTCCCATTTATCTTCTTCCAGCTGGTAGAGCGAAAGGGTTGTTTTTACGTAAACAGTCTCTCGTGCCTCAAAAACATTTTGCACAGGGCTTTCAAATCCGTGCTTGTTTACGAAGAGGGTATCTTGGCTCAGGGAAGTGCGACAAATGAGTGAAAAAAGAATAATCAGGATCAAAAAGCGCATTTTTTCAAAACATTACACTCCTAAATTACAAATTTTACAAAAAAAACAGGCATTGTTATTTTTTACTGCGATTTAAAAATTAATAATAAATCATAGATAAGTGAAATTTACCTAGGTTCTAAAATTAAGATCTATGAAAAAGCAAGTAATTCTTTTGATGATACTGTCCCTAGTAGGGTATACCCTTCCTGCTCAGACCCAAATCAAACCGGGAATTGGCATAAACATGACCAATATCTCCGGAGAAGGGGCTGATGCCAAAGGTCAGGTAGGCTGGCAGATTGGCGGAAGCGTCGCCTTTGGTGAGAAGTTTTATTTTGAACCGGGTGTCTTTTACCAAACCAATTCAGTGGAGTTTACCACGTCAAATGGTGGACCCATCACAGATCTTACCTACAGTGGGGTGAGAATTCCGCTGGCAGTTGGATTGGATGTATTGGGCAATGCTGACTCAGCGGCGGGCCTCCGGATTTTTGGTGGGGGATCAGGATTGATTGTCACTGGAACAAGCAGTGATTCATTTGACAAAGATGAGATTGAGTCTCCTCAGTGGGGAGTTTTTGCCGGCTTAGGCCTGGACATCGCGATTTTTTATCTGGATGCATCCTATCAATGGTCCCTGACAAACGTGCAAAAGGACATCGATCAAATCGACTTGGGAAAATCCAGGGGGATTTTTATCACCGCAGGTCTGAGATTCTAGCTATTCACCATACGAGGGTAGAGGCAACTCTACCCTTTTTTCATATCCTCCAAACTTACCTATGTTGAATAAACTGACGAATTTAATAGGGCTTTGCTTAGTGCTATTTGGTTGTAACGCTCCCAAATCCGATACTTTCAGGGAGCAAGAAATGGTACTTACGGACTCCATGACTGCTGAAAAAACAGAGGCCTACACCCAAAACGATCAGGAAAATGTCCAACGCCTCATTCGGCTGACTTTGAATGAGTTATTCAAGGAAGACTTGGAAAAGGGCTTTTTGGACTCTGCAAGCAAAAGATTCCTCTACGATCAGGTGGATCTCAACGGCGATGGAAATCTCGAAATTTTTGTCGGGATGACCGGGACATATTTCTGCGGCTCGGGAGGATGTACGATCTATTTGCTTTCCAATCAGGGAGATGTAATCACCCGATTTACCGTAGTGGACTATCCCATCTATATAGATCAGGAATCAACCAACGCTTGGAAGAACCTGATCATGTATAGCGG
>CAYONF010000110.1:0-10888 GCA_964405255.1 uncultured Limnohabitans sp. | reverse complement strand
AGATTCTTGTAGAAAGCCTTCCCGGAGTCGAAGCGATGTTTGTGATCGGAGGAAAAGAAAAACTGAACATGGAATTTACTTCCGGGTTTCCAAAGCCGGAAAGCAGTGGTCAGTAGGCAGTCGCAGTAGGCAGTAATTCCAATTAAATCTAGAACATTAAAAAAGAGGCTGTCTCATGAATGCCGTTTGTCACATTGAGCGTAGTCGAAATGTGCTTCCATAACAAGGAAATAGCCTTCGACTCCGCTCAGGCTGACAATTCAAGCCCATTTGAGACAGCCTCTTTCTTTTTTGCGCTTACACCAAAGTTTTACATCTTCTCAATCACAATCGCCGAAGCGCCTCCGCCACCGTTGCAGATTCCTGCCACGCCGATGTCACCGGATTTTTGGTGAAGGACAGAGTTGAGCGTGGTGATGATTCTCGCGCCGGAAGCGCCTAGCGGATGTCCCAAAGAAACCGCACCTCCAAACACATTCAACCGATCGTTGTCGAGTTTCAGTTCGCGCTGATTGGCGATGGCAACGGCAGCAAATGCTTCATTGATTTCGTAGTAGGAAACTTCATCTGAAGATACCCCGGCATGTTTGAGTGCTTTTGGAATCGCCAAGGCCGGAGCAGTAGTAAACCAAAGCGGATCGGTAGCAGCATCTGCGAATCCCCGGATTTTGGCTACTGGCTTCAAGCCCAATTCCTCTGCTTTTTCCTTGCTAACCAATACCAAAGCTGAGGCGCCGTCATTCATGGTGGAAGCATTAGCTGCGGTCACGGTTCCGTTTTTGTCAAAAACAGGCTTCAGGGAAGGAATTTTGTCAAACATCACATTTCGGAATTCCTCATCTTCTTCCATCAGGATGGTTTCGCCTTTTCTACCCAGCATCTCCACGGGCACGATTTCATCTTTGAACATTCCTTTTTCCCAAGCTTCGGCGGATCGCTTGTAGGATTGGATGGCGTAGGCGTCTTGTTCTTCGCGGCTGATGTTCATTTCCTTGGCGGTATTCTCCGCACAATTTCCCATCGGGAACTTATAGTAAACCTCAAACAATCCGTCTTTTACCAAACCATCTACCAGTTCAGCATTTCCATATTTGTAGCCAAAACGGCCCTTGGGGACATAATAAGGTACATTGGACATGCTTTCTATTCCACCGGCTACCACCACATCGTTGATGCCGAGCATGATGGATTGGGCGGCAAGCATCACTGCTTTCATGCCTGAAGCGCAGACTTTATTGATCGTGGTGCAGGGAACATGGTAACCGATTCCTGCTCCGATCGCAGCCTGACGGGCAGGGGCCTGACCGAGGTTGGCAGAGATTACATTACCCATGAATACCTCATTCACTGCTTCGGGTGATACTCCGGAATTACTCAGCGCACCTTTGATGGCAATACTTCCGAGTTCAATTGCAGTCATTCCTGCCAGTTTTCCACCGAAACTTCCCAGTGGGGTTCTTTTTGCGGAAACGATGTAGACTTCTTTGCTCATGTTTATTTGGGTTTAATTTATGTAGGATGCTGGGTGTCGGATGACTGATGAAAATCCAGCATCCGTCATCCAACATCAGGCAGTTTTACCAATCCGGGAGGCCCCTTTTCGGGCGTTGGGTAGGTTTTTTCTTATTCTCCTGGATATACCGGAGTTCGGCAGCATTCAGAGATTCAAGGATTTGGGCTGCTTGCTCGGGAGTAAGATTCATTCCTTTGAGCTTTTCCCTCATTTCTTCGAGTTTCTTTTGACGGTCAGCCAAGTTTGCATCCATCTGATCGTTGGCGTTTTCGCCGGCTTCTTCGCTTTGCTGTGAAGGATCTCCTCCCTTTTGTCCTTCCTTGGCTTTGTCTTCGTCAGTCTGTTCTCCGTCTTTTTCCTGAGACTGACTTTCGCCTTGTTCCCCTTCGCTTTGCTGATTTTGATTTTGCTGGTTTTGTTGCTGCTGATCTTGGGGATTTTGCTGCTGTTCTTCTTCTTGCTCTTTTTCCAGCTTTTCTTTCAAAGCCTTCAATTTGGCATCATTGGGGTACTTGGTCAGTCCGTCATTGACGGTCTGAAGTGCCTGATCCTTTTCGGTTTTGACATAAGATCGTGCTGCCCGGTTAAAAAAATCACCGGCTGTCTGGGCTGAAACCATTCCTCCCAAAACCAGGAATAATCCCAGTGTAAGTACGAATCCTTTATTTTTCATCGATTTCTACTACCTCCTGAAGTGTGGTCATAAAATCCTGGTAGGCCGCCACAGTCGAGTCCTGTGCCATGGCTTCCTGCATTACCTTTAAAGCATCATTAAAGCGGAATTGTTCCACCAGTCGGTCGGCCTCGGCTTTTTTACGCTTCGCAAATTCGGATGGTTCGGGCTTGTTCTGATCCTGGTTTTTCCGCTCTTCGTCCCGCTTGAGCCATCTTGCCAGCAGTTCGTAATTGTATCGGGCCTGTCCGTTGGTCGGATCCTGGATCAGCGCCGACTGGAATTTGCTCAAGGCCACCTCATATTCTTTTTTGTTACCCTGAATGACTCCGGACTGATTGAATGCAAAAGAAGCCAGCATCTTGTTGGGGCTTTGGGTGGCCTGATCGTACCAAGTCAAGGCCTCATCTTCTTTTTTTGCATACTGGTGACTCAGTCCCAAGTCGAAGCTTAACTCCCCCGAATTGTACTGGAAATCATTCACCAGAATGAGGTGATTGACAGCTGATTGATCGTATTTGGCTTCGGAATAACTTTTTTCAGCTGCTTCAATGGCATTATTCAAGCGGGTCACCCGAGTCCAGGAACTTGGGATGATCAGAAAAACCGCCAAAATCCATTTGCTCCAAGTCATTACAATTTGATTGTTTTGATGGGTAAAATCATGTCCAACAATGCCAAACCAAGGGCTGCCAGCAGGAAATAGAAGTACTTGTTTGAGCTCGCTTCCACCATTCGGGTATTAGCGACTCCTCCCTCCAGGCGGTCAAGGGCTGAAATAAGGTCCCCAACCTGCTGGGCATCGTCAGAAATCTCAAAATATTCCCCTGCAGTCTCAGAGGAAACCAAGCGCAGGGGCTGCGAATCAAGTTTGGTAATGGCCGGCTTGCCGGTTTCCGGATCGATGACCATTCCGTTTCCTCTTGGGATTTCACTTCCTTCTTCCGAACCAATCCCAAGGGAAAACACTTTCACCCCATTTTCTGCGAGTTCAGAGGCCACTTCTTCCAAGTCATCACCGAAGTTTTCTCCATCAGAAATCAGAAGGATTGATTTTGATTTGACTTCCTGGCTTTCATCTTTCTGAAAACGTTCCAAAGCCATTTTGAGTGGACCGGATAGATCTGTCCCGCCGTTAGGGACCAGTCCGGTGTTCAATCCGTCTATGTAAAGTTGAATGACCGCTTGGTCAAATGTGAGCGGAACCTGCATGTAGGCCTCAGAACTGAAAATGATCAAACCAATGCGGTCGGATGGAAAGCTTTTGATCAGGTTCTTAAGTTCAAACTTGATCCGCTGGATCCGGCTTGGCCCAATATCCGTGGCATTCATGGACTGCGAGAGGTCGACTGCAATAAAGATGTCTTTACCTTCTTCTTTGACTTCTTTGAAGGAATTGCCAATCGATGGACCTGCAAAAGCAATCAAAAAGAGAATGAAATATGCCGTGCGGATGATCAGTTTGGTGAACAGCCGTTGCTTCTCCACTTTCAACCGGCGGTTGATGGACCAAAATCTCGTCAGGTAAAGCAGGTAAAGGAGTACAAATACGCCTGCCAGCAAAAGGGTGAGTCTGATGTCAGGATATGCCCAAATCATGGCCTGAAATTAGGAATAAAACCTAACTTTGAAAGGGAGGTTTTTGCATGGGGATTTCCATTCGGGAATCTTTTAACAGAATTAACAAACATTAAATTCTCTTTACCGTTCGGCTAGCATATTCAGATTTAAGATTCCATCCATGTCCCTATTTAGAGTTCTGACACTGTTTTTTCTGATTTGCCTTGTTTTCCAGTCCTTTTCGCAGGAAAGGAAAGTGATTTCAGGTCAAGTTTTGGACGTAGGAGATTCCGAACCGCTGATTGGAGCAAATGTTTTTTGGGAAGGAAGCAGTACGACGGGTGTAGTGACCGATCTGGATGGAAAATTTGAATTGGCTTTGATTCCTCTTCCTGCCAAGCTGGTGATTTCTTACGTTGGATATGAACGATCCATCCGGGTAGTGAATGAAAAAGATGCCGAAAAACCAATTCGCTTTTTTCTAAAGCCGGAAGAAATGTCTCTCGATGAGATCATTATTCAGGAGCGCAGACCGGACGAGCAAGTCAAAAATCTGGAAATGGGCAAGTCAACCGTGCCCATTGAAACTATCAAAAATATTCCCGCACTATTTGGAGAGGTTGATTTGCTTCGAAGTCTTCAGCTTTTACCCGGTGTGAAATCAGCCGGAGAAGGGACCACAGGGCTCTTTGTCCGGGGAGGTTCAGCAGACCAAAACCTGGTTCAGTTGGACGGAGCACCGGTTTATAATGCTTCCCACTTTTTCGGAATTTTCTCGGTGTTTAATCCCGATGGCCTGAAAACCGTGGATCTTTACAAGGGAAATATGCCAGCATCATTCGGAGGGAGGGCTTCCTCCCTGATCGATGTGACCTTGCGTGAAGGCAACAACCAACAAATCCACGGAGAAGGAGGGATAGGGACCATTTCTTCCCGGATCACCTTGGATGGTCCACTGTTCGGAGAAAACTCAACCTTTATTGTGAGCGCAAGAAGGACCTATGCCGATGTTTTTTTGAGACTTTCTTCGGATGAAAACCTTAAAAACAACAAGCTGAATTTTCATGACCTGAGCGGAAAATTCTCTTTTATACTGGGAGAAAAAGACAAGCTGTCCATCTCCAGCTATCAGGGAAGCGACTTTTTGGGATTGGATGAGCAATTTGGACTGGGTTGGACCAATTGGGTGACTGCGGTCAATTGGAACCGGGTAAGTTCGGAAAAGTACTTTTTTGATCTTCAAGCCTATCATTCGAGGTACAACTATTCCGTGGAATTTGACGACCCCGAGACAGGCTTTGAATGGAGTAACAAACTTTCCGAGTCCGGAATCAAGGCCATTTGGACCTATCTGCCCAATTCCAAAACTCAATTGAACTGGGGAATCCACAGCCAATACTACAATTTTGCA
Source organism: uncultured Limnohabitans sp. (assembly GCA_964405255.1). Classification (GTDB taxonomy): domain Bacteria; phylum Bacteroidota; class Bacteroidia; order Cytophagales; family Cyclobacteriaceae; genus Algoriphagus. The sequence continues at coordinate 5,731 of CAYONF010000110.1, read as the reverse complement.
CCGGTCGATTTAGAGCCGGCACCTGGAAGCAGCATTCAGCCGATCATCACCAACCCGAAAAACGGCCTCCTGAATAATTTCTTCGTCACTGCGAATTATGAGATTTCACCCAAATTAAGCACCGAAGCGGGTCTGCGTTGGGGGCTTTTCAATCAGGTGGGAAAGGGCGTCGATTATCTCTACGAAGGTGGAATCCCAGGGCCTGAGGTGGAAATTACCGATTCACTCAACTTTGGGATCTTGGAAAATATGCAGTTTTACCAAGGGATTGAGCCTCGAATCGCTTTTCGGTATCTGATCAACGAACGGTTTTCGGTCAAGACTGCCTTCAACCGGAATTTCCAGTACATCCAGATCGCGTCAAACAGTTCAGCAGGACTTCCGATCGACCGGTGGATTCTTTCAGGTCGTTACATCGAACCCATCCGAAGCGATCAGATATCAGCAGGGTTGTTCCATAATTTCGACAAAAACCGATGGGAATTTTCTGTGGAAGGCTATTTCAAGGACCTCAGGAATGTGATTGACTTGAGAAATGGAGCCCAGGTCCTGTTTACCGACCAAGTCGAAACTGAACTCCTGGCCGGTAAGGGCTGGGCTTACGGTGCGGAGTTTTTGCTACGAAAAAATGTCGGAAAAACCACAGGCTGGCTTGCTTACACTTGGTCCCGAACCTGGAGAAAGATTGAAGGTGTGAGCAACAATGAGCCTTACAATCCCCGGTTTGACCGTCCCCACGATGTGACTTTGGTCCTCAATCATGAATTTTCGCCAAGTTGGTCAGCAGGTTTGACTTTCGTATTTACCTCAGGACAGGCCGTGTCCTATCCAGTTGGGTCCTATCAGATGGACAATCAATCGGTTCCTCTGTATTCTGATTTCCGAAATCTGGACAGGTTTCCGGATTACCACCGGATGGATGCCTCGGTCACCTGGAGAAATCCGGACAAGGGCAGAAAGTGGCGTGGAAGCTGGAATTTCAGTATTTATAATCTCTATGGAAGGAAAAACCCATTCGCCTATGAATTTCGGGAGATTTATAACGATGATATCAACTATGATCCTTCCGAAGGAGGAGAGATTGTTTCTTCCCGTCCAGGGGTAGTGATGACTTATCTGTTTACGTTTTTGCCTTCGATTACCTATAATTTTCAATTCTGATGAAGCGGCTGGCGATCATTTTACTAGCAATCTTTTCTTGGTCTTGTCAGGAAGAGGTGATTTTGCCTTTGGGTGAAAAAACAGAACTCGTTCCCTCCATCGAGGCGATTTGGACGGATAAGTCCATATACAATGAGGTAAAAATTACCCTTTCCAAGGATTATTATGATTCTCTTGACGTGGAAGTGGTAAACGACGCGGAAGTATTTATTACCATACCGGGTACCAGCAAAGTGATTCCCTTTCAGTTTTTGAGTGTTCCCAATTCCTACAGACCTGTCAATCCTTTGGATCGGGCGGAAATTGGTGAAAAATATCAGTTGAATGTCCGCTGGAACGGGAACATCTACCAGTCGGAAGGAATCATGCTGGAGCCACCCAAAGTGGATAGCGTTACCTGGAGTTTTGAAGAGGAGCGCTTGTTCAGGGAAGAAGGCTATTACATCAAAGTTTACGGTCAGATTCCATTTGAGGAGGACAACAATTACCGGATTCGTGTGATCGAAAACGATACCCTGAAGAATCAGCGGGAAGATTACCTGCTTTTCGACGATACCTTTGGATTGGAATTTTTCTCAGAAGGACTGGAGTTGGGTTATGCTTTTCAGGAAAATGACGTCGTCCGACTCGAACTTTTTCGTCTCAATCGCGATGCCTACGATTACCTGAATCAGTTGGTGAATTTATTGTTCAATGACGGAGGGCTTTTTAGTCCGCCTCCGCAAAATCCCGATTCGAATATCCGGGTGGTGCAGGGAAATCCTGAAGTGCTGGGGTATTTTATGGTTTCGCCGGTTTTGACACGTACGATAGTCATTCAGGCGAAATACGACTGATCTAATCCTCTTTTTCGAAAAAAAACGGAAAAAATTGGCCGTTTGATTTTATTCATCGTAATATTGCAATGTAATTATGGGAATCACAAAAACAGATCTTTTCACTGCAGAGCAAAATGAGCTGGCGCAAATCGCCAAGGCTTTTGCCCATCCTGCCCGAATCGCAATCCTCCAGTATTTGGTCAAATCCAAAAGCTGCATCAACGGAACCTTGGTTCAGGAATTGGGATTGGCTCAGGCCACCATATCCCAGCATTTGCGGGAGTTGAAAGACTTGGGTTTAATTCAAGGTTCGATCGAAGGGGTTTCTGTGAGCTATTGCATCAATCCTACAAAATGGGAACAGGTTCAAGGGCTATTCAACGGTTTGTTTGATCAATTGCATTCCTGTAATTCCGGGAATTGCTGTTAAAAAAAATTTGAATTTATCTATCGTAATATTGCAATAATCTAAAGACTATGAAACTCTCAGAAATCAAAGCCCAACTGCCTTCGCTAAGCCAATTGACCTTCCTTTTGCCTGACGGTACCTCAGTTCCTGCACATTTTCACATTACGGAAGTGGGACAGGTAAATAAAAAATTCATCGATTGCGGAGGAACTGTCCGAGAAGAAAAAGCTATTAATTTCCAGCTTTGGGAGGACGGAGACTACGACCACCGGTTGGGAGCTAAGAAATTGCTCGATATCATTGAGCTCTCTGAGCGGGTGTTAGGTTTGGAAGATCTGGAAGTGGAAGTGGAGTATCAAGGCGACACCATCGGAAAATACGGCTTGGAATTTACCGGAGTTGTTTTTGTCCTGACCCGAAAAATGACCGATTGCCTTGCCAAAGACAAATGCGGAATTCCTGCCCAAAAGCCAAAACTTAAATTAGCTGAACTTCAGGAAACTTCCTCAGGTTGCTGCACTCCAAACTCAGGTTGTTGCTAAACTTTTCAACATGAACAAATCATTTTATCCGGCAGTGGAAGAGACCATTTCTTCCCTGCCCATTTCAAAAATTCCCGAGGATCGGATGCCGGTAATCCAGACTTTGGTGGATTACTTGGTAGGAAAAATCAGGGCAAAGGAAGAAATCCGGCTCAACTTTATCTGTACCCACAATAGTCGCAGAAGCCAGTTTTCCCAGATATGGGCAAAGACAGCCGCGGAATATTTTGGGATTGCTGCCTCATGCTATTCGGGAGGGGTGGAAGTGACTGCATTCAATGAGCGGGCTGTGGCTGCCATTCGTCGGGATGGATTCCAAGTCGTTCAAAACGGAGCGGGGAATCCTATTTACCACATTTATCCTGGTGAGGATTTGGATCCGATAGTGGCTTTTTCCAAAGTGTATGATGATCCTGCCAATCCTTCGCAAGGATTTGCAGCAGTGATGACCTGCGATCATGCGGACGAAAACTGTCCTTTTATCCCCGGAGCGGAGGCCCGGATTCCTTTGCGATTTGAAGATCCAAAGGCTTTTGATGGTACTGACTTGGAAGAAGAAATGTACAGCGTGCGATCGCATCAGATCGGCGCAGAGTTGTTTTTGATTTTTAAAAGAGTGAAAGAGAGTCTTTAAGTGGGGTGTTTTTTTGGAGTTATCCCAATTCCACCATCTCAACAAATACGCCCAACAGGATATGCCACATGAGGTAATGGCCCAATCTCAAGCTTAGATTTCCCATAAAACCTACTTTTCTGAAATAAATCGCCTGGATAAAATTCATCGCAAATCCCGAGATCAGGGCATAGGCAATAAACCACGTTTCGCCGGTGGGCATTTGTTCCAAGGGTTCCCGGAGGGCAGTGAGAAAGGCTATTCCCCAAAACGCCTGATTGAGGTATTTGCCTTGCTTGATTTTTGAAAAAACAGCCAAAACCAAAACGATGGGAATCAGCCTGTAAAAGATCTCTATTTCAAAAGCCCCGGAGAAATAGAGAAAAACAGAATAAGGAAAAGGCTGGAGAAAAGGCGGCAATTCTGTGTAGGGTTCGGGATGAAGAATTCCTTTGATAATCACGACATCCAGAATCCCAAATCCCAGTCCGATCAGTCCGGGAATCCAAATTCGCGATCGGTTGGAAATCTGATCATCCCAAAAATCCGGAATACCAGCCTGTTTTTGCAGGAATAGAAAAGGAAGTCCTGCCAGTAATATCAACACAGATCCCAAATTCCAAACGCGGAGAAAAGGATAGGGGGCAACCCAGTTTTGTGCCCAAACTATTCCCAGAAGGCAGATTAAAAGAAAAATAAAGAAAGTAAAGATTGAATGCTTCAGGCCTCGAGTCATGGCTCCATCAAATTAAAGGGTTGGTTTTCTGATCTTTTCACTAGATGAAGACAGGTCTGATTAGGTTGCATTCCGGAAGTATTAATTTTTTTTCGTAGACATACGAAAAAATCGTAGGATTGTAAAAAACCATTTTTTAACTTTCAATTATGGAAGAACTTAATCAAACCGAAGAACAGATCATGGCGTTTTTCTGGCAATCCGGAGAACTGCTGATCAGGGATATTTTGGACCAACTGCCAGATCCCAAACCTCCCTACACCACCTTGGCGTCATCCATTAAGCTTTTGGAGAAGAAAGGCTATCTCAAGCATCGCATGTATGGCACTGTCAATCTGTATTCCCCCATCATTACCCGGGAAGAATACAGCAACAGAAGCATCAACCGGTTGGTGAAAACCTTTTTCGGTGGATCGGTAGGGAATTTCCTATCATTTATGGTGAAGGAAAAGAAAATTTCCGAAAAGGAAATCAGTGAGTTGCAGGAGTTGATAGATAAAATGGACAATCCCCCAAAATCATGACCGGTGTTTTTGTTTACTTACTTGAATCTTCGGTTTGCTTAGGGATCATTCTCCTGATTTACAGATTTGTGCTCAGTGGATTGACCTTTTTCGCATGGAACAGGGCCATTCTTTTAGTGCTGTTGGGACTTTCGTTCACCATTCCTTTGATGTCTTTTGGCTTCTTTGAAATCGGTGGAGGAGAGGTAGTGAGAGAGATTACACTTCCGGTGGTTCAAGTAGGTGAACAAATTGCCACTGTCCAGACGGATTGGGCACTTTACCTTGAAATTCTCTTTGGGATTTATTTGTTGGGAGTAGTGGTTACTGCCTCGAGAATGATTTTTGGATTGATGCTTTCCCAGCGATTAATCGGAAAAGCAAAAAAACTAAATCATGAGGATCATCTGATCGCCGTCCATCCCGAGTTTGTTCCGGCTTCATTTTTTGGATACATCCTGATGCCAGATTATAATCCGGATAGCCCTGAACAAAGGCAGATAATTCTTCACGAATCCATCCATGTGAGTCTGCATCACAGTTGGGATTTGTTGTTGGTCAACTTCGGAAAGATCATTTTCTGGTTTAATCCGCTGATTTACCTGTTTGAAAAGTCCCTGAGGGAAGTCCATGAGTTTCAAGCTGACCAGGGTGTGACGCGGTCGGTTTCGCCAAGGGAATACGCCACGCTTCTTTTACAGTTGATCACATCCAAACCCGGTTGGCAGTTTATGAACAACTTCAATCAGTTTCAGACTAAGAAGCGGATTCTAATGTTAACTAAAACCAACTCCAACCCACAACAAAAAGCCCGGTTTCTAGCCTTGATTCCGACAGTATTGCTTCTTGTTTTAGCCTTTGCGTGTGAGATTACCCCTGAACAAGCGGTCGAAAGTCCAACTCAAGTTGCCAAGTCCAAACCTTTTGGTCCAAGTGATCTCTTGCTCCG
>CAYONF010000109.1:0-10901 GCA_964405255.1 uncultured Limnohabitans sp. | reverse complement strand
TCGACGGATCCAATCTGGAATTACTGACTCCTGAGGATGCGTACCATGAAATTTACATTTCCCCTGACGGAAAATTTGCGGTAGATAATTACTCCAAAGTCAACCAAGCTACTCAATCCATCCTGATTGATCTCAAGACTGGGGAGCACCTCAAAAAAATCTCAGAAGCAGATATTTCCAATTTGACCAAGCGAGGATACCAATCACCCGTTCCATTTACTGCCACTGCCAAAGACGGAAAAACAGAAATCCATGGGGTTTACTTTATTCCAACCACGTTTGACCGAAAGAAGAAATATCCGGTCATCGACTACACTTACACCGGCCCGCACACTTCTACCACTCCAAAAACTTTCAAAGCGGGACTTCTCGGCCACCAGCAAGCCATGGCAGAGTTAGGCTTTGTGTTGGTGACAGTGGATGGTTTGGGAAGTTTTGGCCGGTCAAAAGCCTTTTCCGATTTCTCCTACCGGAACTTGGGTGACGGAACGACAGACCACGTCCTTGCCATCACTCAATTAGCGACCAAAGAGCGATTTTTGGACATCACCAAGGTGGGGATTTTCGGACATTCCGCAGGAGGATACGATGCTGCCCGGGCGATGCTTTTGCATCCGGATTTTTACAAAGTCGGGGTGGCATCTGCGGGAGATCATGATTTCCGGATGGAAAAAGCTTGGTGGCCGGAGATGTACATGGGTTACCCAGTCGGGGATTATTACCACGAGCAATCCAACATCACCAATGCTGCAAACTTAAAAGGACATTTGCTTTTGGCACATGGGGGGATCGACGAAAACGTGAATCCATCTGCCACATTTAAGTTTGCCGAAAACCTAATCAAAGCCGGGAAAGATTTTGACCTCTTCATCTGGCCTAGCCGAAATCACAGTTTTGGACGGGCAGGTGGAGATTACTTCACCAAAAAGCGCTGGGATTATTTCATCGAGCATCTGATGGGCGAAAAACCCATCCGGCATTATCAATTAAGAGCAGGGAATTAAGTCTAATTTTCTTTGAAAAATTAAAAACAGCAAACTCATGGGAATGGTTGTATATTTTAATTGGCAACCTATCTTTGCCTCCGTAAATGGAAAACACCAATAGAACTATTGAATTTTTAGCAAATGCACTGCCCGTCGGCATGTTGCATCATTTCCATCATTCCTCTTGAGAGGAAGCACTACACACCCCCACCCGGTGATGCTGATGACAGGGATTCGGCCATTCACCAAAATTTAATCCAAACCAAAACTTTCCTAGCGTAACTTGTCCCCATGGAACAAATAATCCGCATTGCTGTCCAAAAAAGCGGCAGACTTTCCGATGACTCACTCAGCCTGATCAAAGAGTGCGGCATCAAATTTTACAACGGCACCGGCAAACTCAAGTCCACTTCGACCAATTTCCCGGTGGAGTTTCTATTTCTTCGCGATGACGATATCCCCGGCTATGTGGCCGACGGAGTGGCTGATTTGGGAATTGTAGGAGAAAATGAACTGGTCGAAAAAGACAAAGACGTCCTGACACTCAAAAAATTGGGCTTTTCAAAATGTCGGCTTTCTCTGGCCATTCCAAAAGGCGAAGACTACGAAGGCATCTCCTATTTCCAGGGAAAAAACATCGCTACCTCCTATCCCAAAATCCTGGGCGACTACCTCAAATCCAAAGGAATACAGGCCGAAATCCACGAAATCAGCGGTTCGGTTGAAATCGCCCCAAGCATCGGGCTGGCAGAAGGAATCTTCGATATCGTAAGTTCGGGTTCCACGCTGATGATGAACGGCCTCAAGGAAGTCGAAGAAGTCTTCAAATCTGAGGCAGTTCTGATCGGAAACAAGAACTTGGCAGACTGGAAAAAGGCTATTTTGGACAAATTGCTTTTCCGAATCAACGCAGTCCAAACCGGAAAGAGCAACAAATATGTGCTGATGAACGCGCCCAACGATTCCATTCCCCGCATCATCGAACTGATCCCCGGCATGCGCAGCCCGACGATTTTGCCTTTGGCACAGCCGGGTTGGTCATCGATTCATTCGGTATTGAGTGAGGATCAGTTTTGGGAAAACATCGAAGAACTCCGTGCCGCCGGTGCCGAGGGAATTTTGGTAGTCCCTATTGAAAAAATGGTTATTTAACGAGATTTAAAGCTTTTCTACATCAAACTTATGCAACTCCTGGTCAACCCTTCACCCGAAAAGTGGAAAAAACAACTGGCCCGGCCGGTTCAGAAAACCAAGGAAATCAACAAAATCGTCAAACCGATTCTGAAGAAAGTTCAGAATAACGGGGACAAAGCCTTGAAGAAATTCGCTCAAGAATACGACCATGTTCATTTGGATAGTTTGTTGGTGTCCAGAGAGGAAATCAAAAACGCCCAAGACCTCGTCAGCAAGGAACTGAAGGAGGCTATTGCCGTCGCAAAAGCCAACATCGAACGGTTCCATTCTGCACAGGCTTCCCCCGAACTCATCGAAGAAGTCATGCCAGGAGTAGTTTGCCGTAGAAAAAGCGTGGCCATTCAGCGGGTCGGTTTGTATATCCCGGGTGGTACCGCCCCACTTTTCAGTACCGTTTTGATGTTGGGTGTTCCTGCAAAACTTGCCGGATGTAAGGAAATCGTGCTTTGTACTCCTCCAAACAGGGAAGGAAAAATTCACCCAGCCATTTTGTATACCGCTTCCCAGATCGGCGTAACCAAAATCATCAAAGTAGGTGGAGCACAGGCTGTAGCTGCTTTGACTTTCGGAACTGAAAGCGTGCCTCAGGTGGACAAAATCTTCGGCCCCGGCAATCAATATGTCACTGCCGCCAAACAGTTGGCGACCAAATATGGTGTGGCGATCGATATGCCAGCAGGACCTTCTGAAGTGTTGGTCTATGCGGATGAGACCGCAATTCCCGCATTTGTAGCTTCAGATTTACTTTCTCAGGCAGAGCACGGAGTGGATTCCCAGGTGGTGTTGGTGACTCCTTCGGAGAAATTTGCCAAAAAAGTACTGAAGGAAATCAACCAGCAACTCGAAAAACTACCCCGAAAAGATATCGCTTCCAAAGCCCTTCAAAACTCCACAGCCGTGGTAATGGAAGATTCCGAAAAAGCACTGGAACTGATCAATCACTATGCTCCTGAGCACCTGATTATCGCGGTAGAAAATGAAGAAGAAACCGTCAATGCCATTTACAATGCTGGATCGGTTTTCATCGGAAATTATACTCCTGAGTCTGCCGGGGATTATGCTTCCGGCACCAATCATACCCTGCCTACCTATGGCTATGCCCGAAACTACAGCGGGGTGTCCTTGGACAGTTTTGTCAAGAAAATCACCTACCAGAAAATCTCTCCGGCAGGTTTGAAAAAGCTGGGTCCGGTAGTCGAAGTGATGGCCTCCAACGAACTGCTGGAAGCCCATAAAAATGCGGTGACTATTCGTCTTAACTATTTGAAAGACAAAAAGAAATGAGCTTCGATCTAAACTCACTGTTGCGTCCTCATATCGCAAAGCTACAGCCTTATACCTCTGCTAGAGATGAATACACCGGTAAGGAAGGAGTCTTTTTGGATGCCAACGAAAACCCCTTCGGATCAATTACCGAGGAGGATTTCAACCGCTATCCTGACCCCTATCAAAGCGCATTGAAAGAGGAAATTGCCAAAATCAAGCAGGTTCGCCCAGCCCAGATTTTCTTGGGAAACGGTTCGGACGAAGCCATCGATTTGCTCTACCGAGCCTTTTGCAATCCCGGCAAGGACAACGTCATCCTCCTCCCTCCCACCTACGGAATGTATGAGGTCAGTGCGAATATCAATGATGTGGAAATACGGAAAGTAGCTCTGACCGAGGACTTCCAACTTCAGCCTGAAAAAATCTTGGCAGCCGCAGACGCCAACTCCAAGATTTTATTCATTTGCTCTCCGAATAATCCTTCGGCAAACAAAGTCAAGCGGGAGGATGTGCTTTTCCTGTTGAAAAACTTCAAAGGATTGGTGGTCGTGGATGAGGCGTACATTGACTTCAGTGATGAACCCAGTTTTACCACAGAACTGGACAATTTCCCCAACCTCTTGGTGATGCAGACTTTTTCCAAAGCCTGGGGATTGGCCTCCTTGCGCTTGGGGATGGCTTTTGCATCGGAGGAAATCATCCGGATTCTGAACAAAATCAAGCCTCCTTACAACATTTCCGGCTTGACTCAAGAGACCGTTTTGAAGGCCATTCAGGACAAAGCCAAAGTGGAGGGGATGATTAAAGACATCTTAACCGAGCGGGAATTTCTAAAAGGCGAACTGGAAAAACTCTCCTTCGTTCAAAAAATCCATCCTTCCCATGCCAATTTCCTGTTGGTGAAGATCCCACATGCAAATCAGGTGTATGATGACTTGATTGCTGAAAAAGTCATCGTGCGAAACCGGGCCAAGGTCCTTCTTTGCGAGGACTGTCTAAGGATCACGGTAGGAACAAGAACCGAAAATGAAGCGCTTTTGAAGTCGTTGAGGAAGGTGTGTAATTAGTCCACAGTCGACTGACCACGGTCAACAGCGCAGAGACTCATAATTCGATTTAAAAATAACTTTAACCAACCGTGGACTGTGGTCCGTGGACCGTTGACAAAAAATAACCATGAAAAAAGTACTCTTCATAGACCGCGACGGCACGATCATCAAAGAACCGCCGACTGACTTTCAGGTAGACAGTCTGGAAAAGTTGGAGTTTGTACCCAAAGCGATTTCCAACCTTCGGAAAATTGCCGAGGAAACCGATTACGAATTGGTCATGGTCACCAATCAGGACGGTTTGGGCACGGATTCCTTTCCTGAAAAGGACTTTTGGCCGGCCCAATACAAGATGCTCAAGACACTGGAGCAGGAAAATGTCTTCTTCAAAGCCATCCACGTAGATAAGTCTTTTGAGCACGAGAATGCTCCGACCCGCAAGCCGCGAACAGGAATGCTCACCCAATATTTCTCTGAAGAATACGATCTGGCAAATTCATACGTGATCGGAGACCGGTTTACCGATGTGCAGTTGGCCAAAAATCTGGGTTCAAAAGCCATCTTTATCGGAGATCCAAATCCGGACGCCGAGCTTTCCACCACGAATTGGGATGACATTTACAATTTCCTGAAAATGCCTCCACGGTCGGCTGAGATTCACCGAAAAACGTCTGAAACGGACATCCATATCAAGCTAAACCTTGACGGCAGCGGGCAATGCAAGATTTCCACAGGCTTGCATTTCTTTGACCACATGCTCGAGCAACTCGGAAAACACGGCAGCACCGATCTGGAAATCCAGGTCAAAGGTGACCTTCACATCGATGAGCATCATACCATTGAGGACACCGCTTTGGCATTGGGTGAGGCTTATTTGAAAGCATTGGGAGACAAAAAAGGCATCTACCGCTATGGTTTCTTGCTGCCCATGGATGATGCCTTGGCTCAGGTTGCGATTGATTTCGGTGGCAGACCTTGGCTGGTTTGGGAGGCTGAATACAAGCGGGAAAAGGTGGGCGATATGCCTACGGAGTTGTTTTACCACTTCTTCAAGTCTTTCTCTGACACCGCAAAATGCAACCTGAATATCAAAGTGGAAGGTGATAACGAACATCACAAGATCGAAGCAACCTTCAAGGGTCTGGCCCGAGCCATCAAAATGGCTGTGATGCGGGATCCAAGAAACATCAATCAGCTTCCCAGTACAAAAGGGGTGCTTTAATAAAAAACCTCATTCCAAAACCCAAGCTGCTTCCTCTGAGGCAGCTTTTTTTGTAAAAAAAAATGAAGATTCTGTTCCGAATATTTTTTCTTAAGTAGAATTGTTTTTATTTTTTCGTTATGAAACGATATATTCATAATTTTACGATTTTATCATCGATTTCCGTATTGTTTTCCTGTGCTGCGGCCCCTGAGGAAATCGAGGCTCTTTACCGAGAAGGAAACTTTGAGCAAACCATATCTGCCATCAACAAGCGGATGTTTTTTCATGTTGGGGAACTTAAAATGCTTCACATCCGGGCGCGGTGCTACGAAGAATTAGGGAAGCCGGACGAAGCGATGGAGGATTACAATGAAATCCTCGATTATGATCCCAACTACGCCCAGGCCTATGCAGGGATTGGCAAAATCCTGTTTGAAAAAGAAGATTATCAACAGGCAGAGCTTCCGATTCTGAAAGCGGCAAGTTTGGAACCGGAAAATTTTGAAATCCTGTTTTTGGCAGGCAGGGTGGAATTAATGATGAAAAATTGGGAGCGAGCCGAGATCTTCCTTAAGCAAGTCCAAGAAATGAATCCGGAGTTTGCACCAGTCTACTACTACACCGGAATGGCGCGAGCAAGCCGGGGAGACGTCTATGGCGCAGCTGCATCATTCAACACTTACCTCCAAAAAGAACCTGATAACCTGGTGGCCCGATACAATCGGGGGTTTGCCTTGTTAAAGATTGGGTATTTGCCCTGGGCTTTGGAGGACTTTGATTTTGTATTGAAAAACAATCCCGATCACTATGAGGCTTTGGGAAAAAAGGGAATCTGCCTTGCCAAAATGGGAAATCCGGAAGGCTGCCAGATGATGCAGGAAGCCGCCAAAAAAGGAAGCGACTATGCGGAAAATCAGCTGGAGAAGTATTGTCTGTAATTGAAGTGTAGGAGAACGACGCAGGCAATTTGATTAGTGATCCCCGAAATCCGGTTTACAAGGCTAGAGACAAAGTTTTGGCTCGGGCTTCTATAAACCTGTGCGCCATTTCAACCTTACCTCCTTTCATCTTTGTACTTCCAGCCTCTCCCTTAAAGCAGTCTTGTAATTCGGAATCGCTTTCTCGGACAATCCCAAAAACAAATAAGGCTCGATCAGTTCCAGCTCCATCAGATGGAAAGTCCCGTCGATTTCCACACCATCCACCCGTCCATAAAGGGTATTTGGTCCAAACTCATCGATGAGTCTTTGACAAGCATGCAGCATTTCAGGTTTAGGATGGATCTCCTGAATGGTGCCTCCGTAGTAATGCTGAACCCTAAAATCAGACTTCGCGGGAGTTTTGAGCACTGCATGTGAAAACTTCCGGTTGAAAAAAATCAGGGAATATTCCCCCACTTCGGCTACCTCCGGCACAAAGGGCTGAACCAGAAAATCTTCTTCCTGAATAAGTTGAGCAACTTTTTCCTCAAAGTTTGGCCATTCGGCTATTGGGATTTTAAGCGTATTCTTTGCTCCTCCACTGACCAAGGGCTTGATCACAAGTGTTTCTGACTTTACTTTTTGGCGGATCAATTCCAGATTTGGTTTACTCCCTTTTTCCAAAATCAATCCTGCAATAGTTGGGAAACCTTTGCCTTCAATTTCCAAGAGGTATTTCTTCGAAGAGTTCCAATGGATCGTATCCAAATCATTTAAAACCGGAACCTTCAAGGACTTTATTTTTTCAATCCAGGTCAAAAACTCAGGATAAAAATCGAAGTAATCCCAAGTAGACTTAATCAGCAAATGAGAATAGGTGCTCCAGTCCACTTTTGGATCCGACCAAGCTTGGATTTCGTGGGAAATCCCCATTTCGGTCAGAATTCCGGACAAAAGTTTATCTTCATCGATGGTATTCGTATCGTAAGCTCCTGTTGAGAAATAACTGACAATGGCGATATGGGGTAGCATAGGGAATAAGTTTTTGCGCAAAACTACAGTTTAGGCTTTTTTCACTCTGACCATTCTTCAAAAATCCCTCTGAAATCTTACTTTTGACCTTTGAAAGCACTATGACCCACCGCAAACTCGTCATTATCCCGACCTACAATGAGCTGGAAAACATCAGCGACATGGTACACACGGTCATGGGATTGGACGGAGAATTCGAACTTTTGATTATTGATGACGGATCACCTGACGGAACAGGTGCAGTTGTCAAAACGCTTCAAACTTCTTTTCCCAACCGCCTGCATTTGATGGAACGCAAGGGCAAACTCGGGCTGGGTACTGCCTATATCGCAGGTTTCAAATGGGCTTTGGAGCGAGATTATGAGTTTATTTTTGAAATGGACTGCGATTTCTCGCATGACCCAAAGGATTTGATCCGACTGTATGGGGCAGTGAAAGACCGAACTTATGACTTGGCCATCGGGTCTAGATACATTACCGGAGTCAACGTGGTCAACTGGCCGATTGGCCGGGTGCTGATGTCCTATTTCGCCAGTGTCTATGTCAAATTCATCACCGGCCTTCCGATCAAAGATGCCACGGCCGGTTTCAAATGCTACCACCGGAGTGTTTTGGAAGGAATCCGGCTGGATGATATCCAGTTTATCGGCTATGCGTTCCAGATCGAAATGAAATTCACTGCCTGGAAACTTGACTTCAAACTCATCGAGGTGCCGATCATATTTACCGACCGAACGAAAGGCACTTCGAAAATGAGTCCAAAAATCTTCAAGGAGGCAGTCCTTGGAGTAATCTGGATGAAAATCAAAAGTATTTTTTCCCCCTACAAACTCAATCGAAGCGGATCGATTTGATCGGGTCAATCCGGGAAATCACCAAGACCGGAATCCAGAGCACCAAGGCTGTCAGGATGGAAATCCCGACATTGAGCCAGATAAAAATCGGCCAATTCCACTCAATCGGCACATAGCTCATGTAATAACTTGCGGCATCCAAAGGAATGAGCCGAAACTGATCTTGCAAAAATCCAATCCCCAATCCGATCAGGTTACCCAGTAGCAATCCCCTTCCCAGAATCTTCATTCCGTTCCAGAAGAAAATCCTTCGGATTTGCGAATTGCGAGTCCCCAAGGCTTTCAGCAAACCGATCATCTGGGTTCGCTCCATGATCAGGATAAAAAGGATAGCCCCCATGTTGAAAACAGCCACAAAACCGATCAGGGAGATAAAGACGACCACATTGGTATCCAACAAAGTCAGCCAGTCAAAAATCTCCAGAAAGCGATCCCGGCTATCGATCAGTTTTAAGTCCAAATCCATCACCTCCTCGATTCTGGGCAAATAGGCACTCGTCTTTTTGGGATCATCCACGAAGACTTCCAAGCCGCCGACTTGGTCAGCCGTCCATCCATTGAGGTTTCGGATCGTCTGAAGTTCACCGATGACGATTTTCTCATCAAAGTTTTCCAGATAGGTTTCAAAAATTCCCACTACCTCGACTCTTCTAAACCGGGGAGGGTCCTGGACAAAATACAAGGTGACTTTGTCACCAAGTTTCAGCAGAAGCTTATTTGCCACCAACTTGCTGAGCAAGATTTCATTGCTCACTCCGGAATCGGGAAGATGAATCATCCGGCCTTCGACCAGGTATTTGGAAAAAGTAAGGCTATCGAAGTCTCTCCCCACTCCTTTCATCAGGATTCCCTCCACTTCTTCATCCCCTTTGATCAGGGCTGCTTTGTGGGCAAAAGACTGGATCTTCGTGAGGAAAGGGAGATTTTTTGAGTTTTTGACAAAGTCGGAATTGAGCGAAAAAGGAGCCTCCTCAAAGGCATTGCTCATCTGGAACCGCTGGACTTGAAAGTGTCCGGTAAATCCATAAACCCGATCGGAAACGGTTCCCTGAAATCCGCCCAGGACCATGAAAGCCAGTATAGAAACACCCAGACCCAAGGCCAGACTTCCCACCGCTATGCGGTGAATCGTCCCCGAAAATCCTCCGGCCTGCTTGAAACTGATTCTTTTGGCAATGAAATAGGAAAGGTTCAAGGGCTTGGTTTAATTTGTCCTGAATTCCCCGCAAAATAGCATGAAGCAAACGAAAAATTCATTCCTGATCTTCTTTTTGGCTTTTTCTCTCAGCCTAATCCTGACTGGCCTGACCCTAGCCCAGCAGCCGGTTCTGACCGGTGCCGAGCGGTCTGAGCATTATCTTCCTCTTTTGCAAGGCAAAAAAGTCGGATTTGTCGGGAACCAAACCAGCATTATGCCTCAGTCTGCCAACAAGCACGTGGTGGATTTTCTGCTGGAAAAAGGAGTTCAGGTCAAAAAGGTTTTCGTTCCCGAGCACGGGTTTAGAGGCACAGCGGATGCAGGTGAAAAAGTGGACAACAGTGTTGACCAGAAAACCGGACTTCCGATTGTTTCGCTTTACGGCAATAACAAGAAACCTTCTGCTGAGCAAATCAAGGATTTGGATGTGGTGATTTTTGACCTTCAGGATGTGGGAACCCGGTTTTTCACCTACATCAGCACGATGCACTATGTGATGGAAGCCTGCGCAGAGCAGGGGAAAAAGGTGATCATTTTTGACCGTCCCAATCCAAACGCCGGCTACATCGACGGACCAATGCTAAAACCGGGTTTTGAGTCTTTTGTGGGAATGCACAACATTCCAATCGTCCATGGATTGACAGTCGGCGAATTGGCGAAGATGATCAATGGGGAAAAGTGGCTGAAAGGTGGTTTGACCGTGGATTTGGAAGTGATTCCTGTAGCCAACTGGAATCATCATATGGCATACAGCCTTCCGGTAAAACCGTCCCCGAATCTCCCCACCGATCTGGCGATCAAGCTTTATCCAAGCACTTGCCTCTTCGAAGGAACTGTGGTTTCCTTAGGTCGAGGCACATATTTTCCTTTTCAGGTCTATGGCTATCCCGATCCCAAGTTCGGTCAGTTCCAATTCACTCCTGTAAGCATCGACGGCATGTCCAAAACCCCGCCCCATCAGGACAAACTTTGCTACGGAAGGGATCTTCGGGGGGAATCGATGGACCATCACTTCACCTTGGAATACCTGCTCGAAGCTTACACCAAATCCGGCATGAAGGAAAAGTTTTTCAATAACTACTTCAATACTTTGGTCGGGACGGATGAATTGAAAAAGCAGATTTTGGCCGGGAAAACCGAGGCTGAGATCAGGGAAAGCTGGAAGGCTGGGTTGGAAGCTTATAAAGGTAAAAGAGAG
>CAYONF010000108.1:1807-10955 GCA_964405255.1 uncultured Limnohabitans sp. | reverse complement strand
TCTAGGGGGTCAATTTCCAGCGGCGACAGGGGGTCAGTTTCATCGGCATATGCAGCAAGGTTCACTGCAATGTTGGGGTCAGATCAGAAAAAAGGGATTAATTACATCCTTTAACTTATTGAAAATCAGAAAAGTAGTCCCGACGGGAATCGAACCCATATCTAAAGTTTAGGAAACTTCTATTCTATCCCCGTCCGACTGGCGTCAGCCGGGCGGGCATTGAACTACAGGGCTAATTTTTCTTTCAAAAACCGTCTTCCTGCAGAAGATTTAAAGAATTTCTCTCGTTGAATTGCTGCCGATAAACTTTCAAATTCCTCAAAATAAATAACCTCAAAAGGGATATAAGGGCGAATCGATGCGGTCATCCCAGAATTATGCTGCTCCAACCTCTTTTTCAAATCGCTACAATGCCCTTTATAAAAGTATTCAAAGTTTTTGCTTTTGAGCACGTATGCATAGTACATATTTGGAATGATCAAAAGTTAGTAGCCCCGACGGGAATCGAACCCATATCTAAAGTTTAGGAAACTTCTATTCTATCCATTGAACTACAGGGCCATATTACATTTTGACGATTTGGAAACTCATTAACATACTGTTGACATCAATTAGATTCTTCACGCCTTTAATTTTTTCAACGAACGAAACTTCTATTCTATCCCCGTCCGACTGGCGTCAGCCGGGCGGGCATTGAACTACGGGACCATGGAAAGACTCGCAAGAAAAGCAAATCCCAAATTCTTAGCAAATATTCTGGATCCAACTTGTGGCTTTCCAGAGATTTACCCTATCTTTGCACTCCAAATTTAGGATGGACGGGTTCCATCCAATCACTTAATCTAAAAAATTATGTCCGTAAAAATCAGATTAGCACGTCGAGGCAGAAAGAAACAAGCCATGTATGACGTCGTTGTAGCTGATGCAAGAGCTCCACGTGATGGACGCTTCATCGAGAAAATCGGAACTTACAATCCGAACACAAACCCCGCTTCCATCAACATCAACAATGAGCGCGCTCTTACCTGGTTGTTGAATGGAGCTCAGCCAACTGATACTGTGAAGGCAATGCTTTCCTACAGAGGTATCATGCTGAAAAAACACCTTCAGATCGGTGTCTTGAAAGGTGCAATCACTCAGGAACAAGCTGATGCAAAATTCAATGCTTGGTTGGCTGAGAAAGATGCAAAAATCACCAGCAAAACAGACAAAGTGGCTGCTGCTAAGGCTGATGCACGAGCAAAAGCTCTTGCTGCCGAAGCTGCTAAAAACCAGGCTCGTCTGGATGCGATCAAAGCCAGAGAAGAAGAAGCTAAAGCTGCCGCAGCTGCTGCCGCTGCTCCTGTAGCTGAAGAAGCTGCTACTGAAGCTCCTGCAGAAGGCGGAGAAGCTGAAGCCTAATAGATTTACCTTCCATGAACAAGGATCAGTGCTTTCAAATAGGCCGTGTAGCCAAAGTTCATGGACTTCGTGGTGAAGTAAATGTGGTCCTGGATGTGGACTATCCTGAGGATTACGAAGGATTGGAGCATCTCTTTCTCGAACAAAAAGGCCGCTTGGTCCCTTTCTTTTTGGAGCACTTTGTGATCCAACCCGGAGGGAAAGCCCTGATGAAGTTTGAGGATCTGAATTCACTGGATCAGGTAGAATCACTCGTTGGACTGGAGATTTATCTTCCGCTCACCGAGTTGCCCCAGCTGGAGGAAGACCAATATTACTACCACGAACTGATCGGATTTGAGGTGATCGATGAAAACCTCGGACTGATCGGGCCTGTGGAGATCATTTACGATCTGGAAACACAGGATCTCCTCGGAGTGACCCACAAGGGTAAAGAAGTTCTGATTCCCATTCAGGATGGAATTATCCTAAAAGTGGACAAGGCAGCTAAAAAAGTTTACTGCCAGTTGCCCGAAGGCTTACTTGACATTTATCTGGAAGACTGAGCCATGCATATTGACATCATCACTGTGGTGCCGGGACTGCTGGAAGGACCTTTTTCCCACTCGATTCTGAAAAGAGCCGAAGAGAAAGGACTGGCCACAGTCCGAGTACATAACCTTCGGGATTATGCTACCGGCAAGCAAAAGCAAGTGGATGATTATGCATTTGGCGGTGGGGCCGGGATGGTCATGATGATCGAGCCAATCGCCCGATGCATCGAAGCCCTCCAAAAGGAACGGACATATGATGAAATCATCTATATGACACCTGATGGGGAGACTTTTGATCAGCCCATGGCAAACTCACTTTCACTTGAGAAAAACCTCCTGATCCTCTGCGGTCACTACAAGGGTGTAGATCAACGGGTGAGAGATAAGTTTATCACCAAGGAAATCAGCATTGGAGATTTCGTCCTGTCTGGTGGTGAGTTGGCGGCCGCGGTAGTGGCTGATGCCATCATCCGACTGATCCCGGGAGTACTCAATGACGAAACCTCTGCCTTGACAGACTCTTTCCAGGATGGGCTTTTGGCACCACCGGTGTACACCCGACCCGCAGACTATGAGGGAATGGGAGTGCCTGAGGTGCTGCTGTCCGGACATGAAGCCAAGATAAGCGAGTGGAGATTTGAAGCGTCGGTTCGCCGAACCAAAGAAAAAAGACCTGATTTGCTGAAAGGCACAGGTTGGGAATAGGCGAAACAAGAATTTAAAAAAGTAATTCATTTAAACCGCTGCGGCGGTGCACTGCGAAAGCATAAAAACATAAAGCTATGAGCGATCTAATGAAAATTGTAGAAGCGGAATACAGCGAGGCGAGAGCCAAATTCCCTTCTTTCAAATCCGGTGATACCATCAACGTACACGTACGTATCAAAGAAGGTAACAAGGAGCGTATCCAGCAGTTTCAGGGAACTGTGATCCAGCGTAAAAACCCTAACACCAACGGTGAAACTTTCACAGTGCGTAAAGTTTCCAACGGCGTGGGTGTGGAGCGTATCTTCCCGATCATCTCCCCATCCATCGAGCAAATCGACTTGGTAAGAGAAGGTAAAGTTAGAAGAGCTCGTCTGTTCTACCTAAGAGGACGTCAGGGTAAAGCTGCACGTATCAAGGAAAACATCCGGGCAAAGCACTAAGATTTGCCGATCTGATAAAAAAAGGAACCTCTCTCGAGGTTCCTTTTTTATTTTATCCAAAATCTTAAGGTTTGTTTATAAACTCTAATTTTTTGGGATTGAGATTTTTGCTCTTTTGGATGTCAAGATTAAAATAACACTCCATCATAATAGTTAAGAAAATCCCAGCACTCTAACTGCCTTTACTTTCCATTTTTCATTTACCTTTTCCAAAAAATAGTATTTCGACCATCCTTCAGTTTCAAAGGTCTGGCTTACCAAAAGAAAAGCATAAATAACTCCATCTTTTCCCTCTTGAATAATAGGTTGAGAAAAACTAAAAACAGTTCTTCTTAATTGATCATAGTCTTTGGTAACCAAGGCAACGTTTTGGGGAAGATTATTTTTCTGAATTTTAGTTGGCCTTGAGGTTTGGACTTTTTGGGTAAGCTCTTGCTTTTGCCCCTCCTCAAACCAAAGGTCCAACTCAAAATCTCCTCTTTCAAAATTTACAATATTTTCATGGTTCAACTTTTGGTAATTGGTGAATCCATAATTTTTCCAATCAAGCTTTTCTTCGGATAAATACTCGATATTTTCAATTTCGATAAGTAATTCAAGGATAGGCTTTTTTTCATTTTCATAGCTAGGAAAGCCTCCTAAGCCGAGATAAAATATGTGATTGAAAAGAATGAAGAGTAAAGTACCCATCAATTGTATTTAACTTATTGCTGTATAATTTCTGAAAATTTCTTTCCATTCTTCACCTTCTTTCCTCAAAATTAAGTACCATTCCGACCAATAATTCTGTGCAAAATCTTTGGATACAAGAACAATGGCGTAGGAAATGTTCTCTTTTCCTTCCTGAATCAAAACCCTGGAAAAGCCGAAAATCTCTCCCTTTTTAAAATCTCTTTGATAATCCATAAGTTTTACCTCTTTCGGTGGTTCGGATTTTTTTATCTGTCTTTTGGAGGTGTGAATTAATTTTTCTTCAAGCTCTTTCCTTTGCTTTTGAGTGAAAATAGAATCAAGATCAAATTTTCCGAATGGAGAAAATTCAAGTCCGGCACCTTTGAGATCGGAGTAGCTATTAAAACCTGCTCCTTTATACCCTTTTAATTCCTTATTTAAATACTTTACTTCGTATTGTTTACATAAGAAATTTACAACACTTGATTCATCTTTAAGGTTGGATTGACCTTTGGCCAATCCAACTACCCACACTAGAAGAAACAATAGTTTAGCACGGTTTGCCTTCAGAATCATAATAGCCATTGTTTTCGTTTTCAACCTTTTGATGCACTTCGATTCTTTTATTTTGGTCCGGGAATTTTGAGATAAATGCATCAAACCAAAGGTCCAACTCAAAATCTCCTCTTTCAAAATTTACAATATTCTCATGGTTCAACTTTTGGTAATTGGTAAATCCCCACCTCTTCCAATCTAATCGGACATCCGTAATGAATTGTATTTTTTCTACTATGGAAAGAAGTTCAATAATAGATTTTTCTTCTTCCTTATTAGTTTGAGAAAAGGAGGAGATAGAATATAACAAGAGGAGCGTTAAGAAATTAATTCTAACAAGGCTTTCCTTCAGCATCATAACTGGAACTAATTTACTCACGAAAACCCAAGTAATTCTTCATATACCAAATCCCAAGAATCTTCTCGCTTTATATACAACTTCAAGTTCAATTCATAATTGAGCTCGAAAGTTTCGCTACCCAAAATTAGACCATAGAGTTCTTGATCTTTTCCACTTATTACAATCGGATAGGAGTAAGAATAAATCGTCTTTTTGGGTACAAAACCTTTAGCATAATTCAGTTTAACACTATACGACAATATCTCGGAATCTATTTCCAAAGGGAGCTCAGAATTAAGCACTTCATTGATTTTTAGAATTTGATCTTGATCCAAGAGGCTTCGAAAGTCGAGTCTTTTCTGCTCGCCCTGATTTCGTCCAAAATTGAAATTTATAGGATTGATCTTACTGAAGGAATTATATCCCGAGTTTTTCCATGAGATCAACCTTGAATTAACAAGGGCATTCTCTTCTACAGTACATGCCAGATAATTAAGCAATTCAATAGCTCTTGAGCATTGGTTTTGAGCTTTGGTTAAACCCACAGAAAAGACAACACACACGAAAAAAAGAATGGGAAACTTCATCTTCTCTGCTTTATTTCCATCAACATTTTACTCAAACTAGCCATCCCATGATCGATTACAAAATGAAGTGTCTTTTCCTCTGTTGAATTTTTTGAACCAAGTATATCCAAAAAGTATCCTTCATCATTTTCACCTGAGCCCATCGTTGTAATTTCATTTCCCATGTACTTGGTAATAATTACCATTCCATCGATTGGAGAAATCACGAAATAGGGTCTGTTTTTGGTCCCATCGCCTGAATACAAAATCGTCTCACAAAGAAGTTCGAAACGTTTTTTGAAAACATCTGCTTTGGAAGGATCCTTTATCTTTTGATAAGTCTTCCAAAGACCGAAATTTAAAGAAAGGCTTACGGGATTAAGTTCCAGCACCATTTCACCATATTTCAGGATGGTATCTGCGGGGAATTGTTCGGCTTCCAAAAAGGACCTTTCTAACCCCACCATACCATAAGCATTGTAGCTTTTTTGGGCCGTTTGCCCTACTAGTAAAGCCAACATTTCCTCTTTTGAGAATTTTTCACCCTCTTTCAAGAATCTGGCTTTTAGGGTTGGATAGAAAAAAGGGCTTTCCTTAGACTCCGATTCCAAAAATAGCTTCGGGAAATCTTTGGAATAGGTAAAATTTTGGGAAAATGAGCTACATACAGTAGCTGAAAAAAACAGAATAAGGAGTACCAGTCTTATCATATTTCAAAGTTGTTTTTTTATTACGAGTAATTTAGGTCAAAAAATGAAAAATAAAAATTTAAGAAACAAAAAAGCCCAAATCGAGAGATTTGGGCCTATTCTTAATTCCTAATTTTTCATTCCTCACTTCTTACTCTCTGCCACCGCATGATGCGCTGCTCTCGCCGCAAAAGCCATATAGGTCAGGGATGGATTTTGCGTCGAAGTGGAGGTCATCGAGGCCCCATCAGTCACGTAGACATTTGGCACAGCATGGAGCTGGTGGTTGCCATTGAGTAGGGAAGTTTTAGGATCCTTACCCATTCGTACCCCACCCATTTCATGGATATCCAAGCCAGGAGCCTGCTTGCTGTCGTTGGACTGAATATTGGTAAAGCCAGCCTTGGTAAACATCTCCGTCATCTGCTCGATGTAGTCCTTGACCATTTTCTCATCGTTGTCGTCATAATCCACACTGATCTTGAGTTGTGGCATACCCCATTCGTCTTTCAGATTGGGATCGAGTGCCACGAAGTTGGTCTCTTTCGGAATCGTCTCGCCCATCATATGCGAACCCACTCTCCAAGGACCGTATTTATCCGGATTGAGCAGACTGTTTTTCAAGTCCATGCCGATACCGCTGGTATCCGGGCCTACGCCACGACTGGCTGAGAAGCCTGCTGCATAGCCTCGGAGGAAGTCTGTCTCCTGCTTGTACACATTTCTGAACCGTGGGAAATACCCGCTCGTTGGTCGCCCACCGGAAGTGGTGTACTCGGAGTGTCCTTCGTATTCGCCGGAGACCCGTGCCCGGTAATTGTGAAAAGCTACAAATTTCCCTAGCAATCCGTTGTCATTGCCCAGGCCATTGGGGAAGCGGTTGGAAGTGGAATTCAACAAAAGGGCATTGGTATTGAGCGCTGCGGCATTGACGAATATCACATCGGCATAAAACTCTTCCGATTCTTTGGTCAGTCTGTCAATGATCCGGACTCCGGTTGCCTTTCCTTTTTCCTCATCGTAAATAATCGAATGAACCACCGCATCAGGGCGGATGGTCAAGTTGCCGGTTTTCAATGCCCAGGGAATAGTCGAGGAATTGGAGCTGAAATAGCCTCCAAAGGGACAACCACGCTGGCAAAGGTTTCGGTTTTGACACATGGCCCGACCTTGCTGCGCATAGAATTCTGCATTGCCGTGGATGTGTGCACAGCGGGCAGAGATCATGTGCCGGTCGTTGCCGTAGTGGGTTTTGAGTTGCTCCGCAAAGTATTTTTCCACCACATTCAACTCATAACCCGGCAAAAACTCTCCATCCGGAAGATGGGCGATGCCGTCTTTGAACCCGGAGACTCCGGCGAATTTTTCCACATGGCTGTACCACTTTTCGATGTCTTTGTAGCGAATCGGCCAATCCACTGCAAATCCGTCTCTCGCCGGACCCTCAAAATCAAAGTCAGACCAACGCTGCACTTGCCTGGCCCAAAGCAGGGATTTTCCTCCTACCTGATAGCCTCGAATCCAGTCGAAAGGCTTTTCCTGTACGTAGGGATGCTCGGTGTCCTTGACAAAAAAGTGCATGGCATCCTCACGGAAGGCATAGCAACGGCTGATGACCGGATTTTCCTCCTGGATTTTTTGGGGGATTTGACCTCTGTGTTCAAATTCGTAAGGAAGCAGATTGGTGGTTGGGTAGTCTTTGATGTGCTCCACATTGCGTCCGCGCTCGATCATGAGGGTTTTGACTCCCAAGTCGCAGAGTTCTTTTGCAGCCCAAGCTCCACTGATTCCCGAACCGACCACGATGGCCTGATAGGTTCGCTCTTGTTTGCTGCGGATATTCAGATTAGCCATTTATGCGTGGTTTTTGAAGGTCTGAGATGAGTACGGCGCCGTTGTATTCGCCGGGAATCAGGGAATAAGGGATAATTTCGGTTTGGATGTATTCGGAAGCCATGTAGCCCTGAATGGTGAATCGCTTGGTGGAGTTCAGGAAGTAAGAGAGGTTGGCCCGCTCTTTTCCCTCCGGCGTATCATCTCCTTCAAGTTTGGTTCCGTTGAGGATCAGTTCTTCTTTTTCTTTGGTAGAAAGTGCATCGAATTTTTTTCCTGCGGTCTTTTGGACATAATCAGGAAATGCAGTGAGTCCGGCGGTGAATTTGTCCTGATTTTCGGTGGTAAAGCAATCATTGACCATGACCAGGATAAAGTCCGGAACTTCCAGATTGAGTGCTCCTTTGATTTCTCCTGCCGGAATTATGGTATCAGAAACAGCCCCCAAAAGGGTCTTCTGGGATGCGGTCACCTTGAGGTTTTCGTAGGCGGCGAGGATATCCTCTTTGCTGAAGTCGCAGGAAGGAATCAAGGCAAGTCCTCCGGAAATCAGCGCGATATGCCGCAAAGCATGGCGTCTGTTCATATGGGTAAATTGGGTTTAAAGCAAATAGGCTTAGAAAGTAGGGATTTTTCCCTGAATTCCACAGCCTGAAGTATAAAAGGTACTATTTCGTAATCAACGGGTCAAAATTCCGACTTCCCCAAACGTCGCCTTTTCGCCATCGGTGGTTTTCAAGGCTTTGATTTTGATGAATTTGGCTAGGATCGCTTCAAATCGGACAGACTGCTCGATGGGACTGTTTTGAATATTGGAAAATTCTCCCCGGGATACCGTTTTCCAGCTTTTTCCATCGGTACTCACCTGAAATTCATACCCGGAAATAAAACCACTCGGATACCTTGCCTGCATGGGCAGATACGTAAATCCCTTCAGCGATTCTTCTTTTCCCAGATCCAAAATCAGCTCGTTGTTGGGAGAAGCCCAAAAGGATTGAGGCTTCTCGTCTATGGTCTTGACTGCATTCGAATCGGCGGTGACCGGCTTCCAGCTTCCTTTTGCCCGATCAAAATCCACCCGGGCTAGTTCGGAGCTTTTCCCGGATTGGGGATCGATCGCGATCGCCTGAATGGTGGCAGGGTCCAGGACATCGAATTCACCGCTGTAAGCCGTTCCATCGGCTTTTGGTACGGATCCATCGGTAGAAAAGTAGATTTTCTGGCTTGATTCTGCGGCAGAGATACTCACCTTTCCGTCTGGCGTTCGTGTGATTTTTGGGGGGTAAAGCAATGCTGGGGCAGAATAAACTCCGATTTCTGAGATCACCGGAACCCCTTTTCCATCCATGAAATTAATCCTGATTTTCTGCGCTTCTGTATCGGGAAATCTCAGGATGCGCTTGTAACCGAT
>CAYONF010000108.1:0-1707 GCA_964405255.1 uncultured Limnohabitans sp. | reverse complement strand
CGATCGACCGGAAAATTGATCAGCAATGAGCTGTTTTGCCCGATGCTTTTGTAATAGATCTCCATCAGTTCGGGCAAAGTCTTCACCTTATGATCCTCGTAAGCATGATAGTACCATCCCGGACGGATACTTACGTCGGACTCCGCCGGAACCCAATGAGTGCCGTTCTCCTGACCGCTAGCCCATTTGTCAAAATCCGGCATCCCGGCATAGACCGAATCCCGCATCAGATTGGACCAGGTGGTTTCGTAAGCAAAGCCGTGTTCATTTCCCACCCAGCGGACATCAGGTCCGGCGTCACTGAACATCATTGCTCCGGGTTGGAGTTTTCGGACGAGTTCGTGGGTGGTTGGCCAGTCGTAATAGCTGAACTTGTCCACTTTTCGCTCTTCATTGGCACCACCGTACCAGCCGGTACCTCCATTAGCCCCGTCAAACCAGACCTCATAGATTTCCCCATAATTGGTCAGCAATTCGGTCAGTTGATTTCGCATGTAAGTGATGTATTCGGGCTTTCCGTAGTCAGGATGATTGCGATCCCAAGGGGAATAATAGATCCCGACTTTCAATCCATATTCCCGGCAGGCATCCACAAACTCCCGGATCAAATCACCATTTCCGTCCCGCCATGGGCTGTTTTTCACCGAATGCTCGGTGTAGGCCGATGGCCAAAGTACAAACCCGTCGTGGTGCTTGGCAGTGATGATGAGTCCTTTCATCCCGGCTTCTTTGGCGACACGGGCCCACTGCCTGGCATCAAGCTGAGTTGGGTTAAATTGTTCCGGTTTTTCGTCTCCAAATCCCCATTCCCGATCCGAAAAAGTATTCATGTTGAAATGGACAAAACCATAAAACTCCAGCTCCTGCCAAGAAATCTGTCGCTCGGAGGGGACGGGCAAAACTGGTTCCGGGCGTGTTGCTTTTTCCTGACAAAAACTAAGTCCAAGGGCTAAAAGTGGCCAAACAAACTTCTTCATGGTTGGGGGAATTTGACTCAAAACCTACCGATTTTGATTTGGAATCGAAAGCAAAAATTGACCACAGGGTAAGTTTGGAAACCTTTGCACAGAAAATCAGCTTTTGTCAAGGTCATTCCTCGTAATTTTCCTCTATGAAAAAAGCATTCACCCTTTTCTTTTTCTTCATTTCAATCGGACTACAAGCCCAAATTCAGCTTAGAATCACGGATCAGATTTCCGGTCTTCCTCTGGAAAATGTCTGCGTGAAATCCGGAAAAGAAAAAATCCTGAGGACCAATTCATCAGGCATTATCGCGGTTCCAGCTAGCGGGCAGACGAGGATTTCCTTTGCGCTGGAAGGCTATGAAAGCTTGGAACAGGATTTTGAACCGGGGGAATATGAAGTCAAACTCAACCCGACCATTTTCAATCTCGGAACGGTGACGGTTTCTGCTTTTGAAAGCGAACGACCGCTATTGGAGCAATCTGCTGCCATCGTGCAGGTCTCTGAGCGGGACTTCAACCGCTTCAATGAGATTTCACCAGTCAATGCATTCAATCAAAAAGCAGGTGTCCGGATCGAAGAACGGGCTCCGGCCAGCTACCGGGTATCGATCCGGGGAAGCTCGCTTCGATCTCCTTTTGGCGTGCGAAATGTGAAAGTGTATTGGAATGAGGTACCGTTCACCTCTCCGGATGGGACCACCGCCCTCAATCTCTTGGATTTGGCCAATATCAAAACCTCCGA
>CAYONF010000107.1:5447-11028 GCA_964405255.1 uncultured Limnohabitans sp. | reverse complement strand
ACCTCCACATCCCAAATGTGGCGCGATACCGGGCTACGCTACACCCCGAAACTTTTTTGTTTTATAATCTAATGATCATAAATACCTGATTGTAAGAGGGAAATCGAAGAACCAAGGACAAATGCAAAATTCTGATTTTTGGACAGCTTCTTTTCCCTTGTCTCTTTTGACGGCACGAAGGTAGGTAAATTTTAGGTACAGGCTAGCTGTTTTTTTGAATTTTTTATAATAAATCAAAATTTTTAGCCTGCGAAATTAGTTTATCGATTCTGGTTAGATCCAAACGGAACCTGATGTCTAGTCTAAATTCCAACTTTAGACATCCTTTGAGGCCTGGGCCTTCAGATATGAAAATAGGTAAGTAAAATTTAGTTAATTCGAACCGGCTAGTCCGGATGCTAGATTTTCAAATCTTCGATTTGGACTTGCCTGCTTCCTAGCAACCTTTACTTTTTTGGTTAAAGGAGGATCTTAAGATTCTTCACAAAAGCTTAATAAAAATTGAATTTTTTTTTAAAAAAGCATCAGTTTTTTAAAAAAATGACCGAAGTAACTTCATGATATCTTCATGAATGCTAAACCAAGTCTGGGATTTCCATCTCTAGTTTTGTGGATCAAATTTTCATTCCAAACCTTTTAACTATGGGAAATTTTACCACTAAACTACGACATCCAATGCTCCGGTTTTGGATAGGTTGCAGTATCCTCTTTTTTTCACTTGGATTTTCAGAAACTCAGGCAAGGGCCATTTCTGGAGCCGATGAGTGGAAATTCTTAGCAGTAGTATCGGGAACTGTCCAAGATGAGACGGGTTCACCTTTGCCTGGGGCAGCAATCCTGGTAAAAGGGACAACACAGGGGACCATTACAGATATTGATGGAAGATTTTCAATTGATGTTCCTTCTGATGCCGTTCTGGTGATTTCTTATCTGGGTTACCTGGCACAGGAAATTCCGGTAAATGGTCAATCAAGTCTTTCTGTCCAACTACAGCCCGATGCGAAGCAATTGGATGAGCTTGTGGTGGTTGGATATGGTACGCAAAAACGATCCGATATCACCGGAGCAATTGGATCTCTAAAAAGTGAAGATTTTAACCGGGGAATGATCACCAATCCGGTTGATCTTTTGCAGGGTAAAGTAGCAGGGGTGAATATAACCTCAACCAGTGGAGAGCCAGGTGCCAATCAGAATGTGATCATCCGTGGAATCGGAAGTTTGCGCTCTGGTACACAGCCTCTTTATGTGCTAGATGGGTTTTTATTGGACAATGCCAGCACCGGTGTGGCTACCAATCCGCTCAGTTTTCTTAATCCAAATGATATCGAAAGTATTGAGGTGTTGAAAGATGCGAGTGCGACAGCACTGTATGGTTCCAGAGCATCGAATGGAGTTATTGTAATTACCACCAAGAAAGGAAGATCAGGTGCTTCTCAAGTCAATGTTTCAGCTTCCACTGCCTGGTCATCCATGCCCAATCCAATTGATGTGTTTGATGCAGATGAATTTCGGAGACAAGTAGTTGCAGTAGGAGGGGCCTTGGAGGATTTTGATGGAAACACCAACTGGCAGGATGAATTGACGCAGGTTGGTTTTTCTCAGGATTACAGTTTGTCCATGAGCGGGGCAGGTACGGGGAAATTTGCCTATTTCGGATCTATCGGTTATCAGGACCAGGAGGGGATTTTGAATAACAGTGAATTGAAGCGCTTTTCGGGTAAACTTAATTTGAATCAAAAAGAATTTGACGGAAGGCTGACCATAGACTACAATCTTACCGCTTCGTTTACCGAAAATTTACGGCCAGCTATCGGAAACATTACTAGTGAAATGCTGTATTTGAATCCGACCATTCCAGCTTATACCAACGGTGAACCTACTTTGCTTGCTACCAATGCCCTTAATCCTCTCAAGAGAAACGAATTGTACAGTGACGATGCGGTAAATAATCGGATTCTGGGATCGATCGCACCTTCTTTCGAAATCATAGAGGGACTAACCTACAAACTGAACTTCGGGGTGGACTTTTCCAATACCAATCGGTACGTTCAGTACAAGCCATATAAAGAGGTAGTCAATGAGTCCAATGTCGCTGACGGTACCTTGGATGAATTGATTTCAAGCAACACGACTTCCCTCGTGGAGAATACGTTGACTTACAACTGGAACAATTACAAGCACAATTTTACTGTGTTGGCAGGTCATTCTTACCAGTCATTTTTGGATGAGAACAGAGTTACTTCCTCAAGGGGATTTGCTGATAACAACATCGAACCCAGATATCAGGATCAAAATAGCACGAGTCAGTTCCCTACTTCGGTAAGTTCTTCTGCCGTTAAAAATGAGCTTCAGTCTTTCTTTGGAAGACTGAATTACGTGTACGGAGAGAAGTACTTGTTTACTGCCACATTCCGTGCGGATGGTTCTTCCAAGTTTGGAGAAAACAACCGATATGGATACTTCCCCTCCTTTGCCTTAGGTTGGAATTTGAGCAAAGAAGATTTTATGGCCAATTCGTTTTTCAACAATCTGAAAATCAGAACAAGTTGGGGTCAAACAGGTAACCAGGAGATCCCTGCAAAGATTACGAAAGCCAGTTTTTCAGAGGACCGTTTGGCCAATGGCACTGGCAGTCTCAACACGTATCCGATTGACACGGATGGCACCACACTCAATGACTACCCATACGGCATAGTTTTTACCCGACTGGCAAACCCGGATTTGCAATGGGAGGTTTCCACTCAATTTGATGCGGGTATTGACTTTGCATTTTTTGACAGCAGGATCACGGGTACATTGGATTATTTCAACAAGGTTTCTTCCAACATTTTATTGGAAGTAGTACCAGCCGACCCGATCCAGCCTACATCCACCTATTGGGATAACATCGAGGATATGAAAATCTACAACAAGGGTGTTGAATTGGCCTTGAATTATAGCGGTATCCCCCAAAAAGCTCTTACCTATGAAATCGGCGGTAATGTCACTTTCATCAAAAACGAAGTTAAAGATTCACCATACGCCGTTTTGACAACCGGTTCTGCACAGGGAGCTGGACAAACGGGTGCCACGATAAATGGCTATGTAAATAATGAACCTATCGGGGCATTTTACATGCTTCAATTTGACGGAATTGGCGAGGATGGCTTGAATAAATTTGTAGACATCAATGGTGACGGACAAATCCTGGACGATGACCGGAGTGTGGTAGGCAGCGCGATTCCCAACATTATCTACGGGATCAATGCAAAATTGGGATACAAAAATTTTGACTTGGGACTGAACTTTAATGGAGCGGCTGGAAACAAGATATACAATCACACCACCATGTCGCTCTTCACCAAAGCTCAGCTTTCCAGATCAAACAACACGACAGATTTTGCCATCCAATACCCTAAAGAATCCTTTAATAATTCTAATACTGTATCCACCAGATTCCTGGAAAACGGGTCATTCTTTAGGCTAAACAATGCAACTCTGGGTTACAATCTGATTCCAAGCCAAGTGGGATTGGGTGATTCCTTTCAGAACATCCGTCTTTCTGTTACCGGTCAAAATCTATTTGTGATCACGGATTATACTGGATTTGACCCGGAAGTGAACACGGGTTCAACTTCTGGCGGTATCCAAACCTTTGGCATTGATCGGTTTACCTATCCTAGGGCCAGGACAATAATGTTCAACCTGAATTTCACTTTTTAACCAACGAGTAGATAAGTATGATTCTTCCAGAAAACATCAAAAAAATGAAAACTTATAATATCAGCAAATTACTCTCATTCGGCGCTTTTTTACTCGCCTTTTTGAGTTGCACTACCTTGGAGGAGGAAGTTCTTGATGAGGCTCTTACAGGAACCGGTCAAGCTGAAATTGTCAGCGGATCCATTGCTCCGGTTTATGGAATGCTGCGTCAGGTATGGCTTCACACTGCCAATTTTGGACTTCAGGAAGTTGCCTCTGATGAAGGAATTCTTCCCTATCGAGGCGGAACTGATTGGTTTGACGGTGGCAAATTTATTTCCGTCCATCAGCATTTGATGACCCCGGGAAACAGTTTGGTAGGAGATACCTGGTCCTTTATCACCTTGGGTTTGTCCAGAGCTGTTGCGGCTCAGGAACAACTGACTCTGGAAGTGGAGGATGGAAATTCAAGTGCCCAAAATCCCTTGTATGAGATGGTAGCCGTAAAGGCTTACCTCAACATGCTCGCTTTGGATAATTGGGGTCTGGTTTTCAAAAAGGAACGTTCTTCGCAGCAAACCGAAATCCTCAGAGGTGAGGAAGCGGTTGATTTCCTTGAGTCAGAGCTCCTCTCTGTTGTGAATTTGATCAGTGACTCAAATGGTCCCGGAAGAATGAATAAGCATGCAGTGGAAGCCTTGTTGGCTCGTCTTTACCTGAATGCAGCCGTTTACCGAGATCCCTACGGAACTCCAAATTTCAGACCGGAGGATATGGACAAAGTGATAGAATATACCAACAAGATTATCAGCGCGGGTTATTCTTTGTCGCCTGAATATTTTGACCTGTTCAGTGATAACAACAATACCAATCCGGAGAATATTTTTTCACTTGATCAGCGCGGAGTTCTTCAAACCGAGCACAGCAGATGGCAATATTGGTCCATTTCCGGAGATCAAGTTCCAAGACCAGAGTGGCCAAACACGAGAGGTACTGATGCTGTGGCTGCGACTCCGGATTTCATCAGGACTTGGTCTGATGCCTATGGATCAGTAGATGCGGCAATGGCTGACGCCCGTTTTTTCCAGCGCAATACCCTTGTGCCTCAAAATCTCCAGGACCTTACCGGTGTAAATCCGAACAATGACGCGAACCATTACTACTGCGTCGATGCAAATCAATTTGAAATTGACCGGGGAATTATCCGCGGGGTAATTTGGGGACCAAGAAAAGATGCAAGCGGCAATATTATAAAATGCCCTGATGGAAAAATCAGAATCTATCCAGTCATCAATAGAAGAAGCAGCGGTGCCAATATCCGCTATGTAGATCACAATCTGGAAGTGAACTTCACCAATGAGGGAAGTCTTCACAATACAGGTCACCGATTCTCAAAGTATCAATTCAGCCGAACCTCCCCGGATTGCTGCAGTAGAAGTAGTGTGGATATTGTCTTGATACGTTTGGGTGAAGTCTATTTGATGCGTGCTGAAGCAAAGCTGAGAAAGGGTGACAATGCAGGTGCACTTGCCGATATCAATACCCTCAGAACTTCCAGAAATGCAAGGCCATCCCAAACACCGCCTTCCTTGAATTCCATTGATTTGAATACTCTTTTCAGAGAGTCTGGTTTTGAATTATACTGGGAAGGCTTAAGAAGAACTTACCAGATCCGATTTGGAAAATATGAAGATGCCTGGACTGAAAAGACTGATCGCGATGTGAATAAGAGACTTTTCCCGATCCCTCAGCGGGCGATCGATGGGGCATCAAACATCGAAGGATTTTTGGTTCAAAATCCTGGCTACTAAAATTTCTCAAGTGATAATAACTCAAATGCCGAACGATTCCGTTCGGCTTTTTTCTTTTTTGGACAATCGATCAGGATTAAATCCTTGCG
>CAYONF010000107.1:0-5347 GCA_964405255.1 uncultured Limnohabitans sp. | reverse complement strand
GATTCCGTTCGGCTTTTTTCTTTTTTGGACAATCGATCAGGATTAAATCCTTGCGGGGTTTCTGTTCAATTGGATTTACTGATACTCAAATCCCTGAGATCAACAAAAAAATCATCGGATGGCAATCCTTGACTCAATTTGACAAGGATATTCAGGAAGTCAGCAAACTGACGATTGAGGAAGCTTCCTTCCGATTTAAGATTTCTTTTTTTTAGGTTTCGATAAAGGTCCATTCTGCCAGCTGGGATTTGAGTGGTGCCCAGATCTCCTCCGTTTTTTATCAGGTAAAAATCCTCCAATATTTCTCCTTCTTGGCTGCTTGCTTTGATATGAGCCAGGAAAGAGTCCAATAATTCACTTCGCTCCGACAGGGGGGATTCTAGCCACATTTCGAGTTGGGCATGAGAGATTCCATTAATTAAGAGGCCCAAGTCTGCCGGCCAATCTGCCTGCAAAAAGCGGAGCCGGATCAGCTCCCGGAGATGGATCTGATTGAATTCCAGGTAGTCACTGGCTTCCATTACGTTCAAGTTCCAAAGCTTTGAAGAATCAGTTTGAGAGAGCCAATGATGTTCCATTTTGTATAAATCAAAAAACTCGTCAAATCGCTCGACTTCCTGTAAAAGATGAGTTTCTACTTCCATGGTTCGATCGGAATCTAGGTTCATGATTTTGTAGGCCGGAGGGAAAGCTGCCAGGGAAGGCACCTGAATATTGACCAAAGTCGCTACAGAATCCCTGGCCAGTACTCCGGTGTCATTGATATGCATGTGGCCGGCAAAGTGGACCCGGATTCCTGCCTTGGCGTAGAGTTCTGAGACCTGAGGGTCAGGAACACGTGAAAGCTGAAACTTTCCCTGCCCAAATAGTTTTTTCATTTCTTCAGAAGCACCGTCATGAAAATCTACCAAGGGGTAATGACTGAAAGAGACAAGGGTCTTTCCTCGTTTTTCAGCCTCTTTACTGATTTTGGCAATCCATTCCAATTGGTGCTTTTTGGCCTCTGAAGCCAGATTGAATCCGATACTGGATCCTGACCATCCCTGCGTGGCGGGGTTTTTGATATCACCGGAATAGGTATACACATTGCCATCGAGGGCAAGTAGCCAGAGTCCATCCACCGGTTCGACTAAGTAGCTGGCGTCAGGAATCATCAGGCCTGTTTTTGGGTCTGGGAAAAGTCTTTCCCCGATAGCAGAAACTTTGGAGGCTTTTTCAAAATCATATCCTTCATAGTCAAACTCCATAAAAGGATGCGACCAAAAAATGTCTTCCGGTCCAGGACTGAATCCAAAGTTTTTTAATGCTTCACAAATCTTAAAATATCCCCAATTCGCCACCTGAGGGCTCAAGGCGGTATCGGAAGGCAAATTGGGTGTGCGTTCACTGTATACTCCCTGTCTTTTTCCCGATTCACCCAAGAAATCCCTTTTGCCGTCAGGTCCTCCAAAAGGAGAAACTGGATCATGGTTTCCGGTGGTGATAAAAAACCGCATTCCGTACTTTTGTGCATACGCTTGAAGAATTCCTTTCAAAGCCATCACATTCATCGGTTGCCCGTCATCGGTGTAATCTCCGGGTAAAACTACCAGTCTGATTCCCTGCTGCTTCAACTTCTCCAATGCCTGCCGAAGGGCAAAGTAATTTTCATTGAAGAGCCTCGTGGAGTTGAGTTGGCTTTCCATGGTGCGGATCGTAGCAAACGCTCCGGTCTTTTCATTCCAAACCCCCTTAAAATCCTCTGACTTAAAATCTCCATAGACATCCTGCAAATGGATATCGGCAAGGAAAGCTACCTGTGCCTGCAGTTTTTCCTGCGCAAAAACCGGTGCAAGGGGGGAGGAATAGCAAAGCCCCGCATAAAGGAAAGGAGAAATAAAAAGCCTGCGATTCACTTTTTTGATGGATTCAAAATTGGATTGGGACGCTCAAAACTTCCGTTTTCAAAACTCACCGAATACTCAGAAGGAAAAAGTCGGGAAGGAACGTAGTAGTCTGTAGAAATCACCTGAGCTCCGGAGGCTTTCGCTTTCTCAAACTTGGTGTAGTCTCCTGTCCGTGCCTCTTTGGTATCCGAATCTGCCCGGGTTCGGATGATATACCCTTTTCTGACCAGATCTTGAATATAGGTTTCGTTGGCAACTGGGTTATTGATAATCCGAAAACCGGCTTCCGGATTTCCTTCTTTCAGGTTGACAAATAGAACAGCGTTTTTGAGTGCCGGTTTTTGGGTTAGATAGCGACGGATTTTCTCCTCGCTTTCATCCAAAACAAAAAGGAACTTACCTCGCGCATCATCCAAATTGGGCCAATTTCCTGATAAAACAGCCTTTTCGAGTGATTCATAATTTCCTCGGATGAGGTCCGGCGTGATCAGTTTTTCTATACCCAGATAGGTCCTTACCTCCAAATCGATACTGTCCAGGGCGGTTCCGGTAAAGGCAAGAGGACTGATGGTCATCGGTACCGGTGCATCTTTTGCATTGATCAACACAAAAACAGGATGATGGTCTGGATGTAAATCACTCCAGGTTTTGAGTTCTAAAAGTGCATTTTTAAAAAGAAGATGATGGGACTGAACGTCCAGATCCTGCACGTGAAAGAGCTTCAACCCAGGCTGAAGAAGTTCTTCCTTCGAATCATAGGATCCGGGATCAGGCAGCATGGAAAGACCTTTGGGGTTGGCGTATCTGCCACCCTGTGGATCGTGAAATACATCCAGTTCGAGATTCCGTAAACCCAAATCCAACTGTTGGCTCAAGGGGAGATGCTCATATTCCAAACTGGCAGCTGCGGCCGGATTGACTTTTTGGAGGTATTCCAATATCGGCTTTGGCATACTGCTTTTGTAGCTGTTGTGGCTGCCGATGACTTGGGTTTCGTTCAGGCGCTGAGCCATTGAAAAATTGGAGAGAATCCCAAAGGCTGAAAAAAGAATGACTGAGGCAAGTTGTTTCATTGATCAATTTTTGTCCACAAATTGAGCTTTTTGCCAAAATTTCGGGGTGTTTGAAATTCAAGTTTTTGTTATGATTTGAGCAAGTTTTGGCCGGATTTTATGCTTTTGTTAATTCTGTCAAAATGGGAGTGGAAAGAAAGGATTCACCCACTTGGAAGAGATATTTTTGAAAATGAAAAATCGTAGACCACTCCTCTTTTTTGTCCTTTTCATCCTGACAGTGGAGACATTTGCCCAGAAGGATTTCAAACTTCATTCGCACAACGATTATCTGAGAAATGTACCTTTTTGGGAAGCATTTGGAGTTGGATGTGCTTCCATCGAGGTGGATTTGATTTTACAAAACGGAGAACTGATGGCTGCTCATGAGAAGGAGAGTATTTTGGCAAGCCGGACGTTGAGGACTTTGTATCTGGAACCTATCCGGCAGGCACTTACTCTGGGGATGATTCAGGATTTCAACTTTCACCTCTTGGTGGACCTAAAAACTGAGGCTTATTCAACGCTGGAAACTCTGGTAGATCAAATGAAACCTTATGAAGATTTTCTTTACTCAGAGCAAAATCAAAAAGGCCTGAAGCTGATCATTTCAGGAAACCGTCCCAAGCCTGATGATTATGAAGATT
Source organism: uncultured Limnohabitans sp. (assembly GCA_964405255.1). Classification (GTDB taxonomy): domain Bacteria; phylum Bacteroidota; class Bacteroidia; order Cytophagales; family Cyclobacteriaceae; genus Algoriphagus. Next base: position 1,762 of record CAYONF010000107.1, on the reverse strand, counting down.
ATCCCTCCTGGATGTTTTTTGACTGTCAAAGTTTGGATTTAAATAAGTCCCTGCCTTGGGAAAAAATCGGGATGTTGAGCTTAAGCTTTAGCCGGTTTTCTGTTTGGAATGGGAAGGGAAGAATCGTGGAGTCAGAACAGGAAAAACTTTCTGCCTTTATTGATTTGGTTCATTCTTTTAATAAGCCGGTCAGGTTTTGGGCTTCTCCCGACAGCAAGTCTGCATGGAAGGCTTTCCATGACATGGGAATCGATTACATCAATACCGATCAACCTTATGAAGCAAATAACTACCTGAATTCTTTGGCCAAAAATCGTTTTACGCTTTCCAGCACTCAGGAGATTTATAGACCTACCTTTGAATCCGACGGAAAAGAAATTCCCGTTAAACAGATAATTCTGATGATTGGGGACGGAAATGGGTTGGCACAGATTTCCGCGGGGTTATTTGCAAATGGAAATCAGCTCACCCTGACCCAAATTAAAAACCTGGGTTTGGTCAAAACCCAAGCTGCTGATGATTTTACCACCGACTCTGCCGCCGGAGCCACCGCATTTGCAACGGGCCGGAAAACCAACAATCGGGCTTTGGGTGTAGATCCCAAAGGGGATTCCCTCGCCAATTTGACGGAAATTTTGGAGGGTTTGGGCTTTAAAAGTGGCCTGGTTACCACTGACCAACTCACAGGAGCCACACCAGCGGCATTTTTTGCGCATTTCCACGAACGGGATGGTTCGGATCAAATTGCAGCCTATTTGCCCAAAAGTAAACTGGACTTGTTTATTGGAGGTGGAATGAGGGATTTTACCCGATTTGGAAAAGACCGGATTGAAGACCTTAAACACTCAGGATTTACCTTGGTAGGAGATTTGGATGAAATTTCAGGTTCATCATCAGCTCGGATTGGATATTTTGCCTCAGAGGGATCTCTGCCAAAAGTGGAGCAAGGAAGAGGAGATTACCTGAGCAGGAGTTCAAAACTTGCCACAGATTTCCTGGGAAAGTCAGGAAACCCTTTCTTTTTGATGATTGAGGCGGGCATGATTGATTCGGGAGGGCATTCCAACAGTTCTTCCACCATTGTCAATGAAATGCTAGATTTTGATCAGGCCATTGGAATGATGCTAAGCTATGCAGATGAAAATCCGAATACCTTGGTTTTGATAACTGCAGATCATGAGACAGGGGGAGTTTCCCTGCCTCAGGGAAATATCAAAGCGGGTGAAGTGGAATTAGCCTTTCACAGTGATGATCACACCGCAATCATGGTTCCTCTTTTTGCCTATGGGGCTCATTCAGGAGATTTTCGGGGTGTGTATGAGAATACGGCCGTTTTTGAAAAGATCATGGCTTTGGTGAAAAGGTATCATTCCAACGACTAGGAAAATGAAGTCTGATTTATTTATTCTTGGGCGGAGGCATTTCTGTAGTTATTCCGCTCAAATTATCTTTTTGTGTCGTCCTTTCTTCCCAATCATTGAACCATTGTTTCAGAACCTGATCGAAGCCGAAGGGGACTTTTTGAAAATTGGCCACTGTAAGGAAAAATTGTGAATAAATTTTTCCTGTAAACCGATGGCTAAAGATCATGGCAGACTCGGATTTGGGATGAGAAAAGTATTTGGCTTGATATAAAATTTGATTGTAGTGATCAAGGGTTTAAATCATTAAAAATCACTGTTTAAAAAGATTGAAACCTAAAGTCAAGCAAAAAAAGCCCAGCAAGATTGACTTTGCTGAGCTTTGATTTCTTTTGAAAATT
>CAYONF010000106.1:0-11036 GCA_964405255.1 uncultured Limnohabitans sp. | reverse complement strand
CCCGTCATAAGCCGCCCAAAGAGAAGCAAGAGGGTGCGGGATCCCTGATTTTGGTACCAATTGTGGGTTCAAATCCAGCAACCGGATTTATGCTGGGAGTGGGAGGACAGTATGCCTTTAAAATGAAAGGGAGCGAGCAGTTTTCCATGCTCAACGGAAGCTTGCAAGCTACGACTAAAAGCCAATTTTTGGTACTCCTGAAAAACAACGTTTATTCCAAAAACGAGCGTTTCTTTTATACCGGGGACTGGAGATTTCAGATCTTTTCCCAGCCTACGTATGGTTTGGGGACCAATGCTCCCGAAGGTGGGGCGCTGGATTACCAGTTTGCCCTGGCGGGGCAAGAGACCACGATCGATTCCCTGGCCCAGCCCATGGAATTTAACTTTCTCCGCATCCATCAGACGGTGGCCTACAAGCTGAAGAAGGATATGTACTTCGGTCTGGGGTACAATTACGACGGCTATAGTAATATCAATGACCAAAAGCTTAGCCTCGAACCGGGAGATACCCTGCTGACTTCGCATTACCTCTACAATACCAAGTACCGATTTGATACGGAGAAGTATTTTTCTTCTTCCATCGTGGGAACCTTTATCATCGACAAGCGGGACAATATGATCCGACCTTACACCGGTTATTTTCTTTCTTTAGGATTCAGAGGAGCGTATCGGTTTACCGGAAATAAAAACAACTCGGAAATGTTCCTGATGGAGTGGAGAAGTTACCATGGGGTGTCCAAACGAAATCCCAGCCATTTGATTGCATTTTGGGCCATGGGGACCTTTACCCCGGTGGGGGGATTTCCCTACATGGCCTTACCGGCTACGGCCTATGATCAACGAGGGCGTAGTGCGAGAGGCTATACCCAGGGAAGATTCCGAGGGAAAGATTTTGTCTATACCGAGGCGGAATACCGATTCCCGATCTCCCCTTGCAGCGGAATTTTGGGCGGAGTAGTGTTTGTCAATGCTACCACCACCAATAATCAGGCGCAAGACCTGGGATTGTTTGAATCGATCAAGCCGGGCTATGGTCTAGGTTTGCGGGTGATGATTGACAAGGCCTCCCGAAGCAATCTTACCTTGGATTATGGGTTTGGAGAGAAATCCAGCGGATTTTACCTTTCCTTTGCTGAGACTTTTTAAGCGAAATCCCCTTCTTTTTCAGGTTTTAGACGGAGGGGTTTAAGCTATTTCCGAATGGAATCCATGTTTTGAATCCTGTTGAACAGAAATATGATTTTTGACAGGAATTGGGTTTTGATTATTCAGTTCCTTTGGACTACCAATTCGAGTCCAATTTCTTTTCCGATTAATATAGTATCCTATGAAAAAGCTAAGTCTCATTTTTCTGTTCGGTCTTCTTGCCGGATTTTTTCTAATCCAAGCCGAGGCAAATGCTCAGGAGACCACTGAGAAAAAGTGGAATTATCTGGGTGAACTCTACCTGATGTTTCCCAACATGAAAGGGGATGTAGGAATCCGGAATCTGCCTTCGGTTACTGTAGATGCAGATGAGTCAGACATTCTCGGCAATCTGAAGTTTGGTGCCATGCTTTATGTAGAAGCAAACAATGGAGATTGGGCTATCGGCAACGATATCATTTACATGAAGCTGGAACAGGGACTTGAAGCCTCCCGATTTATAGACGGAGGAAAAGCAACCATGGAGGAATTTGCCTGGGAACTCTCCGGATTGAAGCGGGTTAGCCCTGTATTCGAATTGGGATTTGGTACTCGATTGATGTCTGTGGGAGCAGAGTTGGAAGTGGAGGGTTCGGAGGATTTCAGAACCGCATCCATCAGCAAAACCTGGGTAGATCCTATCCTGATCGCCCGAACTCAGGGTAAATTTCATGAGAAGTGGCTTTGGCAAGTGAGGGCTGATATAGGTGGGGCAGGAATCGGGTCACAGTTTACATGGCAGGCACAGGCCTATGCCGGTTATCAGTTTTCCGAAGTATTTCAGACCACTATCGGCTACCGATACATCGGAGTGAACTATGACAAGGGAGAGGGTGATGACCGCTTCCGCTATGACATCGACACCTATGGCTGGGTGATGAGACTAGGCTTCAATTTCTGATGCATCTATCAGACAAGAACTACTTTTGGTTACTTTTTCAAATGCTCTAAGATCCAGACGTCAGATCTTGATTTTTCTCACAGTTCTTGAATCAGGTAGAATTTCATTCAAAAAGGCTTTTCGATAGAGAAGCCTTTTTCATTTCCATAGCATGGCTTTTTATTTTGATGGAAGCTAACTAAGTTTCGTTCGGAATTGGACCATGATTTTGCGGGAAGTTTCATGAAAAAAGTCAATAATTACAGCACTTGGATTGAGGCAGGATATCAGCTATTTGCTGAGGAGGGCCATGAAGGGCTACAGATCCAGCGCTTATCCCGGATTACCGGCCTGAATAAATCAGGCTTTTACCATTACTTCGGAGATTCCCATGAATATATAAATCATTTGCTCAAAGAGCATGAGCGCTTGGTGGATACTTTAATCGAACCCATGTCCAAGCTGACTTCTTTCGATCCCGGGTACTTGGAAATCCTGCTTCAGAATAAACATACCGCTTTTTTTCAAATCCAATTGATCAGAAACCGGCACGTGAAAAGGTTTGTGGAGTGCAATGAGCGGAATAACAAAAAAACTGCTCCTTTTATAATTCCCCTCTTTTGTAAGACGATCGGGCTGAGTGAAAAAGCTGCCTATCCTTATTACGAGATGATGCGTGACATGTATATTAACAAAGCAGATTTTTCATCTTATACTTATGAACTTCTCCATTCGATGGTGGAGCGATTTAAAAATATGGTTTCCATCATTAAAGAAGATCAGCCGGAGAATTGACCTTATTCAGGTCATCTAATGAGGAGGTTTTTTATCTAATAGTTTAGAAATTCAATAACAGGATTCAGAATCTAAGGCAAAATCCCCTCGACAGTGATCCCTACCTGACCAAAGCCCCTTGATTTTTTAATCCTAAATGTATTTGTAACTTTCGATCAACTAGAAAGAGTTTCCTCAGATAGATCTCATGAAAAAAGAAAACAGCTATCCCATTTGGATAAAGACGGGATATCAACTATTTGCTGAGGAAGGACATGAAGGGCTGCAAATCGAGCGCTTGTCCCGGATTACCGGACTGAATAAATCCGGCTTTTACCATTACTTCGGAGATACACATGAATATTTGAAGCATTTGCTCAAAGAACATGAACGTGTGGTGGACGCGTTACTTGAACCTGTGTCCAAATTGACTTCTTACGATCCCGGTTACCTGGAAATTCTCCTTCAGAACAAATACATGGCTTTTTTTCAAATCCAATTGATCAGAAACCGGCACGTAAAAATGTTTGTGGAATGCAATGAGCGGAACAACAGGAAAACTGCCCCTTATGTAATCCCTCTGTTTTGTAAGTCAATTGGATTGAGTGAAAAAGCTGCCTATCCCTACTATGAGATGATGCGGGACATGTACGTGAACAAGGCAGATTTTTCAACTTTCACTTATGAATTCCTTCATTCCATGGTGGAGCGATTCAAACCATGGTAACGGTCATCAAAGAAGATCAGCCGGAGAGTTGACCTTGTTCATTAATCAAGTGAGGAAGTTCAGTAATTCAAAAAAAGGATTCAGGATAAAAGGTAAAATGCCCTCGATAGTGTCCCTACCTGACCAAAGGCCCTTGATTTTTTAATCCTAATTGAATTCGTAAATTTCGCCCAACTAGAGAGAGTTTCCTCAGGTAGACTCATGAGAAAAGATAACAGCTACCCCATTTGGATAGAGACGGGATATCAACTTTTTGCGGAAGAGGGGCATGAAGGGATTCAGATCGAGCGCTTATCCAGAATTTCAGGTCTGAATAAATCCGGTTTTTACCATTACTTCGGAGATACTGATGGATTTTTCAAACATCTGATCCGCGAACATGATCAGAATGTTGATGCATTTTTAGATGAGTTTATAAAGGAAGGAACCTACGATCCTGGATTTTTAAATTTGATGATTAAACGAAAATATGTCACGTTTTTTCAAGTTCAATTAGTCAGAAACCGACACATTAAAATCTTTTTGGAAGCCCACGACCGGAATAATCAGAAAATCGACTCCATAATTCTTCCGTATTTCAGCAAAGAGGTCGGGTTGGTGGAAGAGGTTTCCAAACCTTATTATGAGATAATGCGGGATGTATTTTTTACCCGTGTGAATTTAAAAAACATGAATTACGAGTTTCTCCATGATTTAATGGAAGAATTCAAAAGCATGATTCCCCAGATCCAGGCAGGTAGAAGTGATTCCAATTAGGACTTTATCGAGGAATCAGGTTTTTAGTGCGTTACATTTTAAGCTAAACGTAAAAGTTTAGCCGCATAGGCTTGCCCAAAGAATTCAACTACCTTCGTGTAATCAAATTCTATTCTTTTGGCATATGAAAAAATCAGCTTTAGTCATTCTTTTTTCCATTTTTCTTACTGTTTCTTCACAAGCACAAGTATTGATCGCTGCCGTTTTCGGGGATAAGCTTAATTCGGGAAAAATCGAATTTGGACTGGATGGAGGGATGAATCGTTCTTGGTTCTTAGATCGATCTGATGCTTCGGGATTGAATAATTTCAATCTGGGATTTTTCTTCCACATCAAAATGACAGAAAACAACAAGAGCTTTATAAGCACCGGGGTTCATGTCAAAAACAATGTGGGAGCCAGCGGGATGCCCACTTATTCCATTGGCGATCCAGATTTTGATGAGATCTATGCCGAAGGAGAGTTGACCACCAAGGTGAATGTGTTCTATGTGCCTATCATGTGGCAGCAGCGATTGGGAAAGGTATTTGTGGAGGGAGGAATCCAACCTGGTTTGCGCTATACTGCCTTTGATATTTTTGAATTGGAGGATTTCGGAGGGGATTTGGAATATAAGAAAGATGTTAAGGATGACTACACACGCCTTGACTTTGGTATGGTCGGAGGTTTGGGCTATCGATTTGATCCGGGGCCAGTCAGTACCAGTGTCGGACTCAATTTTTATTATGGATTGGTGGATGTGTACAAGGCTGAAACCTATGATCTGAATAACTCAACCTTATATGTTTATGTCCGAATCCCGATCGGGGCAGGGAAGAACAAGGAGAAGTAACCATTAGCCTTCGGGAAGTCTTGGGCTTCCTTGATTTTGAAAAACTCCAAGGGAGCATTTTCCACCTTTTTTCAGCTGGGAAATTCCTGTTTGACGACTTGCCTCCTGCTTTTTTAAGGTCAGGTTAGTGTGGCAATGAAGCTTCATTCCACGTAAGAATTAAAGCTGAGAGGATTCCTGATATTAATTTTCTTATCCGTTTTGCCTTCCTGATTTTCCTGTAAGACTTTGAATTTCAGGATTTTTTAGCTAATTAAACGACGGTGTCTAAATTGGTTGGTGCTCCAAATCAGGATTTATTAAACTTAAATCCTTGATCTTTGAGGAGTTGCATGGACAATCTTATCCAGAGGTTACCTTGCATCATACTAGTCTTAAGATTAACTTAAGGAGATAAAGTCAAACAGAGCCATAGGATTCAATTTCTTTTTTTGACTTAAAGCATAGAAATACAAAAAGTAAAAAAGATTTAACTTTTTTAATCAAGCATGACGAAGATGTTATAACAAGATGAAGATTTTCGGTCAACCAAGTTTCTATTCCGTCCCTGAAAAACAACTACTAAGCCTATGAAAAGAATTTCATCATTTACATTCCTGTCGCTTTTCCTTACCATTTTTTATGGCTGTCAGGAAAAAACGGCTGAGCAATCCTCACCGGTTGCTTCGGATGGAATAGACAGAACCATCCTGCCGATTAAATTTCCAGCCCGTCAGACTTCCAAAGAACTGGACATCCGTAATGCTACTCAACCGGAGCGCTATGAGGTAAAGGCTCCGGAAGGGGCGCCAAATGTTATTTTGGTGTTGATGGATGATTTGGGTTTTGCCGGAACCAGCGCATTTGGTGGTCCGGTAAGTACTCCCAATTTTGACCGAGTGGCGCGTGAAGGCATTTATTTCAATAATTTCCATACCACAGCTGTGTGTTCACCTACCCGTGCAGCGATCAAAAGCGGTCGAAATCACCAAGTAAACAACATGGCCTTTATCACCGAAATGGCCACCGGAATGCCTGGTGGAACGGGAGAAATTCCGGGTGAAGTTGCTCCTTTGGCAGAAATGCTTCGCCTGAATGGCTATAGCACAGGTGCTTTTGGTAAGTGGCACGAAACAGCTACTTGGGAGACCAGTGTTTCGGGCCCAATGGATCGCTGGCCACACCGTCAGGGTTTTGACAAGTTTTATGGATTTTTCGGTGGGGAAACCAATCAGTGGGCACCTTTTGTCTACGACGGAACTCATGTGGTAGAATTGCCTGAAGATCCCAACTACCACTTCATGAATGATATGACCAATCAGGCGGTTGCCTGGATGAAGTATCAAAAAGCACTGACACCGGACAAGCCTTACTTCATGTATTTCGCTCCGGGCGCCACTCATGCCCCTCACCATGTACCTCAAAGCTACATTGACAAGTGGAAAGGGAAATTTGATGGGGGATGGGATTCCATGCGTGAGCAAATCCTGGCCCGTCAGATCGAATTGGGTATCGTGCCAAAAGGAACCAAATTAGCGCCTAAGCCCGAGGCAATCCCGGCTTGGGAAACTCTTACTCCGGATCAGAAGAAACTGTTTATCCGTCAGGCGGAGACCTTTGCAGGGTATTTGGATATGGCCGATCATGAGATTGGTCGTTTGTTGGAGGCTGTTGATGAGTCAGGTCAGGCCGACAATACCATGATTGTTTTTGTCTACGGAGATAATGGCACCAGTGCAGAAGGTGGAGCAAATGGCATGTACAGTGAAATGACCTATTTCAATGGCGTTCAGGAAACAGTAGAAGACATGCTTAAGAAAATTGACAAGTGGGGTGGTCCTGAGACTTATCCTCACATGGCGGCAGGCTGGGCAGTAATGTTTGACACCCCTTACCAATGGACCAAACAAATGGGTTCTGATCATGGAGGAACCAAAGTGGGCATGGCTATTCGTTGGCCAAAGGGGATAAAAGCAAATGGAGGCTTGCGACCTCAATTTTCGCATGTCATTGATATAGCCCCAACCATTCTTGAGGCAGCAGGTTTGCCAGAGCCAAAGATAGTAAATGGGGTTGAGCAGCGTCCCATGGACGGTACGAGCTTGGTATATGCCTTCAATGATGCGAATGCCAAAGAAAGACATACCACTCAATATTTTGAAATCACAGGCAATCGGGCCATTTATCACGAAGGCTGGTATGCGCGAACCATCCACAGAGCTCCCTGGGAGCAAAAGGTAAGAAGGCCTTTGGCTGAGGATATTTGGGAATTGTACTATGTACCTGAGGATTTTAGCTTGATAAACGACCTTGCAAAGCAGAATCCGGAGAAACTGAAAGAAATGCAGGATCTCTTCATGAAAGAGGCAGAAAAGAACTTCGCCTTGCCCATTGACGACCGGGTATTTGAGCGGATGATTGCAGCCAATGTAGGTCGTCCGGATATCATGGGAGGCAGGACTTCACTTACACTTGCTGAGGGAATGGTGGGGATGTCCGAAAACGTCTTCATCAATATCAAAAACCGACCGATTACCCTTACCGCTGAAGTTGAAATCCCCGCGGGCACCACTGCCAATGGAATTTTGATCGCACAGGGAGGACGATTTGGGGGTTGGGCTTTGTATGTGAAAGACGGAATCGTTTCGTATGACTACAATTTCTTGGGAATTAGCCGTTACACCGTATCGGCGAAAACAAAATTGACTCCTGGCAAGCACACGGTCATTTTTGATTTTGCTTACGACGGGGGAGGGCCCGGAAAAGGAGGAATTGGAACCCTGTCCATAGACGGAACCCAGGTAGGTGAAGGTAGAATTGACCGAACTCAACCGGGCATCTTCTCGGCTGATGAAACCGCCGATGTGGGTATTGACCTGGCAACTCCCGTTGTGGAAAGAGTCGGAGCGGAAGCCAAATCGAAATTCAACGGAAGAATTCCAAAGTTGGTGGTTGAAGTAAAATAACCACAGTTGAAATCCCTGCCAACACTGACCAGATCCAAGAATCTGTCAGAATTGGCAGGGATTTATTTAGTATTACATAGACAGTCTCAACAAGTTGAGATTGCCAAATGGATCTTAAAAATGAGTAATTAATTATGAGCTATTCCAATCAGGAATATGAATTCTCAATCGTAAAGGGAGGATTGCTGGATCGGGTATTGATCCTATTGCGGATTATCAAGCCTGATCAATTTTCACCTGTTCGGAAGATCATTTTCTTTGTTGTGATCTCCTATCTGCCCTTGCTGGTTCTGACTGCGGTGGATGGTTTGCTATGGACAGAGCAGGTTGAAATATCCTTCCTTGAGGAGTTTGCCACCCACATCCGATTTTTGATCGTTATACCCCTGCTTGTCTTTGCAGAGGGGATTGTAGATCAACGGGTAAAGCTTTCCTTGGGTCAATTCAACCGGTCGGCTTTGCTGACTGAGGAGGGAAAGGTGAACTTTGAATCGGCCAAACGCAAAGCCGATCAAATGAGTGAATCGTTATGGGCTGAAAGTGTCATTTTAGGGCTGATTTTGGCTAATTTGTTTTTGAGGATCTCGGCAAATTTCATCGAGATTACCAATTGGGCATTTCCGTTCAGTGAGGACCCTACCGATCTTTCCAAAGCAGGATTTTGGGCTGCTTTTGTCAGTTTCCCTTTGTTTCAATTCCTTCTTCTTCGCTGGACTTGGAGATGGATGATTTGGTTGCGACTTCTGAATAGGATTTCCAAAGCTGGCTTGCGAATCATTCCCCAACACCCCGACAAGTCCGGAGGCTTGGGATTTTTGGGAGAGTCTCCACTACCCTTTAGCATTTTTACTTTTGCGCTTAGTATCATTTTTTCTTCAATTCTGGCAGAGCGGGTATTATTTATGGGTGTCGTGTTAGGAGAACACTACCCCTTGATCGGAGCATTCGTATTCCTCTGTGTATTGATCAATGTAGTACCTCTGCTCACTTTTATTTCACCCTTAAGCAGTGCCCGAGTCCGGGGAATAAATGATTACCATGCCCTGATTGCCAAGCACCACTTGGGTTTTGAGGATAAATGGATCAGAAATCAGGAAAAACAGGAGGAAAATATCCTGGGAAGCCCGGATGGTTCATCCGCTGCGGATATTTCGGCGGTGTATGAGACGGTAAAAAGTATGTCCGTTTTTCCCTTCAACATCAAAACCATGGCGGTTGCAGTTGTGATTTCGTTGCTGCCATTGCTGGGAGTATTTGCCTTACAAATGCCTGTGCTGGAAATCTTGAAAACGCTTCTCGGGTTTTTAATCTAAAAATCCAGAACATGTTGAATGAATCTCGACTCCTGTATTACTGGTATTGAAATTCCCCAAAAAACGCTCTGCGTATAACCTGTCCCTTCAGCCGATGCCGATCAGGGGAGAGGATTTCTCATCATTCCTGGTGGCCATCAAAAGACAACTGATAACAACATGACTATCAAAATCAAGAAAAGTAGAGCGGCCTATTGGCCTGAGATTTTGGATCTTTATATGGCAGTGGCAAATTCTCCCGGAGGATTGGCAAGAACAGAAGATGAGATTTCCGGGGAGTATGTGAATTCCTTTTTGAAGAAATCCGAAAAAACAGGACTCAGCCTCATCGCTTATGATTCGTTGACCATCGTGGGAGAAATCCATGCCTACCGGCTTGATCCCAAAGTTTTTTCACATGTCTTGTCTGAACTGACTATTGCGGTTCATCCCGATTTTCAGGGAATAGGAGTCGGACGATTGCTTTTTGAGGGATTTTTGAGCGAAATCGAAACCAATAGGCCGGATATTTTACGTGTGGAATTGATTGCAAGAGAAAGCAATCTGAAAGCCATTCGCTTTTATGAATCACTTGGATTTAAGCAAGAAGGAAGATTCGAACAGCGAATTGACCGGGGAGATGGTACGTTTGAGGCTGATATTCCTATGGCTTGGATCAATCCTGGATTTCATAGAAAGTAAATCGGATTTTTTTTCTCCTTAATTCTCCAAATGATTTGGTAAAGACCAGTTGCCTAAATCGTTTGCGGAGAATTAGTCTATCACTTTCTCTAATCCGATTCCGATAATCCTTATTATTAATTATGAAAGATATGGAATTGACCAGACGTGATTTTCTTTTAAAAAGTCTCGTAGCAGGAGTCAGCTTGGCTTCATTTCCGTTTGTTCCGGCATTTTCAGAACCGAAAAAGTCGGGGATGAAGTTTGGCTTGGTCACCTACGAATGGGCCAAAGATTGGGACCTTGCTACCTTGATTTCCAATTGCGAAAAAACAGGAGTATTAGGTGTCGAGCTTCGTACTCAACACGCCCATGCAGTTGAAGTCAATCTCAGTGCTTCGCAAAGAGCGGAAGTAAAAAAGCGATTTGAAGACAGTCCGGTGACTTGTCTAGGCTATGGAAGTAACTACGAATACCACAGTCCTGATCCTGCCAAACTCGAAGAGAATGTCGAAGGAACCAAGGCCTACATCAAACTTTGCCATGACATCGGCGCCACAGGCATCAAGGTCAAGCCCAATGCCATGCCCAAGGAAGTTGCCCCCGAAAAGACCATTGCTCAGATCGCCCGTTCCTTCAATGAAGTGGGGAAGTTTGCTCAAGATTACGGGCAGCTGATCCGTGTGGAAGTTCATGGCACGACCACGCAGGAACTCTCCGTGATGAAGCAGATTTTTGATCAGGTCACCGAGCCCAATGTAAAGATTTGCTGGAACAGCAATCCCGAAGACCTGTTGCCCCCAGGCTTGGAGTACAATTTTGATCTGGTGAAAAAATGGTTTGGAGACACTGTACATGTACGGGAATTCAACTTCGGGGACTACCCTTATCCCGAGCTGTTCAAACTCTTTTCAAAGATGAATTACCAAGGCTGGATCCTGATGGAGGCCCGATCCCAACCC
>CAYONF010000105.1:1498-11075 GCA_964405255.1 uncultured Limnohabitans sp. | reverse complement strand
CATGGCCCCTCCGCCCACTTGATCGTAGTCCCACTTCACGGCCGTGGCAATTTAACTGGAGAAGGAGCGGGAGTTAAGGTGATGGCATATGAATTTCCGGCTGATCCAGCTGGAACCTGGAAGTATGAGGTCCTCGAGGAAAGCATGCACCTGACCCACAATCTGGATGTGATCGGAAAGGAATCTGAAAATGATATTCTCCTCGGTGGCAAAGAAGGAATCATGCATTTGACCAATTCCGGAAGCGGTTGGCAAAAGGAGAAATTCAATCTCCCCAACAACCCGAGTGTGGGGGAACTCCGACTGGGAGAAAGATCAAAAAAGCAGCATTTCCTGGCCACCATCGAATCCATGCACGGAACTACTTTGGTTGCCTATGAAGGATTCGGTCCCAATCTACAGTCCGATAAGCTTCATAGACAGGTCCTCACATCCGAACTCAAAGACGGACATGCCCTGGCCCTTGGGGATTTTTTGGGAATGGGTTCGGATCAAATCGCAGTTGGCTGGCGACTCCCCAATGAATCCGGTGAGTTTGGTGTAAAGCTTTTTGTACCCAAGAACGGCTCATTTTCTGAATTTGAGGAGTATTGGATCGACAAAAACGGAATGGCCTGTGAAGACCTGCAGGCAGCAGATCTGGATGGAGACGGCAAGCTCGATTTGATTGCCTCCGGCCGATCCACCAAAAACGTGAAGATCTACTGGAATAAAAGTCGTTGAAAGCGGCTGAAAAAAGTAGAAATCCAGTCCGCTGTCCCCAGACGACAGTCCACAGCTATCAGGCTTGGCAAATTGATTGGGTAAAATGAGTTAACACCTGACGGCCGTGGTCTTTGGACAGTAGGTCGTTGACAAATTATTCAAAAGGAATTTTTAAAGTAAGTTTTACTGAAAATAAGTAGTTTGTTCAAAAAAGCACTTTTATGTTCGTCAACAGGCACTACCACATCTACAGCACTATCCGATGGTCCAAAAAACCCCTGATCAACGGTTTTCTCTATTCTCTGGCCGTGATTGTCATTTACGAACTCACCCGAATTCCCTTTTCACTTCCCTGGCAACCGATCTCCGTCATCGGTATTGCAGTGGCATTTTACCTGGGATTCAAAAACAACAGTTCCTATGACCGGGCTTGGGAAGCCCGCAAAATCTGGGGAGCCATCGTTAACGACAGCCGTTCCATCACCCTAGGAATACTAAACCTGCCCTCATCAGAGGTTCCCTTTGAATGGAAACGGAAATTTGTCTTTAGACACCTCGCATGGGTAATGGCGCTCAAGCACACCATGCGTAAAGGCAAACCTTGGGAACACAACGGAGCGATTGAAAACATGATTTTCACGCCATATTTCCGTGACGAGGCTATGAAAGGAATGGAAGCCGAATTGGAAAAATACCTCAGCCCGGAGGAACTCAGCTTTTTGAAATCTCACTCCAACATCCCCTCCCAAATCCTGAAAGCTCAAAGTCAGGAACTGAAAAAACTGGAAGAAAGCGGAGGCATCACCGAATACAAACATGTCTGGCTGCAGCAGTTGATTTCCAGGCTGGTAGACGATCAGGGCATGAGCGAGCGGATCAAAAACTTTCCTTTTCCCCGGCAATATGCCTCTACTGGGGTGTTTATCAATTACATCTTCTGCGCTTTGATTCCTTTTGGGTTGCTGGACATTTTCATCCAGTCAATCAAACTCCATTATTGGCTCACGGTGCCATTCTCGGCCATTATTATCTGGATTTTCTTCTTAGTAGACCGAATCGGAGACTATTCCGAAAATCCCTTTGAGGCCGGATACAATGATGTTCCGATTTCTTCTATTTCCCGGACCATTGAGATCGACCTTTTGGAAATGCTGGGAGAAAAAGACATTCCTCAGCCCTATCCGATTGAAAATGGGTTTTTGATGTAGGAAGTGGATGATTTGAACGTTTGGAAGAAAAGCTTGACTATTCGGAACAGTGGATGGAGGAATTTATCAATTGTAGGTCGAAAGGTTAGGTGAGAGCCCCGCTGTCTTTTTTTGACAAGAGAAACCAGAAAATCAGCCCGACAAGTACTGTTATTGAAATAGTAACAAGGTCTTGGTAGAGAATTGGCATTTCTAACTTGATATTACTGATCACCCCTTCCTGAATAGAATTGCCTGCGCCATGGGCTACTGCTGCAGGGATAAAACTTTTGGAGGTAATCGTCAGCCAAGCCAAAAAGAACGAAACCGCTATTTCCTGAATAGGTTGAAGTACAAAACTCCCCAAAACCGGATAATCAGGATGATTGTATCCAGCCAATAAGGCCGGTAAATGCCAAAAAGACCAAATAAGTCCCAAAACCACGACTCCTTTGGTGACTCCCAGTTTATCGATCAAAACTCCCTGCAAAAACCCTCTCCATGTAAATTCTTCAGCTGCAGCCGGTACACTGCTCAACAATGAAAAAGCCAGTGCAGTTAGCGCAATATTGAGGATAGTATGAATCCAATTGGTTGTACCAAGACCCAATAGCCAAGGTCCACCTGATATAGTCACATGTTCATTTCCAAAGGTGAACCAATCGGACACCCCAATTCCAGAAATGCTGCAGATAGCGACGGTTGAAAAGGCAATGATCGTAGGAATAAAAACGCCCATTAAAACCGTCCCAAATACGTTTAGCCGGGGTTTCCACAACACCTTACTCCGCAAGGATTTATCTTTGAGTAAATATCCGGAAGTCACCAGAGTTGGTGTCAACATGGTAAAGAGTAAATACCACTCAGCTTCCTCACTTTGGATCCCAGCTGTACCAAAAATGGCAAACAGCTGAACAATCCAACTGAACAAATAAATGATTATGAGGTAGGTAAGTAGCTTTTTGTATTCCATAGATTAAAGACACTTGATTCTCCCATCATTCATTTTTAATACTTTTCACCGGATTGGCCCAAGCAGCTTTGAGGGTTTGTGAAGTCACTGTCAAGGCAGCGATGATTCCGGCGATCAAGCCCGCCCAAAGAAATACCGTCCAGCTGATTCCGATTTTGTAGGCAAAATCTTCCAGCCAGTTGTTCATCCCAAACCAGGAAACCGGAATGGCAATCAGGAATCCGATTGCGACGAGTTTGAGAAAATCTTTTCCCAGCAAAACCAGGATATTCCCCGTCTCCGCTCCCATTACTTTTCGGATGCCGATCTCCCTTGTTCTTTGCGCTGTAGCGAAAGTCACCAAACCCAACAAACCCAAAATCGAAATCAAGATGGCTAAGGCCGAAAAGAAGGTGAAAATGGTCCTCACTTTGGATTCCGCTTCGTATTGCCGATCAAATCCCTCATCTACAAAAGTAGGTTCAAAGGGATAATCCGGTCTCATTTCTGCCCATTCCCCTTTGAGGTAAGCCAATACCTCTTCCTTCTGAGCTGCATCGACCTTTACACTGATCAAGTTCATCTGAGTGGAAGGAATGTAAAAAACAATCGGAACGATGGGTTGATGAAGGCTTTCGAAGTGAAAATCCTTCATTACTCCAGTCACAAATCCACGTCGATTTCCATATAAAAATTGCTTGCCTATCGCTTCTTCAGGACTACTCCACCCTACCTCACGCACGGCAGTTTCATTGAGAATAAATGCCTCAGTCGAGTCACTTGCCAGATTAAAGTCAAAATCACGTCCAGCCGCTATTGGGATTCCGAATGTTTTCAGAAAATTATGCCCGACTTGAATATCCGCAATTCGGATATTGAGTTGCGTCAGTTCTCCATTGACCTCGGCAGTAGCGCCTTGTGAATCCAAAAGTCTTCCTGATGGCACTCTGGTGGAGACCGTCACTGACTGAATCCCTTTGTGATTTTCCAGTCTATCTTTGAAAATCAAATAATTTTCATTGATCCTGTTGCTGGAAGGCAAAAGAACAATGTCTTCCTTTTGAAAGCCCAAGTCTTTGTTTTGCATATAATCCAACTGCCGCACCACGACCAACACGGCCACAATCAACACCACCGAAATTGCAAACTGACCCACGACCAAGGTGGCTCGAAAATTTTCATGACCCTTACCCGCCTTGAAAGCTCCTTTCAGGACTTTTGCCGGCATAAATCCCGACAGAAACAAGGCTGGATAGCTGCCAGAGATCAAGCCAACCAAAATCATCAGACCTATAATTCCAAGCAGGTATTCCGGATGGGCGAAGAAATTCAGACTTAGCGTTTTATCGGTAAAGTCAGAAAAAACGGGTAAAAACAGGTAAACCAACAAAACAGCCAAAATCATCGCAAACAGGGTCATTACAAATGACTCTCCCATAAACTGCCGAATCAATATCCCCTTGTCTGCTCCCATGACTTTGCGAAGCCCCACTTCCATGGAGCGAAGCGAAGACCTAGCCGTGGAGAGATTCATAAAGTTGATGCAGGCGATCAATAAGATAAACAAAGCTACCGCGAGATAGACTATCACATAATCCATATTGCCGTTGGGTTCAATCTCTGAAGCCAAATTGGAGTAAAGGTGAACGTCGGTGATCGGCCAAAGCTTCAAGGCTGTCCCTTTGGACATTGGAATTCCAGCCTGATTTTCACCCATGTGTCGGTCTATCATGGCAGGGAGTTTCGCCTCAAATGCGTTCCCGTCTACCCCTTCCTTGAGTTTGATGTAGGTGGAAAAATTATTCGAGCCAAAGTTGGACATAAAAGCCTCCTGCCCTCCGTAAAACTGAACCACCGGAATCATCGAAGCCAGAAAATCCACATGAAAATGAGAATTTTCCGGCATATCCTTCATCACCCCACGCACCTGAAAGGTGAATTCCTGTCCTGCCAATTCAGCCAAAATTTCTTTACCAATTGCTGATTCATTTCCAAAGTAGCGCTTGGCGGTAGATTCTGTCAGGATGATCCCATCCCCTTCAGTCAGGGCTTTTTGGGCTTCACCTTCAACTATTTCCCAGGAAAATAGATCGAATGCCTCCGAATCAGCAAAGAAAAAACGCTCCTCGACCATGGCATTGGAACCGGATTTGATGAGGGCATCAAAGTTAAATAGCCGGGCAGCAACCTCCACCTCTTCCGGGAAATCGGACTGCATCAAAGGGCCGAAAGGCGGCGCCAAATGCCCCAAATGAAGGCTTTCCTCCCCGTCTTGATTGTACCAAGCCCGGGAAACCCGGTAGATCCGATCTGCATCCGGATGATAGGTATCGTAGCTTAATTCAAATTGGACATAGAGCAAAATGACAATACTCACAGCCATCCCGATCGCCAAACCCACCAAGTTGATCAGCACATACATGGGATGCTTTTTGGCATTCCTGAAGACGATTTTGAAGTAGTTTCTAAACATAGTGTGGGGGTTATTCAGATTTTAAACTTTTGACTGGATTGGTACGTGCCGCAGTGAAGGCTTGATAGCTCACCGTCAGCAAGGCGATAGCAAGGGTGACCAAACCGGATAGCAGGAAAACCCAAGGCTGGAGTTCGGTTTGGTAGGCAAAGGTTTTTAGCCATTCACTCATGGCCCAGTAGGCAATCGGAGCTCCGATCACAAAAGAAATCAGAACCAACTTGCTAAAATTTGTCGTCAGCATCCACACCAAACCTGAGGTGGACGCTCCCAAAACTTTCCGGACACCGATTTCTTTGGTCTTCTGATAAGCGGTATAAGCTGCCAGCCCAAACAGGCCAATACAGGCAATCAGGATGGCGAGGATGGAGAAGGCTGCCAGGATTTTTCCTGAAACCTGCTCGGAGAGGTAGAGCTTTTGAAGGTTGTCTTCCAGAAAGGAATAAGAAAACGGCTGGTCTTGACCAAACTTCTCCCAGAGGTTTTTCACTTCGGCCAAAGTCCCCTGAGGATCTTCTCCTGAAATGGTCAATGCCAAAAATGCCCGGAATCCAACCGGCGATTCGGTACTGAATATGGCCAAAGGTGTAATCGGTAGATGCAGGGACTCAAAATGAAAATCTTCCGCTACCCCAATGACGGTAAACGGAACATTCACTTGCTCACCGTTGACATTGGCTACACTGTACACCCGCTTTCCGATGGGATCCTCCAATCCAAATGCATGAACAGCCGCCTTGTTGAGGATAACGGAAGTGCTGTCGTTGAATTCCTCCCCAAACATCCGACCTTCAGCGATCTGGATGTTCATGGCTTGAATAAAAAAATCATCCGCAATAAACCCTTTACCCGTCAACACTTCCGATTTTCCCTCTGGAGTAAACTGAATGCCAAAAAAGGAATTCCCCGGCATGGTGCTCGTCCCTCCGGCCTGGACTACCCCTTTCACATTCAATACTTCTTTCCGGAATGTCTCCGGATTTTCCAACTGTTCAAACCGATTGACGATGACCACATTTTCCCGCTGAAATCCCAGATTTTTGGTTTGGATAAAGTTAATCTGCCGCTGAATGACCAAGGTTCCGGCAATCAGGGCAATGGAAATGGTAAACTGAAAAATCACCAGACCATTTCGCAAAAGCTGGCCTTTTCGGGAGGAATTGAGCCTGCCCTTCATGATTTCCACGGCATGCATTTTAGAAACCTGAAATGCCGGGTAATACCCCGCTACCAACGCGACAAAAACACCCATTCCCAGTAGCCAGGGTGTCAATTCCAAGGCACGATCCCAGGAAATGGAAAGGTTCTTTTGGGCCATGTCATTGAAAAAAGGCAAGGTGATCCCAACTAAAATGCAGGAAAGCGCCAGGCTGATCACCACCAACAAAACCGCCTCCAGCAGAAACTGGGTGATCAATTGCTTTCGGTCAGAGCCCATGGCTTTCCTCACTCCCACTTCCCTGGAGCGCTCCGAAGATCGGGCCGTAGCCAAATTGATGAAATTGACCGAAGCGATAAGGAGAATAAAAAAGGCAATCGAGATGAAAATGTACACGTATCGGAGGTCGCCATTGGGCTTCAGTTCCGCTTGTAGCCGAGAGGTCAGATGGATATCTCCCAAGGGCTGCAGGAAATAGTTGTAACCATTGCCGGCAGCGGTGTAATCATCGTAGTTCACTCCGGTGCTTTGTTCGATTTGCCCGGCTGCATATTTTTTCACCAAAGGTGGAATGGCATTTTCTACCTTTTCCCTGGTGCCCGACTGCTGGAGCTTGACGTAAGTCATTGCGGAAAATGACGCATAAGTGGGCTCCCGATTAAAGGGCTGTCCGATGGTAGTGACCAAAAAATCGAAACTCAAATGGGTATTTTGGGGCAAATCTTCCATGACTCCGGTGACTTCCGAGTCTTGCCCGTTGAACTTGAGCAGCTTTCCGACTACATCGTTTGTTCCAAAATAGTTGAGGGCAATTTTTTCACTCAAGACCACTGCATTGATTTTGTAAAGCGCACTTGCAGGATCACCTTTGATCAATTTGATCGGGAAAAGCTCAAAGAAATTGGAATCCGCAAAAGCCACCCCTTTTTCCTCATAAAAATCATCCTCGACCTGGATCGTGCTTGCAAAATCTCCCGTGGCGAATAAGCGGGTTGCATTTTCCACTTCAGGAATCTCGTTTTTGAAAACTTCTCCAAACCCGTCAGGGATAATGGCATATAGATTCACATGATCCGGATAGATTCGCTCCAAAGCCACCCGATGGATCTTTTCATGATCCGGCCAAAACTTATCATAGCTCAATTCATCCTTGACCTGCAAAAAAATCAGGAGACAGCAGGTCAATCCCAGAGTCAATCCCAGAATATTGATCGCCGTGTACACCTTGTTCTTGACCAGGTTTCGGTAGGCAATTTTGAGATAGTTTTTTAGCATGGGTGAAAGGGTGGATTTAGCTCGATTTCATTTCAGTTGAGGAATTTTCCCGGAGACGAAAAAGCAACAAAAGCCGACAAAGACGAACTCCACCGGCTTTTTCCAATCATAAGACTAGGTTCAATTTATTGCTTGATCAGTTTGGAGGAACCGGATATCCCGATGCTTTGCTTCTCAGGATTTCCTCTGTAGTAGATATTCCCTGAACCAGAAGAACCTACCGTAAAGGATTCGGTCACGCCGATGGATACATCGCCTGAACCGGATTTTCCGATGTCCACAGTTTCAGCGGTGAAATTGATCGCATCCAGATCACCGGAACCGGATTGTCCAATGGTAGCTTCGTCGGCTTGTCCTCCGGCTATGCTGATTTTTCCCGAACCACTCATCCCGACATTTAGCTTACCGGCATTGATGTTTTTGGTCGTGATGCTTCCCGAACCGGAAAGACCGATGGTAAAGGAATTGGCTCCAAAGTCAGAGGCAAGGGTAACATCTCCCGACCCTCCGGCACCGATGGATTCCAATTCACGCACGGTGACATATACTTTCAGGTTGACATTGTTGTAATTCCCTTTTTCCAGTTTGATTTTAAGCGTCTCGTTTTCCACTTTGGTGATCACTTTGCTGAGGTCAAAGCTTGTAGTTTCCAGACGGACCTCATCTTTGGAACCTTTGGTCACTACCACATCCCAGCTGCCGCCGGTTTCGATTTTTGTAAAAGATCCCGGAGTCCGGGTTTCAGATTTTTGGGCTTGTGCGGCTGATCCCATCAGGAACAGGGCAAGAATGAAGGCGAAAATTTTAGATGTTTTCATGGGATTTAGGTTGAATTAGTTTTCACTTATTGAGTTGCCAGAGATTGTGCCAATCCAAAAAAGGCATTTTTTGATCTCTGAAAGCTGTTTTTCAAATTTTGATTGTCCGTGTCGCTCCGATTTTGACCGTCAGCGAACAAAATCCGTGATCAGGTAGCACTCTCAGTTGGCGGTCGAATTGGTTGAGATATTCCCTGCTGCGACTGATCACTCATTCTTCAGGTAATCCACCGGGTTGCTGGCTGCGGTTTTGAAGCTTTGGTAACTCACCGTGAGCCAAGCGATAACAATGGAAATCACCCCTGCCAGAAGCACCAAAAACACATCGATATCTACCCGATAGGCGAAGTTTTGGAGCCAATACCGGTTCATAAAATAGTAGGTCAGCGGACCGGAAATCACAAAAGCCAAAACCACCAAGAGCGTGAAGTCCTTGCTCAGAATGGTGACCAAATTGGCCATTGAGGCCCCGAGGGCTTTCCGGATGCTGATTTCCTTGGATCGCTGTTCGGTGGTGTAAGCGGCCAACCCAAACAAACCCAAGCAGGCAATGCTGATGGCCAAAACGGTGAACACAAGGATGATATTTCCCATCTTTTGCTCGGCAAGAAAGAGGGCTTGGAAATTGGCATCGACAAAGGAATACTCAAATGCTGCCCCGTCGGAATGCTTTTTCCAGGTCTTTTCCAAGATCTCCAGTTTCTCGGATAGATTACCCGGACTAACCCGAATGGCCATTTCCGAGTTGGGCTCAGGCCCCAAAGTCATGATCAAGGGCCTGACGGTTGACTTCAGACTTTCGAAATTAAAATCCTGGATTACGCCGATCACCTGGCGCTCCACAGGCTCAGAATTGACATTCCAAAATCCTCCCAAGCGCTGTGTTCCGTCAAGTTTGGTCCAGCCCATCTGCCTGAAGGCACTTTCGTTCAACACAATGGCTCCGGTATCGCTGGGATACTCTTTGGAGAAAAACCGGCCCATCACCATCTTGTAGCCCATCGCTTC
>CAYONF010000105.1:0-1398 GCA_964405255.1 uncultured Limnohabitans sp. | reverse complement strand
GTGAGGTAAAAAGCCGGATAGGAACCTGCCATCAATCCGATCAAAACGATAAAACCCAACAAACCCAAAATCACCAAAGGATCGGCAAAAATTCCAAGCCCAAGGTCTTTTCCCGACAGGGCATTAAATGGGTTCAAAGCGACCAGGATAAACACCACCGCAATCAGCCCGGAGATGAAACTGTACACCATGGACTCGGACAAAAACTGTCCGATCAACTTGCTCTTCTCGGCTCCGACTGACTTCCGGACGCCAACTTCCTTGGCTCGGTTGGAAGATCGGGCAGTAGACAGATTCATGAAATTGATGCAGGCTATCACAATGATAAACAGGGCTGTAGCACCAAAAATGTACAGGTACTGGATATTGCCGGCTGGCTTGATCTCTTCCCCCAAGTCTGAATACAAGTGGATGTCAAAAAGGGAAGTGACCAAATAGCCAAACTGATTGCCTTGCTCCCGGAATTTCTCCAGGCTCAATCCCAAAAACTGCTCGATCTCCGGCCCAAAATATTTCTCGATAAAATTGTCCAGGGCAGTTTTCACCTTTTCCACATCAGCACCGGGATGGGTTTTGAAATAAGTATACAGGTTGTTGCTGGACCACTGAAGATCCTTCATGTAGTTCCAACTGTCCGCAGACAAGATCATGTCAAAATCCAGGTGCGAATTGTGGGGAGGATCCGCCACTACCCCACTCACTTCAGTGGCTGTTTTATCTGAGCCACGGAGCAAAATTTTCCCCATGGGATCTTCCTCACCAAAGTACTTTTGAGCTGCTGTCTCCGTCAAAACCACCTTGTTGGTCCCTTCCAAGGCAGTTTTTGGATTTCCTTTGGTCAATTCAAATCCAAAAAAATCGAAGAAATTGGGTTCAGCGACCAGCATGATGGGCTCCGTGAAGGTTTTTTCCTCATACCTAACCGGCATGGTCTGAAACACCCCCAACCGGATGGCATCCTCCACCTCTGGTACTTCCTCTTTCAAGGCATTTGCCATAGGTGCGGGAGACATCGCCATTTTAAACTCATTCCCGTTCATTTTACCCTGCATTCCCACCCGGTAAATCCGATCTCCATTCGGATGGAATTTGTCATAACTCAGCTCATCGGCAATGTAGATGATGATCAGAATGCTGGCCGCCATTCCCAAGCTCAAGCCCAGGATATTGATCCCTGAATAAATCTTGTTTTTGACCAGATTTCGGTAAGCGATTTTGAAATAGTTTTTCAGCATGGGTAGGAAAAGTTGGTTTAGTTTTTCTGGGTATTCCAGCTTGAACTCATTCAAACTGGGACTTGGTAATTGGCTCTGCCTCTATCAAGGATTCGCATCTGATACTTGGATGCACCTTTTGAAGAGAAGGTTGCACAGGAAAAATCACAGAAAATGCCAAGCA
>CAYONF010000104.1:0-11369 GCA_964405255.1 uncultured Limnohabitans sp. | reverse complement strand
CACGTGAAGGATATGGGAGTCAAAAGCTATGAAAAGGGCTTTTTACTTTCGGAAGTAGAATTAGGGACCGGAATCGTGGATCTGAAAGAGGCGATTTCTTTGTGCCAAAAGCATAATCCGAATGTCACGTTTAGCCTGGAAATGATCACCCGCGATCCTTTGGAAATCCCTTGCTTGGAGGAAAATTATTGGGCCACGTTTGAGAACCCCTCTGCTCAGGAACTGGCAAAAATCCTAAGAATGGTGAGGGATCAATCCTACTCTGGTGCTTTACCCCAGGTCAGGGATTTAAATCCTGAGCAGCGGTTGGCTTTTGAGGAGGAGAATGTGGTAAAGTGCCTGGCTTTTTCGAAAAGAGAACTAATTTGAAATTATCAATGAGCAATTCTCAATGACCAATTACCAATCTTTGTGTTGACTTCTTTGGTCATTGATTATTGAGTTTGAAAATTGATCATTGAAAAAGCATTAATAGCAACCTATACTAACCCAAATCCATCCTAGAAAAATGTCTACCCTTGACCTCTCCCAACTCACAGGAATCAATCTTTTCTCACTCAAAGGTAAATCCGCCATCATCACCGGTGGTACCAAAGGTCTCGGCTTGGCCATGGCGGCAGGGCTTGCCTCCGCGGGCGCCAATGTGATGTTGGTTTCAAGAAAAGCATCCGATGGGGATCAAGCGGCAGCCGAGATTTCAGCTAAATACGGAGTCAAAGCGATGACTTTTGCTGCTGATGTGGCCGACAAGGCTGGGATGGAAGCCATGGCGAAAACAGCTTTTGAAGCTTTTGGAAGTATCGATATCCTGATCAATTCTGCCGGAATCAACATCCGGGGAGCCATCGATGAACTTTCGCAAGAAGACTTTACCAAGGTGATGGAAGTCAATGTAAATGGGACCTGGCTGGCAAGTCGCGCAGTGACTCCTTACATGAAGGAAAAGAGGAAAGGTGCAATCATCAACCTGGCGAGCACCCTGGGTTTGGTTGGCTTGGCAAATCGGACCCCCTATGCTTCGAGCAAAGGTGCCGTGGTGCAGATGACCCGGGCTTTGGCTTTGGAGTTGGCCCCTTGGAATGTCAATGTCAATGCGATTTGTCCGGGTCCGTTTTTGACCGAGATGAATCTGCCGATTGCCGATACTGAAGAAGGGAAAAAGTTTGTAGTAGGCGCCACGGCTTTGGGCCGCTGGGGAGAACTGAAAGAAATTCAGGGAGCAGCGATTTTTCTGGCTTCCGATGCAGGTACCTATTTAGTCGGATCGATGCTGACCGTGGATGGAGGCTGGACGGCGAGGTAAAAGAATTTAAAGTTTAAAATTGAAAAGTTTAATAGAAGGTGGAGTAAAACCGAGACTTGCAGATTAGAAGTACAACTCCCAATCTCAAAGTCTAATCTTTTAATAGGTTTTATCCCACGATCAGGCTGAGTAGGTAGACTACCAAAATCGCTGTCACACCTGCGATCAAAGTTCCCAGGCTGTGCGATAGATTTCCCTGCTTGGTCGTCATTCCGGAAAGTTGAGTCACGACCCAGAACCCGCTGTCATTGGCATGTGAAATTGCCAAAGCTCCGGCACCTATTGCCACTGTGGTAAATACTTTCATTGTCTCGGATTCTAAACCCAAAGGAGCCATGATCGGGGCAATAATCGAAGCTGTGGTGATCATAGCCACTGTAGTGGATCCTTGGGCGGTTTTCAATCCAAAAGCAATCAGAAAAGGCAGGAAAATCCCCCAGTTTGCATCGCTCATGGAGGAAGTGACAAGGTCTCCCACGCCTGAATTTTGAAGCATTTTCCCGAAAACCGCTCCTGCACCCGTGATCAGAATTACCGGAGCCGCCAGCAAAATCGATTCCCCAATCCAGCCTGAAGAGGAGAGGAGTTTCCGGTCAAACTTTTTGGGCAAAGTGAAGGATAAAATGGCTCCTATGAGCAAGGCGATAACCGGGGTACCCAAAAATTGAATGGCTTTAATAAATCCGCCTTCCCCTAAGGGTTTTGAAGGATATGCTGCAATGGATGCGAGGATGATCAAAGTCAAAGGAATCAAGATAGGAAGCAAAGAGGAGAAAAAGCTGGGCCGATCTGCTTTGTTGATGCTCGCTTCATCGGCAACTATGACGGGACGGAGCGGGATTTTTGTCACCCACTTTTGCACAAAAATGTAAAGAGGAATCAGCGTCACCAGCGAAACGATTCCACCATAGAAAATGACAAGGCCTAAATCTGCACCCAAAATTCCGGCTGCAGCAATTGGACCGGGAGTTGGTGGAACAAGCGAATGGCTTGCCATGGCACCAAGGGAGACTGCCACGATGGTGGCTGCATAAGAAAGTGTGCTTTTGGAAGAAAGGGACTTGGCAATCGGATTCATCATGATGATCGTGCTGTCACCGAATACAGGGATAGACAAAACCCAGCTGCTGAGCATCAGGGAAAGATTGACTGATTTTTCTCCCACCCATTTCAGCACCTTCTCGGCTATGACCATTGCGCCTCCTGTTTTTTCAAGGAAAGTCCCTAAAATGACCCCCAACAAGATCAAAAGACCAACACTTCCCATCACCCCTCCAAATCCCTCTGAAATGGATTTAATGATCAGTTCGGTGGGCATACCCATCATCAGGCCATATACCAAGGCGCCGACAAAAAGTGCCAAGAACGGGTGGATGTCAAACTTGATAATGGCTACCAAAATCAGCGCAAGTGCTGCCAGAATAATCAAAAGGGTGAGCATTTTGGGTTTGTTGAGGTTGAGATTTTTTCCGATCCGGAATATTCCCGAATCGATGAATCTAAAAATTAGGGAAAAATGAGGAATATCAAATGCCAGTCATGGATTTACTCCCGATTACAGAATATTTGAGTAGTAATACTCCGGATTTTCCTAATTTTTGGGAAACAATCAACCCCAACCTATGCGATTCTTTCCCTTTTCCGCTCTTTTGGTTCTGATTTTATCGATGTGGTCCTGTAACCAAAAACCGAAGTCTGAGGCGCAATTTGTGGTTTTACCCAGTCCAGTTTCGTTTCAAATCACCGGAGATTCCAAGTTGGAGGAGTCGGACATGGCAGAGGTTTTCCAGCAGGCCAAAGACCATTTCACCTCAGCGAAGCCTCTTGCTGATTTTCAACAGGAGGGGATTAGCTTTTCACTCGATCCTGCATCGTCCATCAAACCCGAAGGGTATTTGCTTCAGATTTTGGATGAAAAAGTGGAAATAAAAGCTTCCACCGAATCCGGTCTATGGTATGGCTTGATGACTTTAGGGCAACTTTTGGAAGATGCCAAAGACCAAAATGCTCCTCTGCCGATGTGCAGCATTACTGACGAACCGGCTTTGGCTTATCGGGCAGTTCATTTGGATGTGAAGCACCATTTGGAGAAAAAAGAATACTACTACGAGTTGATGGATCGATTTGCTGCGCAAAAAATCAATGGTGTAATCGTGGAAATCGAAGACAAACTCAACTATGAACTTCAACCCAAGGTGGGGTCGTCGGATGCTTTTTCCATTGAAGACTGGAAAGCCATCAGTGAATACGCTATGGCGAGAAATATCCGAATCAGTCCATTGGTGCAGGGTTTGGGTCATGCCTCGTTTATCCTGAAACATGAAGAATACAAGCCTCTTCGCGATGATCCGGAAAGCGACTGGGCTTTCAATCCCCTGAATGAAGACACCTACAAGGTGCAATTTGACCTCTACGAGGATGCCTTGAAGGCTTTTCCCTATGCCAACTACCTGCATGTAGGAGGGGATGAGGTGCATACGACTGGAAGAAACTCAGGCAAATCACCGCTTGAACTCCAACTCATCTGGCTGAATCGGGTAAGTGAGTATGCCGCCGGAAAAGGCCTGACTCCGATTTTCTGGGACGATATGCCGCTGCAAAATGCCGGAGTCTATCGCTCCATTTACAACAGCAAATTGACCGCCGCGCAGGTGGACAGCATCTGGACGGCCAATGAGGGGAATTTGAACAAGTACATCGATATGTTCCCAAAAAACTGCGTTTACATGCGATGGAACTATGACATGCCCGAATCCCCGGGAAATATCCGTGCGATTAAATGGTTTTCGGACAACGGCTTCAAAGTCATGGGGGCAACTGCCGGACAAACCCGCTGGAATCTTATGCCTCAGGACCAAAGCAACACCAAAAACATCCGGGACTTTGCCCTAATATCGATCCGAAATAAGGCTGATGGATTGCTTCTGACGCTTTGGGATGATGATTCTCCGCATTTTGAATTGTATCAGCGGGGCATTGCCATTTTTGCGGAGTACACCTGGTCGGGAGATAAGAGGACCGCAGAAGAACTGCATCAGGCTTACCGTCAGCGGGCCTTTGGTCCTGCGGTGGCATCAGCCGAACATGAGTTTATCAATGACCTGGAAGGTCCGGTTGCCGATTGGAAAAATATGCTTTTGGATGCCAAAAAAGACCGAAATCGCCTTCGCAAACTGGAAAACCCTATCGATCAGGCGCTGATTCCTTTGCCCAATTTGGATTCAGCAGGGAAGTGGACTGAAAAATACCAAGCCAAAGTCAATCAGGCTCAGGCCAATCTCGCCAAGGTGGATTCCATCCTGCAGCAGATCCAAGAAGCCAAAAAATCAGCCCTGAGAAATACGCACCAGCTTGAAGTCTATGAGCAGGTGGCTCAGGTCGTGCAGTTTTCCAATCGGGCAATCATCACCTTGGCTGAATTGGATGAGCCCAGCGGGGAAAAGCGGGAAGTAGCTAAATCCAAGCTACTGCAAATGGAAGCCGAATGGGCCTCGATCCAAACCCAAGTGGAGGAAGTCTACGGCAAGACCCGGCAGCTTAATAAACCTGCTGATTACATTTTGGATCAGGATCACCACGTCCACTTGGCCAATCAGGCCTTGAATTTCTCTGATTGGCAGTTTTATGTGGAGGGATTGTTTTTGGAGAAGGTGAAGGAACTGGAAAAGTAGCGGTCCCGTAAAAGTGTGCCTCGGGAATTCCAATCCCGAGGTACAGTTTAGGGATTGGAATTCCGATTGGCACTTGAGGATTACAAATTCTCTATCAGTCCTTCGGGATTCCCTATCCTGAACAAGGACAGAACCGCTATTCATTAAAAAAAGGCCGCATCTCTTCATGGATGTCGCTTCGAAGTTTTTTCAGCTTCAGAGCATATTCCTCGAGTTTCTTGTCCCGGTCGGTTTTTGGAACCCAGGGTCTGACTTTTTTGGGTTCGCCTTTCTCGTCCACGGCCACGAAAATGATGATGCAGTGGGTCTTTTTCTCAAACTTTTTCTCTGAAAAAGCTCTCGAATAGACTTCCACCATGATGTGGATACTGGAGCTTCCGGTCAAAATCACCTGACAATCGATCTTGATCAGTTCACCGATGTTGATGGGTTTGTAAAAGCGAATACCGCCCACATACACCGTCACGCAATAGCTTTCGGCCCAGGTCCGGGCACAGGTATAGGCGGCCTGATCGATCCATTTCATCACGGAGCCACCATGGACTTTTCCTCCAAAATTGACATCCCCGGGTTCGCTGATAAACTGAAAAGTGG
Source organism: uncultured Limnohabitans sp. (assembly GCA_964405255.1). Taxonomy (GTDB): domain Bacteria; phylum Bacteroidota; class Bacteroidia; order Cytophagales; family Cyclobacteriaceae; genus Algoriphagus. The sequence goes on along the minus strand of CAYONF010000104.1, from coordinate 5,801 downwards.
TCTGATGTGCTGGCATAGTGTGGAAAGGTTAGGTTAAAGTAAACTGGTTTTATTTCTGGAGTGAATCTTTCACCACGATTCCCAGGTCTTCTGTTCCGGCATAGAATACGAGGATTTCTGCCGGTTCATCTCCCTGATTGACTCCGTAATGAACGGTATTCACCACTTCAATGATGGGGTCTCCGGCTTTCATTTTCAGTTCATTCCCTTTTACATCTACGACAGTCAATTCTCCTTTCAACAAAACCCCCGCATTGATCACGGGGTGGAAATGCCTGGGTAGCTCGGAATGAGGAGGGATGGTCACTTTTACGATGGAGATTTTGGGCTTTCCCGGAGGATAGGCCGGAAGCGAGTCACCATTCCAGGATAGGTGAGACTCCGTCAAAAGTTCGGATTTGGGACTGCTTGGTGAAGAATCCTTTTTTTCACAGGAGAAAAGAAGAAAGGAAAGAACAACAAATCGAAGAGCGGTTTGGGTAGTCATGAAATGGGGGATCTTTTAAATCAGAAAAATCAAAGAGACCAAAGCTGTGAGAAACATCGTCCCATAGCCGATCAGCAGGTTTTTTTTCAATCCCAAACTTCCCGCATAGATTCCGATTCCCATTTTTACCAGGGTATTGGAAATCGCGGCGATCAGGATAGCCAATGAAGCAATTCCCAAATCCAATTGGATTCCACTGAGCTTGGAAATAGAAATGGTGATGGCATCGATGTCTGAAAAGCCTGCAATTGCACTGGAAATCAAGGTTCCGCTTTCTCCCAGGTTTTCGTTGGCGTAGCTGACTACGAGAAGAATCACGGTGTAAATCAGACCAAAGACCAATGCGCCTTTGAGGTCCAGTGGCTTTTTCTGTGGAATCTCCGTTTCGGCGAGTTGGTTGGTTTGCCTTTTGAAAAAAATGTAAAGTGTGACTCCGATCGCACTTAGAAAAACCAGTGCAATAGCAGGAAGCAAGCGGTTGAATAGGGTCTGATTGAAAATGAAGGTCCAAATCAACACCCGGACAAACATGATCGAGGAAGCTGCCAAAATCGCCGTGGCACAGCTTGCGGCAAGGGCTTCATTTTCGGTGCTTTTTTTAGCATAGACCCAAGTCACTGCTGTACTCGATACCAATCCGCCAACAATTCCTCCCAATAGGATTCCTTTCTTTGGTCCCAGAAACTTGGTCAGCATGTAACCCACCAAACCCAAACCTGAAGTCAGGATGATCACCCATCCGATTTCTCTTGGATTCAGGACTTGATAAGGCCCGTAATATTCGTCTGGTAAAAAAGGGAAAATGAGCAAAGCAATGACGACAAAGCGGATGAAGTCGTACAGCTCTTCTGCTGTGATCGTTCCCACGATGGTTTTGATTCTGAATTTCGAGGAAAGCACTACCACCACCAGCACCGTGATCATCAGACTGATCTCAATCAAACCGAGCAGGGTCATGGACCCCAGCACAAAAGCGATCAGGGAAGTAAACTCGGTGGTGGATCCCCGGTCTCCCTGACTTGCGGTAAACCAATAAGATGCCGCTGTCAAAATGCTGACTCCCATGAAAATGGCCACATACACCCAAGGAGAAAGCAGGTAAAAGGCTAAACCGGCAATAAAACCCAACAGTACCAAAAAGATAAAAGTCCGGATTCCGGCAAAGCCATGGGAATTTTCCTTCATGGCAGTGTACTGACGCTCCAGTCCAATCACCGAACCTATGCCGATCGCAACCAAAAGCCGGATGATAAATTCCCCCTGGCTTAGGGTGAAGGATTCCTGATCGATTAAGAGCGTTTCCAATTTCGTGATATCAAGGATGGGCTAGTAGGCTTCGGTATAATACTGGATCTCCAGATACCTTAAGTCAGGTTGGTCGCTTGACTCATTGGTAGAGGCGCTGCAGGATTTGATTTGTCCTCCCAGCAAAAGTGCCTTTTCAGGAAGTGACCCCGCATCCTTGGTATGTGCCACGGTGATATTCTCTCCGTTTTCCAAGACTAACTCATATAGTTCGTAGCTCGAGTTGATGGGCACCAAAGTAAATGTGGTGACGGAGCTAACCATGATCGGTACCATGATAAATCCGTTGAATTTGGATTCTGATCCTATTTTTTCAGCAATTCCTTTCACAAGGGCGTTTGCTTCTATCTTACCCGATTCCAAATCCTGAGCAGATTGAAGCGGTTTGGCTTGCTGCCTTTGGTACTGGTCAAATAGGTCTTGGTCCAGACGGGAAAGCACCCGATCCCGATCGGTTTGACTTAAGTTGGAAATGGATAGGTCTAGAAAAAGCAAAGCTGCTTGTCTATTAAGTGGTGTACCGGCAGCTTTGCTTAGCTCTGCCGGCGAGACCACTCCGTCTTTGGAATGACTAAAGAGATTGAAGAAATATCCTCCGTTGTCAAAAGCCTGCAAGGCTTCTGTAGCAGTCCGAAAGGGAGTGAGATGTTTCATTTTGCATGGGTTTTTAGGCTTCGCCTAATCAAATATTCGGAATTATGCAGGCAAAAGCAAGGTCAATCTTTTGTAGGAGAATTTGCCATTAGACCATAAAAAAAGGGCCGAAGCCCTTTCCTTAGTTTAGATTAGCCTTGAAAAACGCAATGGTTTTTTCCCAAGCGGCCTTTGCAGCGGCCTCGTCGTATCGAGGGGTGGTGTTGTTGTGAAACCCGTGATTCACTCCGGGATAGTTGATCATTTCGTACTTTTTATTGTTGGCTTTGAGGGCAGCTTCGTAGGCAGGCCAACCTGCATTGACCCGCTCATCGAGTTCTGCATAAATGACCAAGAGTGGGGCATTGATTTTTGGCACATCTTCTACGGCTGGCTGACCTCCATAAAATGGCACCGCTGCCTTCAGGTCAGGAATTCGTACTGCCATGGCGTTGGAGATCCATCCTCCAAAACAAAATCCGACCACGCCAACATTTCCATCGCAGTCGGGATGTTTTTTCAGGTATTCGTAGGCAGCGATGAAGTCCTCCAGCATTTCGTTTCGATCTCGCTTGGACTGCATGGTCCGGCCCTCATCGTCATTGCCGGGATAGCCGCCCAGTGGCGTCAAGGCATCCGGAGCGATGGAGATAAATCCGTCCACGGCGCATCTTCTTCCCACATCCTCGATGTAGGGATTGAGGCCGCGGTTTTCGTGGACGACCACGATTCCCGGGAATTTGCCTTTTCCGGCAGGCTTTGACAGCAGTCCTTTGATCTGACCTCCTCCCTTGGGTGAGTCATACATCACGTAGTCCGAACTCTGCAACCGCTCATCGGTAGGCTCGATGGTCCGGGTATTTACATAATCCGGCATCATGCTGCTCATCAAGGCAGTGACGGTAATGCCTCCAACAGCGTAAGCAGAAAGCTTTTCCACAAAAGTCCTGCGGTCCAGCTTGTTGTGGCAATAGTAATCGTAAAGATCAAACGCCCCCTGGGGGATATCTTCTTTCTTCAGTTTTTCCATGGTTAAAAATTGGTTTAGGTATTAAGTTATTCAAAATCAGGGAAGGAAAAATCAAAAACTCAAGAACTGGCAAAAAATAGGGGAGAGTGGAGGAGAAGAGTGAATAATTGTCCGAATTGCAAATTCGGTGGGATAGAAGGGTGGGATTACAAATCCCACCCAATCAACCGCTTATATTACACTTAGATGGGTTTTTGCCTTTGCTAGCCTATTTATACTCCAATCCAAACCCAAACGGGAAAAGCGTGTCTTTTTCCGGATAGCCCGGGGCATCGGGGTCTTGGGCTTTGATCGCTTCGGTGCTTTTGGCCAGGGCATAAGGAAGCTTGCCGACTGGCTTGAATTTACCCATAATGATGTCCATCAGTGCAGCATCACTGACCCCAAACGTTGCCAGTATCCCGCCGGCATTCAGCACTCCGCTGGCTTCGTCCAAGACATAGGGCTGGCGAAAGTCAACGGAGAGAATGGTTTTTTCCGGGCCTAGGGTTTCCATTACGGTTTGGATGTCTTCCAGCGAAGGAGAGATTTTCCAGGACTTGGATTTGGCCATTTCCGAGAGGGAGAGAAAGTCCAGTTCACTCGGATCTGCCCCGCCAAATCTTCGGTCAGTTCCGGGATCATTGGTGATCTGGACTCGGATGATCGCATAATCCGTCTCCTTGGAGATGGTGGGAAGGCTTTCACCTTTGGCCTTGGAATAATTTCCCGAGGTGATCTTAAAATTCCCCCATTCCCGACCCTTGAAAAGAGCGGGATTCATTCCCATGGTATAGAGGTGCAGGGTATCCGTGCCTTTGGGTTGGGCGAGGGGTAGGGTGGATTGGTTCTGAAGCAGGACAATGGATTTTCGTTGGGCGAGGTCAGCTTTTTTCTGAAAGGACGCATTTCCGACCACATAGGCAGCTCTATTGGGATCCACGTAGGGATTTTCAAATAGTCCCAGTTCGAATTGCTCTTTCAGCAATCTGCTCACGGAAAGATCGACCCTACTTTCCGGAAGTTTGCCGGATTGGACCAAGGCCAAGAGTTGTCGGTTCTTGCTAAAGCCGGAAAGCACGTCCGTACCCGCTTCGATCGCGATGAGAATCTGTTCATCTACCGTCTTATCCTCCAGTCCCCAGGCTCTGTCTCCGATGATTCCGGTATCGGAATTCACATAGCCTTTGAATCCCAATTTATTCCGCAATAAATCAGTCAGAATCCCTTTGGAAAACGCCATCCCGACATCATTTGGCAGGTAGGGCTGGCCCACAGGAATCCCGTAGTAGGCCATGATGGAGGAAGCGCCGGCATCCACGGCCGCCTTAAATGGAGCCAGATGGTAGTCGAAATTTCCGGCGGGATAGACTTGGTTTTTCCCATATTCATAATGCGGATCTCCTCCGCCTTCCTGTGGGCCTCCGCCTGGAAAATGCTTGATGGTCAGGGCAATGCTTTTTGAAGTCAGCGTTTCCCCTTGAAGGTTTTTGATCAGCGTCCGGATGATGTCGGAGGCGAGTTGGCTGTCTTCCGTGAACGTCTCATGCACGCGGTACCATCTCGGCTCAGTGGAAAGGTCCGCCATGTAGCCATACATGCCCCGAAGCCCGATGGCTCTCCATTCCTCAGACATGATTTTGGCAAAGTCTGCGATCAGTTCCAGGTCTCTGGTCGCGGCCAAACCGCTTTCCTTGGGCCAGGAGGAAAAAGATCCCGACTCCTCGTTGATCCCTGCCCGGGCATCAATTTCCATGTGGTTTCGTGAGTTGGATTTGAACAAAGCGGGAATCCCCAATCGGGTGCTTTCCGAGAGTTCCTGCACTGCATTCATGAATTGGGCGGCTTCGTAAGGGGTAATTTGTACCCCGGCAAAGCCATTTCCCGGACCGGTATTGGAAGGATTATCCGTCACCGTATTTCTGAAGATAAACCGGGTCATTTTTTGGGTTTCGATCAGATCGACCGCTGTATTGGTCATGATCCCTTTTTCTCCTGCATTGAGTGTGTTGATCAGAAGCATGCCCACTTTTTCTTCGAGAGTCATCTGACTGAGCAAGTCCGCGATTCGTTTTTCGACAGGCAGTCGCCAATCCTCGTAAGGATCCAGCTTTTGGTTTTTGTTGAGGTCTTTGAATCGAAGCTGATTCTCGTGCAGGAGATCTGTGGCTCGGTTTTCCAAAACGGGTTGGTTGGCATATCTCCCTTGGGCTAAAAGTTGGCCAGAGACAAAAAGCAGGAGGATAAACCCTCTGAACAAATGAGGCATAATCGAAACGGAGGTTAGATTGGGTTGAGAATTTAACTCGTTCTGAAGGCTTCCCATTTTTTGGACAATTCTAAAATAAACAAAATCGGTTTTTGATG
>CAYONF010000103.1:0-11736 GCA_964405255.1 uncultured Limnohabitans sp. | reverse complement strand
TCCGGTCCCTGCATAGCCTTTAAGCACAAATACCGGCTTATCCTCGGGCTTTTTCAGAAGAAAACCATCCATTTTCCGGAAAAATGAAGCCTGACCACTCGTTGGAGCGAAAGGAAAATATTTAGCCAATAGCACCGAGGGCTTAAAGTCGGCGTAATTATCTTTACCCATGAAGACGAATGTAAATGTCAAAAGACAAGATCAGCAAAGAAATTGAATCAAAATTTGGAGGTCAGCTCCGAAGCCGGGTAAACGGCATTTTGATCGAGGATGATCACCTGCTTATGGTCAAGCACCAAATGGGAAACGGTCGGATCCTGTGGTCAGTACCAGGTGGAGGCATGGAATACGGAACTTCCGCGGTTGAAAATCTAAAACGGGAATTTTTGGAAGAAACCGGATTGGAGATTGAGGTAGAAAACTATCTTTTTGTTCACGAATTCCTGAAAACCCCGCTTCATGCCATGGAACATTTTTTCCGGGTAAAAAGGATAGGCGGAGAGGTTAAATTGGGAAAAGACCCCGAACTTCCAGGAGAATTTCAGATTCTCCTGGAAATAACCTGGATGAACTTCGATCAGCTAGTGCGAATACCCAGAGAATCCCTTCATCAGGTCTTTTGGGGAATTAAATCCCTTTCTGAGCTGGGATTGTGGAAAGGATATTTTAATTTTGGAAATAATTCTATAAAATAGCACGTTTTAAAAACCTTCAACCTTAACCAGATTTCTAAATCTCTATCAAAATGAATCTTACAAAAGTCCTCTCATTTGTTTTCTTTGCAATCGCTGCGTTTCTGGGATACCTCTTATGGAAAGGTGTGGATGACGTAGTGGAAGAAGAAAAAAGAATTGCATTATTGGAAGCAGCAACGATTGAAAAATTGGAAATGCTACGTGATGCACAGCTTGCATATCAGGCAGCAAATGGTAAATATTCCAGCACTTGGGATTCGTTGAAGACATTTATCCAAACCGGAGAGATTTGGTTGGTTCAAAGAACTGAAACCACCAAACTACTGGATTACGGTGCTGAAGAAATTAAAGTATCATTTGACACATTGGGCTCTGTATCTGTGATGGACTCATTGTTCAATGCCAAAAAATTCCCTGATTTCAATCTTGACCTTCTACCTGTAGTTCCAGGATCAGGAGGTAAGCAGTTTGAGTTCTTCGCTGACAAAATCGAGAAGACTGGAGGTTACCTGGTTAACGTATTCGAAATCAGAGACCCATCTCCAATCAACCCGGACAGAAGAGCAAACAACAACGAAAAAGCATTAAGAGTAGGTTCCAGAACTGACGCCTCTACCGAAGGCAACTGGAAATAATCCCTTTGGATTTTGGAAAACAATCTTAAGGTTTATAAAAGTGATAAGTTTGATGTGGAAGACACAGCGAGCTTATCACTTTTTCTTTACCCCCATTCCCTTTTTGTATTTGCCAAAGACCAAAACCAGGCAAATATTGCCATTCACTATTACCAGGATTTTAGCTGGGAAAAATTAGAAGGACTTTTTGGTTCCGATCCCTTACTGAGAAATGACGTGCCGGTAAAAGTCTATGTCCACCACGCTGGGTTCAGTTTGGTTCCGGGTGTACTTTTTCAGCCTGGAAAAGAAAAAGAATACCTCCATTTCGCTCAAGAACTCTCTGAAGAAGTGGTTTGCTTTTCCTCAGGTTTGGACAGCAACAACCTCCAGGTCGTTTCCTTCATCGGTCAGAAATTGAAAAAGAATCTCGATGCCCGGTATTCAGAGATTACACTTCATCACGGCAGCTGTTCATTCCTTTCTTATCTATTCAAAGAGCGCTTCAATCTGATCGGTCAAGAAATCCTGATCAATTATTTCCAAAGCCATATTTATGTGTCAGCATTTACAGATCAGGACCTCAGTATTTTCAATATTTTCGAGATCAGTGGAATAGAAGATGTACTGAAATACACCCTGATCACGATGGATCAGATGAAATACGATCGAAATCACGTCAGAATCAGCATATTTGGTGCCACCGAAAAAAGTGGAATCACCGAGGAATGGGGCAAGGATTATTTCCAAAACTTCCGCTTGGTCAATCCGCACGCCAACCAAAACTATACCCACGGCTTCAAGCATCTCAAGTCTGTAAACGTGCTGGAAACCTATTGGCAATACGAATAAGATCATGAAGCTGGGCAGGACCCAAGCTTCTCAAATGATCCGTTTCCTTTGTCCGGTAAGTTTCATTAGACTGCAAAACGAAACATAAACACATGAAAAAAGTCGCCATTTTCCCGGGATCCTTTGATCCTTACACCATGGGACACCATGATATCGTATTGCGCAGTCTCAGTCTTTTCGACGAAGTCATTATCGGTATCGGTTACAACTCCGCTAAAAAAAACCGCTACTTCGACATAGAGGTGATGGTCTCCAAAATCGAAAGTGTGTATACCGACCAACCTCGGGTCAAAGTGGTGGTGTACAATGAGCTCACCTCCACTTTGGCCAAAAAATTAGGTGCCAAATACCTGATCAGAGGTCTCCGCAACACCACGGACTTTGAATACGAAAACACCATCAGCCAGATGAACAGATACCTCAATGAGGATCTGGAAACCGTCTTTTTGATTACCTCGCCTCAGTTCGCTCAAATCAGTTCCACGGTCATCCGTGAAGTCCACCGGTTTGGCGCCGATGTTTCGGAGTTTCTCCCTTATCCGATTTAGTTTTTGATGTGATTTTTGAGGTATTGCTTGAATAGATACCTCATGGAGGGATAGGAATTGATTAGGGCTGTTTTGGCATCTGCTTCCGAAAGCCAGAGAATTTCTTCAATCCCTTCATCGGCTTGAGGCTTCATTCCGGCATCATTGACACAGTCCATCGCATACCAATACGTTTTTTTCAGGATGCTTTTGCGGTTTTGAGTATAAGTATGCCAGGTATTGCAGATGTGGTGTCCTAGCTTTACCTTGACATTGCACTCCTCTTCCACTTCCCGCTTGGCGCAGTCTTCCGGGGTTTCCCCTTTATCAAATTTTCCTTTTGGGAAATCCCATTTACCCAATCTGAAAATCATCAGCACCTTGTCTTTCTTGGAAACTATTCCACCTGCAGCCTTGATTATGGAAAAGCGGCTCTTTATAAAATCTTTCAGGGCTTTTTTGTCTTTTGTCACCAAAGTAACCGAATCCAATTCTTTCATCTTTCGGGTGCGAAGAAGATAAAGCAACCGAATGATCAAATCATGACTGGGCTCATGAAAAAGAATATCTTCTTCCCAAACCATTTCAACGGGCAATTCATCAAGATTGGAAAAAATGAAATCATAAGACTTGGCCAGATCGAGCTCCTCATAACTGATCAGTTCGACTGGCTTGTCATTTACAAAGATTTTCATGATCAAATCAGATAAGACAGGTGGTTCGGTCAAAAATGCATAAAAAATTCAGGCAGTACAATCTTCAGGCAGCTTTATCCATTATTTTTGAAACCATGGAAATTTTAGACCCAAGCATTGCGGCCGAAGTAGCCGACAAACTCCTGGAAATCCAGGCGATCCGACTTCAACCGGAAAAACCATTTACCTGGGCATCTGGCTGGAGATCACCGATTTATTGCGATAACCGACTTTCCCTTTCTTACCCGGAAGTGAGAAATCTGATCCGCAATCAATTGGTAAAAAGTGTCCGTCATTTTTTCCCACGCGTGGAAGCCATAGCCGGTGTAGCTACTGCCGGTATCCCACAAGGTGCGCTGATCGCGGATCAGTTAAGCCTTCCTTTTGTCTATGTCCGATCCAAACCTAAAGGACATGGCATGGAAAACATGATCGAAGGAAAAGTGACTCCGGGCCAGAAAGTGGTGGTGGTGGAAGATTTGGTTTCCACCGGCGGAAGCTCACTGAAGGCTGCCGAGGATTTGAGAAATGCGGGTTTTGAAGTTTTGGGAATGGTCGCCATTTTCAGTTATGGTTTCGATGTGGCTGCCAAAAATTTTGCAGATGCAGGAATTCAGCTGGTATGCCTCAGTCACTACGATGCATTGCTTCCAAGAGCGGTAGATCGCAAATACATTTCAGCGGAGACGCTCGAATCCCTCGAAGAATGGAGAAAAGATCCGGGAAAATGGAAACAGGAATGAATGAAAAAGCCGGAAAATCCCGGCTTTTTATCTTTCAAAGAGTCCGATCGATCCTCCCACCCAATCTTTGTCTTTGTTGAATTTCACGCCGATCATTTCCCCCCTACTCAGCCGGACCAGGTTTCCCACGATGGTTGGACTTTCAGCTTTTTCCGGCCAAAGGCAAAGAATCCGGACTTCCACTTTTACCTTTCCGTCAGGAGATTGCACGACGGGCGCATAATGGACTTTCTTCTGTAAAATGTACAGGTCCTTGTCTTGAACTGCCTCGACATCTTCTTTTTTCACATGAAAAATCACTCCCGCCCCAGAAAAGGAAAAAAGTGGTTTCAGTACATAATTTTCCAAATCAGCCGGAATGGACTCCAATTCACTTAACAGCTTGGTTTCGATGAAATAGGGTCCTTTCAGATAGGGAAGAATAAACTTGGAAATTCTGGTATACCAATTCGGATGACCAGCCCACTCCACATCGAGTTCTTCCTCAAAACTGAAATTGAGTTTCAGATCTTTTCTCAGGTTCAATTCATCAAAAATAACCCGGTTGTAAATCCGTCTGATCCGGGTCTTTTCCCCCTTGGCATTAAAGTAGAAAAGCTGCCGGCCTTCTTTGATCACCTCGGTCACACAAATGACAGGTAGACCAAGATCCCTCCGGGCGTAATAGAAATCGATCTTGGTATTTTGCTTTTCCGGCTCAATTTCCAACAGGACCACTTCCGGCGAATCAAACGATCCAAAGATCACTTCCTTTAGAATTTCGAGGTATTTTTCCTCCGAAATTCCCTCAGGATACGGGGACAAGGCTTCCAGGAAAGGGTAAACTTTCCGGATTTTCCGGAAGAGATTAAACTGGAAATTGAATATGGAAGGAAAACCCTGCACCTCGATCAGCTTAGGCAAAAGCTCCCCGTTTTCTTCGCAAATCCCAAAGTCAATGGCCAAAAACTGGGTATGCTCATCCTCCTTGGGTACCGCGGTATTTAACTCAATCGAGCGCTGGGTCAATTGCTTGAAATCAGGTCTTTTGATAAACTCAATGACCTGATTGCATCCTTCGAAAATTTGGTTTTGCAGGGATTTTGGGATGAAAAAAGGAGTCTCAGCTATCCGGAATGTTGGAGCATAGTCGAAATCCGAAGCGATATCTTTCAGAAAAGCCTGATACTTATCCTTGGAAAACTCCTCGTTGAATCGTTTTCGATAGGTGTCAATCATGGATCATCAAGTCAGGGATGGAGTATTCGCCACTTTTAGCTTTCGGATGGCCTGCTCCAGAAAGTTCGGTATCAGCGTCTCGTTGGTTTTGTAAATCTTGTTTTCATCCACCAAGTCCTCCAGCATGGTCCTAAACTTTGCCTTTCCCTTGAGTTCAACGATTTTTTCGCGGACGACAGGCTTTTTGAGATGTTCCAAAAAGCTCACGGCATCTGCCTCCGGGTGAAACTGTGTTCCGACAATCTCATCGGAAAACCGGATGGCCATGATTGCCCGCTCGTATTCCACATGGTTTCGGATTTTTTCCAGGGCAATGATTTTTGCGCCCAGCGCTTTAAACTTTCGATTACTTGGTTGGACTACCTGAAAGTCCCTCGAATCTACTGCCCAAAACGGATTTTCCAGATCGGCAAAGAGGGGATCGTTGATTCCTTCCGGAGTTTTGTGGACGGTCATCACGCCAAAGGAAGTCGATTTCCGCTTGGTGACCTGGCCCAGACCAAAATGTTTGCAGGCCATCTGAAAGGAATGACAAATCAGGAGCAGGTGCTTTTTTTGCGAGTGGTTTTGGTTCCAAATCCAGATTTGATCCAGAAAATCATTGTATCTCAAATCCCAGTTCCCGTCACCTTCCAGTGGATTTCCGGGTCCTCCGGTAGAAATAAATAGGTCATATTCCCGTATTTCAGGGATTTCCGCTTTGCCTCGAACATCAAATTCCCGGTAACTGATCACATCAGAAAACCTGGAAAGGATGTCATGAATGCAGCGCATCCCTTGATTGGGCTCGCCGTCATACATGTCCAAAATCGCCAGATTTACTTTTTTCTTTCCCACAGTGTTAAGTTGGTTTGGTATCGAGACAAAGGTAATGAATCGATCAAATCCCCTCTGTAAACTTTCCGGTAATAAAATCCACGACTGCCTCCAAGCTTCCTGTTTTCTCAAAAACCGCAAGTTGTTGGTCCGCACCTGTTCCTCTTTCGAGGATTTTATGGACATAGTTGATCTCCTCCCGGCTGCCCAACTCATCTACCACATCGTCGATGAAGTCCAGCAATTCCATGATCAATTCTTTGGTTGGTACCTCGATTTTCTTTCCAAAATCAATCAGCAACCCATCCACTCCGTTTCGAGCAGCCCGGAATTTGTTTTCCCGGATCAAGGCAATCCGGTAAATATTGAAGCTGGTATTGCTCATCAGGAGTTTGTACAATTTCGCTACCACTGCCTGAATGATGGCTACGATACAAATCGTTTCATCTACGGTCAGGCACATGTCGCAAATCCGAAACTCGATCGTGCTGAAGAAGGGGTGCATTCGCAAATCCCACCAGATTTTCTTGGGATTGTCGATGCAGTTGGTTTTGACCAAAATCTCCAGGAAGTTGTCATAGGACTGGACCGAATCGAAATACTCAGGAAGTCCGGTTCTTGGAAACTTGGCGAATACCTTGGCTCGAAAAGCCTTAAACCCGGTATTTCTTCCTTCCCAAAAAGGAGAATTGGTCGTCAGGGCATAAATGTGCGGCAAGAAATAACAAGCCTGGTTCATCAGTTGAAGAGCAGTTTCACGGCTCTCGATACCGACGTGGACATGCAGCCCAAAAATCAGATTGGAGCGGGCAATATCCTTGAGCTCATTGACGATGTTGTGATAGCGGGGATCGTCGGTGATTTCCTGATCCTGCCATTTGGCAAAAGGATGGGTACTCGAAGCACCCACTACCAATCCCTGTGCAGCCGCAAGTTCCGAAATCTTCTTCCTGAGAAAGGAAACTTCCCGTCTGGCCTCGGCGATGTTTTGACAAATATTTGTCCCCACCTCGACCACCGATTGGTGCATTTCGGCCTTCACCTGCTCTTTTAGCACAATCTTTCCTCCATCCACTATTTTGGACATGTGCGACCGAAGATCCCGGGTTTTGGGATCGATGATCATGTACTCCTCCTCTACTCCCAGCGTGAATTGGGGAAGTTTTTTCAACATGGTTGACATATTCGGAATCAGTTAAAATCTCTTAGCCACTTCGACCGAATTTTTCACAAAAGTGCCCCAGGTCAGGTTCATTTGTCCAGGCTTCTGGGCTTTTGCATAAGCTATGGCCATTTTTGCAGCTTCCTCCACGACCCATTCAAAGTTCTCTTGACCTACAGAGTTCACATCTGCATCGGGGGCGGGATTGCCAAAGTCAATCGCATAAGGAATCCCGTTTCGAACAGCAAACTCCACCGTATTGAAGTCATACCCCAAGCCTGTACACAATTTGATGGTATAGTCCTTTACCGTACTCAACAACTTTTTGGATGCTGGCGCTCGGTCTACCACATAGCGGAGGTGGTGTGGATTTCTGGGCTCATATTCCATGATTCTCACGGCCTTTCCACCCAGACAGTACACTCTGAAATATTCATCAAAGACAATTTCCTCCTGCAGAAGCATCACCAACTGCCCGGTTTCGGGATGTTTTTGGAAAAACTCTTCCTTGTTTTCCAAGCGGTACACATTCTTCCATCCCCCACCGGCATAAGGCTTCATGTAAGCAGGAAATCCGGTGTAATTGAAAATACCCTCCCAGTCCAGCGGAGCAACCAAATTCCGGAACGACTTGGCTGTGGTATCATCGGGATGTTTGGCAGAAGGCAGAATAACGGTTTTCGGAAGTGGTACTCCCAATTGATCGGCTAGACAGTTGTTGAAAAACTTATCATCAGCACTCCACCAAAACGGGTTGTTGATCACAGCGGTCCCTGTAAGTGCGGCGTTTTTCAGATATGCCCGATAAAATGGGACATCCTGAGAAATCCGGTCAATGATGACCGCATACTCCGTCAGTTGATTTTGGATCACCTTGTCAATCCTTACAGGCTCAGCTATGATTCCCTTTTCTGCTTTTTGATTAACACGCTCCACGAAGGCATGAGGAAAAGTGTCCTCCATGCCGAAAAGTATCCCGATTTTTTTCATTTTAGGTTGAAGTAAAGAAACTGAATAAAATTTTTAGTCGAATTTGATAGTAGATAAATAATGAGGGAACATGTCTCTCCAGACCGGCCAATCGTGCTGTCGATCCTGCCTGACATCAAACCAATGCGGCACACCTTTTTGATTTAAAACCTCATGGAGTTTGATGTTGGAGTCAAAGCAAATATCCCAATTGGAAGTACCCAAGGCTATTTTCATGTTCCAAAGTTCATGATCCTGCAAGCCTGGAAGGTATTCCAAAGGACTGTTGTAATAAATATCATCGTGCTGATATCCATCCATGAAATTGCGGATATCAAAGGCACCGCTCATGCTGAACATGTGGCTTACATATCCCGGATGCCTGAACGAGAAATTTGCAGCATGATATCCTCCAAAACTGCAGCCGGCCATCACCACCTTTGCAGCTGAGGTGTTCAGACGCACCCGCTCCACAATCTCGTGGCAAACCATCTTGTCATAGGCTACGTGATTTTGAATCCGCTGATGGGGATGGATTCCCTTGTGGTAAAAACTCTGTTTATCATTGCTTTCCGGACAAAAGATCTGTACCAGCCCCTGCTCCAAAAACCAATGAGCAGACCCGATCAATCCCATGTCCCGATTTTCATGAAATGTTCCCATCGAAGTGGGGTATAAAATCACCGGATAACCCGCATGACCAAATACCAACATTTCCACATCCCGATTCAGGTGGGGTGAGTACCATTTAAAATATTCTTCTTTCATAGATTCATTTTCACCGGTGAAAAAGGTAATTCGTACCGATACGAAATACTAGTCAAAATTCAGTGAAAAGAAAAGAAAGGAAAGGGAGGCTTTGTAAAGGAAAAGTTAAATTTCAGTCTCCGGGGATTCAAAAGAGGAATATTTTCTATTCCCAATTAAATTTTTCACCCCAAGACAGACGGTAATCAACATGACAGCGATCAAAAGCCATTTGCATGTGGAGAACAGTGAGGAAAAGCCCGCCAAATAATCGTCCCCTCTCGGAAAAATCCGGAGCATTCTCAGGATCATCAGATTTTCCAGCAAATCCATAAGAAGAACCAAAAAAGGAAGTAGAACCAGTCTTTTGGTTCCCCAAAGCTTCACTAAGATCCCGGAGAAAAGAAGACTGTAAACCACCATGTAGGGCATGTCAAAAAGCCAAATTCCAGTCCGATAAATCTTCCTGGCTTCCAAATCCAAACTTCCCAAAGCCAAATAAGCCTCCTCCACGGAATAGGCAAACTTTAAATCCAAGGCATAATCCTTGGGCATAAAGTGGTTAAGCAACAGGTTGAAAATCAAAAACAAACAAGCCAGAAGAAGAATGTTTTTTCCTTTGGTCAGGTTTTGAAAAATAAAATCCATCATCGAAAATTTAAGAATCCTTAAATTAACTATAAATTAATTTCTGACGAGAAAAATAAGGGTAATTATATTTAATTATAAACTGAAATTTAATTTATCCATTATTCGCTATCTGAGAACCACTGAGCATACATGGGGTAGTTTCTGGCAGTTCGAAGGATTACTTCTCGCATCTCTGGACCTATTTCCTTGACTTTTTTGGCAGGCATACCGGCATAAATGGAGTTCGGTTCCACCACCGTTCCGGCCAAGACCACCGCACCGGCAGCAATCACTGAATCCGAATGGATCACAGCCCCATCCATGACGATGGCGCCCATACCGATCAATACCCGGTCATGGATCGTGCATCCATGGACACAGGCATTGTGGGCGATGGAAACCTGATTTCCGATATGGGTTGGTGCTTTTTGATAGGTGCAGTGAATTATTGCCCCATCCTGGATATTGGTATCATTTCCTATCCGGATCTCATGCACATCGCCCCTCACTACGGCGTTAAACCAAACGGTACAATTGGCACCCATCACCACGTCTCCAACGACAGTCGCATTCGGTGCCAGCCAACAATTCTCCCCAAACTCAGGGGCTTTTTCTCTCACTTTTAAAATCAAGGCCATGGTGACTTTTATGTCGGAATAGGAATCCGAAATTTTGTTTTCGGAAAATTAAAAATTTTTGGTCCAGTCATGAACTTTTTCTTTCCAATCCTGTTTTTGCGTGTATCTACATTTAATGTTAAAACAATCAACACTGCACAACATGAAATTAATCAAACAAATCGGACTCTTTGCTGGCGCTGCAATGCTCGCTTTTGCCTGTGGCAAACCAGGTGATACCGTGGAAGCAACCGATGCACAAGAAGTAGCTGCTGCTACCGGAGACACTCTTGCACTGAATCTGGGATCAAGCACGATCTCCTGGACAGGCTACAAACCAACCGGAAAACACTTTGGTAAAATCCCTTCCACCGCAGGTATACTTACTGTGATCGGAGATTCCATCACCGGAGGTTCATTTACCTTTGACATAGTAGGGCTGAAAATCGAAGACATGCCGGAAACGGATGAGAACTATGGCAAACTATATGGTCACCTTCAGTCTCCGGATTTCTTTGATGCTGCCAATTTCCCGACTGCTACTTTCGAAATTACCGGAGTAGAAGCGTACAAGGCCGGGGACATGGTAACTGACAAGCAAGAATTCTCTTCTGACAATACTCCAGCGACAGACAGCTCCTTGACGCCTGCCAATCCAACTCACTGGATCAGCGGTAACCTGACCATGAGAGGCACTACCAAAAACATCAAATTTCCTGCAGCTGTGAGCTTGGCAAACGGAACATTATCCGCCAAAGCCGGTTTCAATATCGACAGAACTTCCTGGGGCTTGATGTATGGTGACGAATCAGCTGCCGCAAACAAGGCCAAAGATCAGTTTATCTACAACACCGTATCCCTGGTGCTGGACGTGACTGCAAACTGACAAACCAACTACCACAATATTTACTGAAAGGGGGAATTCTGCGGAATTCCTCCTTTTTTTGTGCTCCTATGCAAGATTACGCCCATTATTATCCCGGTTTAAACTCAGCTATCCTTCCCCGCTTACTCCGTTGGGCAGACCAAAATTTCGATTTTTTCGCCCTTTTCGAAGGAAACAATCACGACTACCCTGAGGAACCTTTTGCCCGTTTGTTTTTTGCAGGTAACAGAAAAATCCAGGAGCGGGATATACTAAACGGACACACCGGAGCTGAGAAAATCGGAATCATTGGCTATGATTTCAAAAACCAGATCGAAAAGCTCCAAAGCGAAAACCCGGAATTCTTCCCTTTGCCTAACCTTTGTTTTTTTGAACCCGAAATTTCAATCCGGTTTACTTCAGAAGGTTTTTTTGCAAAAAATCCTCTCTCGGAGCAAAGGATTGAGGAAATCCTAAACTTCCCTATGGATGAAACTGGCAATACTGCCTGTTCCCTTTCGTCCCAAATCACCGGAGAGGCCTACATCCAAAAAATCAAAAGCCTTCAAAACGAAATCCGGGAAGG
>CAYONF010000102.1:3905-11855 GCA_964405255.1 uncultured Limnohabitans sp. | reverse complement strand
GAATATCTCCGTGCATGTCAGTCATTCGGTGTAAGTCAAACACCCTGAGAACAGTAGCTGCGGCATTCAAATTGGCCAGAGCAGGATCATCATTGGTTTTTCGGATGACTTCTGAGAAGAGTCGGATTACGTCAGTGAAATGACGCTCCATATATGCTCCGCTATAGCCTGCATTGTAGAAATACTTGTCTCCGGAAAAATAACCGGCAGTGGAAGCAGTATGCTGAATCATGGTGGCTGCATACAGCATGTTGGCTCGGGTATTTTCATATTCTCCCCCGATTCGTAAGGTACCCAGGGAAAACAGGTACCTCATATCGATATCGCTTACTGCGTTGGGATTTTCGTTAAGGTCCAGAAGTGCCTGCTCATCACAGGAAGTGGCGAAAAGCAAGGCTGCCAAAGCCAGACCGGTCATTTTATTTAAGATTCTCATTTTTTCGAGTCGTTTTAGGTGAAACCTTCAGTCTTAGAAAGTTGCAGACAGATTGAAACCAAAGCTTCTGTTAGCAGGTACGGAGAAAAACTCAAGACCTTGTGAGTTGCCAGAAACGGTGTAAGCTGCCTCAGGATCGATATTCGGGGTATCGGACCAAAGCAAAGCCAAATTTCTTCCCACCAATGACAGGCTAAGATTTTGGAAAGGTGTCTTTTCGATCATGGTTCTTGGGAAAGTGTAGCCAAAAGAGAATTCTCTGAGCTTGGCGAAAGACGCATCATATACCACATACTCTGTGATGTTGGAGTAGTTTTGGTAGTATTGATCCAGCTTATACTGAGTTGGATCTGCCGAATTCGCAGGAATGGTCCAAGTACCGGGCACATAATTATCCCCCTGTTTGGTCACACCGGTAACTGTCAAATCTCCGTTTCTTCCCACAAGGGTTTGCTCATGCAGACCCAACTGGTAGGCAAAGTAGTCAGTACCGGACATGATGGATCCTCCGGATCTGAAGTCAATCAAAAACATAAGCTTGAAATTCTTGTAGCTTAAATTGTTGGTCAAGCCACCTGAAATCGGATGTCGGCCTTCGGCAATGGTCTCATACCCTGCAGTAGCTACCGGGTATCCATCTACGGTATATACCTTCTGTCCGTCTACTGTCTGGTGCTTAAATCCTGCAATCATCCCCAAAGGCTGCCCAACGATGTGGCGGATTCGCTCTCTTCTCACTCGGGATTCGTCCAAGTTGATAAATTGGATTGGATCACCTGCAGCGTTTGTACCCAGACTAAGCACCTTGGAAATGTTGTGGGCGTAGTTGAAGGAAAGATCCCATTTGAAATTTGATGACTGGATCGGAGTAATATTCAAAAGGATCTCAACTCCCTTGTTTTCCAATTCACCGATGTTGATGGTGGTGGTGTTAAATCCGGAAGTCGCTGATATCCCTGTGTTCAAAATATCATCGGAAGTTCTTCTGTTATAGTAAGCCACATCAAGACCGAGGCGGTTTTCGAAGAATCTCAAATCGGCTCCGATTTCAAATTCATCTGAAGTATAGGGTCCCAAATTGGAGTTCGGAATTGAACCGTTGTTGATTTGGCCCAAGCTTGCACCCAAGTGTCCAGCGCCGACCAATCCGTAGGTCAGGTTCAAGGCATAAGGATCCGGGGCTCCTCCACCCACGGTAGCATAGGAACCTCTAACTTTGGCAAAAGTGATAAACTGAGGCAGTGAGAACATGTCAGAAACCACTGCACTCAAGCCGACAGATGGGTAAAACAATTTGCTGTTTTCAGGGGAAAGCGTAGAAAACTGATCCTGACGTCCGGTTAAATTCAGGAAGATCATGTTTTTATAACCGACATTGGCTGCACCGAAGTAGGAGTTAATCCCGTACTCCGAGAATCCATAACCAAAAGTTGGCGCTGCGACGTTGGTCACGGAATGGAAAAATGGAACGACCAAGTCATTTCCACCACCGGTTTTGTTTTCCAGCGTTCTTCTCATCAAGTTTCCGCCGACAAAACCATCCACATCAAAGTCACCGAAGGTCTTGTCAAATCCTACCAGAACATCCGCATTGTTTTCACGGATCGTTCGGGCTCCGGTATTGTAATCCCCTCTTGGCTTATAGGCAGTCCCATAGGCTTCATAGCTGTAGCTGTCGATGATTTGGAAGTCTGTACCGAAACGGCCCTGAACATACAACCAGTCCGTGATATCGTATTTTAAGGACATATTACCCATGATTCGGTCTGTCACATCCTCTCTTCTAAACTGATATGCTGCCCAATATGGGTTAGTTTGGAAAACATTCCCCTGATATCTCAATTCAGTACCGTCAGCCAATGCACCCAATTTATTGGGATCCCCTTTGATCACATCCAAGGGATAGTGACCTGGCTTGACCACCATGGAGAAGTTCGCATTTCCAGGAGAATCAGAAAGTCTCGGTCTGTTCAGGGCTTGCTGATTGGAGTACTGGCCAACCACTGCCAGGGTAAATTTGCCCTGCCGGGAGTTCACATTGATGTTTGCCACGTTTCGATCAAAGCCTGAGTTGGGCAGCACATCTTCGTTTTTCAGATTGGAATAAGAGAATCGGTAGGTGGTTTTATCACTGCCTCCAAAGAGCGCCACCGAATTATTCCAAGTGTATCCTTGTCTGTAAAAGTCATCCAGGCCTTCTCCCAAATAAGAATACGGTCTCTGCTGTCCGTCAAACTGGATCACATTGGAACCATCCCATTTGGCTCCCCAGCCGTTGATCGCATCATCGAGGGCTTCCTGCTGTGTAGTAGATTTGCTACCGTCACGACCTGCTCCATAGACTCGCTGGAAGTTGGTTCTGTCCACCACATTTTCTACTGTGAAGTTGGAGTTGAAGCTGACACCGATACCTGCTCTTGAAGTTCCGCTTTTTGTGGTGATCAAGATCACACCATTGGCAGCTCTGGCACCATACAAGGCGGCAGCCGTATTTCCCTTCAAGACAGAAATGCTCTCGATATCGTCGGCATTGATGGCTGCAAGTCCGTCACCGGCATCGTTTCCTCCCCACATCCCTGCGGAACCCAAGTTTCCGGATTCGATGGGAACCCCGTTTACTACATACAATGGCTGATCCGCTCCGGTCAGAGAGGAACCTCCCCGGATTACAACACGTGTGGATCCGGCAGAGCCAGTAGAAGGAGGAGTTACGTTTACACCGGCCACTTTTCCGGTAAGCGCATTACCGACGTTGATGGCACGGGACTCTGTAAATCGGTCCCCTCCAAGCTGGGTAACAGAATAGCCTAGGGACTTTTGATCCCGCTGCATCCCGAACGAAGTCACCACGACCTCACTCAATTCATTTGCTTCTTCATCCAGGACCACATTCAGTTCGGATTGATTGCCCACGGCAATTTCCTTACTGCTGAATCCGATAAATGAAAAAACGAGAACGGACTGATCCGTTACCGAGATGGAATACTCACCGTCCACATTGGTGGTGGTACCCGTCTGATTACTCTTGTCCAGGATTGTTACTCCCGGCATGGCAAGACCATCTGTCGATGCAGTGACCTTCCCCCTCAATACTCTCTGTTGACTTTGGGCTGAGGAAGCAATACTCAACACCAAAACCAGAGCGAAAGCAATTGATAGAAACTTTCTCATAGCTGGTAATAAAAGGTTAGAAATAAGTTGTTTGGATTATCCGGAACCCCGGATGTCTTTTTGGAGATTGGATCGGGTAGATCGTTCACCATATATTCTGAAATTAGAGACAAAAACAGTTGAAAAGACTTGATTTGAAGGACTAACCCAATGATAAAAAGCCAATTAATCAATCTTACCTAAGTCTATTGGGATAAAGCTAAAAAAATCAAATCTTCAATCAAAAATTATTAAATGATTTTTTATTCAAAAAATGGATTAATAATCAATTTTTTTAAAAAAGTAATTCGATTGAAAAACTATTTTTCAATTTTCCATTACGACTTATTTCACTTTTCCAATCTCAACGTTGCAATAAGATAAAAAACATCCCAGAAAGGAAACACTTTCTTAAAGTTTATTCTAAACTTCTTAAAATCTTTCAACTGTCTTCTTTGATTTCTTCAATAATTCAGGATAAACCCAATTTCAAAAAGCGAAAGTCAAAAATGACAAATAAAAAAAGCCATCCCGATTGGAATGGCTTTTTGACGTATCATCCGCTAAGAATTAACGGATAAAGAGCATTTCACGATATTTTACCAAAGGCCAGCTTTCGTCATCTACCAAAAGCTCAAGCTTATCTACCGCGTATCGGATTTTATCGAAATAAGCTTCTTTTACTTCTTTCTGATATCCCTTGGCACGCTTCACGATGTCTTCTTCTTTATTAAGCTTCTTACGGGCCTCTGTCATGGCAGTCACATTGGACTTCAGGGACTCAAGATGCTTTGACACCTCTTTGATAGTTTCTACAGCAGCGGAATGATCCAATCCCAGGCTTTTCAGACCATTTGCGTTCTCGATCAGTTTGTTTTGATACAAGGTGGCAGTAGGAATGATGTGGTTCAAGGCCAAATCGCCCATTACGCGGCTTTCGATCTGCACCTTTTTGATAAAGGCTTCCAATTCGATCTCATGACGGGCATGGACTTCAATGTGATTGAGCACATTGTGACGCTCAAAAAGCTCCTTGGTGGATTTTTTGGTATAGACATCCAATGCTTCAGGAGTGGATTTGAAGTTGTTCAAACCTCTCTTTTCAGCTTCTTTAGCCCACTCTTCAGAGTAACCATCTCCTTCAAAGCGGATTTTTTTGGACTCCTTGATGTATTTTCTCAGGACATTGACAATGGCAATTTTCTTCTCCTTGCCAGCATTCATCTCCTTCTCGATGTCTTTCAACAATTGCTTCAATACCTCTGCTACGATCACGTTCAATGTCATCATTGGACCGCCGCAGTTGGCAGACGAACCTACTGCACGGAACTCGAATTTGTTGCCGGTGAAAGCGAATGGAGAAGTTCTGTTTCGGTCGGTATTGTCCAGAATGATTTCCGGGATCTTGGAGATGCCAAGCTTCATGTACATGTTGTCGCCCTTCTCGATCTTCACATTCCCGTTTTTCTCCAACTCATCGAGCAATTCTGAAAGCGTAGCTCCCAGGAAGGTGGACATGATTGCAGGAGGGGCTTCATTTGCACCCAATCGGAAGTCGTTGGAAGCTGAAGCGATACTTGCTCTCAACAGATCGGCATGGTCATGTACTGCCTTCACAGTGGCAACCAGGAACACCAGGAACTGGAGGTTCTCTCTGGCAGAATTGCTTGGCTGAAACAAGTTTACTCCTGTATCGGTGATCAATGACCAGTTGTTGTGCTTACCTGAACCGTTGACACCGGCAAATGGCTTCTCGTGAAACAGAACCTTCAGCCCGTGCTTCTCGGCTACTTTGTCCATCACATCCATCAACAATTGATTGTGATCGATGGCTTTGTTGATTTCTTCGAAAATCGGAGCTACCTCAAACTGACCCGGAGCCACTTCATTGTGTCGGGTGGATACCGGGATACCCAGCTTGTGCGCTTCGATCTCAAAATCCATCATGAAATCCTTTACTCTCGTTGGGATGGATCCAAAGTAGTGATCTTCCAACTGCTGACCTCTGGCAGGAGTGTGACCAAACACGCTTCTTCCGGCCATTACCAAATCCGGACGTGCAGAATAGAGCGCCTTGTCCACCACAAAGTATTCTTGCTCTACCCCCAGGGATGGAGATACTTTTCGCACGTTGCGGTCAAAAAGCTGACAAATCTCTACGGCAGCCTCGTTCACAGCTTCCATGGACTTGAGAAGAGGGGTCTTATAGTCCAGCGCCTCTCCTGTGTAGGAGACGAAGATGGTCGGGATGCAAAGCGTTTTCTCAAAAATGAAAATCGGAGAAGACGGATCCCATGCAGTATAGCCTCGAGCCTCAAAGGTAGATCGGATGCCACCGTTAGGGAAAGAAGAAGCGTCAGGTTCCTGCTGTACGAGCGCGGAGCCTTTAAACTTCTCCATGCCGGCATACATATCAAAAAACGAATCATGCTTTTCGGCGGTGGAGCCAGTCAGCGGCTGAAACCAGTGGGTGTAATGGGTCACTCCCTTGGAAATCGCCCAAATCTTCACTGCAGATGCAATCTCCTCAGCGGTAGCCGGGTCGATTTTTGTCCCTTTGTCGATGGCCTCAATGACTTTTTTGTACACAGAAGGTGCTAAAGATTGCTTCATCTGGCTAGGTCCAAACACATTGGTACCGAAGTAATCTGAAATTTTCGAAGACGGCGGAGTAACTGTTACCCGGGGTCTTGCCTGAACCATCGCCAGGGCTTGTTGTCTTAGTGTTGCCATTTCTACAATAAGTGGTTTGATATTACACCCACAAAAATAGAAAAATATGCATCCGAAAAAGACCTACCCCGTTTTTTGAGGTCTTTTTTCTAAAAATTTCCACTTTTTTCAATCAAACACGGTGTTTCTAAAGCCTTTTGGTCAAAAAAAGTGTGTTTTTGAGGACAAAATTGGAAAATTGAAAAAAGCCGGGGAATACTTACCTTTGCGATTCCACTATTCAGAGGAGAAAATTGAAAAAAGTTGCTTTTTATACCCTTGGTTGCAAGCTAAATTTCTCAGAAACGTCCACAATCGGCAGACAATTTGAAGAAAAAGGCTACCTGAAAGTCGATTTTCAGGAAAATCCGGACATTTTCATCATCAACACCTGTTCGGTCACCGAGAATGCCGACAAAAAGTGTAAAAAGATCGTCAAAGAGGCAAAAAAGATATCCCCTGATTCCTATGTGGCCATCATTGGTTGCTATGCCCAGCTGAAACCACGGGAAATCTCCGAAATAGAAGGTGTGGACGCTGTACTCGGCGCAGCAGAGAAGTTTCGCCTCATTGAGCTTCTGGATGACTTCGCTAAAGTGCAGGAAACCAAAGTCCTCGCCTCCGAAATCACCGAAGCCAAATCCTTCAACAACGCCTATTCCATCAACGACCGCACCCGGACTTTTCTCAAAGTCCAGGACGGCTGTAACTATGGTTGCGCTTTCTGTACCATCCCATTGGCGCGGGGAAAAAGCCGCAGCAATACCATCGAATCGGTTTTGTCCTCAGCCCGCGAAATTGGAGCGACCGATGTGAAAGAAATCGTCCTCACCGGAGTCAATATCGGCGACTTTGGAATCGTGGAAGGTAAACGGGAGGAGCGTTTTGCAGACTTGGTTTTTGCTTTGGATGAAATCGAAGGAATTGATCGGTTTAGGATCTCCTCGATTGAACCCAACCTCCTGACCAACGAGATTATTGAGTTTGTGTCCCGGTCCAAGCGATTTGTGCCTCATTTTCATATCCCGCTTCAGTCCGGTTCCAACACGATATTAAGAAGAATGGGGCGCCGCTACCTTCGCGAACTCTACGAAGACCGGGTAAGTAAAATCAAAACCCTCATGCCTCATGCTTGTATCGGCGTGGATGTGATCGTAGGTTTTCCCGGCGAAACGGATGAGCTTTTCCTGGAGACTTATAACTTTTTGAACGAACTGGACATTTCCTACCTCCACGTCTTTACCTACTCCGAGCGGGCCAATACCCGAGCCGTCGAAATGGACGGAATCGTGCCGCTGAAAAAGCGAAACGAGCGATCCAAAATGCTCCGAATCCTCTCTGAGAAGAAGAGAAGGAAGTTTTACGAGGAAAATCTGGGACAGACCTTTACGGTGCTTTTTGAAGAAGATGTGGAAGACGGCAAAATGCACGGCTTTACTGAAAACTACATCCGCGTAGCTGCCAAATATGATCCCATGCTCGTCAACGAGCTAAAGCAAGTCACGCTAGATGCAATCAACGCTGCAGGAAATGTAGAAGTCCGGGAGCCGGAGCTGGTGTATGAGCGGCATTAGTCAATACTATTCAAAAAATCAAATCACCCCTTCGGGGCTCTGGTTATTCTTTCAAATCTTATTCCCCCGGCTCCCTTC
>CAYONF010000102.1:0-3805 GCA_964405255.1 uncultured Limnohabitans sp. | reverse complement strand
CTCCGGATCTTATATGAACACCAGTAAACTTTCAGTTTTTGGGAATTGTGGAGCCAATTTGTTCAGGTAGCTCCGAAGGAGCCCGACTATTCATAACCGCGGGCGAAAGCCCGTGGTAGTGTGGAAGTGTTTCTTTTTTGAGCCCCGAAGGGGCGAAACTTTTCACTCTCCTCTTCCAATCCTGACAAAATTCCCTAATTTCATCCAATCCAAAACCTACTTTTTGTGAGCCAAAAACCACTACAACTTCTGACCGACGAAGCCTGGCTTGAGCCTTACGCACCGAGTATTACCCGTCGATTCGAACAGTACCAATCCGCCATCTTTGCCATCAACGATTATTCCGGCAGCATCCTCGAGTTTGCCCGGATGCACGAGTACTATGGCATCCACTTCGACAAAATCCGCAACGGTTGGATTTACCGCGAGTGGGCACCCGCTGCCAAAGGACTCTTTCTTATGGGGGATTTCAACTGGTGGGACCGCAACTCGCATCCACTTCGCCGCAATCACCGCGGAGACTGGGAGATTTTCCTTCCTTTTGACAAATACAAAAACACCTTCGTCCATCAAAGCCGCATCAAAGTTCGAGTCCTCGGCGCCAACGATACCGACCTCGACCGCATTCCTGCCTACATCCGCCGGGTGATTCAGGACGAAAAAACCCACGATTTCGCCGGGCAACTCTGGTTTCCTGAAACTCCGTTTCAATGGACCGATCAACACTTTTCCCTGAAAGAACCTGCCAAAATGCCCCTCATCTACGAATGTCACGTGGGCATGGCTCAGGAAAAACTCGGTGTCGGCACCTACAAAGAATTCGAAGAACTCATACTCCCCCGCATCAAAGCCGGGGGCTACAATGCCATTCAGATGATGGCAGTCATGGAGCATCCGTACTACGGTTCCTTTGGCTACCACGTCTCCAATTTCTTTGCGCCTTCTTCCCGATTTGGAACGCCCGAGGAACTCAAATCCCTGATCAACACGGCTCACAACATGGGCATCGCCGTGATCATGGACATCGTGCATTCTCACGCGGTCAAAAACGTCCTCGAAGGGCTCAATGAATTTGACGGGAGCGAAGATCAATACTTCCATCCCGGCGCAAGAGGCTACCACGAGGGCTGGGATTCCAAGCTGTTCAACTATGGCAAATGGGAAGTGCAGAAGTTTCTCCTTTCCAATATCCGCTACTGGCTGGAGGAGTTTCACTTCGACGGATTCCGCTTTGACGGAGCGACTTCCATGCTCTACCATCACCACGGACACGTTTCCTTTGACTCGGCAGAGAAGTACTTCGACGAAGGAGTAGATGAGGAGGCGGTGCTTTATTTTCAGCTGGCAAATACCTTGATCCACGGGCTGAAACCCCTGGCCATATCAATAGCAGAGGAAGTCAGCGGGATGCCGGGACTGAGCCGAAGAGTGGATGAGGGCGGTCTGGGATTCAATTTCCGACTGGCCATGGGAATTCCTGACTTCTGGATCAAGACCCTGAAGCACAAGCTGGATGAACAGTGGGACATGTTTGAGCTGTGGCATGAACTGACCAACCGGCCCAAAAAGGAAAAATCCATCGCCTATGCGGAGAGCCACGATCAGGCACTGGTCGGGGACAAAAGCATCGCCTTCTGGCTGATGGACAAGGAAATGTACTTCTCCATGTCGGTACTGGAGCAAAACCTGGTAGTCGATCGCGGCATCGCCCTCCACAAGCTGATCCGTATGATTACGCTCACGCTAGGCGGCGAAGGCTACCTGAACTTTATCGGCAATGAATTCGGGCATCCCGAGTGGGTGGACTTCCCCC
This sequence comes from uncultured Limnohabitans sp., assembly GCA_964405255.1. GTDB lineage: Bacteria > Bacteroidota > Bacteroidia > Cytophagales > Cyclobacteriaceae > Algoriphagus. The sequence goes on along the minus strand of CAYONF010000102.1, from coordinate 1,992 downwards.
GACTGGGCAATGACTGGAGCTACCAATACGCCCGTCGGCAGTGGTCACTGGTGGATACGTACCACCTACGCTACCGTCAACTCGATCTCTGGGACAAGGTCATGATCCGCATGGCTACCGAGCACCAACTCCTCTCCTCCCTTCCTGCGGAGCAACTCTTCCTCGATCCGGATAAGAAGATCATCGCCTACACCCGTGGGGACCTGATTTTTGTGTTTTCCTTCCATCCTACCGAGTCCTACTTCGGCTTTCCGATTCAAGTGACAGAGTCGGGGACCTACCATATCCTACTCGACTCCGACGAAAAAATCTACGGCGGCTTCGAGCGACTGGACAAATCCATCGCTTATCCTACCGACAAGAACCAGCAGGTGCATTTATATATTCCGAATCGGGTGGTGATGGTGATGGAGAGGAGGAAATAAACGCTACAAACATTCGCCAATGCAAACAAATCCAGCAAATAGGCGAGAAAATAGTGAATGAATAAGCGAGTTGGCGGTAATAATAAAAACGACTGTAGAAAATGAACATAGGTGACACAATAGACAAATACACTCTCCTTGACAAAATTGGTGAAGGCGGAATGGGTTGCGTATTAAAAGTAGTTGACAATACAAACGGAAGTCATTTTGCTCTAAAGTATTGTAAAGAAACTGATGATAAATCAATTAGAAGATTTAAACGAGAAGTCAAAGTCGCCTCTGACACAAAACACCAAAATATAGTTGAAGTCATTGAGTCTAACCTTGACCATACTCCACCATATTTTGTAATGCCGTTAGCAAAAGCAAGTGTTTATGATGTGCTAAAAAACCTCACAGGAGACTTTGACAAAGTTTTGAGAGTGTTTGAACCAATTTGCAAGGGCGTGACAGCTCTACATAATGCTGGAATGTATCATAGAGATATAAAACCAAGAAACGCTTTAATTTTTGACAATGGGATAATAGCGGTAGCGGATTTCGGACTGGCTAAAATGGAAATAAGAGAAAGTTCAACACACTCTTCTTCTAATGACTTTCTTGGAACATACGGTTATCACGCACCAGAACAATTTGAAGCAAAAAATTCAGACGCTAGGACAGATGTATTTCAATTGGGTAAAACATTCTACGAAATTTACACTGGTGACTATCCTTATTTGATAAACACAAAAAAAATTCCAACTGGACTTGCCTACATAATACAAAAAGCAACAGCACCCGACCCTGACGACAGGTATCAGACTGTAAGTGACTTATTGCAAGCAATAAAAAGCTACGAGAAATCCTTAAATCCAAAAGAGAATCCGAAAGACGCATTAAGTAATAAATTACTTGAAATAAATAAGTTATTACAAAGTGGGCTATACAGAGAAGAGTTATGCATTGAACTAATCGACTTACTCGGTAATAACAAGAATGACACAAAACTTTTTATTGAGTTTTTTGACCAAATACCTAATCAAATTCTCAAAATTCTTTCAAACCAGTTGCAAGACCGTTTTGAACCTTTACTCAAAGAGTACACTGAGCAACTTTCAAAATATATTTCTGAGAATAGACTAGATTTCTCATACGCTGAAACAGTTGCCTCAAAAATGAGTGCGATATTCAAGAGCACCAAGAATATCCTTTTCAAAGGGCTTGCAATTAAAAATATTCTCCGTCCTGCAGTTTGGTTTAATAGATTTAATGCTATGGACACATTTAATCAATTGCTTCAAGAAATTAAAGGAAATGAAGAAGCAGGAATTGTAGCACAAATTCTAGAAGAAGATATTGACTTATATTCTCGTATAGCTGACCAATCCGCAGACAACGTGTTACACCCGACAATTGTTGAAGTTAAGAACAAAGCGTTCGACTATTTAAAAGCTGAAAAAGAAAAACGAGACAAAGAAAATGAAGAGTTTCTCAAAAACTTATTGGGATAGAATTACTACCGCCAACACGGGTGTAAGCTTCCCCAAAAACTGGACAGTTTAAAAGACGACAAAGTCATTAAATT
>CAYONF010000101.1:0-12417 GCA_964405255.1 uncultured Limnohabitans sp. | reverse complement strand
AAGAATACCTACCAACTGGACCATAACCAAGCTCTGTGAATAAACCAAGATTTTTGGTTGGAAAATACCGAATGACAGCATTCACTCCGGCGACATAATTCATATCTTCTTCTATGGGATATTCCGACTCGTCCAATATTTTCCCGGAGACTGGAGGAGTTGTGATTTCCAATGATTGAACGGTCAATCCTCCATAGCCTAGGAGAAGAACTTCCCATTTTGATTCATTTTTGATCCAGCCTAGTTGTTCGGAAAAGAAAGAGCTTAGGTCAAATCCGAATCGTATTCCTAAAGGGACATATTGCTTTTCGAATTCAATTACTTCGAAATCATTGGGAATCAAAAAATTCCTTGCCTGATAACTTGATTCTCTGTTTTGAATTCCCAAATACCCACCCAAGATCAGATAACCAGTCATGTGTCGGTCCAATGAAATTTGAGAGTAAAGACTGCTTTGTTCTGCCTGAGCATATCGGTAGCTGTCAGGGGAAAAAGATAGTCCAAAGGTCCATTTGGAAAGTTCTCTTTCCACTTGACTGAACGAAATTTGAGTAATAAAGAGGGATAGAAAAACAAGGATTAACTTTTTCATAAAAGGATAATTAGGTTGACTCAAAAATAGAAAATGGATTGAATTCTTAGAAATACAACGTATTTTTTTGTTTTGCTGACCCATTTACCAGCTTTCATGGAAACAAGAAAAAACTACATGCTAGGCGGGTTCTTTTTGATTAGGAATTAGAAAATCCTCCTCTTGATAAGCCGGACAACCTTTTAGCAACTTTTTGCCCTTTCCCCCGCATCCCCTAATTTAGCCGACTAAAATCCTCCGAATGAACCTGATCGAAGTCACCACTCCTGCCCATCAAAAAGAGTTTATCGAGATGGCTGTGAAGCTGTACCGAAAAGAGAAAAACTGGATCCGACCGCTGGATGCGGATATTGAGGGGCTCTTTCATCCGGAGACCAATAAGCTTTTTCGAAACGGCGCCCGGTGCAAGCGATGGCTGCTTCAGGATGACAAGGGGCAGACTATCGGGCGAGTGGCAGCGTTTGTCAATCCCAAGATGAAGGAAAAGCAGCCGACAGGTGGTGTGGGATTCTTCGAATGCATTGACAACGAGGAGGCAGCATTTCTACTTCTCGATACCGCAAAAGCCTGGCTTCAAGGCGAAGGCATGGAAGCCATGGACGGCCCGATCAATTTCGGTGAGCGCGACAAGTGGTGGGGCCTCTTGGTGGATGGATTTTCGGAGCCGAACTACAACATGCCCTGGAATTTCCCTTACTATCAGAAGTTTTTCGAAGACTACGGTTTTCAGCTCTACTTCAAACAGTACACTTACATGCGCCCCGTGCAGGACTTGGGTTTTGACGAAAAGATGATCCAGCGTGCGAATGCCATTATGGCCAATCCGGATTATTCCTTCCGATACATTCAAGGGAAAGAACTCCAGGAAAAAGCTCCTGAGTACTTCATGACCGTGTATAACAAAGCTTGGGCCCGCCATATGGGTAAATCAATTGCTTTGAAAGAAGCCCAATTGATGTTTGGCAAAATGAAACCGATCATCGATCCGAGGTTGATTTACTTTGCCTTTTTCAAGGGTGAGCCGGTTGGCTTTTTTATCCAAATCCCAGAAATCAACCAAATCTTCAAGCATGTGAATGGGAAAATGGACCTGATCGGCAAGCTGAAGTTTCTGTGGTACAAGACCTTTTCTCCTCCCAACAAAATGCTCGGGTTGGTCTTTGGCGTAGTGCCGGAGCATCAAGGCAAAGGCGTGGAAAGTGCCATCATTATCAGCTATGACAAGATGAGCGGTAAGTCTTCTTTCCCATACAAAACCATCGAGATGAATTGGATCGGGGATTTCAATCCCAAAATGATGCGGGTTTGCGAGCAGCTGCTGGCCACGATCTACAAGACACACCATACCTATCGCTATTTGTTTGATCGGGAAAAGCCGTTTGAGAGACACCCGATCTTTGATTAAGTACGAGTTACGAAATACGAATTACGAGGCCTTGGATAGATCGAGCGTCTGTTTCAGTCCGAGCGGAGTCGAGGACTTAATAGGAAAGGCTTCGACTCCGCTCAGCCTGACATCGGACATCCGACACCAAGCATCCAGCCTTTTTCCCAACTTTACAACCTTATTACTTTACAACTTTCCAACTAGTTAAAAATGAAAAAATACGACGTGACGGGCATCGGAAATGCCCTGGTAGATATCGAGTTCAAAGTGAAAGACCAGTTTTTTCTGGACAATCAAGTCGAAAAAGGGCTGATGACCTTGGTCGACGAAGCCCGCCAAAACTCCTTGATGGCAGTCATCAATACGGCTGAGGCCAAAAAACAAGCCGGAGGATCTGCCGCCAATTCAGTGGTTGCAGTCAGTCAGTTTGGAGGGAAATCCTATTACTGCTTTCGGGTGGCCAATGACGAGTTGGGGCATTTTTACCTGAAAGATCTGCAGGATTCAGGGGTAGACTCTGCCTTGACGGAATCCAACCTCCAAGAGGGAATCACCGGCAAGTGCCTCGTGATGGTAACCGAAGACTCCGAGCGGACGATGAATACTTTTCTGGGAATCACGCAAAATTTTTCCGTCAGCGACCTCAATGAATCCGCAATCAAGGATTCCAAATACCTCTTTATCGAAGGCTACCTGATCACTTCCGAAAATGGCAAAACGGCCATGAAGCGAGCCAAGCAGATTGCTGAAGAAAACGGGGTGAAAGTTGCCTTGACTTTCTCGGATCCAGCGATGGTGAAGTATTTCCGGGAGCCTTTTGACGAGGTGATCGGTGCGAGTGTGGATTTGCTTTTTGCCAATGAGGAAGAGGCCATGCTTTTCACAGGAAAAGACAACCTCGCAGAAGCAAGGGAAGAAATGAAAAAAGTCGCGAAGCATTTTGTGATCACCCAGGGCAAGAACGGGGCTATGATTTTTGATGGGGATACATTTATCGACATTGAGCCCTACAAAACCACAGCGATCGACAGCAACGGGGCGGGCGATATGTTTGCAGGAGCTTTTCTCTACGGCATCACCAATGGTCACAGCTATGCGTCCAGCGGAAAGTTGGCATCGATGGCAAGTTCCCGAATTGTCAGCCAATTTGGTCCGCGACTGAAGTGGCATGAGGCCAAGGAAATCTTGGCAAGACTTACTCCTTAAGAAAAATTAACGGGGGCAGCTGGTCAATTTCGCCCCCGTTTATCTTCATTTTCCTGCAATGGTGGATTTTCAAAACATTCTCCCTCCCTTTTTGAGTTTAATTTGATGAATGGCGTATTTCTTATTTGAGAGAAAACATTCTAATTTACCCACCAAGTTCTTAATTGAAATCTAACCCAATCTTTTTACCATGAGAAAATTTACTGCTTTAGGTCTGATTGCAGGGATGCTCAGCATACCGGCATTGGCCCAAAACAAGATCGAGTTCAAGGAATTCACCTTGGACAACGGGCTGCATGTCATCATGCACCAAGACAACACGACACCCATTGTGGTGACCTCGGTGTTGTATCACGTAGGATCCAAAAATGAGAATCCGGAGCGCACCGGCTTTGCTCATTTTTTCGAGCATTTGATGTTTGAAGGTTCTGAGAATATTGACCGCGGTCAATACATGAACATCATCCAAAGCCGTGGAGGAACGCTGAACGCGTACACGTCAAATGACATCACCTACTACTATGAGCTATTGCCTTCCAATGAACTGGAGTTGGCACTTTACATGGAAAGTGAGCGAATGCTGCATTCCAAAGTGGACATCACCGGTGTGGAAACCCAGCGCGAAGTGGTGAAAGAGGAAAGACGTCAACGCTACGAAAACCAGCCTTACGGAACCATCCTTCCTGAGACCTTGAAGAGAGCCTACCAAGTTCACCCGTATCAGTGGGCTCCCATCGGCTCGATGGATCACCTCAATGCAGCGACCATCGAGGAGTTCCAGCAGTTTTACAAGGATTTCTATGTACCAAACAACGCGACATTGACCATTGCGGGAGACATCGATTATGCAGCTACCGAGTCAATGGTTAGAAAATATTTCTCGGAGATTCCTAAAGGGACCAAAGCAATCTACCGTCCGAATGTAGTCGAACCCAAGAAAACAGCCGAAGTCCGCGATGTGATCTATGACAATATCCAGATCCCCGCCGTCATCCAGGCCTACAATTTACCTCCAAGAAATCATCCCGACAGCTATGCACTTTCGATGCTGTCTACCTATTTGACCGGAGGGAATTCTTCTCTGATGACCAAGGAATTGGTAGATAAGCAGCAGAAAGCGCTTGTCGTGGCGGCTATTCCATTGGAACTGGAAGACGGTGGTGTCTTTTTGATGTATGGAATCACCAATATGGGCGTGGAACCAAAGGATTTGGAAGCAGAAGTGGACAAGTTGATCAAGCAGGTGCAGGATCAGGGAATCAGCGATGAGGATTTTGCGAAGCTCAAAAACCAAATGGAAAACGCCATCGTCAGCGGTAACTCAACCATTGCAGGTGTTGCAGAAAATCTTGCGGAAGCTAAAGTGATTTATGGAAACACCAATTACATCAATCAGGTAATGGATGCCTATTCCAAAGTGACCAAGGCCGATATTCAGCGGGTAGCCAAAGAATATATGGATCTTACCGGAAGAGTGGTATTGTATTACCTGCCTAAATCATCTCAGCCAGCAACTGAATAATTGTTTGAACTAATCAATCGAAAAGAAATGAAAAAACTAGCAATAGCATTTGTATTGACGCTTTTGGTGGCCGTGAGCGGATTTGCTCAGGTGGACAGAAGTAAGTTGCCGGCATCCGGACCAGCTCCGGAAATCAAAATCAACGAAGCGGAGACCTTTACTTTAGATAATGGTCTGAAGGTTTTTGTGGTGAAAAACAACAAACTCCCTCGGGTATCCTTTACCCTGGTTCTAGAGCGGGATCCGATTTTGGAAGGAGACAAAGCAGGCATGACAGGTTTTGTGGGAGAAATGATGATGGCAGGTACGAAAAACCGGACCAAGGATCAGTTGGATCAGGAAGTGGACTTCATCGGGGCCAGCTTGAGTGCTTCTGCTACCTCCATGTTTGCATCTTCTTTGAAAAAGCATCAGGGAAAAGTGCTTGAATTGATGGCAGATGTGCTTTTCAATCCGGTTTTTCCACAGGATGAATTGGACAAACTGAAAAAGCAATCGCTCACTGGACTGGCTCAAAGCAAGGATAATCCGAATGCGATTTCCTCCAGACTTGCCGCAACCGTTGTCTTTGGCAAAAACCATCCTTACGGGGAAATCGAGTCAGAGGCTACGATCAACAACGTAACTGTGGAGGATGTGAAGTCTTATTATCAGACTTACTTCAAGCCAAACATTGCCTATTTGGCAATTGTCGGAGACATGGACAAAGCCGAAGCTGAGAAAGTGGTGAAGCAATACTTTGGCAACTGGCAGCGCGGTCAAGTGCCTACGTTTACTTATCCTGTTCCTCAGCGTGCTTCCAAAAGAGCAGTGGCGTTGGTGGACAGAAGTTCCTCAGTACAGTCCGTAATCAACGTGACCCAGCCGGTACAAATGAAAATCGGAGATCAGGATTACATTTCCAGCCGGGTGTTGAACCAGATTTTGGGTGGAGGATCGGCTTCCCGCTTGTTTATGAATCTCCGTGAAGACAAAGGATATACCTATGGGGCTTATTCCTCCATCGGTGCAGACAAGCTGGTAGCTACGATTTCAGCCAATGCTTCCGTAAGGACTGAAGTGACCGATTCGGCGGTTTACGAATTCATCTACGAAATCCAGAATCTGGTGGAAAATGGCGTGACCGAAGAGGAATTGGCAAAAGCCAAAGCAGAGCTTAGCGGAAGCTTTGGAAGATCACTCGAGCAGCCTGCTACTGTAGCCAACTTCGCCCTGAACATTGATCGGTACAATCTTCCCAAAGATTACTATGCCACCTATCTTCAAAAATTGAATGCTTTGACAGTTGCCGATATCAATGCAACAGCCAAGCGACTGATCGAGCCGGATAAGTTTGTGATTACCACAGTAGGCAACGGAGCTGAGATTAAGGAAAAACTGGCCCAGTTTGGTGAGGTGATCGAATACGACAACATGGGCCAACCAGCCAAAAAGCTCGAGGCAGATGCGTCAATGACGGCAGAGCAGGTGTTGGAAAACTACCTGAAAGCGATTGGTGGTGCCGAAAAAGTCGCAGCAATCAAGACGGCGAAGATCACTATGGACGCCAGTGTGATGGGAACTGCACTCAATCTTGCCTTTGTCTACGATTCCGAAAACGGCCGATATGGTCAGAAGCTTTCGGTAGCAGGCAATGTCATGCAAAAAACTACCATTGCTGCTGGTAAAGGTTCCATGTCTGTGCAAGGTCAAACCATGGAAATGAACGAAGCTCAGCTATCTGAAGCCCAACTCAACTCCCATCTTTTCCCAGAGGCAGTTTACAAAGCAAATGGCTATACCCTGACTTTGGATGGATTGAAGGATGTGGAGGGAACTCCAGCCTATAAGGTGATCATCACTTCTGCTTCAGGAGCCAAGTTGATCAACTATTACGCACAGGAATCAGGATTGAAAATCAAGTATGAAAATCCTGCCTCAGGAGATACATTCTATTCAGACTATCAGGCCAAAGATGGAGTGCTTCTCCCAATGGCCTGGACGATCAAATCACCGGCTATTCCGGTTCCGCTCGAGGCTAAAGTCACTTCGATGGAACTCAATGTTCCGGTCACAGATGCTGACATCAATTAACACAAAAAAAGAGAGGAGCAATCCTCTCTTTTTTTATGCTTTCCACTTTTCGGTCAGCGGGTTGATTTCTTTCTGAGAAAGCGTAAACTCCGGGAAAAATCCGCTGTTTTCCTTTTCGAAAGTCAGTTCGAGGAATCTGCCGTTTCGATCAATCTGTAAGTTGACAAAATCGGTCTCCGGTTTTTTTTCCACCGGCCAGTTGATGATCCGGTCATTTTTCATTACGTGGGAATATGCCTTTGATTCGGGATGGATTTGGGAAATCAAGCCTTCGGAATTGGTCCGGATTCCCAGATCATGCAGCATCCAATCTTCCCCAAAAGTAAATTCAAGCCCGATTCCAAGGTCAGAAAGGAGGGTTTTCAAAGTCGGAAAAAGATCCTGATAGCCATAAATAAAAGAGGAAAAGAAGGCGTGGATTTCACGCTGTTCGGGAAATTCACCCCAAACCACAGCTTCAAAGTCCTTCAGTTCGTAGCCTTTAAACGGCTTTCCAAAATCCACCCATAGTTGACGCATGACTTCAGCCAGTGAACTGCCGTTTTTGAGCAAAAGAATATCCATGCATATCGCAAGTAAAGCTCCTCGGGTGTAGATGTTGACTTTGCGGTCTGGAATACCTGGAGCATATCCATCCAGCCAAAGGTCAAAGGAAGACTCCAGTATGGTGTAATTCTTCCAACCAAAATTAGCGGCTTCCCGAGTGATGATTTTTCCGAAATGTTTCAGATAAGTGTCAGGATCATAGACTCCCGATTTCAACAAATAGAGATCGCCTAGGTATGTGGTGACGCCCTCGAGGATAAGCCCAGCCCGGGTGTAAGTTTCCTGAGAAAAATCATAGGGCAAAAGCTCAGCTGGCCGGATCCTGCACACGTTCCAGGCGTGATACAACTCATGGCAACTGATCCCCAGAAGTTCTTCCATTTGCTCAAAATCTCTTAGGCTTTCCGCGGGTCCAAAAGTGATCACCGTCCCGCGCCGATGCTCCACGCCGTGATAATGTGGGTAGGGAAGGAGTTGGAAGATAAAATGATATTCCGGCTCAGGGAATTCGCCGAAATCCTGAATCAGGCGCTTGGAAAACGCCCGGAACCGACTCAGAAAAAGCGCAGGATCAAAGTAAACCTCACCGTTGATCCAGATATGAAATTGGGCGCCATCGACTGAGTACTCCCAATGAGTCAGATTTTTCGCGGCCAAAATCGTCGAATCTGCCAGCATTTGGAAGGAATTGGCTTTCCAGGTAGAGCCCGAGACGGGAATTAAAGTGCTGATTTGCTTTGGGAAATCAGGTAAATCCAAAGTTACCTTGACTTCTTCTTCGCTTTTGCCAAAAATCTCAAAGCAGCAATTGACCAAGTTGACGTAGATCTGTTCATCATCCGCCCATGCACTGCCGGCATCCATTTTTCCAGCCCAATACTCGTATTCGATCTGATATTTTCCGGGCTTGGGACTTTCAAACATCCACCGGTCTTTGGTTATTTTTTCGAACTCAACCGAATCGCCGGTTTCATCCTGAATTCGAAATCCCCGGATATTTTGAGCGTAATTTGCCAATTGGTATCTGCCTGCCCTCCAAGCCGGAAGCTGAAGGATGACTGTTTTCGCCTCGGAAACTTGAAGGTCCAGCCGTATTTGGACAAACTGTGAACTTGGGGTTTTGCAGGAAATCTGAAAATGGATCATGGTTTTCTGACTGAGTCTCAAAACAAATGTAGAAGCCTGATTTGTATTTAAGAAAATGGTACATATCTTTGCAGTCCTTTTTGGGGTCAATGCCAAAAAGAAAATTCAAGGGAGCAACTAGTTAAAGATATTCGATCATGAAAAGAACATTCCAGCCTTCTCGCAGAAAAAGAAAAAACAAGCACGGCTTCAGAGAAAGAATGGCTACTGCTAATGGTAGAAGAGTTTTGAGAGCCAGAAGAGCAAAAGGCAGACATAAACTCACCGTGTCTGACGAAAAGACATTGAAGAAGTAATTCTTAGCGCTGCTTTTCGTATGTTCACATACGAGTACAGTCCTTGCGATGAATTATCGACTTCCGAAATCTGAGCGGCTACACGCCGAAAAATTAATCAAGGAACTTTTTAACGAAGGTTCCTCTTTTTTTTTGTATCCGTTCAAAGTGCTTTTTTTAAGGAAAATTGACCTTTCAGGCCAAACTAATCAGGTATTGTTTTCCGTTTCGAAAAAGAAAATTAAAAAGGCCAGCGGTAGAAATTTCATCAAACGCAGACTCAAGGAAGCTTACCGGTTAAACAAGTCAATTTTGACCCATGAAGGAATTCTGATTGGGGTTATATTTGTCGGTAAACCAGAAATGTCGTTTGCTGAGATTCAGCCCAAAATGATTCAGGCTTTGACGAAACTGAATCAGGAATTACTTCAAAATCCACTTTCCCCATGATTGAGAAATTTAAAAAACCGGTTGTTTTTATTCCCCTGATCCTGATTCTTTTTTCCGGTGTTTTGGCCTTTCAGGTTAAAAATGACAAGCTTTTCGCCCTAGCCAAAAATATTGACATTTTCGCTACCCTGGTGAGGGAGTTGGACTCCTATTATGTCGATGAGATCGATCCGGATAAGTTGGTGACGATTGGGATCAATGCGATGCTGGAGGAATTGGATCCCTACACCGAGTACATTCCAGAAGAGGAATCCGATGATTTTCGAATGTTGACCACCGGAGAATATGCCGGAATTGGAGCGCTGATTGGCAATCGGGGAGAGGGAAATATGGTGTTGATGCCTTACACAGGCTTTCCTGCCCAGTCAGCAGGTATCCGGATTGCCGATTATATCCTAAAAGTTGATTCTGTGGACGTGGTAGGAAAACCAACCTCAACGGTTTCTGAACTTTTGAAAGGGCCAGCCAATACTCCGGTTGTAGTTACTGTCAAACGGGATCAGGACACCTTGTCATTTTCATTGGTTAGAAAAAAGATCAGCCTGAAGAATGTTCCCTTCTATGGTAAGTTGGATGACAAAACCGGATACATCAAATTGGCGGATTTCACCACCAATGCTTCCTCAGAAGTAAGAAATGCATTGGTTAGTCTAAAATCACAAGGGGCAGACCGACTCATTCTTGATTTGAGGGACAATCCGGGAGGATTGCTTAATGAAGCTGTGGAGATTGTCAATCTTTTTATCCCCAAAGGAAAAGAAGTGGTAAAGACCTTGGGTAAGCTTCAAAATGTGAATTACACCTATAAGACGACCAAAACTCCGGTGGACAAGGATATTCCGATAGTCGTTTTGATCAATGAGCGGAGTGCATCGGCCGCCGAGATTGTCGCAGGTGCTTTACAGGATTATGACCGGGCTGTTTTGGTAGGTAGGAAATCGTTTGGCAAAGGGCTGGTCCAGACGACCGTTCCGCTGACTTACAATGCACAGGTCAAAATTACCACTGCCAAATACTACATCCCGAGTGGGCGATGCATTCAGGCGATTGATTATGCTCAATCGAGAGAAAACGGTTCCATAACCTCAGTTCCTGATTCTTTGAGAAAGGAATTCAAAACTGCAAATGGAAGAACCGTTTTGGATGGAGCAGGAATCGAGCCGGACGATACCGTAGAGGAGGTTTCTTATGCGCCCATTTCGTACACTTTGGTAGCTGGCAATCATGTCTTTGATTTTGCAACTCAGTATTTCTACAAGCACAAATCCATTTCTGACCCGATGACCTTTACAATTTCGGATCAGGATTATGAAGATTTTATGAAGTTTTTGGTCGGAAAGGAATACGACTACACGACTTATGTCGAAAAATCGGTTCAGGATTTGGAAAAATATGCCGAAAAAGAAGCCTACTATGATGAGATCAAAGCTCAGATCGAAGCGATTAAATCAAAAGTAAATCACAGTAAGGAAGGAGATCTCGATACCCACAAGAAGGAGGTTATGAAGATTTTGAGCGAGGAGATTGTTTCAAGGTATTATTTTCAAGAGGGTATGATTGAGGCAGGTCTCGATCAGGACCCTGCTGTTGATTTGGCAAAATCCTACTTATCTGATCCAGCCAAGATTGCCAAAGTCCTCACCGCATCCGCTAAGTAATATGGCAAGGATCCTATCCATTGAGACTTCTACTTCCAGTTGCTCAGTAGCTGTTCATGAGGATGGGAAGTTGATTTCTCTTTCGGAAATCACCGAGGCCGGCGCTCATGCCGAGCGATTGATGAGTTTAATTGACGAAGCCCTGGATTCTGCGGGTATTCGTTACCAGAATTTGGATGCGATTGCCGTTTCTGAGGGACCGGGTTCTTACACAGGGCTTCGCATTGGAGTATCCACGGCAAAGGGATTGGCTTTTGGTCTGAATAAACCGCTGATAGGAATAAATACACTGCAGGCTTTAGCAAGTGCCATTCTTGCTGAGGAAAGTGATTTAATCATTCCCGTGTTGGATGCCAGAAGGATGGAGGTTTACCGAGAAGTTTTTGATTGGAATTGCAATTCTGTAGATCAACTGCAGGCAGAAATCTTGTCTGAGGATTCGTTCAAGAACTTTTTGGAAAAAGGTCGGGTTTATTTCCTTGGAGATGCAGTGGAAAAAGTGAGAAATGTAATCCAAAGCGAAAACGCGATTTTTATGGAAGAAGTGAGTTTTTCTGCAAAGCATATGGGAGAGATTGCCTTTCAAAAATTCCAGCGGATTGAATTTGCGGATCTGGCGTATTTTGTACCAAACTATTTGAAAGAATTTAAAGCCCTGCATTCCAAAAAAAATCCTCTTCTGATTCAATGAGTGAACTAATCAATAGAGTTGCGGCAAGTCCAATCGTTTCGATCAACTTGGAGGAGTTTTATCCTCAAGAGGTGCGAGTATTATTTGATTTAAAGCCCTTTCTTTTTCAGGAGTTGGTTTTGAGGGAAAAAGAGTTTCGTCAAAGTTTAAAGGACTTGGATTGGACAGTTTATTCCAATAAATGGGTGGCGGTCACCTGCACAGTGGATGCTATCGTTCCAACCTGGGCTTACATGTTGGTTTGCACCTATCTTGAAAATGTTGCCCTTGGATATGTAATCGGGTCCCTGGAAAACCTGGAACAGCACATCGCTGAGATTACATTGGCGAAACTGGATAGGGAAGAATTAAAAGATCGGCCGCTTGTAATTAAAGGTTGTTCCAAATATCCGATTCCGCTTTTTGCCTATGGGCGCCTTATTTCTTTGCTTCAAAGTCAATCCAAAAGCTTGATGTTCGGAGAGCCCTGTAGCACGGTGCCGCTTTACAAAAAATCAAAGTCTTGATTCTGAACGGATAAAATTTGATTTAGAAAAGTTTCAAATTTTTGTTTGTGAAAGGCTTGCGTAATCAGATTGACTCCTCTATGTTTGCACTCCCATTCGAGAAGACGTCTCGGGGAAAATTGAAAAAGGGGAGTGTAAGCGAAGAAAAAATGATAAAAATTTTCTTCGAGGTTTTTGAAAACAAAAAACAAAATCCGATCTTTGCACTCGCATTTGGGACAAGGGTCTCAGCAAGCTCTTGAAAAGTCAAGAGGTAAGTTCTTTGAAGTGATGTGAGAGTAAAAAAAAAGCCTGAGTAGAAAAGACAGGTAGTTTCGGGGAATACCTTAGGGTAACCCGGAATGAACGAACAATGATAATTTACA
>CAYONF010000100.1:0-12706 GCA_964405255.1 uncultured Limnohabitans sp. | reverse complement strand
CTATGATTCGATTTTTGTTGCAGCGGCCGATTGCGGTGACCATGTCCTTTTTGGCGCTGATGGTGTTTTCGGGGATTGCCTTTCGGCTCCTGCCGATCTCTCTCCTGCCGCCGATAGACGTGCCGCAGATCGTGGTCAAGGTCACCTATCCCAATGCCTCCCCCGAATCCATTGAGCAAAACGTCCTCCGGCAAATCCGGGAAGGACTCATCACGCTCAATGGTCTCGAGGAAATGGAAAGCAAGGCAGGTTCGGAGATCGGGACGGTACGGCTGACCTTCGACTACGGCACCCAAATGGAGCTGGCCTACATCGATGTCAATGAGAAAATCGACCGCCTGACCAATGCCCTGCCCAAAGACTTGCCCCGCCCTGAGGTGATCCGGATCAATACCTCGGATATTCCCGTGGCTCGGGTGCAGGTAGTTCCAAAGGCGGACATAGATCCGGTGGAAGTCAGTCTCTTGGCCGAAAACGTCCTCAAAAAGCGCATTGAGCAGCTGCCCGGGGTTTCTCTGGTGGATATCAATGGCAAGAGAGAGCGGATCATTTCTATTGAGCCGGATGATCAGGCCCTGGATGCTCTGGGGATGAGCCAGGAGGAACTGATCGAAGCCATCCAATCGGGCAATGCTGAGCTTCCGGGCATCAGTGTCAAAGATGGGCAGTTTCGCTATTTCCTCCGTTTGGCTACTCGGGTGGATACTCCGGCAGACATCGAATCCCTGCCTGTCCGGTCCAAAACAGGGGTGATCGTTCCGCTCGGTCGAGTCGCCAAAGCCCAATACGAAACCCAGGAAATGCTCGGCTATCACCTGTTTGGAGTGCGTGAAGGCATGGTCATCACGGTGCACAAGCAGGCTGCCGCCAAAATGAATGAGCTGATCCCGGAGCTTCGATCGTCCTTGGAGCTTTTCCGACAGGACTATCCTCAGGTGGACTTTGAGATCACGCAAGACCAAAGTAACCTACTCAATGCTGCCATATCCAATTTGCAGACAAGCTTGCTTTTTGGGGGGATTTTTGCCTTTGGGATTCTCTTTCTATTTATCAAAGACTACCGGATTCCGGTGATTATGGGAATCAGCTTGCCGGTTTCCTTGCTGATCAGTTTTCTGGTTTTCTATTTTTTCGACATCTCGATCAACATCATTTCCCTCTCCGGTCTGGCGCTCGGCATCGGGATGCTGATCGACAATGCGATCATCGTGCTGGACAATATCACCCGCAAGCGGGAAGCAGGGATTCCCCTCTTTGAAGCCTGTGTGCAGGGATCCAACGAGGTGATGGGCGCGCTGATCAGTTCGGTGCTCACGACCTTGGCGGTATTTGTTCCGCTGGTCTTCCTGAGTGGCATATCGGGGGCCCTGTTTTATGATCAGGCGATAGCGGTTACAGCGATCCTTTCGGTATCACTTTTGGTGGCTTTTGTCCTGCTGCCGCTGTTGTATTGGATGATTTTCCGGGTGGGGAAGCGGGATACGATCAAAGGCGAACCTCAGGCTTTTCTTCGCGTGTTGGGAGTGTATGAATGGGGCTTTGACTGGATTTTCGCGAGAAAGAAACTGGCACTGATTGGCTTTTTTATTTTGATCCCACTTGGAGTAAGTCTGGGATTGATGCTCCGGACAGAAGGACTTCCTGAAATCGAAAAACTCGACGCGACACTCGAAATCGACTGGAATGAGCCCATTTCTGCGGGAGAGAATCGGGATCGCCTGATTGGCTTGCTCCGGGAGGTCAAGGACTATACCCAAGCCGAAGCAGACGTTGGGATCCGGCAGTTTTTGCTGTTTGACGGAGACAATTCCATTCAGCGTTCGCTGTTGTATTTGCTTTTCCCTTCGGAAAAAGAGAAAGAAGCCCAACTCGAAATATTAAGAAAGCGATTGCAAACTGATTTTCCCTTGGCGACTTATACCCTGGGCGATGCACCCAATGCATTTGATCAGCTTTTTGCCTCCAATATGCCCTACTACGAGGTCCGCTGGAAAGACCTCAAAGCCAAAAAGCCCATCCAAGCGTCAATAATGAAGCCTTGGTTGGACGGTTTTCCTGCGGAAAGCTGGGAGCCCGGTCCGGGATTGCAGGAGGAATCCTCGGTCATTTTCACGCTCTTGGCGGAAAAGCTTGCCCTCTATCAAATCCCTGTAAAAAGTGTGCAGGAACAGCTTTCGAGACTTTTTGGGGTATTCACAATCACGGACATCCGGAGATTTGGGGAGGTGACTCCGATTCGGCTACGGGAAAATCAGGACCGCTTTGAGGATTTGCTCCGAACTACCCGAGTCTATGCTTCGGACAGTACTTCTTACTTGTTGGAGGAATTTGTGGACTTCCGATATGCAGACCAATACAAGTACGTGACCGCCGATCGAGGTGGGATTTTCCAGAGTGCTCTGATTACTTCCGAAAACCCCGACAAGCAGTTTGAAGCGTTTGTCAAATGGGGCGCTGACAAAAATCTGGCAGTAGAAGCCAAAGGGCAATACTTCCGGGACAAGGAAAACATCGCCCAACTCATCGGGATATTGGCTATTTCGGTTTTGCTGCTCTATTTTATTTTGGCCGCCCAGTTTGAGAGTTTTGTTCAGCCGCTGATTGTAGTGTTTACTTTGCCGTTGGGTATTGGTGGCGCATTTTTGGTGCTGTTGCTCGCAGGCGCGACGCTCAATGTGATGTCAGCTATCGGATTGGTCGTGATGCTGGGAATCATGGTCAATGATGCAATCCTCAAGATCGACACGGTCAATCGGCTGAAAGCGGAATTGGCAACATCTCATGGCTTGAGTGGCAGGGTACTGCTGGACAAGGCAATCCATGAAGCCGGTAAAATCCGACTCAAGCCCATCCTGATGACTTCCATCACGACGATTTTGGCCCTGACTCCGATCATTTTCAGTTCGGGTCTGGGAGCGGATTTGCAGCGTCCCTTGGTGTATGCGGTAATCGGTGGCCTGACTTTAGGTACCGGCACGGCTCTATTCTTTGTACCGCTGATGTACTGGTTTTTTGATTCAAGCTTGGGGAAAAAAGAGAATCCATGACACCGTTTCGGGTATTGATCGCATTTGTGGTAGTGGGGATTTTGGGCTTTGCCCTGGTTCCGCTGCTATCTGTCGATCTCAATCCCCGAGAGCGTGAACCGGTCCTGACGGTTTCGTTTGGGATTCCGAGGTCTTCACCCGAGATCATCGAGAAGCTGGCTACTTCTCCTTTGGAGGGGGCATTTTCACAGATATCCGAACTCAAAAAAATCACCTCGGTATCCAACTACGACCGGGGATCGATCACGCTTCGCTTTGACAAGAAGTCGGACATGGAGCTGAAGAAATTTGAGGTACTCTCTCTGATTCGGCAGGTCTATCCTCAATTGGACAGGCGACTTTCCTATCCGATTGTCACGCAGTCGGCCAAGGCAAGGGATGACTTCAAGACGCCCATTTTGACCTACAGTGTCAACGGGCCTTTTGCCTCTTTTGAAATCAAAAAAATAGCCGAGGACGTACTCAAGCCAGCCTTGACGCAGTTTGCAGAGGTGGAGGAAGTGCAGATCCGAGGAGCAAATGACCTGCAGGTCTTTGTGACTTTTGACGCGCAGCGGATGCAGTCTTTTGGCATTTCCAAGAGTGTCCTCAATTCTCAGATTAATGAGGCTTTTGGCCAGTACTATCCCGGGACGGTGTACAATACCCGCGGCGAGACGCTTTTTGTGACTCTAGACCGCAAGCTTCGCTCCCTCGATCAATTGGAAGATCTCATGATTCGTCAGGTCGGAGGCATGGAAGTCCGGCTCAAAGACATTGCCACGGTCACCATGGAGGAGGGTGAGGCGACGAATTATTACCGGATCAACGGCAACAATTCGGTGACCCTGACCGCTTTCAATCGAGATGGTGTCAACAAGGTCCTGCTGGCACAGCGGCTGAAATCGGCGATAGAATCAGCGAAAATCAATCTTCCGGCAGGATTTGAAGTTCGGCTGGAAAAAGATGACACGGAGTTTTTGGAAAAGGAGCTTAACAAAATCTACGAGCGCTCCAGCTTGTCGATTTTGATCCTGATCGCCTTTATTTTTCTGATCAACCGAGACTGGAGATACCTTTGTGTGCTGTTTTTGGGGATAGTGATCAATCTGAGCCTGACGGCTATGGTCCTGTATTTTCTCCAGGTGGATATCCACATGATTACGATTGCAGGCTTGACGATCAGTTTTGGGCTCATCGTGGACAATGCCATCGTGATGATGGATCACCTGCACAAGTACCGAAACCGAAAGATTTTCCTTGCGCTACTTGCTGCTTCACTCACAACGGTAGTTGCCTTGCTAATGGTGATACTGTTGCCGGAGGAAGACCGGAAAAACCTGATCGAGTTTTCCATTGTGGTTTCGGTGATGCTAGGGGTGAGCCTGCTGGTGGCACTCTTTTTCACCCCTGCATTTTATGCGATTTTGTTTCGGGAGTCAGTCCAAAAAGGTCGCAAGCTTTCTGTTCCCCAGTTGCGAAAGCGGGTGAACTGGCTCAGAACCTACGAGCGGGGGATTGCATTCACTGCGAGGTACAGAAAAACTTTTTTGTTGGGTTTACTCCTGCTTTTTGGTACGCCGATTTTTCTTTTGCCAGCCAAATGGGAAGGCCAAGAATGGTACAATAAAACGGTCGGGAATACCTTTTATCAAGAAGAAATCCGGCCTTGGGTAGACAAAGCGCTGGGCGGTTCCCTTCGGATGTTTGTCCGAGGGGTATATGAAAAAAGCACCTATCGGGAGCCCGAAAAGACTCGCTTGTATGTCTCAGCAAGACTTCCTTTCGGAAATACACTCGATCAGATGGACTTCATCATGCGGGAGTTTGAGACCTATCTGAAGGGGGTAGAGGGGATTGATAAGTTTGTCACGTATGTGTTTTCGGGGCAGTATGCCCAGATCGAGATTACCTTCAAGGAGGCCTATGAAAATGGTGCCTTGCCCTATCAGCTCAAGGGGAAGCTTTCGGTCAAGTCGACCGACTGGAGCGGGGCACAGTGGAATATTTACGGAGTCGGGCAGGGATTCTATACCGGAGGTGGTGGGGAGGGGATTCCGAGCTTCCGGGTCGAGCTGAAAGGCTACAACTTTGACGAACTGGAGCGGCAGGCGGAGGTTTTGGCCGAAAAACTTCGCAAACACAAGCGAATCCCCGAAGTCAATACCAACGAGCGGCTGGGCTATGACGAGCAAAAAACCCAGGAGTATGTCCTCCGACTCGATCAGAATCAGATTGCTTTAGGGGGAACCAATCAGTATGAAGTACTTAATACGCTACAGGATCTTTCCAAACCTCAAGGCCCGGCTGCCTACCTCGAACTCGCCGATCAAAACTACGGACTCCTCCTCCGGGAGCGGGACTCTGAGGCGTTTAGCAAGTTTGAGATGGAGCAAAAAGGCCTGTTTAGCGGGGAAGACCGGATCCTGAAAATAGCCGATTTCGGCACGCTAAATCTCGAAACCACCACCAACGCCCTGCACAAAGAAGATCGGCAGTACATCCGGGTATTATCTTTTGAATACATGGGTTCGGCCAAGTTTGGCAATGAATACCTGGATGAAGTGCTGGAAGAAATGAAGCAGGTGATGCCGATCGGCTATGAGGCAAAAAAACAAACCTGGAGCTGGAACTCGGAAAAAGCCAAGCGGGAGTATGGTCTGCTGGGATTACTGATTGTGGGAATTTTCTTTATCTGCACGGTATTGTTTGAAAATTTCCGACAGCCCGTCTACATCATCCTGTTGATTCCGATCAGCTTTATCGGACTGTTTTTGATCTTTTCGCTCTTTGATTTTTACTTTGATCAGGGAGGCTATGCGGCATTTGTGATGTTGGGAGGATTGGCTGTGAATGCCGGGATTTTTATCTTGAATGATTTCAACAACCGAAAAGCCGGGGTCCATAACCGCAATATTCTCAAATCAGTCGCCGGCAAAGCCATTCCGATTTTGCTCACTGTGCTGTCGACTTGCTTTGGTTTGGTGCCGTTCCTGATTGAAGGCCAAAATGAGATTTTCTGGTTTTCCCTTGCCATCGGGACGATCGGAGGCTTGGTGTTTAGCTTGTTGGGCGTATTTTGGATTATTCCGGTGCTGATGTGGAAGTCTTCTTCACGATCAAAGTCCGATATACATCAAGCCCACTGAGAAAATCACTTGTTGAAAAGGGGCTTTTCGGGTTTCAAAGACAAAGTCTCCCCCACCCTCCGGAAAGGGTTCGTAACGAACATCCCCTTTAGTCAAAAATCTCACTCCATCAGTTGATTGGTAGTTGGCTTTGAGTTCGATATACAATCCTGGCTCGGCCAAGATCGGAATTTGGATTCCTGTACCGATCCCATAGGCTAGGGTCCAGTTTTCCAAGTCCTTGGCTACTTCTAGGTTTTCTTCCGAGACGATGGTTTCCCGTATTTTGTAGCGCGTATAGAGGTAGTTGGCACCAAACTTCGCCTCGATGAAGTGCCGAATAGTCCCTGAGGGATTGGTCTGATAGCGGATCACGGCCATCCCTGTAGCAATGTTGTTGTTGCGACGGAGTCGAAGTTCGTCGTTGAATCCTTGGTAAAAATCACTTCGTCTTTCCAGCTTGCTACCATAGATTCCATAGCCAAATTCAAGACCAAAAGAGACCGGAGCTGTGCGTGATTCGTAAAGGAAAAGCCCTGAGAGTGTTGGGATAAACAAATCTCCGGCTTCTGTTTTGAGCTGGCCAAGTGCCATTCCACCGTTGAAATGACCACCTGCTGACCAGACTTGGGCGGATGCTGAGAATGAAATAAGTCCCAAAATGAGCGTAGCAAACCGTTTTTTCACAGCGAGTAGTTTTCTCTTTCTACGATGAAAGGTGCAAAAGTGATTTTGAAAAAGTGAATAAAATAGAGATAGGAATATTCCTGATGAGTTTCTGTTTTTGCTTTGCTCCAAAGACTCCAAAAATCCTTTCAAGCCTACCACCCGGACATTTTTTGCCATGGGGTAGTTTTCTTCTTTGGGCAGGATTGGTCCGGTCAATTGGAACAAGCTGGTTGATTCATGAAATCTAATCCTAGATTATCCCTGCATTTCAAAAAATTATTTTTAGAAATGCAGGGATGGATAATTGCTAAGAATCTGTTGATCAGTAAGAAAAAATCCCGAACAGCTAAATCCTGTCCGGGACTCCAATTTCAAATTTTCATTAAACCTTGCTCGGCTCTGGATGTACCCAAGGTCCGCGATACGGTCTTCTCAGCTTGGCAGTGGCTTCGGGATCGTTGAGTACCGTCATGGTTTTGGGATCGTAGCGGAGTGGCCTTCCTCCAAGTTCCATGGAAATATTGGCTAGGATGCAAGAGGCGGTAGAGATGTGCCCCTCTTCCACATCGGCGATAGGCAGGGTATCCTTGTCGATGGACTCCAGCCAGTTTTTCATGTGGAGGCGTGTAGCAGGTGCGGCGTTGAGTTCGATTCGGTCTTCTGTTACGTCTTCCGGATATTGCTCCCGCTCAAAGAGGCAGTCAAAGTGGATTTTTTCTTCTTTTTGATCGTACGGAAAATAGTCGGCCTGCATCGTGCTGCCTGCTAGCATGCCTTTTTCTCCAAAAATCTTGAATGACCAAGGGTACTCGGGATCGACAGGATTGCCCCAGGTCCGGTGCTGCCAGACCACATTGAGTTCAGGAAATTCAAAGATGGCCGTTTGGGTATCGGAGATGTTGGATTTGCCTTCTTTCTGCACGTAGATGCCTCCGGTGGAGGTGATTTGAGTGGGCCAGCCGAGTTTGAGCATCCAGCGGACGGTGTCCAGCATGTGGACACACATGTCGCCGGTGATGCCGTTTCCGTATTCGATGAAAGTTCTCCACCAGCGGATGTGAGGCAGTCCGTCGTAGGGTCTGAGTGGGGCCGGTCCGGTCCACATTTCATAGTCCAAAAAGTCCGGCACGGGCTCTACGGGCGGGTTTCCGTTGGCTCGCATGTGGAAGTAGCAGCAGACTTCTGCGTGACTGATTTTGCCGAGTTTACCGGTATCGATGATTTGCTTTTTGGCGTCGATCAGGTGGGGAGTGCTCTTTCGTTGGGTTCCGATTTGGCACTTTCTGTTGTATTTGCGTGCAGCGGCTAAGATCGCTTCGCCTTCGATCACATCGACTGAAATGGGCTTTTGCAAATACACATGCGCGCCGGACTTAAGGGCTTCGATCGCCTGAAGCGCATGCCAGTGATCCGGTGAACCGATCAGTACCAGGTCACATTTATGTTTTTTGAGCAGCTCGCGATAGTCACCAAACAGCTCGGGGACTTTTTTGGATTTTTGTCTCTGAGACACGAGTTCTCCGGCTGCAGTGAGGAGATTCTTATCCACATCACAGAGCGCCACTACTTCTACATCGGCCACTTGGATCAAGCGGAAGAGATCGGACTTGCCATACCAGCCGGTTCCGATCAAGGCGACTTTGAGCGGACCTTCCCGGTCTTTGAAGTCCATGCCAAAAAGACCAAAACTGGCCAAAGTCATCATGGCGGTGGAGCCTTTCAAAAAGTCGCGTCGATTCAATTGATTCATAGGTTTTTGGGGTTAAAATGTGATGTGTTTTCAAGTTACAAAAAGAGCGCTCAGTTGCAAATCGGGAAAGGATGGGAGGTAAAAGTTGGAAAGTGGGAAGGTTGAAAAGTGGTAAGGTTTAAGTTCTTTCTTTATAAAATCGACTTATCCCCTTTTTTTTATCTGGAAGAACGTCTTGTCCATTCTTGGGGGATTATCCAAATCGTATCCGTAGGCGATACTGTTGAGGTATTGATGGATTCTGAGCCGCTCTTGCCAAGTGAGTTTTTGGTGTTCCCTGCCATAGTTGACTTGCTCCGAAGCATTTCTGGCTTGAAAGGCAGTTCGGTCTAGGCGGTATTTTTTTGGAGAATCGCTCATAGATTTTCATTTGCTAAAAAACTCATTACTAAACCTATTTTCGAATTTCAACCATCAGTCCATCTTTAACAAAATCATTTAAATAAGAAAAGACTGCCTGTAAATCTTCCTTTTTCAAATGTGGATAGGATTCAAGAATTTTCGATTCCGACCAACCATCGGCTAATCTTTCCAGAATAAATTCCACCGAAATGCGAGTTCCCTTAATAATTAGGCTTACCCAGCAATACATTCTTATCAGATATGATTCGATTTTTCCAGTCCATATTCTAATGTACAGAATATTCAGGGCTTAAGTTTTGCGGAGCAATCGAATTTTAAAAATTCAAAACTGATGTTGGCTGGGAAATCAAAACCTCACCCCAAACTTCTCCCCAAGTTGGGTCAAATCCTTCACCACCGGATCCAGCAACGGGATTCCCTCAGTCCGTCGAATTGCTTCCAACTCCCGCTCAGGATCACCCGGAATCAAGACTTTTTCATTTCCGGGAGTGGGGGTAGCAGAACGGAATCGGGTGATCCAGTTGTCCATGTGGGACTTAAACTCCTCAGCAGGACGGAAAGCGTCCACCCGCATTGCTCCGAAAAAATGACCGATTCCCTCGCCGACTAAGTTGGGCAAAGGATCGAGGAATGCCACAAATGGAGGAACCCAAGGGCCATAATTTGCCCCGGAAAGGACCGCCGAGAAGATGTCCACGATGGCGCCAAGTGCGTAGCCTTTGTGCGAACCGTGCTCTCGGTCTCCTCCTAGCGGAAGCAAAGCTCCGCCGTCTTTAACCCCGTTGGCCGAGGTGGTTGGGCTGCCTTCTTTGTCCTGTACCCAGCCGGTTGGAGTGTCTAGTCCCTTGCGCTGCAGGATTTCCAGTTTGCCGTTTGCCGCAGTGGTAGTGGCCAAGTCAGCCACGAAGGGCGGTTGGTTTTTTGCTGGGATGGCAACCGAAATAGGATTGGTTCCAAGTAGTCGTTCTTTGGAAAAAGTGGGCGCGACCAGCGGACTCGCATTGGTCAGGGAAATCCCGATCATGTCATGCTCCAAGGCCATCATGGCATGGTAGCCGGCGATTCCGTAATGATTAGAGTTTTTCACAGAAACCCAGCCAGTGCCCACGTTTTTTGCTTTCTCGATGGCTACTTGCATGGCAAAAGGCGCTACCACCAATCCCAATCCGCTATCCCCATCAACCACAGCCGTGGAGGGGGTTTCATAAGTGACCCGAAGGTTTGGTTTGGCATTGATTCGTCCTTTTTCCCATAGTCTCACATAGCCGCTAAGTCTGGCTACGCCATGACTGTCCACTCCACGCAGGTCTGCCGAAAGGAGTACTTCCGTGCCGATCTTGGCATCTGCCTCCGGGCATCCGATGGTGATCAGCATGTCGTAGGTGAAGCGGTACAGTTGTTCGTAGGAGAAATTTTGCATGGGATAATTGATTTCGCTGGTGCAAAGATAGCTTGGAGTGGGCAGTCGCAGTAGACAGTTTTCAGTAAAAAATGGGTTAGAGTCTTTGAACCCTAATGGCAAAAAAACTCAAACCGTCACTTTCCCTGCCAACAATCGGGATACCGCACCTTCCTTCAGGGAGTAAAAGGAGCAGGTAATTTCCTCTACGGGCACGTACCGAAGGATAAAATCGATCAGGCAGCTCGCCACCACAATCATGTCTACCCGCATAGCGATCATCCCGGGGATTTTCAGGCGCTCTTCTCGGTTTTTACTTTTCAGCAGTTCAAAAATCCGCTCGAATTCCACTGTCGGAAGTTCAAACACGTGCTGCCCAGTGAGTTTGCATTGGAGCATGGACTCATAATAAATATCCGTCAGGGTATCAAAAGTGCCAGATGCTCCAATTAATCCTGTCGGTTTGTAGATCCGAATGGCTTCAATCAGGGGCTGGAGTTTTTCTTCGCAAAAGGATTCCAGTTTTTCGACCTCTTCTGGTAAAATGGGATCATGATAATGAAATGCATCCAAGAGGCGCTGTCCACCGATCTCGAAACTTCTTTTCCAGAAAACCTCCTGCGACGTGCCGATGATAAACTCCACGGATCCACCTCCTATGTCCATCATCAGGTTGACATTGCCATTGAGCGAGCCGGACAAGTTAATTCCTTCGTAGATGAGTTGGGCTTCTTCCTCTCCGGAGATCACGTTGATGTGGATTCCGATTTCTTCCCGGACTCTTCGGACAAATTCGGGACCATTCTCGGCATTTCGGACTGCACTGGTCGCAAAAGCAAAAATCTGATCGATGTGCTCGCCATCAATCAGATTCTTGAAGTGTTTTAGGGTATGAAAAGCTCTTTTTTGAGCATCAGGTGCCAGTTGATTTTGGCTGATTCCACCCTGACCGATTTTGACCGGGATTTTTTCTTTGTAGATCGTCTTAAATCCTACTCCGTTCAATTCCACCAATAACAAATGAAAGGTATTGGTTCCCATGTCTATTACTGCCGCTTTACGGGTACTCATAATCTGCCAAAATTTTGGATGCGCGAATATAGAAAGTTTTTGAAAAGTACCGAGGCCTATTCTCGAAGCTGTCAAAAAGAATGAAAGTCCTGATCGATAGGGGTTTCAGCTGTTCAATTTTTCAATCTTTATTTTTTCAATTCTTCAATCCGCGCAAGGGACTATATTTGGTCAGGATAAAAAAATCAGAAATGACTGACCCGAATAAGCCCATCTATACGCCTGCTGGAAAAGCAGAGAAACTGGAGATTTTAAGGAAGAAAAATGAGGAAGCGCTTCAGGGAGGAGGAGCTGCGCGGATTGCTGCTCAGCACAAAAAAGGAAAGCTTTCTGCCCGGGAGCGGATCGACTTGTTGCTGGACGAAGGGACCTTTGAAGAGATCGACAAGTTTGTGATGCATCGGTCCAAGGATTTTGGCTTGGACAAGGAGCATTACCTTGGTGACGGAGTAGTCACCGGATATGGAGAGATCAATGGTCGTTTGGTGTATGTTTTTTCTCAGGATTTTACGGTTTTTGGAGGGTCACTTTCTGAAACCCACGCGGAGAAAATCTGTAAAATCATGGACATGGCCATGAAAAACGGCGCTCCGGTGATCGGGTTGAATGATTCCGGAGGAGCGAGAATCCAAGAAGGAGTCAATTCTCTGGGAGGCTATGCGGATATCTTTTACCGAAATACCCTTGCTTCTGGCGTGATTCCCCAAATCTCCGCGATCATGGGGCCTTGTGCGGGTGGGGCAGTATATTCTCCGGCAATCACGGACTTTATTCTGATGGTGGAAAACACCTCCTACATGTTTGTGACTGGTCCAAACGTGGTGAAAACCGTGACTCAGGAGACCGTGACGGCCGAAGAATTGGGTGGTGCATCAGCTCACAGTACCAAATCCGGTGTGACGCACTTTGCCTGCGCCAATGAATTGGAAGCAATCCGACACATCAAACGATTGCTGAGCTACATCCCGCAGAATTGTGAAGATACTGCTCCGGTTTATCCCTATGAATTAAAAAAAGACGAAAGCCGAAAGGTTTTGGACACCCTGATTCCCGAAAATCCCAATCAGCCCTATGATATGCGGGATGTGATTCGAGGAATAGTGGACGAGGAATCTTTTCTGGAAGTTCATGAAAACTATGCGGACAACATCGTAGTGGGTTTTGCCCGAATTGCGGGTAGAAGCATTGGCATCGTAGGCAATCAGCCCCAGTCTATGGCCGGTGTCTTGGACAATCATGCTTCTGTCAAAGCTGCGCGATTTGTGCGTTTTTGCGACAGCTTCAATGTGCCTTTGCTGGT
>CAYONF010000099.1:0-12831 GCA_964405255.1 uncultured Limnohabitans sp. | reverse complement strand
TCGGAAATTTTCATTTGCAGAAATTCCTCCTCGCTATACCCATAGTGGTCCAGTGCGGCTTGGTTAATGTCCAAAAACATGAGGGTTTCCAAATCATAGACCCACATGGGAAGCGGACTCAACTGGAATAAGTCACTGTATCGTTTTTCGGATTTTTGGATATCCTCGATGAATTTACTTCGTTCGATGGCGTAAATGATGCTTTTGTAAAGAATCACCGGCGTGAGCTCATCCTTAAGCAGGTAATCCGAAATACCCAAGGACAGGGATTTGATGCTGAATTCCAAATCGGAGAATCCTGTCAAGGCCACGACCGGGCATCCAACTGACAAATCCAAAACATCCCGGATCAGTTTTTCTCCGGAAAGATCAGGAAGGGAGAGGTCGAGAAAGACCAAATCAAAATCATGACTTTTATCTGCCAGGAGGGCTTTGGCCCGGTGAAATGTTTCTGCTCTCTGGAGATTCGGCTCCAGAATGTTCTCTGTCAGATACTCCTCGATGAGAATGTAGTCGCCAAGATTATCTTCAATGATCAAAAAATGATAAGGCTTCTCGTCCTTTCGCATAGGTGTTAGATTTTGGGGAGATTGACGATATTCAGCCAGAACTCTTCAATTTTGGATGTGATTTGCAGGAAGTTCTCAACCTCCAATGGCTTGACAATGTAACAATTGGCGTGCTCCTGATAAGCTCTGAGGATGTCGACTTCTGAAGAAGAAGTAGTCAGGATAATGATCGGGATATGCTTTAAATCCGGATGGTTTTTGACACTTTGCAGGACTTCATGCCCGTTTTTCTTGGGTAAATTGATATCCAGCAGGATTAAGTCGGGTAATTTTGAACCTCCAAGTTTGGTCTGTGCCATCAGGTACAGTAAGGCTTCATTGCCGTCTCTGACGACCTTTAAGTCTATGGGAATCTTGCATTCCTCCAATGCCTCAGTGGTGAGAAGGATATCACCTTCATTGTCTTCGATCAGAAGAATATTGATCAGATCGTTAGCCATATTTTTTGATTGTGAATAAAAATTTACTTCCGGATTCAGGAAGTGATTCTGCCCAGATGTTGCCACCGTGTTGGTTGACTATTTTTTTACAAGTCGCCAAACCCATACCTGTTCCGGAGTATTTTTCTTTGGGGTGCAATCTTTTGAAAATTCCGAATATCTGTTCAAGATACTCAGCCTCTATGCCGATTCCATTATCTTCTATGGAAAATTCCCAAAAATCTTTGAGCTCTCTGCCAGAGATTTTAATGATTGGTTTGACGCCTTCTTTGCGGTATTTCAGGGCATTCCCGATCAGGTTTTGGAATACGATCTGGATGGGAGTTTTGATTCCTTTGATGTCAGGCAGGGGCTCAACTAGTACAGTGGCTCCGGATTCCCGGATCAGGTCAGACTTCAGGGCCAAAACTTCTTCAATGACTGCATGGATAGGGATGGTTTCGATGGAAGAGCTGTCAAATCCCACTTTTGAATATTCCAAAAGGTCATTGATCAGATTGGTCAATCGCTTGGATCCGTCGATGGCAAAGGAAATGTATTGATTGGCTTTTTCATCCAAAAGGTGCTCGTATTTTTTTTGCAGAAGCAACATGAATGAGCTGATCATTCTCAGAGGTTCCCTCATGTCGTGGGAAGCCAGAGATGCAAACACTTTGAGTTCCTCATTGGCGTTTTTCAGACTTTCATTGGCATTTAAGAGTTCCAATTCAGCAGTTTTTCGCTTCGAAATATCCTGAATCGCCCCGATCATCCGCATTGGCTTCCCCTTTCCATCCCGGATAATGTATCCTTTGTCGATGATGTAGGCGTAGGATCCATCACTTTTTCGAACACGAAACTCCTCTTCCCAATATGGGGACTCGCTTTCTAGTGCCTCAATAATATCGGAATTCACCTTTGGGGCGTCATCCGGATGAATGATGCTTTTCCAAAATTGACTACTGGCTATGGATTGATCTTCAGTGTATCCGAGCATTTTGGTCAGTTGGGAGGATCGGTACACCTGATCGGACTGTAGATCCCAGTCCCAGATGACATCCGAGGTAGCTTTGGTGGCAAATTCAAACCGCTCATTTGCCAGCATGATTTCATCCGATTGTTCCTTAAGTTTTTTTCTTAAAAGGCTGGGCTGCCGTGCAAAACTCCACGCTAAAAAACCCAATATCCCAGAGGCCAAAATCCGAAGGCAGATGGCTAGGATGGAACTGCTGAAGGCTGTACTCTTTTTCAATTGTACGGTGAGGTTCCAGTTGCCGATGGGAATTAGAACAGACGCCTTGTATCCTGTTGCAAGGGTTGAGTTAGGGGATGGGATAAAATTCTCCAAAATTCCTGTTTCCGGATTGGCTTTTATCATTTCAATTCGAAAATCACTTTCCGGACTATTTTCCAGTCCTGCCTGGTTAAGCAATTTTTCAAACAGAATAATGACGGCGGCAAAACCGGTCAGTGTATCCTGCTGGAATATCGGATACCTGCCCACGATTCCGAATCCTCCCTGCCTTAATTGAAGCGGGCCGGAAAAGAAGACATCTTTCCTTTTTATGGCTTCAATCAGTTCAATGTTTCGGGTGGAATCTTTCATCACATTGTATCCAACCACCGACTCGTTGCCTGGCCGCGGGTAAACAGCAACGATAGTTCCACTATCCAGGTATTGGATGATATCCACAGAAGGGTTGGCCTGAAGAATCTGAGGAGCAAATTCATCAAATCTTTTGATCAGATCGTTTTCATTTTGGGCAATAAAGGCCAGGGTCTTAGTGGCAGAAATCCCGTTGTTGAGTGCAAGAGAAATCTGGTTTTCCAGTTCGTTCAGTTTAGAATTCACCCGCTCACGCTCATTTGCCAGTTTGAGCTGGTATTCGACAAAAGAGAGAAATAGGGTGATCGACAAAGCCACCATAAAAGCCAACCAACCCGTTGCGAGCGGAGAGCTTGAAATGACCGAAAGCACCCAGTTTTTGAACTTTTCCAAACTTTTAGTCTTTATTTTTTTAGAGTGAAAAAGAATTTGCTGCCTTCGCCGATGTCAGATTCAACCCAAATCTTTCCACCATGGAACTCCACTATTTTTTTGCAGATGGCCAGTCCTATTCCGGATCCTGAAAACTGGTCTTTTTGGTGAAGTCTTTGGAAAATAATAAAGATTTTTTCTTTGAATTCAGGCTCTATGCCGATTCCGTTGTCCCGGACTTCAAATCTCCACTCCGTGGGAAATTCGGTTGCTTCAATCCAAATCTCTGGTTTTTGTCCTTCTGGCTGATACTTTAAGGCATTGGAAATCAGGTTTTGGAAGAGCTGAATGATTGAATTGGAATGGCAAGTAACTGTAGGCAAATCGTCCAGGTGGATAATTGCATTTTTATCCTGAATGGCTTTATTGTTCAGCTGAATGACTTCTTGAAGGAGGACGTTCAAGTCGGTTGGTTTTTTTGATTCCGTGATGTTTCCCACTCTCGAAAACTCCAGCAAATCCAGTATTATTTCCCGCATTCGTTTGGCACCATCCACTGCAAAATGAATGTATTGAAGCCCCTTTTCGTCCAGAATTTTTTGATACTTTTTTTCGATCAGCCCCAGAAAGCTGGAAATCATCCTCAGCGGTTCCTGTAAATCATGGGAAGCCACATAGGCAAACTGCTCCAGTTCTTTGTTTGTGATTTCCAGTTCTCTGTTGGACTTGATCAGCTCTGAGTTCAGGATTTTCAAAGACTCCTCATAGGCTTTCCTACGGGTGATATCCTGAATAGCACCTACCATCCGAGTGGGGCTTCCGGATTTGTTCCTAATGATAGTTGCCTTGTCCACTACATATTTTAAGCTGTTTTGATGGGAAACTATCCGGTATTCCGATTCGAAATTGGTCTTGGTGTGGTCATTAAGCGTGGCAGCCAGGTATTTTGAAACCTTTGGACGGTCTTCGGGATGGATTTTATCAAGCCATTTGTGATTATCGTAGTATATCCCGGAGATTTCTTCATCAAACAAAAGGTTAAATCCCTCTCCCCAATATCTTTCGCCTGTCATGATGTTCCAGTCCCAAATGGCATCTTGGGATGCTTTGGAAATGAGCAAAAAGCGTTCATTGAATTCTTGAATTTGCCTTTCGGCTTCTTTCTTCTTAGAAATATCTCTGATGATGACAGATAAGCCTTCGTAAGTGGGATAGACTGTGACTTCCAGCCAGGCATTTACCCAAATATCATTCGTTTCAAATGTGATGAGTTTTTTCTCCTTGAAAGCTTTTTGGTAGGCTTCTTTAAAATCCGGGTTGACGTTTTTTACAAAGTCCCAAATGCTTTTTCCCAGAATTTCCTCGCGGGACACTCCGGTTAATTTTTCAACCGTATTGTTCCAATAGGTGACCTTGTAATCTTTGTCTATTGCGTAGAAGGAGTCTCCGATACTTTCCAAGAGGGAATTTCTGGAATCAAATGTTTTTTGGACCTTATCCAGGTTGTTTTTTCGTTCGATTGCAAAGGACAAGTTTGTGCCGATTGCCTGAATAAATCCCAGTTCATCTTCGGACCATTGCCTCTCAGTTGTACAATCATCAAAACCCAGGTAGGCATAAAAATCCATGCCTATGAATAAGGGAAAATTGAGAATTGATTTGATGTTTTGTTCTTCCAGAATCTGACGGGTTGCCCCTTCCGTTTCCCTGGTCAGGGCAAAGAAAGGTCTCCTTTGATAGATGTCATCCAAAAAGCCGGTATGGTCCTCCAATGGAATCGCTTGGTAATCTGGATTGTGGAGTTCGACTGAAGCTCGCCCGTTTGTCCACTCATGGGTAAGTCTTCCAATGTGTTTATTTTGATCTGTTTTGCTGACTTGGATCAGGTAGGCTCTATCTGCCCCTACAGATTCTCCCATCAGCTTTAGGGTAGGATTCAATAAATCCTGCCAGTTGTCTGTCTCCAAAAAGGACTCGACAATTTTGGCAGTCGCACTGATGAGCGAGGTTTTTTTCTGAAGTTGGAGTTCCTTTTCTTTCTCCAGGGAGATGTCCTGCAGCGCACCTACCATCCGGATTGGCTGTCCTTTGGCATCCCGGAGGATTACGGTGTTTTCCTTGACATAAGCATAGATTCCGTCAAATTTCTTGAATCGATATTCTCCGGACCACCGGGTGATTTCTTTGTTGTTTCTGGCAGATTGAATGGATTCCCAGATGCCGGACAGATCTTCCGGATGGATTTTGCTCTGCCACAGATCTTCGGAGACATACTCCCAGTCCGCCGGATACCCGAACAGCCGATGGTAGCCTTTTCCCCAGAAGATGGTGTTTTTCTTGATATCCCAATCCCAAATCGCATCAGAAACTGCTTGGGTAGCCAGGTGAAAGCGTTCATTGCTGGTCACCAGCGAGTGCTCCGCCCAATAGCGATCAGTCTCGTCCATGACCGTGGAAATGATCAGATCCTGTTCCGGAAGTGGGATGTTTTTAGCGTAGACAATCCGCTCTTTTCCGTCTTGCGTGGTGATGGGTATGTTTTTCCATTCCATTCGAGCGGGATCGCCGCTTTGAATGTCTTCTTTGATTCGTTGGGTGATGTATTCCCTGTACTCTTTGTTGGGGTAAATTTTTTCAAAAAAGGATTCGATATCCTTGAATGTCTCTGCAGGCCATCCATAAATGTGGCTAAATGCGGGATTGATATAAGTAGCTTCACCGGTACTGATTTTGTTTACAGCAATACCCATGGATAGATTCCGAAGCGTGGATTCGATAAAACTATTCCTTTCCAGAAGTTCTTTTTCGATGGTTTTTTCCCGAGTAATGTCCTGGACAGTTCCTCTGAAGTGAGGGGAGCCTGATTCTGGATCGGTTTCCAATCCTCCGATTTCATGGACAAACTTGATCTCTCCAGTCGGAAGTACGATTCGGTGGACTGCATCCAAAGGTGCGATTCCGTTTACCGCATTTAAGTGATGCGTTAAGAATTCCTGTTGATCATCCGGATGGATGGTGTTGAAAAACAAATCGAAATTGGGATGGAATCTGGATTTGTCTATTCCCCAGATCTGATAGACTTCGTCTGTCCAGTAGATTTTTTGGGTTTTGATGTCAAATTCCCAATAGCCAAGCTTACCTATTTTTTGAGCCAGATTTAGCCTTTTGACCAATTCCTCTATTTGAAGTTCCTCAAGTTTACGCTGAGTGATATCCTTGGAATAGCACGCGATACAGATGATTTTGTCTCCCTCAAAAATGGGCTTTAGACTGATTTCATGAAATTCAGCTTTTTCGCTGAAAGGGAATTTTTGAACGTAAGTGAAAGTTTCTCCGGCGAATGCCCGGTCATAGAGCTGCTTCCAATGTGTGATGTAGTCTTGGGAAAAGTGTGAATCTGACAACACCATGTCCCCGGGCTTAATTTCCCAACCGGACGAGTCTTTTATTAAATTGAGGAAATTCGTGTTTGCGGAAATCAACCTGTATTCTTGGTCCAAGGTCCAAATGGTGTCCGGAGAGGAATCCAAGACTATGGACAATTTTTGCCGATCAATCCGTAAAATTTCCTTGGTCTCCAGAAGTTGGGATATGTTTTTCCCGATTGCAAAAATGGTCTGAGCCCGCTCATCGAAAAAACAAGACCAGCTCAGGTGAATGATCCGACCATCGGCGTGCTGATACCGATTTCTAAAATCATTGACCAATTCACCCGCTATAATCCGAATTCCAAGTTCTCTGGTTTTTTCCAAATCAGGTTGAAAAACGAATTCCAGGAAATTTTTGCCGGTCATTTCCTCAGGATGGAAGCCTAGGATTTTGCTGCTTGATTTGGAGACTTTTTTGAAATTCCCCTTATCATCGAAGATGACAATCAGATCCTGGGCAGTATTCAGGATGTTGTCTATTTCCAAGTTGGATTGGAATAGTTCTTCATCCTTGAGCTTTTCCTCGGTGATATCCTTGAAAACTCCAAAAAGCCGGATGGGCCTTCCTTCAGGATTAAGGTCAACGATTCCTTCAGAGATTACATGACGGATTTCTCCACTGGGTCGGATGATCAGCTTTTCGACTCGATAGGGAGCTCCGGAAGTCGTGGACTTCTGGTAGGATTGGTTGGCTCGATCCTTGTCATCTGGGTGAATCATAGACAACCCCAGCTCGGCGCAGGCCTGGGTAGTAGCAGGATCCATTCCCAAAATCCTGAAAAACTGGTCAGACCAGGTATTTTTGCCAGTCACCAGATCCACTTCCCAATGACCAATATTGGCCACTGCTTCGATCTTTCGCAGAAGCTCCTTGGTTTCTTCCAGCTCTTTGGCGACTGATGTATGGGTATTTTGGTGTAAGGGCTTTGGGATAGTACCCATATCCGTAGGAATTAATACTAAGAAATATAGGTGGTTTGAACCTTACTACCTATGAAGTGCACTGTTCTGTAAACCTACAACCTGACCACCTCTCCAGTTTTGACCGATTCATCGCAGGCAAAAGCGATCCTCAGACTATTGAGTGCATCATCGAGGTGTTCTGTCAGGTCAAGGTTTTCCTGAATCGCCTTCAGAAAATACCGCTGCTCCCGATTGCAAAGCTCCTGATGGTCGGGTTCGTCCGTCATATCGATCCATTGATCCTTTTTTAGGAAGTGGTTTTTATCATCCAGATCGGCAAAATGCACGCGGATGGATTCGGTCTTGGTGTGGCTGTCCACATCATCTGATTTACCGGCAGCACCGGCATCTTTGGCTACGATGGAGACGGATCCTTTTGGACCAAATACATCCTTGACAAAAAAGGCCGTCTCGGACACCATCGGTCCCCAGCCTGCTTCATACCATCCCACAGATCCATCTTCAAATCGGATCTGAAGCTGTCCATAGTTGTAGTTGTCCTCCGCAATGTCCTCGGTTAGCCGTGCGCCGATGGCAGATACCCACACGGGTTTGGATCGGGTCATTTGGCACATCACATCGATGTAGTGGACACCACAATCCACGATCGGGCTCAGTGACTTCATCAGATTGCGATGGACGTCCCACATGAAGCCGTGGCTCTGTTGATTGAGGTTCATTCGCATGACGAGCGGTTTTCCCAGCTTTTGGGCTTCCTCGATAAACCGCATCCATGAGGGGTGGTGACGGAGGATGTATCCCACGACTACTTTTTTTCCGGTGGATTTGGCCATTTGGATGATTCGCTCACAGCCAGCAACTGAGTCTGCCAGTGGCTTTTCGATGAAAATATGACAACCGGCTTCGAGCGCTTTGAGCGCAAATTCCTCATGGGTATCCGGATAGGTGGAGATGCAGACGGCATCTGGTTTGGATTCAGCCAGTGCTTTCCCGTAGTCCTCAAAGAGGGGATAGGTATTGCCCATTCGCTGGTTTAGGTGGTTTTTGCTTTCGCCACGGGCCACAAGGCCACAAATTTCAAATTCCGGCATGTGGTGGTAGGCCAGCGCATGGGACGCACCCATATTGCCGCAGCCTACGATCAGGATTCGGATCGGTTTGGTCATTGCTTTTTGTTTTGAGTAGTGTCGGAATCGGGTTCCGGTTCATCAAATACTCCTTCGAGTTCTTCTTGTTTGGTGATTTTCCCTAAGCGGATTTGGGGATCAGCAGCCTCTCCGGTGACTTGGATAGGAATTCCAAAGACGCCCAGAGGCGGCAGTCCGATCCGCATACCCAAGCTTAGCTTGCCATCCAGGCTAACCTGACCTTCGATTCTCGGTCTGAATCCCGCGATCCGCATTCGGGTGCGTGGAATGGTCATCAGGTTATTGGCCAGTGTGGTTTGAATTTCCACTTCCTTCAGTTCAGGGTCTTTGAGTTCGGGATGTTCGGTCTTTTCGGCAATGGAGTTTCCGAGTTTGAAGCCCTTTAGCTTCACATTGGAAAGGATTAGGCTACCTTTCCCGATCAGGGAGGGATAGACAGGCTCCATGTTGGCGTTGAGTCGACCGGAGAGCTGGTAGTTGAGTCCTGCTATGCCCTCTGCATAGGCAGCAAATGGGACCATTTCCTGAAAAAGTGGGACCTCCTGGTAGGCTCGCTTGATGTCAAATTTTTCTACAATGATTTGGTAGTCGAAGTTTGCCGCAAAAGGAGTCTTGGCCTCATAGGAGCCATTCATGCTGACCAAAGCTCCCACGGTTTCAAAGGTGGTTTTTTCCAACATGATTTTCCTGGGCTGGGATTGGACGGATCCTTTGAAGTTTCTCAGCCGGTAGTCTCCAAATCGGATGCTGTCCACGGATGCGAGCATTCGGAGTTGAAGGACATCGGACGGTAAGATAACTCCTGTAGCCAACCCGATGCTGTCGGTTTTGACGGGCTCTTCTTCTCCAAAAAAGAGAAAATCATCCAGATTCAAATAGTGGGAACTTAGAGAGACTTCACCCCGCAAGACCTCACCGGGGATCAAAGAGTAGCTTAGGTAGTTGGTGAAAAATCCAGAGAGACTCACCTGATTTTCCCTGAAGGAAAGCTGAAAATCCTCAAATACCACCTTTTCCTTGTCAAACTCCAGAAAGCCCTTGTTCAAATACAGAGGTTCGGGCAGCAAATCGGTACTTAAGGCGATTTTCTCAGCTCGAAGGGTGCCACTGTTGTCCAGCTGTCCGAAGTCACCGCGAAGAGCTGCCTGTTGGGTTCCTTTGAGACTGAGGTCAGTGAGGAGGTAACCTTGAATATCTGTTCCTTCGATCCCAAAGACGCGATAGATTTTCCCCAAATCCAATCGGCCTTTGGACTGAATATCGTAGCGGATGTCATTGAGATTGGACAGATTGGCCTGCAGGAGAAAGGGCTCCCCACCAAAACGGAACGAAACGGGCTTTAGATCAAAGCTAAAATCGGTAAAGGAACTGGTACTGCTCCTTACGCTGAGGATGCAGGAGATCTCCTCAATAGGATCGGGATAGTAGGGGGTCTGGATGGTTCCTTCCCGAAGGGTAAAATCCACCGCCATCACGGGCAAAGATTTCTTTTCCGGAAGGTAATTTCCTTTTGCTTTGGCATCCAAAAGCACTTTTCCCGCCAGTCTATACCCTGAGTCCAAAGGATAAAATCCAGCGATTGTCCCCAAATCCAGCTCTCCTCGAAGGAACCCGTCGACCTGATGTCCTTGGCTGCCGAGGTAGCTGCCTCCCCCGGTGACTTGCTGGTCCATGGCCTGGATGGAGAGGGAATTCAACCGGTAGTCGACATGAGAAGGGATACTGTCCTGAGCCTCGGCCTTGAAATCCAGACCGATGGATTGGATGGCTTGGGGGAGATTGGCCCACTTGAGGTATCCGTCTGTAAGCTTGGCAGCTAGCGTAAACTTGGGAATGCCCAGAATCACCGGCTCAGGATGCCGCAGTGCCGTCGGGTCCAAGCCAAAGCGGTAAGTTCCCGCAGCCTTTCCCTCCATTGCCAGAGTACCCCGGAAATCCAAACCCTGAGTTCCTAAGGCCTGATGAAGCAAAGCCAAGTCAAGTTGACTGCTGAGTGTAGCATCGATCTGCATGGGATTCATCCCATCAAGGATAGCACGACTGCGAAGATGCCCGGCTCCAAGGCGGAAAGAAAGGGTGTCCAAGTGCATATTCATCTGCTGAGGATCCAACTCGGGTACCCGAAGATTGAACTGAAGCAAAAGGTCCCGTATCGGTTCAGGTGCGGCTTGGCCAGAGATCTGACCGCCTTGAATTCCGAGGTTGAGGGCCAAACCGGGCATGGCGTTGCCGTTTTCGAGGTATTGGCCCTGAAGGGAAGCCACCAAATTGCCTTTCCCTTCAAAGCGGGAATCTTTCCCTGCGGGAAAATACTCCTCAGGAATCAACGAAACCAGATCTCCCAACGAGGCATCGAAGGACTCCAACACAAAGTTCATGTCGTACCCCCCCGGGATAAACTCAAAAGCTCCGACAAAATTGAGAGGAAGCTTGTTGATTTTGAGCTGATTGCGCTCAAATACCAATGCCGTGGTCTCGGTATTGATTCGTGTCAGGAGATTGGCCTCCAGACTGTTACGATGAAACAAGGGGATCTCCGCGTAGTCGAGGTGAAAGTCTGCTATGCTGATTTGACTTTGGAGATTGAGCAGGTCAGCCTCCAGCTTTCCCTCTCCGGTGTAGGAGATGCCTTCCGCCAGGCAGTGCAAGTCGATGGATTCATCCTGATAGACAAATCGGCTTTCCCTGAAAAACAGCCCCTCGATCTCCAGATCAAAACTGCTGCTGTCTGCTGGGATACTGTCTGTGGAAGGAGCGATGATATCAAAGTTGGAGTGCCCGGCCAGATCTCTTCGGATCTTGACGGTCGCCTCATTAAGGTAGATTTCGTCGATTTGGAGTTTGGAGCCAAAAAGCGAAGGCAGGCTGATCCCTAATGCGAGTTCTTTGGTAAAAAGCAGGGTGTCTTGGGCAAAAGGCTCTGATCCTCCCAGGTAAAGCTCATCGACTGAAAGGGTAAGCGAAGGAAAATGCCTGAAAAAACTCAGATTAACCTCGGCAAATCGGAGCTCGGAACGGACCTGCTTTTCCAGGGTCTGTCGGACGATCGAACTGATTTTTTCCTGAAAAAAAATCGGAAAAAGTGCCAAGAACGCCAGAAATCCACCTGCTACGAACAGTGTGATCCGGACGGGCTTTTTTTGAAAAAAGGTGGTTAACATGCGCTGGGGTCAACTATTTATCTTGGAAAATTACCCAACTTTTCGACTTCCTCCTGACTTAAATAGATGATTTTTATCGAGAGTGTGATGGGCGTCTGCGGCTCATCCAACCCATCTCTCGGGACAGCTACGATCCGGTCTACGATATCCATTCCTTTGATCACCCGACCAAAAATCGTGTAATCTCCATCCAATCTGGGGATGCCGTTTGGGTTTTGGACAATGTAAAACTGACACCGTGCAGATAGCTTGCCCGGATTGTCATCCCTGCCAGCTCCTACCGCTCCGTACACATGCTTAAGTTCGGGATGAAATTCGGGTTCGAGGAGGTATTCGGGATCCTTGAAACCTGCCGGCGTATCCGGACAACCTCCCTGCGCTACGAAATTGGGAATGACCCGATTGAATGTCAGGGAGTCCCAATACCCGGCTTCTGCCAGCTCGATGAAACTTTCACGGTGCCTCGGGGTCCGCTCATCGAGTGCGATCAGAATCTCTCCATAAGGGGTGGTGATTTGGCCGATGGGGATTTTTTCTTCAAAAAAAGACCAAATCGACAGGAAGTAAAGGATCAAAAACATAGGCTGACTGTCTGGGATGAAAATTGAAGCGGTGGCTTAATATACAATTTTCAGCATGCCCATGGAACCCCCGATAATTTCTTGGGACTTCTTCTCCAATTAAGTCCACGTTTCGGCGCCTAGGCCATGAAAAAATAAGTGCTGCTTTCCATCTGGCAAGTCAGGAAAGGGTTCATTCCCGTCATTTCACCGTTTGTCAATTCAGCCCTAGTTGAGGCGGAAAACTCAAAGGCTCAGGCTCAGTTCCTTGGCTTTGATGCTGTTTTGAACGGGGTAGGCGTACATGGAAAGGAAGCTTTCG
This sequence comes from uncultured Limnohabitans sp., assembly GCA_964405255.1. Classification (GTDB taxonomy): domain Bacteria; phylum Bacteroidota; class Bacteroidia; order Cytophagales; family Cyclobacteriaceae; genus Algoriphagus. The sequence continues at coordinate 322 of CAYONF010000099.1, read as the reverse complement.
AGGAGAAGGGAGTTTTTTACATCCACTTTTTCGCTGAGTCTTTTTTGAAAAGCGCTTTTCTCTTCCGGGGTATAGTGGGCTGAATTTTCTTCTTTGCCCTGCAAAAGATCATAGGCGATGAAGTTACTTGGCCAAAGACGATATCCACCCCAGATTTTGTGATCAATGAGCAGGGAGAGTTGGCTTAGTTTTTCACTTTGGGAGATTTCGAGGGAAGAAATGTCCCTGATTTCTTGATCCAAAACCCCATTTACTTGGATGTGAATCCGTTTTTTGGTTCCCATGAGTCCTCTGAGAAGATTTACAAAATCTTCATTTTCAC